>BMAG01000147.1 GCA_014132595.1 Gammaproteobacteria bacterium | reverse complement strand
GTATATGGTAATTGTATGCACAATAACATGGCCGGTAATCGAGGTTACCGGCCAATAATGTGGCTGAATAATATACATTTACAGCTATCTTACATCTCTTCTTCTATATCTAATTAATAGTTTTTTCGCTGGTGTATTTTCTATCATATCAGTAAAATTCGACGTGTATATCTTATATAAAAACAATATGGTACTTTCCTTATGATTAGACTTTGGATATTCATTTTTTCAGTGTTGCTCGCGCTTAATAGTGGAAATATACATGCAGAAAGCTGGCAACCTGGATCTGGTCATACACAAATACCAATATGGCCAGAAGGCAAAATGCCGGATGCGATACCAGTTACAAAACCAGAAGGAATGGAAATAAGTAATAATCTTATTGCCGGAAAACCGTGGATCGGAATTGGAGATGTAACGCAACCAACAATAACTATTTATTCTCCAACAACAAAAAATACAGGCGCTGCCGTGATTGTGTTCCCAGGTGGTGGTTTCCATGGTTTAGCAATTGATTTAGAAGGTACCGAGATTTGTGAATGGCTAGCATCTAAAGGAATTACGGGTATATTGCTGAAATACCGTGTTCCTAATTCAGGTCCTCATTGGGAGGATGATTGTAAATGCCATGTTCAGCCCAAAGCGCCTACTGCGTTAGAGGATGCACAAAGAACAGTAGGACTTGTCCGATCAAATGCGGCAAAATGGCATATTAATCCTAACAAAATTGGTGTCATCGGGTTTTCGGCAGGAGGATATATGGTTGCTGATATTAGTACGCATTTTAAAAAACGTGCCTATTCTCCAGTTGATGCTGCCGATAAAGAAAGTTGTCGTCCTGATTTCGCGATTGCTCTTTATCCAGGACATATGAAAATTAACGAGTTTGATAAGAAGAAAAAGGAATTTGCCTTAAATCCCAATATTCATTTTACCAAAGAAGCTCCGCCTACATTTTTATTACAAGCTGAAGATGATCCAGTAGACACCATTGATTACTCTCTTCTGTATTATATTGGTCTTAAAAATGCCGGTGTCCCTGTAGAAATGCATTTGTATGCTAAGGGTGGTCATGCATTCGGGTTACGTAGAACTCAATTTCAAATAACACATTGGCCAGAATTGGTTGATAAATGGTTGAAATCCATAGATATGCTTGAGAAGTAAAGTAGCTTTATTTATTTTCAAAGTGGAGATATATGA
>BMAG01000146.1 GCA_014132595.1 Gammaproteobacteria bacterium | reverse complement strand
GGATCGCAATGACGGCGGGGGTTGGCAATGACGGCGGTGATGGATCGCAATGACGACGGGTGGTTGCATTGACGGTGGCGAAGAGCTGTACAACATATAAAAGGATATTTTATGTTTATAAAATTAAATGGGCGAAAGAAGATATCTCAACTTTCCAAACTCGTTACACTACTATTACTCAACACCACCCTCACCGCCTGTGTCTACAGCACAGCGGTGAGCTCCGGCGCTCAAGTTGTCTATAACCGTCATAGCATTCAAAAAAATGTCGATGATAATTATACTACCATGCAGGCCTATCATGCGATTGATACTTACGGTAATATCTATAAAGACACGCATATTACGATTGCGACTTTCAATGATTCCGTATTACTTGCAGGGCAAGTCTTAAACGCAAGACAAAAAGTGGAAATTGAGCGAATTATTCGAAAAGTTGTGAATGGCAGGACTATTTATAATTGTTTGGAAATATCCAATCCGACATCAGCTTTAACTCGTACGAGTGATGCTTGGATTACAGGTAAAATTAAATCGCAATTGATTGCCATTAACGAGGCTGATCCCTCACAAATAAAAGTCGTCACTGAAAATGGAACGGTTTATTTAATGGGTATCGTGCAGCCAGAACAAGCCGATATCGCCGTGGATGTAGCAAGAGAAACCAGCGGTGTGCAGCGGGTTGTGAAGATATTTTCGTATTTGCATATTAGCAGGCACTATAAACAATAATGAGCGATGACAATATGACTGATCATTATCCAGTAAAGCCCATCATGTCAAAAAAAGAATTTCAAGCAATGACACATGTCAACTTTCGTTTTCGTCCCGCGATTTTAAAAGAAATTGATCATCTGCTTGAGTTATTCGAAAACCTAGATAAACACAAATATACACAATCTTCTTATTTGATACGCAAAATTGAATCCTTGTTTTTCAAACCTCCCAAAGCGCCTTTGAGAGAACAACTATTAGAAGCGTTAAGCGAGAAACTTTTCGAGGCAACGTTGATGCTGGAGAAAGGATCAATCCATAAAAAACGTAGAAATGGAATTGAAGAATTACAACGCGAAGTTTTATATGAGATGGAACCTTATGGGAATGTGCGACCTAGCAGAAAATAGCTTAAATCATAGTAATGTCACTGCATTGTTGCGTAATTCACTTCTTTTTCGTGCCCGTGCCCGCGTGCGTGCCCGCACCCGTCTTTTCTCTGCTACTTAAAACATCATTGCTACTTCGGGTCCCTTCCTCCGCAGAGGGAAGGTCAGGAAGGGGGAATATAAAAATCCCCTTCTTTTTTTAGCTGAATCGCGAGAAAAAGAAAATGATAGTAAAGATCCCCCCTTCCTATCCTTCCCCCTGCGGAGGAAGGAACCCGAAGTAGCAATGATGTTTTAAGTAGCAGAGAAAAGACGGGTGCGGGCACACACGCGGGCACGGGCACGAAAAGCGTGAATTACGCAACATCGCTACGAAATTTTATTAGGTTATTTATAAATGAATGGAGCTAATCAATACCACTACTCAACTAACTTCAAATGTGAGCGGCTCTTTTGATTAGTTGTATTCTTCCCTTGTTGTGTCGTCGAAAAATCAGATGCATCCTCTCCCTCATCATCGGCCATATCTTCATAATCAAAAAACATCCCTTGTTGATTTTCATTCGCATAAATCGCAAGGACTGCTTTAGTCGGGACTGAAATAGAATGAACCACGCCTGAAAACGAAGCTTTAAACTCAATCATGGCATTTGTTAAATTAAAATCACGCACAGCGATGGGTGAAATATTTAAAGTAATTTCGCCATTTTCAACATGCTCAAGAGGAACTCGGCAGCGTGGGAAATTCGCATTAACAACAATATAAGGGGTACAAGCACTATCAACGATCCATTGATAGAATGCACGAATTAAATAAGGTTTATTAGATAACACTTAAAAACTCCTTCTTCGGATTAAACAACTTCTTCTCTATCCACCCTTCTTAAATCTTGTTCCATTTCCGTTAAACTTGCTTGAAAGGAATCACGCGCAAAAATACGTTCAGCATATTTTGTAATGGCTTTTGCTTCCGGAGGTAATGGAATGCCCCACATGGGTAAACGCCATAAAATCGGCGCGATACAACAATCCACTAATGAAAAATCTTCATTCAGAAAATAAGCTGCGCTATTAAATACAGGTGCCAATTTAATGATATAGTTACGTAACTCTTTGCCTGCAGCTGCTGCTTCAGCCGGTTTGCCGGTTTCAATTTTCCGAACTAAATCACCCCACTCACGATCGATGCGATAAATCATTAAACGAGATTTCGCACGAGCGACGGGATATACTGGCATTAAAGGAGGATGCGGGAAACGCTCATCCAGATATTCCATAATGATGTTGGCATCATACAATACCAAATCACGGTCAACTAAGGTGGGTGCGGTTCCATAAGGATTGAGCTCAAGCAAATCTTCTAGCTTATCTTTATCACTCACATCCGTATTAATCACATCAACAGAAACGCCTTTTTCAGCCAACACAATTCTGACACGATGACTATAGATGTCTGTCGCACCTGAATAAAGTGTCATGATTGATCTTCTATTCGCTACAATTGCCATTCGAGCACCTCCTCCTCTATATACTATAGTTAGAATCGCCCTCTACACGCAGAATGAAATATTCACTGACTGGCTGGGGGACTAGGATTCGAACCTAGGTAAACGGAGTCAGAGTCCGTTGTCCTACCACTAGACGATCCCCCACCAATTATTGAAGTCATACCGATGGCATCACAAAGAACATGTGCCATGGGGTAAACCTTAACGTTTGGAGTACTGTGTACCTTTACGCGCTTTATGACGTCCGACTTTCTTACGTTCGACTTGTCTTGCATCACGTGTTAAGAAACCAGCTTGGCGTAAAATCTTGCGTAAGGACATAGCGCCTTCGCCTGTTTCACCGTCATCGTTGGTGCCTTCATCATATTTCAGTAATGCACGTGCAATACCATGACGGATCGCGCCAGCTTGTCCGCTGATGCCGCCGCCTGCAACAGTGATCGTGATATCAAACTTGTTTTGCAAGTTTGTTACAACCAGAGGCTGACGCACGATCATGCGTGCTGTTTTACGACCAAAATATTGATCGAGCGTACTTTGGTTAATCACAATGTTTCCCTTGCCCGCTTTTAAATAAACGCGCGCAGTAGATGTTTTGCGACGACCGGTACCACAATAAACTTCTTGCTTTGCTGCCATAGTTTTATTCCGTATCAAAATCGAGTGCTTGAGGTTGTTGAGCCATATGAGGATGTTCAGATCCTGCATACACCTTTAACTTGCGATATACTGCTCGGCCTAAAGCATTTTTAGGTAACATGCCTTTGACAGCGAGTGAAATCACACGTTCCGGATTCTTGGCTAATAATTTTTCAAAGTTAGTTTCTTTAATACCGCCTGGATAACCGGAATGACGATAATATTTCTTATCAGTGGCTTTTTTACCGGTGACTTGAATCTGACTTGCATTAATCACGATGATAAAATCACCCGTATCCACATTCGGTGTAAACTCAGGTTTATGCTTACCGCGCAAACGAGTTGCAATACGGCTTACTAACCGGCCCAGTGTCTTACCAGCAGCATCGACAACATACCAACCGTGCTGCGCTGTTTCATTTGTAGCGTTATAAGTTTTCATTAGACTCCTACTCCATGGGAGCAATTTACGAAATGTAAAACAACCCCAAGATCAAAAGATGTCGAATTCTATAGTAATGCTCAAAAACAAGCAAGAGCTTATCAATAAAAAACAACAACAAAAATGCGCTCGTTATTTGAGCTATTTTCATGACTTTACTGGGAAATAATGGTGGGGGATTGGCTGCCTAAAAATAAATATAGACCGCCTCTTCGTAAACGTGAAGAGCCCGCGCCGGCGCGCGTCTTTTTCTGACTACTCCTAGAAGTCATTACCGTGATAGGAGCGGCGCAAATCTTATGACTTCCTTTTTTAGCTAAATCGCAAGAAAAGGAAAGGGTATTAAATATCCCCTCTTCCTGACCTTCCCCCTCTGGAGGAAGAAACCCAGAGTAGCTGTGCTTTGGGTATCAACGAATGATGTAACATTTGCAGCAATGACTACGGTACGAAATGGATTGCTTCACGCGCAATACCATCACTGCAAAACTCTTTTAAAATATACATCTTTATCTCCCCAATTCATCACCAAATTCCAATTTCGCTTAAAAATAAGCACTTTTCAACCTCTCCCGTCTTTAACTACACAAAAAAACAAGCATTTTTTTACATAAAACACTCGCATAATTATGAAGATATGCTATTGTATGCATTGCATCATTTTGACTTTAAGAGGAATAAACATGGCTCCAAAAAAGGCTTCTGTTAAATCAGGAAAGAAAACTGTTAAGAAAGTGCAAATGAAACCCAAAATGCCTTCTGTTAAAGATCCTTTAACTAAAGGTGGTATCATCAAGGCAATCATGGATATGACCTGCCTCAATAAAAAAGATGTGGTTGGCGTTTTAGATGCGTTCGGCACCATCATTGAATTGCACGTAAAAGCACGCGGCCCAGGAAAATTCACCATGCCTGGCTTGATGAAAATCGCCGTTGTGAAAAAGCCTGCAAAACCTGCTCGTAAAGGCATTAATCCCTTCACTGGCGAAGAAATGATGTTCAAAGCAAAACCCGCTCACAAAGTGGTAAAAATCAAAGCTCTCAGAAAATTAAAAGAAATGGCGACTGCCTAATCTTTTATGCTAACTTAAGGTCAACGCACTTTGTGCGTTTGACCTTAGGATTATAGGCCTTGGGCCTCAAATCTCTTATCACCATCATTCCATCAAACCCTGGTAAATCGATCTATTTGCTACGGCAGTTATTGCTGCAAAGGTTATACCATAACGGCGAGGCATGACAATCGCCTTGCTGAGAAACTTCCCTCTCCCGCTCTAGGGGATGAGTTAGAAAACGAATTTTGAGTGCGGGGGTTAGGGTGCAGAGAATGCATTGAATGAACAAACATTGCTTAGAAATTCCCCTCTCCCGCTGAGATAGAAAACGAATTTTAAGTGCGGGAGTTAGAGTGCAGGAAATGCATGGAATGAAACAAACATTGCTTAGAA
>BMAG01000145.1 GCA_014132595.1 Gammaproteobacteria bacterium | reverse complement strand
AATCGTGCCCACGTTTAAATGTGGCTTTGTTCGCGCGAATACTGCTTTTGCCATGTTTCCCCCTTAAATAAATTAATCTTTAATATCTTATCAGGCTGTTGTTTTATTAATAATTTGCTCTGCAACACTCGCAGGCGCTTCATTATATTTTGTAAATTCCATGGTGTACGTTGCACGACCCTGCGTCATAGAACGTAGGTCTGTTGCGTAACCAAACATTTCTCCCAATGGCACTTCAGCATGGATCATTTTACCGGAAGGACCGTCTTCCATGCCTTGCAACACACCTCTGCGTCTGCTTAAGTCACCCATCACATCACCCATGTAATCTTCTGGAGTAATGACTTCAACTTTCATAATAGGTTCAAGCAATACAGGACGTGCTTTTTTAGCACCTTCTTTGAAGGCCATAGAACCGGCAATTTTAAATGCCATTTCGTTTGAATCCACATCGTGGTATGAACCATCAAATAGTGTTACTTTGACGTCTACAACAGGGAAGCCTGCAATAACACCATTAGCGAGCTGTTCTTGAATACCTTTATCGACAGCAGGAATATATTCTTTAGGAATAACACCCCCAACGATCGCATTAACAAACTCGTAACCTGTACCTGGTTCTTTTGGCTCCATACGAACCCAAACGTGACCATATTGTCCACGACCACCTGATTGCTTAACGTATTTACCTTCTTGTTCAACTGAACCACGAATGGTTTCTCTATAAGCGACTTGTGGCTTACCGACATTCGCATCAACGCTAAATTCGCGCTTCATACGATCTACAATAATTTCAAGATGCAGTTCACCCATTCCTTCAATAATGGTTTGACCCGATTCTTCATCGGTATGAACTCGGAAAGAAGGATCTTCTTGAGCAAGCTTGCTTAATGCAATACCCATCTTTTCCTGGTCGGCTTTTGTTTTAGGTTCCACTGCAACTGCGATAACAGGTTCAGGGAAGACCATTTTCTCTAAAATAATAACCTTGTCTGTTGCGCAAAGCGTATCACCGGTAGTCACTCTCTTTAAGCCTACGGCAGCAGCGATATCACCTGCACGAACTTCTTTAATTTCTTGACGGGTATTAGCATGCATCTGCAATACACGACCAATGCGCTCTTCTTTATCTTTAATCGGGTTATAAACGGTATCGCCCGATTGTAAAACACCAGAATACACACGAAAATAGGTTAATGTTCCAACGTATGGATCTGTCGCAATTTTAAATGCTAATGCAGAAAAAGGTTCATCATCACCAGGATGTCTTTCTGCAGGAGTTGCTGCTGCATCATCTAATTGTCCTTTAATAGCAGGAACATCTTTAGGTGATGGCAAGTATTCAATAACAGCATCCAACATCGCTTGCACGCCCTTATTTTTGAAGGCGGAACCGCATAACATTAGAATAATTTCATTTTTAATCGTACGTGCGCGTAATCCCTTCTTGATTTCTTCTACGCTTAAATCACCTTCTTCAAGGTATTTATTCATTAACTCTTCAGAAGATTCAGCAGCAGCTTCTACCATTATTTCACGCCACTTTTTGCATTCTTCAAGCATATCAGGGCTAATGTCACGCGCTTCATAGGTCATACCTAAAGTCGCATCATCCCAATAAATCGCTTTCATGCGCACTAAGTCAACGACGCCTTCAAAATTCTCTTCTGCACCAATGGGTAATTGAATAGGTATAGGATTCGCAGAAAGCCGGGTACGCACTTGGTTTACAACACGCAAGAAGTTAGCACCAGCACGATCCATCTTATTCACAAAACCAACACGAGGCACACCATAACGATTTGCCTGACGCCAAACGGTTTCTGTTTGGGGCTCAACACCGCCGACTGCACAAAGAACAGCACATGCGCCATCGAGTACACGCAATGAACGTTCAACTTCAATTGTAAAATCCACGTGGCCGGGCGTATCGATAATGTTGATACGATGTTGCGGAAATTGTTTATCCATCCCGTACCAGAAGCAAGTTGTCGCAGCGGATGTAATTGTAATTCCGCGTTCTTGTTCTTGCTCCATCCAATCCATCACAGCAGCGCCTTCGTGTACTTCCCCTATTTTGTGGGAAACACCGGTGTAATAAAGCACACGCTCTGTTGTTGTGGTTTTACCCGCATCGATATGAGCCATGATGCCTATGTTTCTATAACGTTCAATTGGTACTACTCGTGCCACAGTCTATTCCTCTCTCTACCAACGATAATGTGCAAAAGCTTGGTTTGCTTTCGCCATTCTGTGCATATCATCACGCATTTTTACTGCAGCGCCGCGACCTTCCAAAGCGTCTAAGATTTCTGCCGCTAAACGCAACACCATTGTTTTTTCACCACGCGCTTTTGCGGAGCTTGCTAACATACGCATAGCTAATGCCAAACCGCGCTCAGAATCAACTTCAATTGGCACTTGATACGTTGCGCCACCGACACGACGTGATTTGACTTCTACGGTAGGGCGGATGTTATGTAATGCCTTTTCTAATGTTTCCAGATTTTCTTTGCTAGCAATATCAGGACGGCCTTTTCCACCTGCTGAACCCTCACCTTCACCATCAGAGTCAGTTTTCTTAGTTGCATGCTTGTCTTTCTTAAGACGTTTTGCAGCTTCTGCAAGTGCATTATAAACGATTTGCTCAGCAACAGATTTTTTTCCTCTGCGCATAACAACGTTAATAAATTTAGCAAGCCGCTCACTTCCGTAAAGCGGATCTGGTAAAATTTCTCTTTTAGTTGCAGCTTTTCTTCTTGGCATTGCTCGTTCCTATATCAATCATTTTTTCTGGATATTGCGACTCTATCGCAGATAACACCCTCAAACGGGACCCATTATTGTTTTGGTTTTTTAGCACCATACTTCGAACGGCCTCGGCGGCGATTCGCAACCCCAACAGTATCCAAGCTACCGCGTACAATATGGTAACGAACACCTGGTAAATCTTTTACACGACCACCACGAATCGTAACAACAGAGTGTTCTTGAAGATTATGGCCTTCACCACCGATATAAGCCGTCACTTCATAACCATTGGTTAAACGAACACGAGCTACCTTACGCAAAGCGGAGTTCGGCTTCTTTGGTGTCGTTGTGTATACACGGGTACATACGCCACGTTTTTGTGGGGATCCATTCAACGCTGGAACCGTTGATTTTAAAGTTTTCGGCGCCCGTGGCTTACGCACGAGCTGGTTTATCGTTGGCATTATTGAAACTCCAGCCTATTAATCATAAGTTTATATAAATGACGCCTCTCCTAACTTTTTTAGGAGGAGGCGCGATTCTAATGAAGGAACATGCTTGCTGTCAAGCGCAGTTACAATAAAATGTCATCTAATACAAAGAAGAAGATGACATCCTACTTTATAAGATTACTGATCCTTTGCCCGTTCAAAACGCTGTTTCTTAATTCGACGTTCAGAATGGTAGGTTAATCCAGTTCCGGCAGGAACCAAACGTCCCACAATCACGTTTTCCTTCAATCCTCTTAATTCATCAGTCTTACCGCTGACAGCGGCTTCCGTCAGTACACGTGTCGTTTCCTGGAAGGAAGCTGCTGAAATAAACGATTCAGTTGCAAGCGATGCTTTCGTTATACCTAGCAATACAGACTCATAACGTGCCGTCAATTTGCCATTTTTCATGGCCTTATCATTTTCGTCACGTAATTGACCAAACTCAATCTGCTCACCTTTGATGAAGCTCGTATCACCAGGATGTACAATAATAACTTTACGCAACATCTGACGGATAATCACTTCAATATGCTTATCATTGATCTTAACCCCTTGTAAACGATAAACATCTTGCACTTCGTTCACAATAAAGTTTGTCAATTCATTCGTACCTAACAGGCGTAAAATATCATGTGGATTCAAGGCACCTTCGGCAATCACTTCACCTTTAGCAACATGCTCGCCTTCAAATACGTTTACATGACGCCATTTTGGAATGAGTTCTTCATGAACGACGCCATCTAATCCTGTAATAATCAAACGACGTTTACCTTTGGTTTCTTTACCAAAGCTCACAATACCTGAAATCTCAGCCAAAATAGCGGGATCTTTAGGACGACGAGCTTCAAATAAGTCAGCCACACGAGGCAGACCACCGGTGATATCACGTGTTTTTGATGTTTCTTGTGGAATACGAGCAATAACGTCACCCACTTTCACGCGAGCACCATCTTCAAAGTTAATGATGGCATCGGGCGGTAAAAAGTATTGTGCGGGGATGCTGGTACCTGCAAGGAAAATATCCTTACCTTTCTCATCTACCAATTTAATCATTGGCTTAAGTTCTTTACCGGTTACACCGCGTTGTTTAGGATCGGTTACAACAATACTGCTTAATCCTGTCATTTCATCGGTTTGTCGGTTCATAGTGACACCTTCAGCCAGATCAGCAAATTTGATACGGCCTGCAACTTCAGTGATAACTGGATGGCTATGTGGATCCCAGGTTGCAACAACTTGGCCAGAATCTACTTTAGCACCATCTGAGACGGTTAATTCAGCACCATATGGAATCTTATATCGTTCACGTTCACGCCCATGCTCATCGACAACAGCCAACTCACCTGAACGCGATACAGCGATGTAAGTACCGCTATGATGTTGAATAAGCTTAATATTATGTAACTTAACCTTACCCGCCAACTTGATTGAGACATTATTTGCGGCTGTCGCTCTAGATGCAGCACCACCGATATGGAATGTTCTCATCGTTAACTGTGTTCCTGGTTCACCGATGGATTGCGCTGCAATGACACCAATTGCTTCACCAATATTCACTCGATGACCTCTTGCTAAATCACGTCCATAGCAAGCGGAACAAATACCATAACGGGATTCACAAGTAATGGGGGAACGTACAAATACTTGATCAATCGATAATTCTTCTAATTTACTGACCCACTTTTCATCGAGAAGTGTTCCAGCCGTAATCACGACTTTATCGGTTGCAGGATCAAGAACATCTGAGACAATGACTCTTCCCAAGACTCGCTCATGCAATGGCTCAACCACATCACCACCTTCAATCAAGGGGATCATGGTAATACCTTGCGATGTTCCGCAATCGTCTTCAGTGACAACTAAATCTTGTGCCACATCCACCAAACGTCTTGTTAAATAACCGGAGTTAGCTGTTTTTAACGCGGTATCTGCAAGACCTTTACGTGCCCCGTGAGTTGAGTTGAAATACTGTAATACGTTTAACCCTTCACGGAAGTTCGCTGTAATAGGTGTTTCAATAATCGAGCCGTCTGGTCTTGCCATCAAGCCTCTCATACCTGCCAGCTGACGAATCTGAGCCGCGGAACCTCTCGCGCCGGAATCTGCCATCATATAAATAGAGTTGAATGATTCCTGTTTGACGTTTTGACCTTTCGCATCTTTGACGATGTCATGGGATAACTCTGTCATCATCGCTTTTGCAACTTGATCATTGGTACGCGACCAAATATCAATAACTTTATTAAAACGCTCGCCCTGAGTCACAAGTCCAGATGCATATTGAGCCTGGATTTTGCTAACTTCATCTTCCGCTTGCGCAATAATAGATACTTTTTCTTTAGGAATAACGAGATCGCCAATACCGATTGAGACTCCTGATTTCGCGGCATAATGGAAACCGGTATACATCAAATGATCGGCAAAAATAACCGTCGCTTTCAAACCTATTTTTCGATAACAAATATTAATGAGATTTGAAATCGATTTCTTATGCATCACACGATTCACAAGATCAAATGACATACCTTTGGGTAATAACTCAGATAATAAAGCACGTCCAACGGTTGTCTCGACGATTCGATGTTTTTCAACAAACTCGCCGGGTTGTTCGCCTGGAAGATATTCTTTAATACGTACTTTTATTTGCGCTTGTAATTCAACGACATTGTTTTCATAAGCGCGATGAATTTCATTCACGTCTGTAAAAATCATGCCTTCGCCGCGAGCATTCACACGGGTACGTGTCAAATAATACAATCCCAATACCACGTCTTGTGATGGAACGATAATAGGCTCACCGTTTGCGGGAGACAAAATATTGTTTGTTGACATCATCAATGAACGCGCTTCAAGCTGTGCTTCTAAAGACAATGGAACATGCACAGCCATTTGGTCACCGTCAAAGTCAGCGTTATACGCTGTACAGACTAATGGATGTAATTGAATCGCTTTACCTTCAATCAAAACGGGTTCAAATGCTTGAATACCCAACCGATGCAAGGTAGGTGCACGGTTTAACAAAACGGGATGTTCACGGATCACTTGCTCTAAAATATCCCATACAGCAGGATCTTCACGATCCACCATTTTCTTAGCGGCTTTGATGGTTGAAGCAAGTCCCTGAATTTGTAATCGGCTGAAAATAAAGGGCTTAAATAATTCAAGCGCCATTTTCTTAGGTAATCCACATTGATGTAAGCGCAAGGTAGGACCTACCACGATTACAGAACGACCTGAGTAATCCACACGTTTACCTAACAGGTTTTGACGGAAACGTCCGGCTTTACCTTTGATCATATCGGCAAGTGATTTGAGTGGTCGTTTATTAGAACCGGTAATCGCACGTCCACGACGTCCGTTATCTAACAAGGCATCCACGGATTCTTGCAACATACGTTTTTCATTACGTACGATAATATCTGGTGCATTCAAATCTAATAAACGTTTCAAACGATTA
The DNA here is from genome assembly GCA_014132595.1 of Gammaproteobacteria bacterium. GTDB lineage: Bacteria > Pseudomonadota > Gammaproteobacteria > DSM-16500 > DSM-16500 > UBA4722. The sequence continues at coordinate 8,657 of BMAG01000145.1, read as the reverse complement.
TTACGATTAATGACACGACGATAAAGATCATTCAAATCGGAAGTTGCAAAACGTCCGCCATCGAGCGGTACTAAAGGTCGTAAATCAGGCGGTAATACAGGCAATACGGAAAGTACCATCCACTCAGGCTTATTACCAGATTCCAAAAATCCTTCAATGAGTTTGAGACGTTTCGACAGTTTCTTCAATCTTGCTTCGGAAGAAGTCGTTGTCATATCTTCACGAATATTGTTGATTTCAGTTTCTAAATTCAATGCACGTAACAATTCCTGAATCGCTTCAGCACCCATGCGTGCATCAAATTCATCACCGTATTCTTCAATCGCATCATAATAAGCTTCATCAGAAAGTAACTGACCACGCTCTAATTGGGTCATACCTGGATCAATGACCACATAGGCTTCAAAATAAAGCACGCGCTCTATATCACGCAATGTCATATCCAGCAGCAAGCCAATACGTGAAGGCAGCGAACGTAAAAACCAGATATGAGCAATCGGACTTGCTAACTCAATGTGACCCATACGATCACGTCGTACCTTGGAAAGTGTGACTTCAACACCGCACTTCTCACAAACTACACCACGATGCTTCAGACGCTTATATTTACCGCATAAGCATTCATAATCTTTCATAGGTCCAAAGATTTTTGAACAAAACAATCCATCACGTTCCGGTTTGAACGTACGATAATTAATCGTTTCTGGTTTTTTCACTTCACCATAGGACCATGAACGAATCATGTCTGGAGACGCAAGACCAATACGAATCATATCAAATTCTTGAAGCTGCGTTTGTTGCTTAACTAGATTTAGTAAATCTTTCAAGGTCATTCCCCCTATCGCAATAGATATGTTGCTATTATTCAAGATCCATATTAATTGCTAATGATCTTATTTCTTTAATCAATACATTAAAGGCTTCTGGTATATTCGATTCCATGTAGTGATCTCCATCCACAATGTTTTTATACATTCTGGTACGACCATTCACATCGTCTGACTTAACCGTCAACATTTCTTGTAAAGTATAAGCGGCTCCATAAGCTTCAAGTGCCCATACTTCCATTTCTCCGAATCGCTGACCACCGAACTGTGCTTTACCACCCAACGGCTGCTGCGTTACCAAGCTATAAGAGCCTGTGGAACGAGCATGCATTTTGTCATCAACCAAGTGATTCAACTTCATCATATACATATAACCCACTGTAATCTGACGGTCGAACGCTCTACCGGTACGTCCATCATACAAGGTAGTTTGCCCAGTCTCAGGCAACCCTGCTAATGCAAGCATTTTTCTGATTTCACTTTCGTTAGCCCCATCAAAAACCGGTGTTGCCATGGGAACGCCATTACGAAGGTTTTGCGCCAAGCTCATGATTTCATCATCAGTCAAACTCTCCAGATCTTCTTTATGCTTGGTTCCGTCATTGTAAATAGCATTTAATAATGTACGGATATTTTTTGTTGACTGGCTTTCTTCTAACAGAGAACCGATCTTAATGCCCAGTCCTTTCGCGGCCCAACCCAAATGTGTTTCCAAGACCTGTCCGATATTCATACGAGAAGGAACGCCCAGTGGGTTTAAAACGATATCCACCGGTGTACCATCAGCCATGTAGGGCATATCTTCTACGGGGACGATCGTTGAAATAACACCTTTGTTACCATGACGTCCTGCCATTTTATCGCCGGGTTGTACACGACGTTTCACAGCTAGATAAACTTTCACAATTTTCAGAACACCAGGTGCTAAATCATCACCTTGTGTAATTTTATTGCGTTTTGCATCATATGCTTTTTCATATTCTGCACGTTCTTGTTTGTACTGCACTGCTGCGGCTTCAAGCTGCTCATTCGCCTTGGCATCTTTCAAGTTAATTTCAAACCATTTTTCACGCGGCACTTCTGCTAAATAGGCACTTGTAATCTTTGTACCTTTCTTCAGTTTGTTAGGACCGCTTTCAGCAAGTCTGTTTAACAAGAGTTTTTCGATACGCTGGAAGATATCGTTTTCACGAATACGCAGCTCATCGCCTAAATCTTGTTTAACTTGTGCTAACTCATCTTTTTCAATTTCCAAGACGCGAGCGTCTTTTTCAACACCTTCACGTGTAAAGACTTGTACGTCAATGACAGTACCTTCCATACCCGTTGGTACTCTGAGGGAAGTATCTTTCACATCCGATGCTTTTTCACCGAAGATCGCGCGTAATAGTTTTTCTTCGGGTGTTAATTGTGTTTCACCTTTAGGTGTCACTTTACCTACCAAAATATCACCCGATTGCACTTCAGCGCCGATGTAAACAATGCCGCATTCATCGAGTTTCGCCAAAGCACTTTCACCGACATTGGGAATATCTGCTGTGATTTCTTCAACACCTAACTTTGTATCACGCCCGATACAGGTCAACTCTTCGATATGAATACTAGTGAAGCGATCTTCCTGTACAACACGCTCAGAAATCAAAATAGAATCTTCAAAGTTGTATCCATTCCAAGGCATGAAAGCGACTAAAAGGTTTTGGCCTAAAGCTAATTCACCTAAATCAGTGGATTGACCATCGGCTAACACATCACCGCGAGCAATCGTATCACCTTGTGCAACCAATGGTTTTTGATTGATACAAGTGTCCTGGTTTGTACGTGTATATTTTGTCAAATTATAAATATCAACACCTGTTTTACCGGACTCTGCTTCATCATCATTCACACGTACAACGATACGGGATCCATCGACATAATCGATAATGCCGCCTCGTTTAGCAACGACCGTGACACCCGAATCGATCGCCACTAATCGCTCAATACCTGTACCTACTAACGGTTTTTCGGTTTTAAGTGTGGGCACTGCTTGACGTTGCATGTTAGATCCCATCAATGCACGGTTAGCGTCATCATGTTCGAGGAACGGGATGAGAGCTGCCGCAACTGACACAATCTGCTTAGGTGAAACATCCATAAATTGCACTTTATCCGGTGTCGTCAATGTAGACTCATTACGATGCCGCACAGGGATTAATGCATCGATAAGCTTACCTTTAGCATCCTGTGTTGCATTTGCCTGAGCAATGACATAATCACCTTCTTCAATCGCTGACAAATAAACAACTTCGTCAGTGACTTTACTATTCACTACTCGACGATATGGACTTTCTAAAAAGCCGTATTCATTGGTCCGTGCATAAACAGCTAAAGAGTTAATCAAACCAATGTTTGGACCTTCAGGCGTTTCAATCGGGCAAACACGTCCATAATGCGTAGGATGTACGTCACGCACTTCAAAGCTTGCTCGCTCTCTTGTTAAACCACCTGGTCCTAAAGCAGAGACACGTCGTTTATGAGTAATTTCAGCTAAAGGATTGTTTTGGTCCATAAATTGTGACAATTGGCTTGAACCAAAAAATTCCTTAATAGCCGCAGACACTGGCTTCGCATTGATTAAATCCTGTGGCATGAGGTTTTCAGATTCAGAAAGACTCAAACGTTCTTTCACAGCACGTTCCACGCGGACTAATCCTACGCGGAATTGATTTTCTGTCATTTCACCCACACTACGTACACGACGATTTCCCAGATGATCGATATCATCCACGTTGCCTTCGCCGTTACGAATACTAATGAGCGTCTTTAGGACATCAATAATATCTTCTTTAGTTAATACACCAGGACCCGTGATTTCCTGTCTGCCGACGCGACGATTGAACTTCATACGTCCAACATCGGATAAATCATAACGTTCTGGCGTAAAGAATAGATTTTTAAATAAAGCTTCAGCCGCTTCTTTAGTGGGTGGCTCCCCTGGGCGCATCATACGATAGATTTCAACCAGCGCTTCTAAAGAATTTGTGGTGGAATCAATATTCAGCGTATCAGAGATATAAGCACCGTGGCCAATATCATTGACATAAATGGTTTCGAATTTTTTAATTTTCGCAGCCATTAAAGATTTGAGAATATCAGGTGTAATTGCATCGTTAGCATTCGCTAAAATCTCGCCTGTTTCAGGATGAATGATATTCTTTGCAAGCACCTTACCTAACAAGTAATCCGGCGTGACATCTAATTTTTTTACGCCAGCTTTTTCCAACATTTGAATATGGCGCACAGTGATACGGCGGCCTTTTTCAACAATGACTTTGCCTGCTTTTTTAATTTCAAAGGGCGAAATTTCCCCACGTAAACGTTCGGGGATTAAATCAAGGCTAAATTCTTCGTTATCAATGTGGAATACATTATTTTCAAAAAATAACGCTAAAATTTCTTCTACTGTAAATTCTAACGCACGCAATAAAATAGTCGCGGGCAGTTTACGACGGCGGTCGATACGAACATAAATCACGTCTTTAGGATCAAATTCAAAATCTAACCATGATCCGCGATAAGGAATAACACGTGCTGAAAATAATAATTTACCCGAGGAGTGAGTTTTGCCGCGATCATGTTCAAAGAACACCCCAGGAGAACGATGTAATTGGGAAACGATAACACGCTGCGTACCATTGATGACAAAGGTACCGTGCTCAGTCATTAAGGGCATTTCACCCATGTAAACTTCTTGTTCTCTGACATCTTTGATCACACGCGCTGTACCGGTTGCATCTTTATCATAATGAACAAGACGAACTTTGGCGCGTAAAGATGCAGCGTAGGTTAAACCACGACTTGTACATTCTTTTACGTCGAAAATGGGCTCGCCAAAACGGTAGCTGATGTAATCCAGTTCTGAATTACCTGAAAAACTGACAATCGGAAATACGGATTTAAAAGCCGCATGTAAGCCAAATAGGCCTCGCTCTTCCGGGTTAACTTTTTCTTGCAAAAACTTATGATACGACTCTAACTGAAGTTCAAGTAATGGCGGTGTTTCAATCGTGCTTTGATGTTTACCAAAGTCTTTACGAAGTCGCTTTTTCTCGGTGTACGAGTATGTTAAAGCCATAGCTAGGATACCTCTGCATGATCATTCTATGTTAAAGCGTGTCAAATATTTATCTAAATGTCTTGTTGAAGTCCGGCTTCAACAAGACATTAGATAAAATAGAAAAGCCGGGGGCATTTAAACCTCCGGCTGCCGCAATTTAATCCGGCAAAAAACTACAACAATTGAATTAAGTTATTACTTAACTTCAACAGTCGCTCCTGCTTCTTCCAATTGTTTCTTGATGTCAGCAGCTTGAGCTTTGTTAACACCTTCTTTCACTACAGTCGGTGCAGCTTCAACTAAGTCTTTTGCTTCTTTCAATCCAAGACCTGTGATTGTGCGAATTGCTTTGATCACATTGATCTTGTTGTCGCCAGATTTGGTCATGTGAACGTTGAATTCGGTTTTTTCTTCAGCAGCTTCAGCAGCAGCACCGCCAGCAGCAGGAGCCGCGACAGCAACAGCAGCTGCAGCAGATACACCAAATTTGTCTTCCATCATTTTGATTAAATCAACAACGTCCATAACGCTCATTGCTGAAATTGCATTTAAAATCTCTTCTTTATTTACAGACATGATCTTCATCACTCCACTTTAAAATTAAAATTAATATCGAATCGGTTACGCTGACTTCTCTTTTTGATCACGAAGCGCAGCAAAAGTACGAACCAATTTGCCATGCGGTTCAGCCAATGTGCGTACAAATTTAGTGATTGGCGCTTGCATAACGGACATAAGCATTGAAAGCGCTTCATCACGTGTAGGCAAGTTTGCTAATCGACCCAAGTCTTTCGCTGGTAATAATTGTCCATCGATTGACAAGGCTTTTACTTCAAGTTTTTCAAACTTTTTAGCAAAATCTCTAAATAAGCGTGCAGCTGCACCTGGATCATCTTTAGAAAACGCAAGAACCAAAGGTCCAACTAAAGCTGAATCCATACAGGCAAACTTTGTACCTTCAAAAGCACGACGCGCTAACGTGTTACGAACAACACGCATTTGCACGCCCATACCGCGCGCTGAATGACGCAAATCGGTTACCTGCTTTACCGTTAAACCTGAATAGTTTGCGGCAACCACAGATGTAGCCACTTTTGCAACTTCAGCCACCTCAGCAACGATGCTTTTTTTATCATTTAGTTTTAAGGTCACTTAATACCTCCTTCATTTGATATTACCTTGCGGGCAATATCGGTTGACGAACAGCAATACCTCTTGATGTCCGGCATTACCACCATCTGCGTAGGTTTACTCTCCGCTCCAAAAAACACGGATTGGATTGTATATTAAGCAATTGCACCTACGGTCTTTGATGGGGATTGGGTCACCGTACTTTTTTATCAATACGCTTCGTCAACCACCCATCTAAGTCTTTATATATCGAGTTACAACGCTCCTACACTCGACATATCAATTTGCAAGCCAGGGCCCATTGTGCTGGACACTGTAATCTTTTTGAAATAAATACCTTTTGCTGAATTAGGCTTCGCCTTTTTCAGTGCTGCGAGCAGCGCTTCTAAGTTTTGCGCTAAATCTTTTGCGCTAAAATTAATTTTGCCGATCATACAATGAATAATACCAGCCTTGTCAGTACGATAACGTGCTTGACCTGCTTTGACATTTTTCACCGCTGTCGCTACATCAGGTGTGACTGTGCCATCTTTTGGATTAGGCATCAAACCACGGGGGCCTAATACTTGTCCTAACTGACCCACAATACGCATCGCATCCGGTGTTGCAATCACAACATCAAAATTCATTTCACCTGCTTTTACTTTTTCTGCTAAATCTTCAAAACCAACAATATCAGCACCCGCTTTGGTTGCGGCATCTGCATTTGCAGGGGATGTAAACACTGCGACACGAATTGTTCGGCCTGTACCGTGAGGTAAAACAATAGAACCACGAACCCCTTGATCCGACTTACGTGTATCCACACCTAAGTTGACGGCAACTTCAATGCTTTCATTAAACTTAGCCACTGGCATACTTTGTAATAAAGCAAAAGCTTCTACAGGTGAATATAATTTGCCTGGAATAATTTTTTCTTTAATGGCGCGTACTCGTTTTGATAAAGTCATGATTACTTACCTCCTTCTACTTCAACACCCATACTGCGCGCACTACCTGCAATCATACTAATTGCGGCTTCTAAACTTGCAGCATTCAAATCAGGCATTTTAATTTTCGCAATCGCTTCAAGCTGCTTACGTGTAATTTTGCCAACTTTATTTGAATGAGGTGTGCTGCTGCCTTTTTCTAACTTAATTGCTTCTTTAATTAAATAAGAAGCAGGCGGTGTTTTAATGATAAAGGTAAAGCTACGATCTTCATAAACTGTAATTTCAACAGGCAATGGCTTACCCTGACATTCTGGAGTTTGTGTTTTAGCATTAAATGCTTTACAAAATTCCATAATGTTAACGCCTTGCTGACCTAATGCAGGACCGACCGGTGGACTTGGATTTGCTGCACCACCTTTGACTTGCAGCTTAACTAACGCTTTGACTTTTTTTGCCATGTGACTTCTCCAAATGTGGGTGCATACGCTTACTTAAAGTAAGCTCCCCTGTAAAAAAACCTTTAAACTGAGCTTTAACCTTTTTCTACTTGGTCAAACTGCAACTCGACAGGCGTTGAGCGACCAAAAATAAGTACCGCAACACGCATACGGCTCTTTTCGTAATTGACTTCTTCGACGACACCATTGAAGTCTGCAAAAGGACCATTAATGACACGAACCACTTCACCCATTTCAAATAAGACTTTGGGTTTCGGTTTATCACTACTGTCTTGCACACGTCGTAATATGGTTTCAGCTTCCTTCGCTGTAATCGGCGCTGGCTTATCACTGGTTCCACCAATAAAGCCAAGTACTTTAGGTATCGATTTAATTAAATGCCATGTTTGATCATTCATGACCATTTCAACTAACACATACCCTGGAAAAAACTTTCGATCACTTTTACGTTTTTGTCCGCCGCGCAACTCTACCACTTCTTCTGTAGGAACAAGAATCTGACCAAATTGCTCTTCTAAACCATCTGTATGTATACGATCAATCAATGCCTGTTTTACATAATTCTCAGAGCCTGAGTAGGCATGCACAACATACCAGCGTTTCTCTGTCATAAGTTATCCTCTTTGCCCGGTCAGCCAGCCTATGAGCCACATTAAAATACCGTCAACACCCCATAAGATAAGTCCAAGCACCAACACCATGGCTGCCACAAAAAGTGTAGTTTGCACTGTTTCCTGATACGTAGGCCAAACAACCTTACGTAACTCCATGCGTGATTCACGCGCAAAATTAAGCGCCTGCTTGCCTTGATATGTTTGCAAGACAACAGCCGTTACAATCGCTAATAAAAATAACCAGCCTAACAACCGTAATGGCCAAGGCTGATAGCTATAATAGTAGTTGGCTACAATACCTGCGACTAATAATAAAACAGCAACTAGCCACTTTAACCAATCCAATGTTGTACTACGCTGACCTTCTATCGCTTTGAGTACCATCAATGTAATTGCCCTGACCTTAACTAATTTTTATGAACCCATCAGCTATAACTCAGTGGCAGGCCAGGAGGGAATCGAACCCCCAACCTGCGGTTTTGGAGACCGCTGCTCTGCCAATTGAGCTACTGACCTATACTCTTATTCAAGAATTTTAGCGACGACACCTGCACCCACTGTGCGACCGCCTTCTCGAATAGCAAAGCGTAAACCTTCTT
>BMAG01000144.1 GCA_014132595.1 Gammaproteobacteria bacterium | reverse complement strand
CATTGCACAATGACGGCATTAATAGACCATCGTACAATGACGGCGTTAATAGCCAGTGCAACAAGGACGGCATTAATAGACCATCGTACAATGACGGCGTTAATAGGCCATTGCAACAATGACGGCATTAATAGACCATCGTACAAGGACGGCATTAACAGGCCATTGCAACAATGATGGCGTTAATAGTATCCGCAATGATGGCTTAAAAGCATTTGTAATGAAGGCATTAAAAATATTCACAATGACATTATTGGAATCGCAATAATAAAATATCGCATTTTAACGGAGGACAAAGTGACATCAAAAACTCATCATACTCAAGATTCCCCAGAATCAACCCTCGACGAATCAACTCCAACTGAAACCTTATCTAACATCGAGCTGCAAAACCAACTCGCCGCTGCCAAAGAAAAAGCCGACGAAAACTGGGACCGTTATCTGCGCCTGCAAGCCGAAATGACCAATATGCAACGCAGACTTGAGCGCGATCTATCCAACGCCCACAAATACGCCTTGGAAAAATTTGTCCTAGAACTCCTTCCAATCGTTGATACGCTGGAACGTGCAGTCACCACCCACAGCAATGAAGAATCCGGTGCAGGCTCCCTCTTAGACGGCGTCAGTCTCACCTTAAAAATGTTCTACGCTGCCCTCGAAAAATTCGGTGTGCAACAAGTCGACCCCTTAAATCAACCCTTTAACCCAGAGTTGCATCAAGCGGTCTCAACCCAGGTCGATTGCGACGTTAAACCCAATACCGTCACAGCCGTCTTACAAAAAGGATATCTTTTGAACAGTCGTTTAGTGAGGCCCGCCCTGGTCGTTGTTTCAAAGTGACCTTGAAAACTGACTATCCGCCCCCACATATAATTTATTATTGATTTTTTTGGAGATAAAGACATGGCAATGAGTAAAATTATCGGTATCGACTTAGGTACAACCAATTCATGCGTCGCTGTCATGGACGGCGATAAAGTACGTGTGATCGAAAACGCAGAAGGCGATCGCACCACCCCTTCTATCGTGGCATACCTCGATAACGATGAAATTATTGTTGGACAACCTGCAAAACGCCAAGCAGTGACCAATCCTGCAAATACAGTCTATGCAGCAAAACGTTTGATTGGCCGCCGCTTTGACGAAGATGTCGTTCGCAAAGATAAAGAAATTGTTCCTTACAAAATTATACGAGCAGACAATGGCGATGCGTGGGTCGAAGTCCATGGCAAACAAGTTGCGCCTCAGCAAGTTTCTGCTCAAGTGCTCATGAAGATGAAAAAGACCGCAGAAGATTTTCTGGGTCATCCTGTGACAGAAGCGGTTATTACCGTTCCTGCGTATTTCAATGATTCCCAACGTCAGGCGACAAAAGATGCCGGCCGTATTGCAGGGCTTGAAGTTAAACGTATTATCAATGAACCCACAGCCGCAGCGCTTGCCTTTGGTATGGACAAAAAACAAGGCGATCGCAAAATTGCGGTATATGATCTTGGGGGTGGTACTTTTGATATCTCGATTATCGAAATCGCTGAAGTGGACGGCGAACATCAGTTCGAAGTATTGTCCACCAATGGTGATACCTTCTTAGGAGGTGAGGATTTCGATTTACGCATCATGAATTATTTAATTGATGAATTTAAAAAGAGCTCCGGCATCAATTTACGTAACGATCCACTAGCATTACAACGCTTGAAAGAAGGTGCTGAAAAAGCCAAGATTGAATTATCCTCCGCGCAACAAACTGATATCAATCTTCCTTATATTACAGCCGATGCGAGCGGTCCTAAGCACTTAAACATTAAGATGACACGTGCAAAACTAGAATCGTTAGTAGAAGATTTAATTGAACGTACCGTTGATCCTTGTAAAACAGCGATTAAAGATGCGGGTGTTAATGTGAATGATATTGCCGATGTTATTTTAGTCGGTGGTCAAACACGTATGCCTCGCGTACAGGAAATGGTTAAGAAAATATTTGAAAAAGAACCCCGTCGTGACGTGAATCCTGATGAAGCGGTTGCTGTCGGTGCTGCGATTCAAGGCGCTGTATTATCCGGTTCTGTTAAAGACGTTTTATTATTGGATGTGACACCTCTTTCTTTAGGCATTGAAACCTTAGGCGGTGTGATGACCAAACTTATTGAAAAAAATACTACGATTCCCACCAAAGCCAATCAAGTATTCTCAACCGCTGGCGACAATCAAACAGCAGTGACTGTACATGTATTGCAAGGTGAACGTGAAATTGCATCTGCCAATAAATCCTTAGGCCGATTTGATTTAACTGACATTCCACCCGCACCTCGTGGCATGCCGCAAATTGAAGTGAATTTTGATATTGATGCAAACGGTATTTTACACGTCTCTGCGAAAGATAAAGCGACAGGCAAAGCACAATCCATCGTGATTAAAGCCTCCAGCGGTTTATCGGAAGATGAAATCAAGAAGATGGTAAAAGATGCGGAAGCCAATGCCGCCGAAGATCGTAAATTCCATGAGCTAGTGAATGTTCGTAATCAGGCTGATAACATGATTCACAGCGTGACAAAATCCATGAAAGAAGCCGGTGATAAAGTTTCTGCAGACGAACGTAAAAAAATTGAAAATGCGATTGAAGCTTTAAAAGAAGCGGCAAAAGGCAACGATAAGGATTTAATCGAAGCAAAAACAAAAGATTTGACGGACGCCTCTGCGAAAATGACTGAGCATTTATACGCAAATCAACAAGCAGGAGGTGCATCCGGTGAATCTGCGCAACAGCAGCAATCACAAGAACAATCTAAACCGAAGGATGATGTTGTCGATGCAGAGTTTGAGGAAGTGAAGGACGATAAGAAATAATTTATTGTTCTTTGTGAAACGCAGTTTCTCTCACTTTCATTGCGAGTGAAGTAACGCTGACGATATAAGGGCTTTTTATTGACCACTGCGTCATCGAAGCCCTGCCGTCGTTGAAGCACTGCCGCCATCGAAGCACTGCTGCCGTTGAAGCACTGCCGTCATCGAAGCACTGCTGTCGTTGAAGCACTGCCGTCATC
>BMAG01000143.1 GCA_014132595.1 Gammaproteobacteria bacterium | reverse complement strand
AATTACTTCGAAGAAGTATTGATTTACACCGATCCGTAAGACGTGAGCTTTATCACGCAATTATAAAAAAAATTGCTAGTGAGCAAACAGCGGTAGAGAGAGGCGTCAGCCTTGCGTGACTGCATTTTCGATTTTGAAATTGCAATTAGGCCTGACACTTTTGCTTTCTAGAGCTAGGCGATAAGTATAATTCAAATCAATTTTCAAAAAACCATTTATTTAATTTTAATAAATTAAAATATTTGACAAATCTTGTTATTTCTGTGATATAGAAAAAAGAATGCTTGTTAATAGTAACTGTCTGTATTTTATTATTTAAACCTATCCTATAATATCATTCCGATATTGTATAATTAAAACACATCCCAAGGTATTCATAATGATCAAAATCATTAAAGATCGATTTAAGAGAAAAAAAAGATTTCTCGATCAGAATCTTAATTTTTTACTTAAAAAATTTGATATTGATAGCAGAACATTATCATTAGAAACTGGTATTCCTTTGCCTACTATCTTTAGAATAAAAAGAGCGGACAACAATCCAACACTTTCCACTGTAGAACCAATAGCTGAATTTTTTAGAGTTGATATGCATGCTTTGCTCTATGAAGATATTTCAAGTGATGAATATCAGAACAAAAGAAAAATGGGAGATATACAATATATTCCAATAATGAAGCTAGGTGATATTAAGATATGGCCTATAAGTTTTGAAGCGAAATTGTACATAGGTACAGTAGGGAATTTAAGTAATAAGAGTTTTGGTATAGAGATAGACACCGATTCTTTAAATCCCATTTTTTATAAGAACTCTTTTGTTATTATTGATCCTGCAGTTGAGGCAAAGGATATGGATTATATTTTTTGTACAATAGGTAGCGATAATATCCCGGTTTTTAGGCAGTATTTTTCCGAAGGTAAAAGTTGTTTTCTTAAGCCCATAAATCCAAATTATGGAGAAATGGCGCCAATTAAAAAATTTTCTACTCTAGGTGTTGTAGTCAGTTCAATCGAGAGATATAGATGAATATAAACAGAAAAAAACCCTTAAAGCAATATAAATACCTAACTACTCTCACAATGTTATTTATAACAGTATTTGTAATTTGTGATACAACTGCTTACAGAATGGTCGAAGTCTATGGGAAAGAGCTTCCCTTAAGCGGTTTTATTATCCCAATCATTTTTGCAATTGGAGATATAACTGCAGAAACATATGGCTATAGAATTACAATGAAAATGTTGTTGAATGGCATTATATGCCAATGTGTTTTTGGGATACTAATAACATTTTTTTTATGGATAGCGCCATCTCCGCCTAATAATTTACTTAATCAAGCTTATGACCTTACTTTTAAACATGTCCTACGAGTCAATTTAACAAGTTGTTTTTCAGTTACGTGTGGCATGCTTGCAAATGCTTTTCTTATCTCAAAGTTAAAAGTTTACATGCAAGGAAAGCGGTTTTGGGTTAGAACAATTATATCCTGTGGTTTTAGCGAGTTAGTGTTATGTACAGTTGCATATCTCATTTTATTTTCAGGGCTTAGGGATTTTTGGGATGTGATCAGAATAATTTATTCTGTGTGGGTGTATAAGATGGTTTTTTCCTTATTCTCGACACCGCTGACTTCTTTAATTGCAAAACTCTTAAAACGTTCTGAAAATAGCGATGTCTATGATATTGCTATTAGTTATAACCCTTTCAGAAAATTTGATGATTCTCTTGTGGAATTTGAGGAGAGGGGAGATAGGAAAATTTTAGAGGATACATGGTCTAATAATATCAAAAGTAATTTCTTTTATTTTATAGGTCGCAAGGCAAAAAACGAAGTTATGTGTTAGTAAGCTAAAGTTTATTTAAAATCAAATGCTTGAGAAAAATAAGATAATAAATATTTACGGAATTAAGAGATGAAAAAAGTTTTTAAAATATGGTCTTCTTTGCTCGATAAATTAGAGCCGGAGGTTACTTTCGTGCTTGATGATATTATTTATGATAAAAAATATGGTCATGAAATATGTGTTATGCGGCTTATTGGAAAAAATATATTTCCTAAAATGACGCCAGAAGAAATTCTTGAAAACCCAAAAGCAAGAGCTGGCTTGAGTAAAGAGGATCTTATCATCATCACTCAGCTTGATATGGAAATTAAATATAGGAAAGCTAAACTTCGAATGGTGAAGCACGATAGGAATGGTACAGTTGTTTTAGAAAATCAATATGGCGAAAGAAAAACCTATTCAGAAAAATTCATATCATCAAATGTTGAGTTGCTTGAAAACATGAATGGTAAAAGCGCGCATGCTATTGGATATCGAGTAGGATTTAAGTCTGGAGTCGAGACTACACGACAAAAGAAAACAATGCTAAATAGAGCTATGGCGTTTTTAAAATTGTAAAATCTATTTCACAAATGACTTCTTATGTTGGAAATTGCTGATGTATGCTTCATGTCTTGGTCGCCAGATAAAAGATCTTCAAGTTCTTTTTTCTTGGAAGGGTCATGGGAGGTAAGGGATAATGTACCTTTCCCAAGCGCAGTGTATATTGCTATACTTGTAGGGTCGGTTTTTAATGCTTCCATGTGACCTTTAATAGTCATAGTGTCGCCACGCTGTATTGGTCCTGTTAATGCATCTTTATGATTAAGCCTGTTTACATTATTTAGTGAATCATTCATTAACATTGAAACCAAATTTTTAGCAATTTTTTCGTCAACGCCAGAATTTTTTAGGTTCTTCATGGCTTGAAAATGTAATGTGGTTAGATAATTATTAGCAATCACCATTGCGGCGTGGTATTGTCGCTTGTTTTCTTTTTTAATATTAAAAATTGTGCCTCCAATCCCTTTGAGCAGATCACCTATTGATGTAACCGCTTCCTGGTCGCCTTCAAGTGCTATATATGTACCTAAAAAGGTATTTACAACTATAGATGGTTCGCTGAAACTTTTAACTGGGTGGGCACTTGCAATGTAGCAGTGAGCCATACGTGCAGATGATAAAATATCAGAAGATAGAGAGCCACTGAAATGTAAAATAAAAGAGCCAGGCTTTAATAGGTTTTTTCTAATTAGCTCTTCACAAACCGTTTGGATTGCATCATCACGGGTGGCTATAAAATATATATCAGCGGGTGTTATTTCGTCTAATTTACTTAGAGCATTTCCTTGGCCTATAAATTTTACAGATTCTCTTGCGCTATGAAGGGACTGGTTCACGATATCGTTAACATATGCTAATTGTTTATCGACAATAAGCTTCAAGATCGTTTTACCTAGTTTTCCACATCCAATGCAATTAATAGTTTTCATGCTTTCACCGTTATTAAATAGTTAAAGTTTGCTACTTCTGCGGGAATAATAAATGAATTAAAAAAAACTCGCAATTCTATTGCGTGATATTTTTGTATCATATATGATACTTCCGTTCATCCATAATGTTGCGCGCAAATTAACGTTGCGACAGGATCAATATTTCGTTAAACCTAAATATCTCATAAATTAATATCGCAACTCTTAATATATAAAAGGTTGTAGATATTAATTCTTATAAAAAAAATAATTAAAAACACAAAAAACGAGGCTAACAAATTTTCATAAAAATTAATTAAAGGATACGACCATGGCCTCGATGGAGCTATTTTGTCAATGGGCGAAAGTGGATATTTCAAAATTTACAAAAGA
>BMAG01000142.1 GCA_014132595.1 Gammaproteobacteria bacterium | reverse complement strand
CATTAAAGCCATCCTATTCTCTCAGCTATCTCAAGAAACCGTACAGGATAGAAATAGCTATATTGAAAAAATAAAAAATATAGATTTTGATGATTATAACGAGCATTTTAATGAATTGAGCCAAGATTTCGAACTTCCTCTTTCTCATCGACAATTTAATTATATTGTAAAAGATTTATTATATGGATGGATACGAAGATATGATAACAGCGCCGATATTCCAGATGATAATGTTTTAAGTAATGAGCAAAACAAATCATGGGCTGATTTTAAAGAAAGCCCTCTCCAATACCATTATGTTTATACTCCACTCGATGCAACGCAAAAAGAAAAAATAGACACGCATTTGCAAGCTCATTTAAAAACGCTTCGCGAAGAATGCAAAACACCCTATATGTATGTACAGGCACTTCATTCTATCATGGCTGGGCGCAATAAAGAGCAGTTTATTCATATAAAAGGTTATCCTGAAATATGGGTATTACTTCATGACACTAACGCTTTACAAGCATTACACATTAACGAAGTCGCTGAAAAATATGTCGCAAGTTTCGGGGATGCAATCGATTATATTTCCAATTTTCTAGTAAAGGAGATTGATCTATTTGATGATAGTCTATTATTAGGACTTTCCTCAAACAATTTTACAGAAGAAATGTTAACTATCCCCCTCTCTTTCACAGAAAACGTCGCTCAACAAAATCAATTTAACGCATCCAATGAAGACTACTTGAGAAAAGCTGCAATCGCCGCTGAAAATGGGAAATCAGCTTGTCCAACATTCCTTGAAGCGCTGCAATTAATGGCAGATATTGTTATTCCTGCAGAAAATGCTTCCGTACAAGAGTTATTGGCAATCCATGGTGTTACAAAAATAAAATTACTACGTGATACATTGCAAATAGTGACTACCGATAAAAAAATGCTGGAGAGTGTTTCTTATCTTTTTCTTAAAAAATACGGCTATGGTTATAAAACCTTTAATGAGATAAAAGATAATATTGCTCATTTTCAATCTACTCTACTTACAATAAATTCACAAACTCTTGAAGATGAACGCAAGATGGAGTTAAACAATTTATTATCACAATTGCCGCCTGAAGAAATTGAATCTACCTTCAAGCATGTGCGTTCCATCACCGATTTTGTACGCACTCATCTTATAAAAGAAGATAAAACCATTACAAGTGAGAGCACCTTAGTCGACCATTTAATTTTTCTGGAAAATGCACGGCCTGCTCTTTCACAGTTAAACTATTTTGTGAATATGGAAGATGACCCTCAAGCAGAAGAGCTCGAATTCGCCTACAACGAACTAAAAAAACTGGAGCATGCATTCCTCTCACCTATTTTTTCACCTATGGAAAAATTCTTGCCCTCCACTCAACGAAAAAAACTGGATTGTTTAAAAGATATATTAGGAACTCAACTCATAGACGCTGCGATCCAACTTGATAGAAACACCTTAATGGAATACATTCATTCTTCCAAATTTATAATGCCCACGGACAAGAGGACCTTTGCTGTCATCAAAAATGCGCTAACTGAATTAAAGCAATTTTATCCAACCGCAGGTAAAGATATCGCCCTACTCCAGCAAATCCTATCAATCCAGTATGCGGCATTGTCTTCTGACTATACCATTGAAACGATCCAAAAACTTAATGAGTTGATCAACACCATTGACTCTTTAGAAAGCACCCCCTTAGTCATTGAAACAAAAAAAATGTTAATGACAAAATTTATTGATGCATCCAAACAAGTATTAACAGATAGAATCACTCAAGAAACAAAAAGAGACGCAACAAGAATAAAAGCAGGTAATGAATTAATTCATAAAATAACAGAACTTTCTAATGTTGAAATTGATCGTATTATGAAAAATAAAACTATCCATTGTGCAGAAATACGAAAACAATATGCTGAAGGTTTAAAAAAGCCCATTGAGACCTTCGGCAAAAAACAAAGGAAACAAACGTTGTCAACCGCTTTGCTGAATGCTGTCATCGTGATATCCGGTATCGGTCTTGCTATCAGAGGTGCTCAGGTTTATAAAACAGATAAATCCTTCTTTTTCTATGCCAAAGATCGAGAGCTTGAAACACAACGCATCAAAGATTCGCTCAAACACGGTATTGTTCCCAATACAGCAACACACAAAAAATCTGGCAAAGCTAGAAAATGATGTTTCCTTGTCATCTCTATGTCTTTTCTACTACGCCGTCATTGTGTGCTGAGTTATTCCCAGAATTTGATTTAGAAATTTCCCTCTCCCGCACTAAAAAATAGTTTTAAATCACCTTCTGTTAGCGAGAGAGGGGAATTTCTAAGCGAAATTCGTGCTGATAACTCAGTTCGCAATAACGGCGGTGCTTAGTAAATACGGCAATCCGCAAAGCACTTTCTTCAAACATCGTTAGACATCACTGCTATTTATATGTACAATACTATAAGAATGCCTTAACGGAGCCCTTCTGATGAATAAAAATAAAATTAGATTATTCACCTCATTTCTATTCATAGGATTGCTATCTCATAATTATTGTTTCGCGGCTGACAACTCCAATAAAAATCATCCCTCCTCAGCGATGCTCCAAAAAGTAACACCCACTGTCGTCAATATTCGCGCACAGATCAAAATTCTGGATTTTGATACTTTTCTTCGATTACAAAAAGAAAACCAACTTCCAGGTATTGTGAATGGAGAAATTCCCGATAAAGTCTCATCCACTGCATCTGGTGTGATCGTTGATGCTTCAAAAGGTTATATCCTTACCAATGCTCATGCGGTAAGAGATGCACAACAAATCGCAGTTACTTTGAATGATGGTAGACATTACACGGCAAAATTATTGGGCATCGATAACCCATCTGATATCGCGCTTTTACAAATTCAATCAAAAAATCTCACCGCGATTTCCTATGGCAATTCAAATGACCTGGAAGTCGGCGATCAGGTCTTTGCTATCGGCAATCCTTACGGGATTGGACAAACCGTCACATCCGGTATTATCAGCGGATTAAAAAGGAGCGCATTAGGTATTGAATCACTCGAAAATTTCATTCAAACCGATGCTGCTATCAACCCTGGCAATTCCGGCGGTGCTTTAATTAATACGGACGGTCAACTCATCGGCATCAATACAGCGATTGTACTTTCAGCCCAACGCGGCGGCACGGGTATTGGTCTTGCGATCCCAGTTAACATGGCAAGAAGTGTCATGCAGCAATTACTGGAGTTCGGTAATGTTAAGCGCGGCTCACTCGGTGTGGGCGTACAAGATATCACCCCCGATTTAGCTACGTCGTTCGGTTTATCTACTTCAAAAGGCGCCGTCATCACTTTAATCATGCCTAATTCACCTGCTCTAAAAGCCGGATTAAAAGTCGGTGATGTGATTACGAATATTAATAACGAAGAAGTCAAAACCGCAAATGATGTGGTGAACGATATTAGTTTTCTACGTGTCGGCTCCAAAGCCACCATCAATGTCTTACGCGACAAAAAACCCATGACCGTCACTGCTGTTATTTGGGACCCCAAACAAAGCAAAGAAGCCAGCGTTCAAATGAATCCATTACTCTATGGTGTCGGCCTCAAAGATTTCACCCAATACGATCCCAAACACGGTGATATCAAAGGCGTGTTGGTTGTGTCAGTCGAAGAAGATAGCAACGCTTGGCAATCTGATCTTCATCCAGGGGATGTCATTGTTTCTGCAAATAACAAGAAGGTTAATGATATTTCAGAACTCAATAAGATTGTGGCTGAATCTAAAAAACGTCTCTTGCTAAATGTGCTACGCGGACCCGGGGCTGTGTTTTTGGTGATTAGCGCGGAGTCGTAATTTTTTACCGCCTCATCGCGAACCGCTGCCATCAGCGTGAACCCCTGCCGGCATTGTGAGGCACCGGCGTCAGTATCAGCCACCGATGCAAGTATCAGCCATTGCACCATCAGCCACTGCCTCATGATTAGCCACCGCCGTCATTGCGAGCGAAGCGA
>BMAG01000141.1 GCA_014132595.1 Gammaproteobacteria bacterium | reverse complement strand
TGAGCATCTGTCAAGTTATATTTATTTTTTAAAGAGGTAATTCTATTTTCGCTGATTAAAAGTGTTTCTTGATTAAGTAACCCATGTCTTTCAATTTCAAAAATATTCTCATTATTCAATGGGCGGATTCCATTCCAATGCGTTGATTTGCCAGTGATCCATTTTGTCCCATCCCATGTTTGATGTTGTGTTTCATTCTCCAATGCTTTTCTTCTTATCCATAGCGTATTTTTTCCAGAACGAAGACGCATACATTCATAAACATGAGGAGCGGAAGGATCTTGATTATCGATTAGCATAACGATTTCTTTATCTTTGACTTCTGCCTGTTCCATATCGTTGATCGAAGTAAAGGATCGCATAGGTTTTTTCCTCTATTTTTTCCTATTTATTTAAGTATAGCAGCTGAAAAAATAAAGGAGTTATGCTTGATATCTTGTTGAACATCAATAAAATCAATTGAGAATGTTACTTAGAGACTTTGGGAGACTTGCCAAGGATTATTACGTTTTACTCCTTGTTATCTATCCAAATAAGCGTTGCCAGACTTCCAAGAATTTTGCCATCACCTCTGAAAGAAAAGAAACGTGTTTTATCGGAAAAGGTGCAGTAATCACCGCCATAAATGTGTGTGACTCCTATCTGACCCAGCTGCAAGCGAGCAATCGCATAAAGATCTGCGAGGAAGCGTGCATTGGATGAAGTGATAAAGGCTTTTTCGGATGCGGGATTTTGAGCGATGAATTGTTCGCGTACCTCAGGGCCCACTTCGTAACAGGGCTGACTGATTGCAGGTCCTAGCCAAGCCAGGATATCATGACCTGGGAGATTTAAGGTTTGCAGTGTTTTTGGAATGATGCCGGCTGCAAGTCCTCGCCATCCTGCATGAATAGCTGCAACTGTTGAGCCTTCACGATTTGTAATCAAGACAGGCAAACAATCTGCCGTTGTCACAAGGCAAACTTGATTCGGTTGATTTGAAAAAACAGCATCGGCTTCTTTGTTTTGATTTTCTGCTAAAGCAGGTACTGCAATGGTGCTGTGCGTTTGATGAATTTTAATGGGTTTATTGGGCAGTGCTAATAATTTGGTTAAACGATCAAAATCAATTCGGTTGTGTTCATCGAGTGTGCTGACGCCGCTCGATCGTAATGTGGTATAAGCTTTAATATGAGAGGGCGCAGGCCATTGTGGTTGTAAGTAGAGTTCCGTCATGTTTTTGATTCTGCATCCTTCTTTAAGACCGCAATGAGTTTTTGCATATCATCTGGCAGTGGGGCTTCCCAAGTCAAGGATTGTTGTGTGACGGGATGGACAAGACCTAATTCACAGGCGTGTAAAGCTTGGCGTTTAAACTCGCGAAGTTGTTGGATCAATTCAGGCGTTGCGCCTTTCGGTAATTGTAAACGTCCGCCGTAAGTTTGATCACCCAGTAAAGCATGTTGCACATACGCCATATGAACACGAATTTGGTGAGTGCGTCCTGTTTCAAGTTGTACTTTGATGCGGGTGTGTGCGCGGTAACGCTCCATCACGCGATAATGAGTGATCGCAGGTTTGCCTGTTTCAATGACAGTCATGGATTTACGTTTGACCGGATGACGGCCGATTGGTTGATCAATACAACCACCACTTGTTAAAACACCGGAGACAATCGCTTGATAAATACGTTTGACCGTACGTGCTTTAAGTTGTTTGTTTAAACTCATTAATGCACTATGTGTTTTTGCAATCACGAGTAAACCGGAAGTATCTTTATCGAGCCGATGCAAAATACCTGCGCGGGGTAATTGTTGTAGAGCAGGCGCATGGTGGAGTAATGCATTTAGCAGCGTGCTGTCTTTGTGGCCTGCTGCAGGATGTACGACCATGCCGATCGGTTTATTAATGACTAAAAGATCATCGTCCTCATAAATAATATCAAGGTCGATCGCTTGGGCATCCCAGACAGGTTGTGCTTTTCGTTCCGCAGTGAGAGAAACAGTTTCACCACCGATCACGGTATCACGTGCTTTGGCGGTTTTACCATCGAGGGTAATTTCCCCATTTTTGATCCAGGCCTGAAGTTGCGTGCGCGAATAATCCGGCAATAATTTTGCCAATGCCTGGTCTAACCGCATGCCTCCCATCTCATCTGGGATACTGATTGTGTGTTGAATTTTCATAAGTGCGTGGATAATGCCAAAATTTGAGGTACAATGCACGCCATTGTTTTAAATAAAGTATGGAATTTGACTCAAATGAAACGCATGAAATACATTCGCCTGATCATCGTAGGATCGCTTTTGACGCTGTTAGGGGCTTGTTCGACAACAACAGATCCTGCAGAAACTTATAAAAATGAAACAGCAGAGCAAATTTTCCAACGTGGTGAGGAGGCGTTGCGGGATCATAGTTATCAGGAAGCGATCAAACGTTTTGAGGCCTTAGAAGTGCAATATCCTTTTGGCCGTGATACAGAGATTGCAGAGCTGCATATTATTTATGCGTATTATATGAGCAGCGATTATGCCTTGGCGGAAGCGGCAGCCGATCGATTTATTCATGCGCATCCTACGAGTCCGCATGTGGACTACGCGTACTTTATGCGCGGGCTTTCTAATTATTTCCAGAATATGGGTGTATTCGAGCGAGTATTTACCGTCGATTTAGCAACACGAGATTTGGGTCAGATCAAAAAGTCCTATGCGGATTTTGCGCAGGTGATTAAATTGTATCCGGAAAGTTATTATGCACCAGCGGCGCATCAGTATCTTGTGTATTTGCGTAATACCTTGGCCAACCATGAATTAGAAGTAGCGCAATACTATTTTAGCAAAAAAGCCTATGTGGCAGCTGCCAACCGTGCCAATTTAGTCATTCGACATTATCAAGGTGCCTCAGCGGTGCCGGATGCGTTGGTGTTGATGGTGAAATCGTATCGGGCGTTGAATCTAAAGCAGAATGAATTGGATTCATTGGCCGTGCTGCAATACAACTATCCGAATTCGAGTTATGTCGCAGAGGCAATGAAGCCATAACCCTCAATCCTTTAATCGGGCCCGCGCCCGCCCGTGTCTCCGCAAACACCGCTGTTATCACGGCATGGCCTCCCTGCTCATTGCAACCAACGCCGCGTCGTCATTGCGAGCGAAGCGAAGCAATCCATCTTTCAAACAAAGCTTTAGAACGCC
>BMAG01000140.1 GCA_014132595.1 Gammaproteobacteria bacterium | reverse complement strand
TGTACGATGGTCTATTAATGCCGTCATTGTGCAATGGCTATTAACGCCGTCATTGCGAGCGAAGCGAAGCAATCCAGCTCGAAAGCAAAGCTTCAAAACGCAATTCTTATGTTCTAAGTATTGCTTGAAAGATGGATTGCTTCGCTTCGCTCGCAATGACGGCGTTAATAGCCATAATAGCCATTGCAACAAGGACGGCGTTAATATAGCCATTGCACAAGGACAGCATTAATAGGCCATTGCAACAAGGACGGCATTAACAGGCCATCGCAACAACGAAGTCGGTATTCTGCTCACAATCACGACATTTTTATGAATGTTAGGGATAATATAAGGGCTCATCACCCCTGATTCAATGCCGCCGATAATAATTTTGCTGTCATATCGACCGCTGAGATCACTCGGTCATAAGGCATACGCGTCAATCCGATGACGCCAAGGCTACCTAATAATTGACCATCTACCGAATAAGAAGCCGTCACAATGCTGCAATCATCCAGCGCTTGATACCCTGATTCTCGGCCGATAAAAATCTGAATGCCTTCCGCCTCCAGCGCTTGATCCAGCAAATTTAAAATTTCTTGTTTTTGTGTAAACGCATCAAACAAAATTCGCATGCGGTCTAAATCTGCTTCTCGCTGCGCGCAATTTAACAAATTATTTTGTCCTGCGATTATATAATCTTTAGCCCCCTCCTCTGCCGCAAACGCTTTATGACCCACATCGAGCGCTGCTTGCCATAAACGCGCCATCGTATTGCGATCTTCACGTATTTCCTTCATCAATTCAGAACGAATGGTTAGCATACTTTTACCCGCATAATGCGCATTCAGATAATTGGCTGCTTGCTGTAACTCGCTTTTTGTATAAATACGATCTGTATAAATCACCCGATTTTGCACTTCTCGGTCATTTAAAACCAAAATCACCAAAACCCGATTTGCTGAGAGCGCTAAAAATTCCACCTGTCGTAATTCAATACGATTGCGCCTGGGCAATGCCACAACACCTGTCAACTTGGTGAGACTAGATAACAAGGAGGATGCCGAATGTAAGAGACTCGGCATGGCCAAATCGGGGTCAAGCTGGGTTTTTAAGGTGTCTACTTCCTGACTTTCCAAGGGTTTCACTTGAAGCAGAGAGTTTACAAAGAACCGATAACCCGAGGTGGTAGGAATGCGACCTGCTGATGTATGGGGAGATGCCAGATAACCAGCCTCTTCAAGATCCGCTAAAATAGTACGAATCGTGGCAGAACTTAAACCTAATGCACTTTCCTCCGCCAAGGTTTTAGAACCGATCGGGATGCCGTCTTGTATATATCGCTCAACCAGCGTTTTTAAAATTTGTTGTTCGCGCTGATTAATAGGTTCACTCATGTAAAATTACTCTCGTTATGCTGGTGGAATGGCTTAATATAACATAAAATTTCTTCAATCTCCGAGTAAAGGAATTATTATGTCTACCCAGTTTAAAACCATCGGCATTTATGGAAGAGTCAAAAACGACGGTGTTAAGGAAACGCTAAAAGCCTTAATTCAGTATTTAAGTCAATTCTCCCAAAAAGTGCTCGTGGAAGCTGAAACCGCAGAACCACTCAACGATCCCTCTCTTGAGATCATCACGCATGATCAAATTGGCACACAATGTGATTTGCTCATCGTGGTGGGTGGTGATGGGAGTTTATTGCATGCAGCGCATGCCATTGTGAATGAAACCATTCCCGTCCTTGGGATTAATCGCGGGAGCCTAGGTTTTCTGACAGATATTCTTCCGACGGAACTTGAAAAAGTAAAATCGATTCTGGATGGAAAATATACGTTGGAAAAACGATTTTT
Source organism: Gammaproteobacteria bacterium (assembly GCA_014132595.1). Classification (GTDB taxonomy): domain Bacteria; phylum Pseudomonadota; class Gammaproteobacteria; order DSM-16500; family DSM-16500; genus UBA4722. The sequence continues at coordinate 2,375 of BMAG01000140.1, read as the reverse complement.
ACTGACCACAAAAATTCAATTAAACAAAGAGTTAATCGGACAAGATTATGCTTTAAATGAAGTGGCTCTCATACCCGATGCCAAACCCCACATGATCGAATTTGAAATCTATATTGATGATCAGTTTGTCTGCAGCCAGGATTCTGATGGGTTAATCATTGCAACGCCCACCGGATCCACCGCTTATGCCCTCTCGGGCGGCGGGCCAATTTTGCATCCTCAACTGGATGCCATTGTTTTGGTGCCGATGTTTCCGCATACATTAAGCAGCCGGCCTATCGTGATTGAAGGGAATTGTCAGATCAAGATTGTGATCTCACTGAATAACACAACCTCTCCTCGCATTAGTTGCGATGGACGTGAAGCTTTGAGCGCACCGACGGGGTCTCATATTACAATTCATAAAAATTCCAAGCCCTTACATCTGATACATCCACTGGATTATCACTATTACAAAGCATTGCGCAGCAAACTGCATTGGGGAAAGAAACTGCAATATTCTAAAGGATAATGTCTATGCTGACTCAAATTCATATTCAAAATTTGATCACCATTCATGAACTCAGTTTAGAGTTTAAAACAGGGACAACAGTGATTACGGGTGAAACCGGCGCTGGTAAATCCATTTTGATTGATGCGATTCTTCTTGCCCTCGGTGCTCGCGCAACAGGGGATCTCGTACGTCCTGGACATGAGAAAGCAGATATCAGTCTGACATTTGATGTGACCCGATTGCCGGAAGCGGCTCACTGGTTAAAAGATCATGATCTTGATCAGGAAAGTCAGGAATGTATTTTGCGCCGCACGATTTATCAGGATGGGCGTTCGCGTAGTTATATCAATGGGATGCCCAGCACTTTACAACCTTTACGTGAATTGAGCGAAACGCTGATTCAAATTCATGGACAGCATGAACATCAATCGTTACTTAAGACAGACAAACAGCGCGCCCTCCTCGATCGTTATGCGGGTCATGCGTATTTGGTGGATAGCGTGCATGCGCTGGCCGATGAATGGCAAACATTACATCAGGAGTTCACGGAGTTACAACAGCTCATTGATGAACGGACATCGAGAGGCGAGTTTCTGAAATTTCAATTACAGGAACTGGAGGAATTGCATTTAAAACCGGATGAATTTACGCAGCTTGATTTAGAACATAAACAATTGGCGCATGCGGATGAGCTATTGCAAAGTCTCAATATGACACTGGGACTTTTAACAGATGTGGAAGAACAAAATGCATTAAAGGCCCTCCATCATGCGTTGCAGACGTTAGAAAAAGTCCGTCATGTGGAACCGAAAACGACGATCTGGATTGAATCGATTCAAAATGCGATTTTGCAGTTGAGTGATACCGAAGATGAATTGCGCCGCTATCTAGATACGTTTTCACTGGATCCGGAACGTTTATCGTGGCTCGAAAGACGCATAAGCACTTTGTTTGATCTGGCGCGTAAACATAAAGTGGAACCGAATGAACTTTATGATTTGCAGCAAAAATTAAAAGAAGAAGAAAACAAACTGGCTTTTAGTGATACGCGATTAACCGAGTTGACCACGCGCATCAACACGTTGACTGAACATTATTCTATTGCGGCGAATAAATTGAGTAAAAGCCGAAGGCAAGCTGCAAATAAACTGGTGGATGAACTCACGCAAATTATTCACGAGCTCTCTCTTCCACAAGCGGAATTTGCGATTTCTTTTGAAAAAAATGAAAAGCCGATTATTTCAGCGCAGGGGCTTGATAAAATAACTTTTCAGATTAGAACGAATGCGGGGCAGTCGTTGCAGCCTTTAGCCAAGATCGCATCGGGGGGAGAACTTTCTCGTATTGCGCTTGCAATTCATATGTCGACGGCATTAGAACAAACGACGCCGACGTTGATTTTTGATGAGGTGGATGTGGGAATTGGCGGTGGTACGGCTGAGATGGTTGGGAAATTATTGCGGCGCTTGGGGGATACGCATCAAGTGCTTTGTATTACGCATCAACCGCAGGTGGCAGCGCTTGGGCATCAGCATATTCGGGTGACGAAGATTCATTCGAACAATGCGCATCATACGCAGATTGAAACGCTTTCGTTGAAAGAGAAAGTGAATGAGTTAGCAAGGATGTTAGGGGGAGTTGAAATTACACCGAAGGTGTTGGCGCATGCGAGGGAGATGGTGGAGAAAGTTGTTTGAGTATGAACATTTCTGCTTCTTAACACGGCATAGTTTTTGCTACTGCCATTGCATTGCCACCGCCGTCATTGCCCTAGCCATCGCGTCATTGCCTAGCAATCGCCGTCATTGCTTAGCCATCGCCGTCATTGCCTAGCCACCGCGTCATCGCCTAGCCACCGCGTCATCGCCTAGCCACCGCGTCA
>BMAG01000139.1 GCA_014132595.1 Gammaproteobacteria bacterium | reverse complement strand
ACATCGCCAGGCTTTTATTCCTAAACCCCGCGTATCAATATACCCGGGGTTTTTTATTTCATCGTGTTTGTATCACTAGCTGTTATTTTTTATCGTGAACGTGAACGTTTGCCAGCCCGCTCTCGCCTTTTCTTCATCCATGAATATATTAAAATTTAGCACCCAGATTTTGCAGACAGTAATTTTAAATTATCAGATATATCAGTCGATTTTTCAGATACAATTAAGTAAGACTTTAGTTATAAAGTAATAGGGATTTATAAAATAAAAAAATAATCTAATGATTCAGGAGAATCTCATGAGAAAAATCTTCTATTTTATTTTGATCTTTAGCTTGAATGCTTACGCAAACGACTTTATTTGTCCAAAAATATTAAAAACAGAAGATCTTTCTTCGTCATTTAATACTCCTTATGATATCAATATCAGTCAGAATACGCTGACTGATAACTCTCTCTCTTTATCAACTTCTTTAAAACTCGTTTATGATCTGCATGGTACTTGGAATGTATGGGGAGGACAAAATCTCTCATCAGCAAGTTTGCACTGCATCTATGGTAATGGTTTGTTAATTATAGGTTCTAATGATAGCGTGCAACGTTACGATTATAATGCATTTCAAGACAATATAAATCCAAATGCCAAATGGACTATGCCTTCTACTCGATCGCAACCGTTTGATTATGTCGCGACTTGCGAAACAACGATTGGAAGCCCTGAAGTTTGTAAAATTACCTTTAGTTAGAAGTTGGAAGAGAAATGAATAAGAATCGACTCGGAAACGTTATATTAACGACATTCATACCCAGCCTCTTGCTTGTTTATTTTTTAAATGTGCAAGCAGCCTCTTCTGGCATTTTTTCCCTTTTTCCCATCGAACATTACGATCAAAACATATCTAATTGGATATTGCCAACAAATCCAGATTATAGAAAACCGTTATTAACACCTAAACAGCAGGCAATACGTAAAGCGGAAATTTATTTTCATTATTTCGGCAAACAATCGCCTTGGAATGCAGGTTATATTCGAGAAATTTTTTCACAACAGGCGCCTTTTAATTTGCGATCATTGGAAGAAAAAGTCATGCTTTCTTATTCCAATGATAATAAGTCTGCAGATAAAATTATGTATGGTGCTAATTTTCGTCCCTACACAAAGCAATCGTTTGAGCCAATTAAAAATAATATTCACTTAGAACAATTCAATGAACAACATTATGATTCCTCTCGACGTGCTATTGCGGTAGTTAATATTCAAGCTCGTGCCCTGCCAACCGATGAGCCTTATTTTTATAGCAATCAAATTGCAGGTGAGGGATACCCATTTGATAATGCCCAAGCAGGGGTGATTTGGGCAGGAGCTCCGCTCTACGTATTAGGTGAAACCGTAGATCATCTGTGGGATTTTGTATTGACTCCGAGTTTTATCGGTTGGGTTAAGCAAACAGACATTGCCTATGTCAATTCTCATTTTATCGCTCAATGGACTTGGACAGCACAACAACAAATGGCTACGATGACCCGCACAGCTATTCCAATTAAGGATATTGAAAATGGAATATCTCGCTTTGCAGGTTATATCGGCATGATTTTACCCGCGATTAAATCATCAAAAGGAATTGAAATTCTCATTCCCGTGAAAAATGCAAAACAACAAGCACATATTTATCATGCAAAATTAAATACAAAAGATATGGCTGTAATTCCTCTACTTCCTACACCCGAACATTTTGTTCAAATTATCCAGCAGTTACTAGGCCGTCCGTATGGTTGGGGAGGAATGTATTTTTATAGTGACTGCTCTTCAGAGCTAAAAAATATTTATGGCGCTTTTGGTATATGGCTGCCTATGCACTCTTCACACCAAGTTGATCCAGAGCAAGTGTTAGGTAAAGCAGAAGATCTTTCTGCATTAAATGTAACGATGCGCAGCCAGTATTTAATGAAGCAAGGGCATCCCTGGATGACTATCATTCATGTCGGGGGACATGTGATTCTTTACTTGGGTAATTATCCAAATCCAAATGATCCTTCACATGGAATTGTGCCTTTAAGTTATCAAGATATGTGGGGATTGGGTAAGGGAGATATTCCCTATCGATCGGTGATTGGGCAAGCGGTTCTTTTCCCCTTATTACCGACTTATCCAGAAGATCCTGCTTTGGTTTCCCAGCTTAATCATCAAGTTTTCCAGCTTTTTTATCTTGATAATTTGCCGGAGCCTGCGGATGCAGCGAATATGTTGAATTCCAGAAAGGTGAATTTGAGATTCTTATTATCGCCTTAAATGAAGGAGTTTCAGTCTATTTACTCGCGTTCACTCCTTAAGAAATAATTATGCGATTGAGCAACGTAATGATTGAATATAGATATGATCATTGGCAGCTTTCGTGATGATGCCAGAAACAGTCAGCGTTTGATTTCCATTGATTTCGATTTGGCATGAATCGGGTAAAGGTTGCGGATACATACGGAGGTTTGCAGCATTCGTCATAAAGATATAATTCACATCACCTGGGGTGATGGGAAATTTTTTTCCTTTAACGCCCGCTGCTAGATTAACGCACCCTGCGTTACTCACACATAAATAGTAAGTTTTTTTTATGTCGCCCGAAATTTGCATATGCAGCTTGGGTTCATTCGATGCATAGGCAGAATTCAGTAGGATAAAACATCCCATGCTAATAACGATCTTTTTCATATCAGGCTCCTCGTAAAGTGATATCTTTTATTGATATTTGAACTTAGTGTCATCCATGGGATTTTTGTTATAGAAGAGGTATTATAACAACAATCAATTAATAATTGCACAATAAATATTCAATATAAAATGAAGTAGTTAAATAGATGATCTGTAACCCATTAATTTATAACGTTATTTTTTAACATCCTGAAAACAAAGAGTAATTTATGAAAAAATCTCAAAAGACTATATTTTTAGTATTTGTTTGGCTTTGCCTCGTACCAGCAGTTTCTTTTGCAGAGAATTTCATTCATGAAGAGCTGGATCATCTTGCTCAAGTTTATTCAGGGCACTTTATAGTTTCTACGGATGGAAAATCTATTATTTGGAATGACGGTTATGCAATGCCAGCGGGAACTCTGGAAGAAAACAAATCGTTGCAGGCAAAAATAGAGAAACCAGTCCTCGTTGATCAAGTTGATCATGTGCATTATCCCGCAGGGGTCATCGATCTTGCGGCGTATTTTCAGAAAAATGAAGACCCGGGCCGCATACGTTATGAACCATTTTCAAGAAAAATGTATGGAGATTCAGAAAACGAAGTGCGCACGCATCTTGTCACCATTGATTGGATGCCAGAGACTTTTAAAAATGCAGATGGTACGGCGCAATATCACGTGTCTGTGACCACGGTTAATCAAGTGAATGAAAAGCTTAAACAGATTTCTTCTGAATTAGATGCGTTAGTTAAGAAAGAACCCGATTATAAAAAATATTTATCAGATCCGGGTGGTACCTTCTCTTGGCGTTATATCGCAAACACCAATCGACTGAGTTATCACAGTTTTGGTATGACAATTGATATTAATGTGGGGCATTCAAATTATTGGCAATGGAATGTTTATTCGCTTTACCAAAAGCCTTCGGAGAATGCGATAAAGCCAGAAAATATTCCTGGAAAAGCGATTGTGTTAGTGAATAGCAAAGCTTATTTTGTAGAAAATCATCAAATAGTCACGAAAAACAATGTTAACTTTGTTGTTGATATTATTTTATCCGAGAATCAAAAAAATCAATTAATGCAGCAGAATACTGAGGGTGAGATTAAAAGAGATGATTCCAATAATGCTTTGATTAACAGCATTATGCAGCAAGCATTGGCGAATGGTAATAGACCCATACCTGAGGATACTTCTTTTGATTATTATCCAAATCAAATTCCTTGGCCGATTGTTTTGGTATTTGAAAAAAACGGGTTTATTTGGGGTGGGAAATGGCATCATTATGACACGATGCATTTTGAATACAGACCCGAATTATTGAATTAATGAAATGAGGTGAATAAAAATGCATAACAATAGATTAATTAAGTTAATATCGAGCGCAGCACTGTTTTATAGTATCTCTGTTTCTGCGCTTCAGCCGCCGCCGATGAGTTATACATTTCCCTTGGGCGCATACGATCAACATATTTCAGACTGGATATCGCCAAGTGCTGCATTAGACAAAGTTTTAATGAATTCAGCTGTTCAAGATGCACAAATGAATAATTTTACATATCGATTGATGATGCCATGGGATGATCAATATATCGCAGAGCTTTTAACGAAAAAGCAGAGCATACAAGACGATGTGATAGCAAATTTGAATCAATATGATAATAATAACCGATCTGCGATATGGAAAGGGCGTCCTGTTTGCAATATTGCTGATAAGAATAACAATATACCTTATTCAAATAGTTGGATTCAAAAATTAAAAGAGCAGGCGAATGTGTCGCAAATTCTCACAGGCGTACAAGGCAAGGGGATAGCTCTTGATAATTTAAATATGCGTGCACTTCCTACTGACGATCACTTTTTTGCTGATTGTAATACACCGGGCGAAGGGGATTCTTTTGATTATCTTCAATTCACTGCGCTATGGGCTGGGACTCCTGTTTATATTATAGGGGAGTCATTGGATCATAATTGGTATTTAGTGCGAAGTCCTGATGTTCGAGGCTGGGTAAAGAAGTCAGGGATTAAAAAGGTAAGCGATCAATTTGTTTCTAAATGGACAGAGGCTGTCAATAGAAACCATTCGTTGATTGCTATTAATAGTCCTATTAACACTAATACACTATTTGTTATGGATGAAGCCACCGGAACAAAACGTTTTTCAGGATTTATCGGCGCTGTTTTCCCATTAGATCCACAAGCTAAACAGGAAGAGAGTGGGTTTCGTGTGCTTATTCCAATAGAAGAATCAGAGTTGCCGGTGGATGCTTATTTAGCTAAGAATGATGCGTCATTAATTCCTTTATTACCTAATTTAAGTAATTTTAGTCAGGTGACGAATAATTTGATCGGCCGTACTTATGGATGGGGAGGTATTAACATCGATAATCCTTCTGATTTTTTGAATGATTGCTCTCAGGAATTGAAAAGTTTCTTCACCCCTTTTGGGATTTGGCTGCCCAGAAATTCGTTAGCGCAAGTGACTGACTCCATGATGATTGGAAGAGTAGATCGTACTTTCCCATCAGATGCAGATGAACGAATAAAAAAATTGACACAAGAAGAGTTTCAGCCTTTTATGACTATTGTCTATATCGCAAATGCAAATAATACGGCTAAACATATTTTTATGTATATGGGTCAGTATCAAGATCCTGTTTCACATGCTGCTGTTGTTTTAACGTATCAAAACATGTGGGGGCTGAAGCCCGCGCCGGGGATTAATCCTGTTGATGGGTCAGCGCTTCCTGATGGAAGATATGTGATAGGGAAATCTGTATTATTTCCGTTATTAAGTCATTACCCTGAAAAATATCCGAATACGGATCGTGATCTTGTTTCTATCGCAACAAAACCGCTCTTTGTCGTTGCGCATCTAGATCAGCTACCTTTAGTTCCAGTTCAGCCATCGATACAGTTTTGGAATTATTTGGGGATGAAGTTTTATATTAATAAATGGAATCCTGTTGAGGAACGATTTGCTGCTTTTGTGGATCCAACGCAGCATTAAAGTGTAATTATAAAAAACGAGGTGAAAATGTTAAAAAAAAGTTTGATTGGGTTTATTTTGGGTTGTTGTTTAATGCCTATTGAATCTGCAATGGCCATGGGAAATGAGGAAAAATTTAATGCCCAAATAGTGAATAATAATGTAAATGATTTTGCTTATTTTGTGGATGAAAATACGGGGAGTTATGGGTTTTATAATAACTTGAAACATCCGATGATTTTTACATTAAAAGTTTCGCCTTCATCACAAGGAGCGGTGGTTCTAAAGTGCATGCATTATGTGGATGATCATTTTGATTCTATCAAAGAAGCACCGACGGAAGTTCATAAAGTTAAACCTGGAGAGTCGTATGAATGTACGACAAAGAATATGGTTGTTTTTAATATTGATAATAAGGCTGGGACAGAGCACAATAAGTTTGCTGTAGGAACTTATACGATTATGGAAGCGGAAGAAAAAGCGGATGTTGTATCTTTAAGCTTTGCCCGAGTGCTGTATCAGCGCTCGGGAAAGTGATTTTTCTCAATTAAGAAATAATGATAAATTATTTCTTTTTAAGGTTTAGATTAACGACCATTGCCCATGCCGGATTTTTGTTGTGGGGCTGCTGGTGTAACTTTTACAGGGTTAACTTCTTCTTTTTTCTTAAAGCCAAAATTAGCAAGTAACCCGGATTTTTTCGGTTCAGTTTTGACAACAACAGGTGCAGGTGCTACAGCCTTTGCAACGGGTGGTGTAACTTTTGGTAATGCCGGTGCTGGGGCCGCTTTATTAGCAGCTGAAAGTGTAGATGCAATAGCAGCAGTCGAGCGTGGTAACTGTATGGCTACAGCTGGCTTGACAGGTGCTGCCGGTGATTTAGTTTGTGGAGAATGTTTGGATCTTTCTTTTTCTTCATCAGAGCCGGAGCTATTTCCTGATAAAGAAGGAGATGAAGCTCTGCTAAGATCGCTGCCACTGGTTGAAGGTGTCGAGCTTTTGGTGGAGCTAGGTGGGCTGTATTTTCCAGGAGTTGGAGCGGGAGCTTTCTGCGATGAACCTTTTTGCAGAATTCTCATGAATTCGGGATCATCGCTTTTTACTTTTGAAAAATCAAAGGGAGTTACTGCGCCTGTTAATGGTAAGGCTTGCTCTATGATGCGATCGTATTTTGCGTCAAGATCTTCTATTCTCTTTTGAGAGGAGGCAATTACACTATCTAATTCATTTATTCTGCGGTTACAATCCTCTTTTTTTCCAACTAAATCAGTTTTTTTGGTTGCGAGATCGTCCATTTTGTTTTGTAGTCTCGCAAGTTCTGCATCTGATTTTGCTAATTCCGCTTCGAGTTCTTCTTCTGTTAAACCTTCAAATAAAGCATCATAATTTTCTTCTGGTTTTTTTAATCGAGAATCCATATAGCCTCCTAATTTTGTTAAGGTTGAAATAATTAAAAAAAATTCACTTATGTTGTGATAAGCATTTCATTAAGTGAGTATTCGTTATAAATTCTAAAAGTGAATTCTATCAAGAGCTGATGGCAGGCGCCACTATTTGACCACCATATATCTTATTGAAAAGAACATTATTTAACCATATGGAATATAAATGCAGTATTATTGGCCAATTAATAGAATCGTTTATTTATTTTAACCAAAGCGTAGACTATGAACTATACTTATCTTGTAAAAGAGAAAAAAGGATAAACAGATAAAATCCAATTAAAACTGCAACAAAATGGAGGTGTACTTTGAATATTAAGGATAAAGATATCCTTCCAGATATTAATCGATTGCCCGCTGCATTACATGCATATTGGCAGTGTGTGCATGCGCTTATTAACACTTATGAATTTCAAAAAAAATCTGCTCAGGAAACAGCTATATGGGTAAAAAAGGTAGAAGCAGAAAAAATTGCAAATATAATGACTACGTTAATGTTAAAAATGAAGGAAAAAGAAAAGAGAGAATTTTTAGAAGAAGAAATGGAGCGGCATTACAATGAATTAAAAAAAATTATGGAAACCTCATTAGAAGAAATCTCAAAAATTGTTAAGAATAATAATGTAAGTGTGAAAGATATACTAGAAGCGCATGAATTATTAACAACCCTAAAAAATTGTGAAGCACAAATGCTAATTTTATGGCAAAAGATAACTGAATTAACTGAAAAGAGAGAATATCTTTTCCATAAAATTCAAGAATGCAATCATAGAATTGAAGAGCTCGATGAAGTAATTGCTATTTCTGAACATATAATCAATGAATTAGATAAAAAATATGACCGCATTATTGATGAATCATTCCTTTTAACTGGAGCAATAACTCAGTTTGATTTTTCAAAACTACAAAGCGAAGATCCACGTTTTATGGAAATTATACGTCGCGGCATCGAAATAGCAAACATCTATCATGATAATATTGTAAACGAATTAAAAGCACACTTATGCAAAGATAGGCCAACTGAAAAAGAAGCTGTTGAAAAAATTGTTAACGATTTGACAAAATTAGCTATATTAAAATTAGCAGATGCTCAGTATGCTCATTTATCTGATGAAGACAGGGCGTGTTTTATAAAAGAATTAGAAAATTCTGAATATTACAAGTTAGAAGTTTCTAACATATCTAATAAGATTATGTCTGAGGTTTGGCAAGAAAAAATAGCTGAGCCTTTGCAAGATTTGCATGTTGAAAAAGAAAGTAACCTTGAAATTATATCTAATTCAAAAAAAGAACAACAAGAAAAAGTAATTGATAAAGAAAAATATGATTTAGGTATGTGTGATGTAGATAGTGAAAATGAAAAAGCACAAGAAGAGTTTAGAATACAAGCAGAACAAAGGGAAGCTTTATTAAAGCGTATGAGTCAAATGAAAGCTGCAAAAAAACAATTAGATTTGCAGCCTTTATCAGCTACTGAGATAAGCCGAATCCTAGAGAACAAACAAATGAAAAATAGTGAAAGCGTTGTTGTCTTAACACAACCAACCTATGACACATTAGATAAATTACCTATCACCTCAAATACCGCCTATGTCCTATATGACAAACAACTGTATTTCATAAACAAAGAAACAAAAGAATGCCGAAATTTAAATTTACCCAAAGATGCAGTCGAAAAATTAACTAAAGAGAGCGTTCCATTTTCTCTGGAATGTCAGAAATTATCAGAGAGCCATCTTATGAAAATAGAAAGAGCGCTAAGAAACAATATCAAGCAAGATAGAAAAGTAGAAGAAGGTGCAAAACTGAAAGAAACCCGAGAAGCACAAAACGATCCGCATTTCGTTGAACATAAAGCCAGAAAATAAAAATAAAAAATTTATCTCTATCGAATTTCACTTACTCAAATCATCTGCTTGACTTTCACCCAAACGACAGACATTCTAGGGAGGCTTTTGCTTATTTTTCGCGCCAGCCAAGTGCTAGCAGCACAAGGAAATCGGCACACACTCTTAAAAAGTGTCATTGCTTGAGGTGCAATCTAATTTAAACAGATTTACATTAATGGAGTATAAGGTGCTAGCGTTGTTCTTGAAGGGGTTAATTATTGGTTTTGCAATAGCAGCACCTGTTGGTCCAGTCGGTGTTCTTTGTATACAACGCTCTCTGCACAATGGTTTTAAAGTGGGCTTAATGACAGGGTTGGGCGCGGCATTGGCTGATGGTACCTATGGGTTGATTGCCGGATTTGGGTTAACAGCAATATCATCGTTATTGGTTGCCCAACAATTTTGGATACGAGTCATTGGCGGTGCATTTCTACTCTATCTTGGAATTAAAATTTTACTGACTCCACCGCGTAATAAATCTACTAACGAGAAACCCGATAGATCACCTTGGCATGCATGCGCTACTACCTATTTTTTAACCCTGACTAATCCAATGACCATATTATCATTTACCGCCATATTTGCAGGGCTAGGTTTGGGAAGTGCCGGCACTGACTATACTCATGCAATTCTTCTTGTCATCGGTATCACTCTAGGGTCAGCTATTTGGTGGTTACTATTGAGTGGTGGTGTTTCTTATATTTTACATAAGCGTATAAGTCAGTCTTTTATGCGAATCATTAATTGGATATCGGGCGGCATTATTTTATTTTTTGGTTTATTTGCATTATTGGTACTGATATGAGTAAAAACATCGAAATTAAATTACTAACAGACTGTATAGAATATATTCTTAGTAACCCAACTATTCCGAATTGGTACGCCCGACTAGTATGGACATACATTGACGACGATGAATTGTTTTATCATCGTGTTGCTGTAATGAGTATTAACCTATGAAACGCAATTTTCCATGGCCACATACAAAAATAACTAAACTTTTAAATATTACCTTACCGATTATCCAAGCACCGATGGCTGGTAACGCAACAACACCTGACCTTGTCGCTGCTGTGTCTAATGCTGGCGGATTGGGTTCGCTAGGTGCTGGATATATGTCAGCAGATGATATTAGAAAAACGATAAGGAAAATTAAAATACTTACTGATAGACCATTTGCTGTAAATCTTTTTATACCAGAAAAACATTATGCTACTGAGGATCAAATTGAACATGCAAGAAAAACAGCACAAGCATCTTGTGCAGAATTAAATTTTATTGTGGATTTTATCAAGCCGCCCTATGCGCCGTCATTTGAAGAACAAATGAATGTTATTATTGAAGAAAAAGTTCCCATTTTCAGTTTTACATTTGGTATTCCATCTAAACATTGGATAGAGATTTTTAAAAAAAATTCTATCCCCTTAATCGGAACCGCAACAACATTAGCCGAAGCCAAGCTACTTGAGGAAAATAATATTGATGCTATTGTTGCGCAAGGTAGTGAGGCAGGCGGTCATCGCGGTACCTTTCTTGGAAGCCCAGAAGAGGCACTTATAAGCCTATCATCATTGGTATCCTTACTAATTGAAAATATCAAAACTCCTATTATTGCTGCTGGGGGAGTTATGAATGCAAAAGGGATTGCAACATCATTAATATTGGGTGCATCTGCTATACAAATGGGAACAGCATTTTTATGCTGCGCTGAATCAGGCATTCATCCTCTTTATAAAAAATTACTATTAAGTACAACGCAGGATAATACAACGTTAACACGTGCATTTTCAGGAAAATTAGCTCGCGGGATTGAAAATAAATTTAGTATAAGAATGCAGTCACATGAAAAAAATATTCTTGATTACCCAATACAAAATGCATTAACCAGCGGAATGCGAAAAGAATCTGCAAGGCAAAATAATATTGATTTTATGTCAATGTGGGCTGGACAAGCCGCTTATTTATGCAAAGCGCTGTCCGCAGCCCAGTTAATTGAAGAGTTAAATAGTGAAGTAATCACACTATTAAAACAGTCATCGCAGAGGCTGTAACAGATGATGCAGTCACCCATTAGCCAACCCCCTAGATTTCCTAAAGAAAAGTTAAAATTAATTAACTCACTCTCACTATGGAAGCGGAGTCAGGCTTTATTATAAATAATGCAACTACGTAAGCCTGGCCTCCATTCCTCACTTACTCATATAATCTGTTTGACTTTCACCTAAACGACAGACATTCTAGTGATGCTTTTTACAAACATTGTTTTTATGAAATGCCTAGCATGCAAGCAAAGCTCCTCTAGGCTCATGTAATATATTGGTACCCCATAAGCGCAAGCACCAATGTTGATTAGTCATGGATGACTGCAAGACTGTTGGTTGCTTAAGGAACCGTATATAAAGAATTTTTTTATTCAAGGGGTGTATAAATCATGATGACATTATCAGCTTATTTATCTTTTTGTGTATTGGTATTTACCATGGTGTATAGTCCGGGGCCGATGACGATGTATATGATGGCGAACGGCATGAAAATGCAATACCGGAGGATCTGGCCTGTTCTGATGGGTGCTAATAATGCTTATCTGATTTCGATGATATTATTCGCAGTGGGGTTGACTCAACTATTACAGCATCATTTGTTTGTAATGAAAATCGTTCAAGTGGGAGGAATAATTTATCTTTTGTATCTTGCCTATCAACAATGGAATAAAAAAATTGTGTCTGGATCGATGGGAAATGGAATAGAAATTTCTAAAAATTCATCTTTATATACTAAAGGTGCCCTAATTGCTTTTTCTAACCCAAAAACAATAATCTTATTTGGATTAATTTTTCCGCAGTTTATGATGGAAGGAGGTAATCATTGGGCTCAAATGGCGCTATTGGGCGCGACATTTCTTGTATTGCAATTTTCAAGTGGTTGCGTGTATGCCTATTTTGGTAGAAGGATTAAAGATAAAATTGAAAAACCAGGGAGTCAGCATTGGATAAATAAATTTTCAGCGATGGTGTTATTAATAGTGGCGGGATTTTTGATTGTGAAGTTTATAAGTTAATAGTGATAAATTAGAGAGAAAAGGTGTTAAGCTTGTGTGGTACCTTTTGATACATTTCAACTAGTTAGCCCTATCTAATTTTTTCTTGATTACTTTTAGGAGATTGATTAGTAGGGCTGCCAATGCTAAGTTGAGTGCGTTTGCCATGCGGTTTCATCACGTCTAAGCAATCTTGTTCCACAACTTGCATTCCTCATTTCAACAGCTTTGGAGGGGCGCTGTCATAATCCAATGGATTTTTATCCAGATTATCATCGCGCACTTACGCAATAATGGCAGAAGGAAAGCAACTTCGATTTTGTAGATGTTATTCCACAAGTGCTCAAATCATCGAATACGCGTGATGCGAATACAGTCAAAAGGATAAAAATGATGATGCAGGAGTTGTTTGAAAAATATAGCTAGTCAAAGTGTTCTAAGCCTGTTGGCGAAGGATGTTTGGTTGGTGGGCTTAGATGTTTGTATTTAAAAGCTAAAATATAATAGATTTCGATTTTCGCAGGACAACAGTGTTGTTAGCCTGCGAAAATAATTTGGTTATGCTTGCAGTTATTTATTACATGTAAGTACGATAAAGAACTTATATTTCTGTAAGCAATGTTGAAAGAGAAGATATGCGAGAGCTATTAGTTTCAAGCAGTCTAGCAGTAAATGCTAGAGCTATTTCAGGTTTAACTTGGATATATAAGTCGACAATTTTTGCCCAAGGGGTTATTGAAAATTGATTTCCTATCCCACAGGCTGCATCATAAACAACATCAAAAGGAATGCGGGTATGAAATGCAATTCCTTCTAACGTATATTCCCCTGTCTCAATTATTTCTTGAATTAAAAATTGAATAATTTGACTATCCACTGCATAACACTCCATCGAATTATTGTTTTGAATAAATTGCATTTTATTTTGAAATAATTCACAAAATAATTTTTGCAAACGACCTAATAAAAAAACTTTCAAAATTTTACGCCTATTTTTATAAGTATTCTTGAATCGAACTATAGGAATATTTTTTTGAAAACATGCATTTTCAGTATAAAGGGAACGATTAGATTTAGTCATTACAACGTCCATAATCGCATCTCCTTGAAAACAGATAGGCATTTCATAGAAATAAAAAAAAGCATCCACTTCACCTCGCAGTCCTGCGAAGCCATAGTATCTCGCGAATCGATGGGATATAATCGGGCGCGAGGATATTATGTCCTCAGCTAAAGTTGTACCAGAACCAATCTGGATATACAGAACAAAAATACATTTTCCGTATATTATTTATTTGAATTATTCATGTCAACGAAATAATGGATAGCATTTAAAGAAACTTTATGACAAAATTTGCAGTCATGAAAAATACAAAAATCGGTCAAATTCTTAATCGCCTTATGGCGGATCAAAAAATTCGCGTGACGGAATTAGCCAGACGAATCAATTTGCCACAACCTACAATACATCGGATTGCAACAGGTGCTTGTGAGCATCCACATTTATCCAGTTTAAAACCCATTGCAAATTTTTTTTCGATAAACGTTGACCAATTAAAAGGACATGAACCTATACCATGGTTAGATCGAGCATCAAAAGTACCTCTTTTAGAATGGGATGAAATTTTGTATTGGCCAAAGAGAAAAGATGAAAAAATTTATAACGAATTTATATTAACTGACGCTGTTATAGGAAAAGCTGGATACGCTTTAAAAATAATAGATGCTTCTATGGATCCTGTATTTCCACGGAATACTATTTTAATTGCTGACCCCGAAAAGCAATTTAAAGACAGAAGTTTTGTTATTGCAAAACTTGCAAATTATCCTGAAGCGATATTCCGGCAATTATTAGTGGATGCTGGAGATCGTTATCTAAAACCTTTGAGTCCAGACTTCGAACAATATAAAATGACTCGTCTAAACAATAATGATAAAATTTTAAGCGTAGTTGTGCAGGCAAAACGAGATTGCGTAGATTAGTTTAACTATAGGTCATAGGAAGAATATATGCATTTTAAAAAGATCTCATTTGTCGGCGAATATTGTAATTGGATAATAAAAAAATACAGCGAGTTAAAACAACCAGACAATATTATTTATCGAATTATTGGCTTAAAATCAAAACAAAATAAATTAATTATTCAGTTAGTTGGAAAATCTTTAATTATTGAGCTTTCACCCCATGAGATTGTAGCGGATGATAAATTATTAGAAGGTTTTTCTAAAAAAGATATTCGAGCAATAACCTATCTTGCATGCGAAATAATAAAAAAACCAAAATATAAAATTATCATGCAGGAATTTTCCGAGGAGTATAGTGAAATGAAATTCCAGCTCAAGGAAGTACTCGGTAAAACTGTTATAACGAAATCAGCCATCCAAATTTTACTAGATAAAGATATACTTACAAACATGAGCAATGATGATATTAAGAGCATTAGCTATATGGCAGGGTATGAATATTCACAAAAAAATTCAACATCCTGTTAGGAAAATTGCCTTAAACGAAATATAATATTAAAAATATGGGTTCAAAAAATGATTTTATTATTGCGCCATAATTTTAAAAATTAAGAAAGCTCAGAAATTATCATGTTTTCTGGCAGCCAATGCCGATGATGCCAACTTTCATATATATTCCAAGCATTTTTGCTGAAATCCGAAGCTTTAGTTTTCAACATAACCCAAGCAACGAACTCAGCTGCAACTTCAGGGTCAATCAATTTTTTTTCTTTGTATAATTGCAAATAATAATCTTGATTAGGGAAGTGCTTTGGATCAGCGCTTCTTTGTTTCAATGCCATCGGTGTATCTAACATGCCCGGTCTTAGATTTGCACAATGAATTTTATCTGAATTCAGCTCAACGTTAAGACATTCAATTGCAAATTGCATCGCTGCTTTTGTAGTACAGTAAGACATCAAGCCATCTATTTGAAGATTTGCAGCTGCTGATGAAATATGCAGAATTCGTTGGCCTTGTTTTATCCATGGCAAAAGACTGTGTGTAATAAAAAGAGGCGCCAAATAGTTTGTTTCTGCATGTTCGCGTAATAGGGCTTCATTGGATAATTTAAATATGCGAGGCTCAAGAATAGCAGCATTATGAATAATAGAGATGCTTTTTTTTTCACTGTTCATCAATTCTTGAATTTTTAATCTGCCATTTTTCGTTGTAATATCTGCAATAATGGGTTTAATATTTGATGATTTTTCAGCTAGCTTTTCAAGAAGACTTCTATTGCGACCAACCGCGTAGACATGGCAATTATATTTTGAAAATTTTAAAGCCAAGGCGTTTCCAAGTCCGTAACTACAGCCGGTGATTAAAACTGCATTAATCATATTAATGTTTAACCTGAGTATGCGCGCAGAAAGTTGTAGTCTATACCATAATCATAAGCATCAACATTTTCTGTACGTTTAAGAATATTGCTCAATAGTGTAGCGGGATATGCGCAAATAAGCAGCGTTAATAGCTTCGCTGAAATGCTAATCAACGTCACTTTAATAAAATAGCTAATTTGTGATGCATGCATAAATATACCAAATGCGAAAATATTAGATACAGTTGAATATAAGACAGCGGTAACTAATGAAGAAGTAACACTTCTTAGAAAAAAATACTTACCGTTTGTTAATATTTTCCACTTTGATAATATAATTATATTTAAGGTATTTGCAAATAAACTGCAGACAACAACGGAAAACCACACCAGATAAACACCTTTAAAAATATGATCATAGGCTAAAGGATCTTGCGGGATATTCGAGCCCACCATCTGGGTTGTTGATGAAGGTACAGAAATAACCATTTCCATTGTAAATATAAAAATCGTATATGTAATTAATCCAGCATATAACGTTCTTTTTGCTTCATAATAACCGTAGACTTCTGTAATAATATCCAACAACATAAAATATGTGCCTGTAAATAAAATAGAAATTGGAATATCACCAAGGTACGGAAAATCAATTTTCTTTCTCAGTAGAATACTTGGAAGAAGAAAAGAAAAAGAATAAATTGATACGAGATAAGAAAGATACTTATATGATTCTTTTCTGTTATTGGCTGTTTTTATAATGTTTTTAGACAAGTTACACCTTTTATAATTGAGTTTGGAATGGAGGGATAGCATAACTTATTCGATTATGATATTAATTACAATCCATTTCAAAATAAAATATTCACAAAAGAGATTTAATATTTAGACATTCTCTAGTTTAAATTTTTGCATGCAGATTTTCTTTGTGTTACTGATTAAAAATCGATCTTGTTTATAACCACCCAACAATGATACACCAACAGGAGGATAACCATTGGTCACAATAGGAATGTTAATTTGGGGTAATTTGCCAATACCTGATAAAGCAACCAACGGTCTGAGTTTATCATAATCAAATTCATTTATTTTTTTGAATTCTCGATTTCTAAGTGGTGCAACATTCGGGGAGCTTGGTATGCATAGCAAATTATGTGTGCCTAGTAATGAATTTAGTTCATCTGAATATATTTCTTTCCATTTTAATGCTTCAGATATAGTATTTTTATCTATGGCTTCCATGCAACTAAAATCAACATAAGTTGTTTTTGAAAACTCAAGATTAGTCTTCGACCAGATTCCTATGTTTTCCCATATTTCAGAACAAAAAATGGTTTTAAAAATAGCGCTTTCTCCGTTTTTTGAATCATATGAATTAGGATGTATATCAGTTAATTTAATGAACGTTGGGTTTAATCGCAAAATATGACAACTCTCCTCTATAAATTTAAGATAAAGCTGGCGCTGCTCTGAACTGACTACTATCAAATAATCTTCAAGCACATAAAAATTTTTTACTGTATTTAGGTTTTTTTCTATCTCTGTTCTAACTAATATTTCAAAAACCATTTCAAGTATATTTATTGTTCTTGAAAATATTCCGATAGTGTCAAAACTTGGAGAAAAACTTTTTACTCCATGCATGGAAATAATACCATGTGATGGGCGCATACCAAAAATTCCGCAAAAACTTGCTGGCAGCCTCACTGATCCAGCAGCATCTGTATCTAGGGAAAAATCAATAATGCCTTCAGCTACAACTGATGCCTAACCGAGCTTAAAAATTTAGATTAACTCGTTTTAGACGATCTCTTTCTTTCGTGCTCTTTCAAGAACTTCTTCCGCACCCGAATAGACTGCGGTGTGATTTCTACTAATTCATCATCCT
>BMAG01000138.1 GCA_014132595.1 Gammaproteobacteria bacterium | reverse complement strand
TACATCCTTACAATCGGAATTTTCGTTAAGTAGATAATTAACTTAAGAGTCGACATTAATTTCTAAGCGAAATTCGTGATTAATTATATAAAAATGATAGAATAGCGCTTTATGAGTTTGAGATACCGGCCATGTCGATTTTGCATTTAATAGATACTAATCAATGGTTTTCTTCTTTTTCAGTTGAAAAAAGCGAGCAAGCTATCCATGCCTTGGAACAAGGTCATATTCTTTATTTGCCCACCCTCCCCTTCCAGCTTTTTCCTGAAGAAAATGAATTTTTATCACCTTCTTTTGCAGAACCCAAAGCTAAAAATATCAGCTTTAACCGTCATACTCAAATTCTACGTTGTGCCAAATGTCCTGCAGAAAAATATGATAGATTAAAAGAAATGATGCAGCGGTTTTCAATACAGGCAGAACAACTGGTTCAAAGTCTCCTTCCGGCTTATACAGCAGAAATACAGTTAGGACGCACAAGCTTTAGGCCCATTGAAATTGCAGGACGTCTTTCCTCTTATCGAAAAGATGATACACGCCTGCATGTGGATGCATTTCCAGCCACACCAAATCAAGGCCGTCGTATATTACGTGTTTTTTCAAATATTAATCCTCACGGTAAAACACGGCATTGGCGCGTGGGAGAACCCTTCTCTGAAGTCGTGAAACGGTTTTTACCCCAGGTTAGCAAGCAATGGAGGGGAAGTGCTGCTTTGTTAAAATGGTTAAAACTGACAAAGTCCACCCGTACTACCTATGATCATATCATGTTGCAAATTCATGACAGAATGAAGGCAGATTTAAATTATCAAAAAACAGTGGCACAACAATCCATTCATTTTGCATCAGGAGCAAGCTGGATTGTACAAACAGACCATGTATCACATGCTGCGATGTCAGGTCAGCATGTCTTAGAACAAACCTTTTATCTTCCCGTAGCCGCGATGGCCAATCCCGCCCTTTCACCCTTAATGGTTCTTGAGGAATTAACAGGTCGCAGCCTCACTTAAGAACACCCTCTATTGACTTATATTTAATCATTGTGTAGTATTTTGATTATTTTTATTGTATATGAAGAGAGGTTTAGAACATGTATCAAGATCAAAGGAATTACGGTACGTTCCATTTTTTTGAACGGAACAACCTAGAATCTAAAACCGATAGGGCTGCTGATTCAAAAGCCGCATCGCATTCCCGCAATCGAGATATGACTCCATTTTCTGCGTTAGAAATTTATCGTTCTTTGGTGACCGCAGGCATCGATACAGCCTATCAATATGCAACAGGGATTCCGTTTTTCAACCCTGTTTATCAGATGCCCGATCTTACACTCTCTCAGATAGAAGCTCGCGCATTACATCCTGTGATTCCCGAATTGCTCGCTTTTTTAAAAGATAAAAATGCAGACGGCAATCGCTTTATGATCTTACTGGATGCGTTGTTAGATGATCCTGACGATAAAAAAAATTATGTTAATGCTTCTCTCCCTGCAAAAAAAGATATATTAACGATTGTTGAATATGCGATGCTGCACTTTTCTGACAAAGAAATTCGTGCCTCCATAAATCTTTGCAAAGAGAAAATCAATCATCAGATTACATCTGCAACGACAGATTTAAGATCATCTTTTCGAGCTTGAACACCATGCATACTCGACTTTCCCAAAATACCTTCCTCCTTGCGTCAGTAAAAGCTTTATTCGCCAAACAACCGTCCCTCCCCCCATGTTCAGACAATAGATCCTTCGGCTTTTTATGCAGTGAATTGAAAAAAGCGTAGCGTTTTCCATAGATCATGGCATTGATAAGGGAAGCTGATTAAAGTGGGATAACCTTTGTCGATCCGATTCCACTTCGCTGGATTTTTCACATTTTTGATTTTTGTCTCTAAATTTCGATTTGATATCAACCATCATCTTTATAAACGCAGAATCCGGATTAAAGGGAACAAGTTTTTTTGGAAACATGCGATTTAATGTATTTCTTTCTATATAATCAATGTACATTTCGAATTCAGGTGCTTCAACTTCCGGCTCAAGTGTTTTTTGCACTTTATTCATTAACGTTTTAGTCAAAGAATTTTGTAATGATAGACAAGAATGTAAATGAAGAAAATAATAAAAGGACGTCTTTTTATAATGATTAGGTACTGTTTTAACATAATTTGCAAAATCTTCGGCTGTATCTAACAAAAATTCATAATCAGTGAGTGCTGTCATTGCCTCAATGACATCTAATTTGCAAAGAATTTTTATGATATTTTCGGGTTTATTTTTTAAAAATAATTTATTTATCTTCGTATTAACTTGACGCAAATGTTCTATGTTTTCTGGATTTTCTTCTTTTTCTTCTCCATTTTTATTAAAAAGAAAATCTTTAAAAAGCAACTTGAAATTAGTTTCTTCTAAAATCAATTTAAGATCTTTGTCTGATTCAAATTTTGGATATTGCAACATGATATTTGCTAATCGAAAAATTCTCAGAATATCTTCAGGATTTTTAAATAGCGCTTTTGGATCAACAGGAGAAATGAGCTCATGATTAACTGACGAAATCCCTCCGTTAAATCCTCTTATAAGCAACTTATGGTAGTTAATCAATATTTTTACGAATAAGGCAGAGAGTTTAAAATCCCGTCGGGCAAGATTTTTTTTGATCTCATTTTCCAGAATATCGCCTTCATTTTTGCAACAGGAAATATCGACTTCAATTAAGCGCGCATGAGCATGATTGGTAATGGATTTTATTTGATTAAGCTCATTCAAGGTGAGCGGTTTAGCAGGAGAATGACGTCTCATTTCTTTATCTAATAGTTTTAACATACCTTGATTACAAAGAGAATTAACCGCCACACTTTCATGACATTTAATTTCAACACACGTATTATTACGTTTATCAAGATAAAACAAACTATTGCTGGTTCGTATATAGGCCGAAGAAGAAAGGATGGAAAAATTCAGAAAATGTGTTTCTGTTGAAGAAGGTAAATAAATGTATTCACAAGGTGATACCGCCTCTTCCGCAAGAATGACTTTTAGAATGGGATATTTTTTTGAAACTATTTTGCAATGATATTGTATGTTGTCTTGCTTTGCATCCTGAAGCAGTTTTAGGAGCTTATTTTTATCTTCAAAGACAATACAATCTAAATCATTAAATTGATCGATTTTTAGTAACAATGCAGTCACAGCACCGCCTGTTAAAATAAGGTTTTGCTTAATCAACTGATGGACGAGCTCTGCAAACTTAAGAAACGATTCGGGCAATCTTTTTTTATCAACATAAACATTATCGTTTGTTGATTTAAATAAAAATTTAAATTGTGGATCGCAGCAAGGAACTAACAGTGGTATTTCATCTTCAGTTTCCGATGAAGTTTCTTCCTCATCTGTATTTTCTTTTATATCTGCTTTATTTTCTGGATTTATATTTTTAGGCGTGTATTTTTTTATGATTTTTTTATTTTTCCTTATTTTTTTATCATTCTTGCTGGATTCTATTTCTTTATTCATTTCAGGGAGCAAAACTGATGGTGTTGAGGATTCTTTTAAAGACTCGATCACCTGATTTGTGGATGTGGATACATCATCATGACTTTCAACGATTAAAACCTTATCGACAGGAGGTTTTTTATGGCTTGAAAAAAAGCTTTTAATTTTGGATAACAAACTTGTGGATTTTTCTTGCTGTTTTTTTCCATAACCTCGTCTAATTCTAGCAAGCATTGGGATGCCTATTTCTTTACTACGAGTCAAAGTTTGTGTTTTAGCAGGAATGTTCTTCAATTCATTAAGGGGTTCCGAAAGAGGTAAAGGCTTTATTGGAATCGTTTTTAATGCCCACCGTCTTCGCGCATTCCTATAAGCCACCATGACGGGAATCGAAGCTCCTAACCCTAAAGCAACACACGTTAATCGAACATCCTTCAATATATTTATTCCAATTTGAAAAAAGCTCGCCCATAGGATAAGCAAATAAGCGCCAACGACAATTGCAGATGCAAAATAACGTCCCAGATTGCTTCTCTTTTGCGAATTCTCAAAAGAAGGCGAGGATGCAGGACGATTCTGCCTATTTATCTTTCTTGATTGCATTTATAACCCAATATTTGATCATTTTGGGCTATATAATAGAACAATATCATTTTTTAATCAAAATATTTGATTAATGAACGCACAATTTCATTTTAAGTGTATTTAACTTGTTGATTTAAATAGATCTGGCATTTGTCTTTGCAGATATTGATTTTTAAGACCCACCTCGATATCTTAATGCTGCCTTTCAAAAACTACCTGAGCAATTATGAAAGATAAACCTTTTATCTATTTAGCTTCGACCTCTCCTCGAAGACAAATTTTATTAGACCAGATCCATATTGCTTTTCAATGCCTGCCTATACAAGTCGCGGAAAAAATCCATACAGGTGAATCACCCCGGCAATATGCAGATCGTCTGGCACTTGAAAAAGCACAAGCCGGCTGGAAATCCTCACAACGGAATGAAATATATCCCGTTTTAGGTGCTGATACCGTTGTTGTTTTGAATGGGTCACTCTTGGAAAAACCTAAAGATAAAGAAGATGGTATTCGCATGCTCAATCAGCTTTCAGGAAATACACATGAAGTATTAACCTCAATCGCCATGGTTCAACATAATCAGATTGAAACAGCCTGCTCAATTAGCCGCGTGCAATTTCGTGAAATTTTACCGGATGAGATGGAAGCCTACTGGAATACACAAGAACC
Source organism: Gammaproteobacteria bacterium (assembly GCA_014132595.1). GTDB lineage: Bacteria > Pseudomonadota > Gammaproteobacteria > DSM-16500 > DSM-16500 > UBA4722. The sequence continues at coordinate 3,603 of BMAG01000138.1, read as the reverse complement.
GGTAGATAAGGCTGGAGGTTATGCGATTCAAGGAAGGGGAGCCGTCTTTATTAAACGAATTGAAGGGAGCTATTCTGGGATTATGGGATTGCCGCTTTATGAAACGGATTTGTTGGTGAATAGATTTTTGAGTAATTAACTAAGTCGATTTATATTTTCTTTATGGATTTTTGATCTGCACGTGAATCCATTACAGGTTTTTTAGGGATTTCTTTATGAATGACATTCATAATTTTATTAATCCCGCTTCGATCTTTAATAAAAACTTTTTCAGAGCCGATGGGCTTCATATCTTCTTTTAATTGTTTTAAAGTACCATGCATATTTTGTGCATACTGGAGAGATTCAGGAGTTAAAGGAGCGACTTCGGCAATTTTTATTTTTTTTATAACTTCGTTCATTACATCAAGCCGCCCTTGAGCACTAGCCATTATTTTTTTTGTTTTTTCACTGATTATTGTAGACGGTTCTTGTAATCCAACGGTACCTTCACCCGTCTCTATTAAACTCAGCTTACCCAGCATTTCTTTTTTTTCATGTTCAAGCGCTTGAACGACCGAACGCATTGATTTTGTCGTTAACTGGCCAGGGGAAACTTCTTTACGATCTGAGGCAATGAATGTTGTTAAAGATTCAACTTGCACCTCAGGTGCACGCCATTTAATCCGGCACTCATCAAAGTGTTTTAAATTTTCTATTAATTTTTCTTTCTTAAGCGTTGACCATTCTGATTTTTCATCTTGAGCAAGCTTATTGATTTCACGCAAGATCCATTTTTGACGAGAGTCACTTTGTCCTTCTAAAAGTGCATCTTTCAACGCCATGCGTAAGTGTAACTGATTTTCTAACTCATCCAGAGTCATATCATCTTTAATGGGCTTTATCTCTGGCCGCATGCTGATGTCCTCTTATTCGATGATATATTAGTATAGCATACAAGCACTTTAAGAGACAAAACGGGTTGTTTTATTTTGAGTTTTTTCCAACAAGGTCACAACCTCCGTATGCAGTGCACCCGTCGTTTTATCTCGATTACCCAATTTTCCAAAGAGACCTACGCACAAGCAATTCCATTTTGTTGCCTCTTTTTTTGAATTGAGAACTGAAAATATCTTATTAAGTAAGGTGCGGCATGCTGCTTCTTCAGCTTTTATAGTTTCAAAATCATAATCGTTGCAATTGATATTTTTAGTCACAAATGCTTCGATGTCATTGACAAAAAGTGCAGCGCTTTTAGAATAGACTTTTCCATGGATTATTTTTTTTCCTCCATGGGTAATATAAGTATGTCCTTTTAATTTTAATAAAACCATCTTCAAATTCTCAAGTTCATCAAGATAATCACCAAAAATTTGATATGTTTTTATCTTAAGATCTATTAATTCGTGTACTTTATGGATTGCTCCTTCATACTCTTTTTTTTGAGTCTTCAGAAAATTAAATGAAGCTTTCCATCGAGGATCATCAGGCTGAAATTCATTAAAAAATGTTTCAAGACAGATACATACTTTCAACTCTTGCAATAAAGAAGCATATTTTTTCCAGTCAGATCCTTTTAATCTGTGTTTGACTTTCAAAACGCATTCAATAGTTTCAGGTTCAAATAAACCCGCGGCAAGATCACACATTTTGGGTGATTCATCGGGTGAATAGATACGTAATTGTCCTTCCCGCCAAGTGTCAATCAGTATTATATTATTCCAAGATGAATCATTTTCGCGATTGAGAACGGCAACATTGTGAGAAGTGTACTTTGCTTTTGATTCTTTATTTGCTTCAAGTTGTATAATTTCCTTAGATTCAGGAATACAGGATTCTAAAGATTTTACAAATACCAATGCCGCGTGTTCTACACATGAGCCGCATTGAAATGCTGTGGCAAAAATAGAAGTGAACATTTGGGTAAAAATCATAAGTTCTTGATTTGAAGTTTTACCCTTGACAAACACAGGTATAGCAAAACCACGAATTAAAAATTCACAAAATAATCTTATAAAAACACCATTTTCTAATACTTGCGCATCATCAGTTGCATTGGCGCTGCCTAATTTAAGCTCTTCTTTAACTTGTTTGAATAGAGCTTCAGCCTGGGTAGATAACAAGGGGTCTCTACTTTTACTTTCTTTTTGAGTATTGCCACTCATTGTAGAGGATGAAAAAAGAAAACGTAAATGCATCAGTATCACCTATGGTTTAATTGTTAATAATTCTTACAAAATAAAGTTTTTTTAACAAGAGTTACGTCTTCTTCCTGTGATTTCTAAATCAGAAATCGAGAAATCGCTACTAAAGGAATTAGCCTGTACAGGAGTATTTGTTTTTTCATCCATTTTCTGAGGTAACCTTGCAACGGATTGTAACTCTGGAGTACTCATACTATGAGTAAGGCCCTGAGTCTTTGGAAAAATGATTCCTTTTTTTGTTAGCAGCTTATTATACATCGATTTAGTTGTGCCTTTATGCGATATATAATGTATATTTTTTCTAAAATTGTCTTTGGGATTTTTTTCGAATAAATAAGAATTCATCTTAACAGCCAGTTTGACTGCCCCCATCACTATCGTATTTAATAGGAGTGCAGACGTAGCACCGGCTATTAGGTTCAGAACAGGTGATGGGAATGATAGACCGATCCATTGGGGAATAAATAAACTAATCATCGTTCCAGTGCATAACAGACCTACCAGAGAGGAAATGGTCAGTACCAATAACCACTTCCAATTATTCTTGAAAAAATTACTGGAAGGCAATGGAGCCGGTCTATCGACAATAAAAATAATGGGGCATGTTTGATCTTTATTTTTTTTATCCTTAAAGTATGTCGCAGGAATCTTTAATCTCTCTCCATTGATTTTAAAGTAACAGGCAACTCTGCTATCCACTTGAATCGTGCCACTGCCGTTAAGAATAATCAAAGGGGATTGACCATTTTGAGTCGCATCTAAAGCTTCTTTTTCAGCTTCTTCAATCATTCGAGCTTCTTGTCTTTCTTTTAGAAATTGTTGAAGAGTTTTTTTTCGTTTTGGTTTGTCTTCTGCTGCGACATTTTCTTCTTTTTCTTTATCTTTTTCTTTATCTTTCTCTATCACTTGAATATAGCAATCCTCAAAACCCGAATAGGTGATAGTATATCTACATCCATAGATTGTCTTTTGGGGGCGTGTTTGCATTTGAGGATAACTTTTAAAATTAGAATTGATCAATATTAATTCATATTTAACGTCATTGCAAATATAATATCTTATCCTAAACGCGAGCGTTTGCGAGCTTGCTTGCGTCTTTGCGACGAAATATCATTTCCCCGTATTTTTAATCGATCGACTGGGCGCCGTATTTTCTTTATTTTTCATACCATTAGCGGCTTTTTTCAAATCACTATCTATTTTACCGATTCTAAAATCAACCTGCCTAAGCAGTAGATCCAAACCTTGTTTTACTTTTGGATTCGCTTGTAATGCCGCATCTGATCTCATGGACTCCATAATAAATCCTCTTATTTTCCCCAGATGAGCTATAAGACCCATCTCATCAAAAATAGGTTTTTTTCCAAAAAATGAAGTGCGATTCAATGAAAGATCATTTTCCTGTAATAAAATTAAGTCT
>BMAG01000137.1 GCA_014132595.1 Gammaproteobacteria bacterium | reverse complement strand
CCGTCATTGCCGTCATTGCCGTCATTGCCGTCATTGCCGTCATTGCCGTCATTGCGAGCGAAGCGAAGCAATCCATCTTTCAAGCAAAACTTAGAAAAATAACAGTCTCTTGAAGCTTTGTTTGAAAGATGGATTGCTTCGCTTCGCTCGCAATGACGGCAATGACAGCAATGACGGCATAAAATTATTTATTGCTTCATCGCTCGCAATGACCGCATAATATAATTTATTGCTTCATTACTCCTTGTCCTCGGTAATCTTCCGCTTCATTACCAAATACTTTCGGTAAACTTCCCGAATGGAATCCTACGTTCATATTTCGAACCGTGCGATCCGATTCTTCCAGATACTTCCTTTGCGCGGGCTTATCCACAATAATCGGTTTCAATAAAAGCACCAATTCCGATTTCTTTGAAATTTGCTGCGTCCGTCTAAAGAATGGACCTATCCCCGGTAATTTAGACACAATCGGCACCGCTGCTACATCTTCTGTCATCGTATTTTGCATTAAACCGCCAATCACAACCGTTTGTCCATTCTTCGCTCTCACAATATTATCCGATTCACGAATCGTGCTAAGCGCAAGCGGCAGTGTAAAGGTATTACTGGCAGCAGTTCCTGTGCCGCCATTACCTAACACAATATTCTTAGTTTGATCGACCACTAAACTGACTGATGGATGGATATGTAAAATAATACTGCCATCACTACTAATCTGAGGCGTGACATCCAAGGTGACGCCTGAGAAAAATGGCGTCAAACTCACCGATTGTGAAGGTACCGTCGCAGACCCCGTTACAATATTGTTGGTCGTAACACCCGTGACAAAGAATTCATCCTGCCCTACTTTAATAATGGCTTTTTGGTTATTGATCGTAGAAATGCGAGGGCTTGATAACACCTGCACATTACCTTGCGTCTGCAATAAATTAATGAGTGCACCAAAATCACCATTAATATTTAAGGTAAAAATAGCATTATTGGTACCCGTACTCGTCCCATTAGCAACCACCAGCGTATCCAAAGGCTGAATATTCGTATTCGGGAATGCAGTTGCATTACTGGTCTGACCCACACCCCCATCACCGAATGCGACTTTACCAAATAAATTCCAGTCAATACCTGCCTGGAATTGATCACTCAAATCAATTTCAAGAATTTTGGCATCGATGATCACCTGACGTGTCAAACTGGATTGAATACGTTCGATATATCGTGCAACTTGCCGTAACTCAAAAGGAAACGCATGAACAATCACAACACCTGCTTGCGAGTTAACAACCACGGAATGTCCTGAGCCATTACCAATAATTTGTTTCAGCGATGATTCTAAATCATGCCAGAAATTAGTTTCAGAAGAAGTATCAATACTACTGCCAGACGGTGCGGATGTTGGTGATGTTAAACCGCCAATCGGCTGCGGCGTTGGATTTGAAGTGCTGCCGGATCCTGTCGTAAATCCACTCACGCTATCACTGATCTGTCCTGACTTGACCTGAGTTAACGATGTGCCTTTTCGTTTCACATCGAGATAATTAATCGTATAAATTCGTGTTTCTAATTCCGGCGGCAAAATTTCATAGCCATACGATGTTCGATGAAACTGATAACCATACACATCACGCACCGCTTCTAATGTTTCAGGGATAGTCACATTTTTTAAATTCAATGAAATGGTACCTGTCACATCTGGACTGACGACGATATTATAGTTCGTGCCATTCACCAAACTCATGAAAAAAGATTTAGCTTGTATTTTATCAGCAGCGACATCAAATCGTTTCAAAGGGGCTTGAGTGGTATTAGACCAGTTGTCACCCACCGACGGCAATAACGCATTACTCACTGAAGAAGGAAGGCGCACTATTTTTTTAGAAGGTGTTTTATTCGAGTCGATCGCTTGCAACATATCAGACTGAATTTGATCCCCTACTGTACCATGGGTAGGATGAATTCTTTTAGTGGTACAGGCGCCAAGGAAAACAAGACTCGTTGCAAGTAAACTCAATTTGATTATACGCTTCCATTTTTGCATCGCCCGCATTCTCCGATCATCACGCTTATTGCACTTCTTTCTTGACAGATTTATCCAGCAGAAACAACGTTATATTACCACTAGGGCCAACTAACCGTACACTGTTGGATTCAATCGTCTCAACACGCTCACCCCCAATCGAATCACCCACTTTTAAGGAGTATCCATTAATGACGACAACCCGTCGATCCTGCGACACCAATGTGAGACCTAGCTCTAATGAGCTGATATCAACAGGACTCGCCTGCTGATTCTCCACATATTTTGCAGGTCTCGTTGGATCATGCTCAGCATAAACATTTTGTAAAAAAACAAATAGCAAAATCAGGCTGATAATGATTTTATTCATGTTTCACTCTTCTCTTTTGTGAAAATATGAAACTTAACCGTCACTTCTGCCTTAGGATACGTCAATACTTTATAACTCAAGCTATCCCAATAAACATGCCAAGGCAAATTTTCCAACCGTGACAAATACTTTATCGTACTAAAATAATCTGCCTGAAACTTAATCTCTAACGCATGTTGAAAAATATCACCTTGAAGTATTGTAGCGACATCTTTCTGATCAACCGTTTGCGGCACCCACAGTTGAAGCGGCAAATCGGTCATACTTTCCAAAATGATATTGGCATCCATATCTGCTTGCTTGACCACAATTTCTTTTTTTAACGTTTTCCAATCTTCTTTTGAAATAAATAATAAAGGACCACTGCCTATGGCATGATCCTTTTGTTGAATCTTAACTTCTAATTGTTTTTTTTCTGCCAATGCTTTGGCGATTGATTCTTGACTGATTTCCTCATGAAGCTGTTTGATAGACTTATCAGTTTCAGCAAGCTGCGTTCGCAATCCCTGAACCTGACTTTCTAATAAATTTTTACTGACACGTAACGGCCTGTAGAACACAAAAACCCAAATCAGATAAATTACGATTAAGCTTAAAATAAAATATTGAAGACGTCTTTTTGGGCTGCCTAAGTTTTCAATCCATAATTCCAATTTATTCTGCAGCTCATTCATAAAGGCATCTCTTCTTTCGCTTGTATTTCAAAGCTCGGCGGCAAAGGCGTTTCTGTGATATTGGCTACTTCAAATTTCATGTGGGTAAAAGCAGATTGAGCTTCAAGTTGAGGCAGCATTTTTTCAACTAACTGTGATTGCAATGCAAATCCTTTTAAATCTATTTTTTGAGTGGCGTTATTAAACAGAATTTCAGTCAGCCAAATGCCCTCGATATCTATG
>BMAG01000136.1 GCA_014132595.1 Gammaproteobacteria bacterium | reverse complement strand
AAGTATTAATCACTAAATTCGACAGAGGAAAATCATTAAAACTGCCCAAGAGAAAATCATTAAAACCGATGGGTGGCGTAATCGCCTGATCAAACCCAAAACGTTCATCAATATTACTAAATCGAGTTTCATCCGTGGCATAAAGTGTTTGATAACCAGCACGTTTTAAAATAGCAGGCAAGGTTTCTTGTAAATCAAAATTTATTTTTTCCGCCAAATCAAGACGTATGCCATTTTTTTTAGGAAATTGCCCGGTCAAAATACTGACCCATGAAGGATAGGTTCTTGCAAGTGGTGTGAGGGATTCAGAAAAAACGGTTGATTGACTTAGAAAATGATCAATATGAGGTGTCTCATTATCCGCACCAAAAAACCCTAAAAAGTCAGAACGGACAGCATCGACCCCAATGATGATAATATTTGGTTTTGAATCCGTTGCAGCACTTTCGATGCTTGATGAAAAATAATGCTGTTTGATTGTGATGAAAAATACAACTACTAAAAATAAACTGAAATAAAAAAAACATCGTTTGATTTGCAATAAACCATACAAAGCGCACACAACAGCTGCGCTAAAAATGATAGCAAGCACCCATAAAAGAATTTTTGCAATCGCTGCCGGAAAAATAATTCCGGTTAGAAAAGCAAATTTTGAATCAGGATAGTAAATCTGGTTAGCCAACAAAATAATACAAATGCCAATAACCCATAAAGTAATACCCAGCTTTTCAGTTTGTGATTGCGTTCGATGAAATGCGTTGCTGATAAGCGATGTAACACAGAAAATAAATAAAAGATAACCGGTATGCATTAGCAATTGCATCAAAAAATAATAGGCAATCCCAGGATAAACGGTTTCAGGAATTTTAAGATGATACGTGACAATACTAAAAACACCGAGATAAACACTACTGGCCTGGATAAAAAAGCTAACTTCAAGAACGATGAAAAAAGCGGTTAAAGTTAACAAATAAAGAAAAAGCCAATTTTTTTTGCAATGTTGTTCTTTCAGCATATCATTTTCCCATAAGTTTACTAATCAGACTTGTAAGCGTCACAAAAAATGACAAAAATGCCGTCATTGCGAGCGAAGCGAAGCAATCCATCTCGAAAGCAAAGCTTCAAAAA
>BMAG01000135.1 GCA_014132595.1 Gammaproteobacteria bacterium | reverse complement strand
ACCTACGGGCGCATCAAGCCAGCAATAAAAATATTTATTGTCTTCACCGGGAATTTTAAAGCCAAAATAAGGCGCATCTCTAGAAATATCCCAATCTTGCAAACCCACTTTAAACCACTCGTCCAGTTTATTACTGACTTGTGTTTGCAAATGGCCGTTGCGCGTCCATTCTTGCAGAAGTTTTTTGAAATTATCTAATTTAAAAAAGTAATGTTCCGATTCTTTTTCAATCGGTTTTGCACCGGATAAAGTGGAGTAAGGATTTTTTAATTCCGTCGGAGTATACGTTGCCCCGCAAACTTCACAATTATCACCATATTGATCTTTTGCACCACAACGAGGACATTCCCCTTTAATATAACGATCAGGCAAAAACATTTGTTTCTCAGGATCATATGCCTGCTTGATCACACGCTTACTTATATTTCCCTTTTCTAGATGACGTTTAAAAATATCTGTCACTAATGTTTCATTCTCACTAGAATGTGTCGAATGATAATTATCTAACTCAATTAGAAATCCCTTAATATCTTCCGCATGCTCTGCTCGAAACTGCTCTACAAGCTTTTCAGGCGAGATCCCCATTTTTTCAGCCTGAATCATAATGGGTGTGCCATGACCGTCACATCCACAAAGGAATAAACAATCGGTATCCTGCATTCTTTGGAATCGAACCCAAATATCAGTCTGGATAAATCCTGCCAAATGACCCAGGTGTAAAGAGCCGTTAGCATAGGGTAAGGCATAGGTGACCAGCATTTTTCGTTTTTTATGTAGCATAAAGCCCTTCAGATCCATTTTTTAAGGCTGCATTATACCCTATAGGTGCTAAATTAAGCAAAAAGAACAAGAATTGCAGTCAATCCCATCGTGTCCCTAAACAAACGTTCACAAGCCCGCTTGGCGTCTTTTTTTTGGCTGTTCTTCGGTAACTTTGCGTTACCCTACGCTGTCATTGCGAGCGAAGCGAAGCAATCCATCTTGTAAACAAAGCTTAGAAAACAGGAGCTGCTTTTTGAAGGTTTGCTTTCGAGATGGATTGCTTCGCTTCGCTCGCAATGACAGCGTGTAAAACGCAAAGTTACCGAAGAACAGCCAAAAAAAGACGCCAAGCGGGCGCGCAAACGTTTACAGTCGCGATAAGACAATTATTGAAGAGGAAGAAGAATAACTTAACTTTCTTTCGTAATCCCTTTCTGAGTCATTAATTCACGCAGTGCTTTTAACGCATTCATCTGAATCTGCCTGACACGCTCTCGCGTCAAACCAACACCAACCCCCGTTTCTTCAAGCGTCTCCCGTTCAAATCCCATTAAACCAAAACGCCTGCATAAAACCTCGCGCTGCTTCTCAGGCAATTCCAACAAACAATTTTCAATCTCATGCGAAAGAAGTTCATCTGCTAATAATTCCGACGGATCTGTTTTATGTTTATCTGCGATCGATTCAATTAAAGGTCTGCCTGTTTCAGCTTCGTTACCAATTAAGATATCAAGCGAAATCATATGCTCATTCAATTCAAGCATATCTTTGACTTCATCCACCGATTTATCAAGTTTAGTCGCAATTTCCTGATAACTGGCTTCATGATTTTCAGTCCGCATGATTTCGCGAGCGGCGGCTAAACAGCTATTGAGTTCGCGAATCACATGAATGGGCAATCGAATCGTGCGGCTTTGATTCATAATCGCTCTTTCAATCGTTTGTCGAATCCACCATGTTGCATACGTCGAAAATCGAAAACCGCGATCTGGATCATATTTTTCGACAGCACGTAATAACCCCAAATTACCTTCTTCGATCAAATCAAGAAACTCAAGCCCGCGGTTATAATAATGCCGTGCAATTTTAACCACTAACCGCAAATTACTTTTAATCATGATGGCACGCGCTTTTTTATCACCTTTTTGTATCCTTCGTGCATAACGAATTTCATCTTCAAAAGAAAGAAGAGGAGAATACCCAATTTCGGATAAATAAATTTGAGTAGGATCTGTGGATTCATTGATATCTGATAAAGCGGCGTTTCCTTTTATCGTAGGTTCGTTAGAGGCTTTTTTTATAAGAGTAGTCACATTTTTTTTTCGAGCATTTGCTTTAACCAAAGGTTTTTTTTGTTTAAGCGGCTTTAAAACTTTTCTGGCTTTGATGGGTTTTTTTGATTTTTTGGGTTGAGAAGTTTTTGCTGGCTTACGTTTAGCACTTTTTGCGGGCTTCAAAGATTTCGACGTCTTTTTCTTAATTAAAGACGTGCGCGTTTTTTTAACTGCCCGTTTCCGTTTTTTAATCGACATTCCTGGATCCTTTAGAAATGACAGGATAAATAAACTTCAAACCTCATAAAAATATTATATTAAACTTTCCGTGTTAAATAAAATAATGGATTGACGGGCTGCCCATTTCGACGTATTTCAAAGTGCAGCATCGTGCGTTTTGACCC
>BMAG01000134.1 GCA_014132595.1 Gammaproteobacteria bacterium | reverse complement strand
CATGGCAAAAGCAGTATTCGCGCGAACAAAGCCACATTTAAACGTGGGCACGATTGGTCACGTCGATCATGGTAAAACAACATTAACAGCCGCACTGACCAAGTGTATGGCAGACAAGTTTGGTGGTACAGCTTTGGCTTATGATCAAATTGATAAAGCGCCCGAAGAAAAAGCCCGTGGTATTACGATTGCAACCGCACACGTTGAGTATGAATCTGATACAAGACACTACGCACACGTAGATTGCCCAGGACACGCGGATTATGTGAAGAACATGATCACGGGTGCGGCTCAAATGGACGGTGCTATTTTAGTATGCTCTGCAGCAGACGGCCCAATGCCCCAAACACGTGAACACATTTTGTTGGCCCGTCAGGTAGGTGTACCTTACATCGTAGTTTACTTGAATAAAGCAGACATGGTGGATGATAAAGAATTATTAGAATTAGTTGAAATGGAAGTACGTGACTTGTTAACCAGCTACAACTTCCCCGGTGACAAGACACCGATCGTTGTAGGTTCTGCTTTAAAAGCACTGGAAGGTGACAAGAGCGAAATCGGCGTTGAATCCATCTATAAATTAATTAAAGCGATGGATGATTACTTCCCGCAACCAGAAAGACAAATTGATAAACCTTTCTTGCTGCCTATTGAAGACGTATTCTCGATTTCTGGTCGAGGTACTGTTGTCACAGGCCGTGTTGAAAGAGGTATCGTTAAAGTTGGTGAAGAAATTGAAATCGTAGGTTTAAAACCCACGACCAAAACAATCTGTACGGGTGTAGAAATGTTCCGTAAGTTGTTAGATGAAGGTCGTGCAGGTGATAACGTGGGCGTCTTATTACGTGGTACAAAACGTGAAGACGTTGAACGCGGTCAAGTATTAGCACACCCGGGTTCAATCACACCACACACGAAGTTTGAATCAGAAGTATACGTATTGTCGAAAGAAGAAGGTGGAAGACATACTCCGTTCTTTAAAGGATATCGTCCCCAGTTTTATTTCAGAACGACAGACGTAACTGGTGAAGTACAGTTACCAGAAGGCGTTGAGATGGTTATGCCTGGTGACAATACAAAGATGGTGATCACACTGATTGCGCCAATTGCGATGGAAGAAGGTTTACGCTTTGCTATTCGAGAAGGCGGTCGCACAGTGGGTGCAGGTGT
>BMAG01000133.1 GCA_014132595.1 Gammaproteobacteria bacterium | reverse complement strand
CGACTGTTTCAAGACGACGGCGCCATGACGACTGTTTCAAGACGACGGCGCCATGCCGACTGCTTCAAGACGGGGCACAATGACGACTGCTTCATGACGGCAGCACGATGACAACAGCGCAATCCTCTATTTAACGCTTATAGAAAAAACCCTAAAAATAAAGTTATATTCCTTAGCCGCATCTCTTAAAAACCCAAAACGACCTGGCGCTCCTGCATGTCCTGCGTGCATATACGTTTCTAAAAACACTAAATTCGTATCCGTTTTCATCTCCCGTAATTTCGCAACCCATTTCGCAGGCTCCCAATAAGTCACACGAGGATCACTAATCCCCGCTGTCACATAAAGCGCAGGATAAGCTTGTGCTTTCACATTTTCATAAGGTGAATACGATTTAATATAATGATAATACTTTTCATCCTCTGGATTTCCCCATTCTTTAAACTCAAGAAGCGTCAAAGGTAAACTTGAATCGAGCATCGTATTTAAAACATCAACAAAAGGCACATGCGCGATAGCTGCCTTATAAAGATCAGGACGCTCATTGATACATGCACCCATTAACATGCCGCCGGCACTCGCGCCTGAAATAACAATGTTTCCTCTATGCGTATATTTTTCATGAATCAGATGTTCAGCTGCTGCAATAAAATCTGTAAAAGTTCTTTTTTTCGTTAAAAACTTAGCACTTTCATACCACTCATATCCCATTTCATCGCCGCCTCTGATATGGGCAATAGCATAGACAAATCCTCTATCCAACAAGGAAATAATCGGAGATCGAAAGAAGGCAGGTATCCCATGACCATACGATCCATAGCCGTATAAATACAACGGATTTGTGCCATCTTTTTTGAAGAGCTCTTTTTTATATACTAGCGAAATAGGCACTTTGACACCATCTGCGGTGCTGGCAAAGACACGTTCAGTTTGATAAAGTGATGAATCATATCCGCCTGGAATTTCTTTAATTTTTAATGTTTGCAATTTTTTCGAAGAAAATGAATATTCTAAGGTGGTTTCAGGTTTGCTTAAAGATGAATACAGCATTCTGACCCCGGCTGAATCCGCTGGGGTAGGTATAATGCTTGCACTATACGTAGGATCTTGAAATAAAATCGTTTCCGGATGATTGATTTCGTCATAAGAATAAATTCTAATTTTTTCCAATCCGTCTTCACGGCTTTGAAGAGCAAAATATTTTTGATATAACTCCATTTTTTGCAAATAACTGAAAGGGGAGCAGGGAATCACTTCTTGCCAATCTTTTTGATCGAGCTTTTCAATGGATGTTTTTACCAAACGAAAATTCTTTCCCGTATCATTCGTTAGAATAAAAAACTCATTACCGATATGATCAGGATAATAAATATGTTTATCCGTACGTTTTGAAATTAAGACGGGCGAAAAATCATCGCCATGACAATCAATAAAAAATACTTCAGCATTTTCTTTGGATACAGAGCGAATAAAAATAAAACGTTCACTGGCCGATTTATAAATATCAACACTATAGTTAATATTTTCCTCGTTAAAAACAAGAATATCTTTTTCTGCTTTTGTGCCTACTTGATGATAAAAAACTTGGTGCAATCGCCAGTTTTCATTCAGTTTACAATAAAAAAACCCTTTTCCATTCGCATGCCAAAGAAGCTTGTCAAAAGCATTAGGCACATCATCTTCTAAACGTTTATTCTGAATTAAATCTTTAACTTGAACATGGTATCGCTCGGAGCCTTCTGTATCGATTGAATAAGCAACTTTCTGATGATCAGGACTCATAGAAACATCGGCAAAAGAGAAAAACTCATGACCTTTGGCCAATAGATTAAAATCTAATACGATTTCTTCCGGATTATCTACTGATTTCAGTTTGCGGCAGACAATCGGATAATTTGAAGTTTCTTCCGTGCGGGTGTAATAGTAATACTGATCTTTTTTGATGGGGACACTTTCATCCGCTAATTTAATTCTTTTTAATAATTCTTCATAAATCTTGTCTTCACGCTCGGACAACGGTTTCATCATGGTATGATAATAGTTGTTCTCGGCTTCTAAATAAGCCATCACATCGGGATCTTTCATGTCAGGCCATAATGGATCTCGAAGCCAGTGGTAGGGGTCTGTGATAGTATCGCCGTGGTGTGTGGTGGAGAAAGGAACTTTTTTTGCGATAGGGAAGGGTATATTTTTAGTTGTCATGGGTTTTCTTTTTTAATTTGTACGGGTCCCTTCCTCCTGCGGAGGAAGGACTTCTTAAAGCAGCATGGGTGCGAATGTACAACCCTATTCCTCATCATCCCAACTCAAAGCACCACCCGTTTGATATTCCGTCACGCGCGTTTCAAAGAAATTCTTTTCTTTATTCAGATCCATAATCTCACTCATCCAGGGAAATGGATTTGTAGCGCCAATGTACTGCTGTGGCAATCCAATCTGCGCACAACGGCGATTTGCAATAAATTGCAGATATTCCTTAAACATATCCGAATTCATGCCCAATACGCCGCGCGGCATCGTATCCACCGCATACGCATACTCCATGTCCACACCATCACGAATCATTTGAATCGCTTCTTCTTTAAACTCTTCCGTCCACAAATGCGGATTTTCAATTTTAATTTGATTAATCACATCAATACCAAAATTAAGATGCATTGATTCATCACGCAAAATATATTGCAGCTGCTCTGCCGTACCTGTCATTTTATTACGGCGGCCCATTGATAAAATTTGCGTAAAGCCCACATAAAAGAAAATACCTTCAAAAATGACATAAAATGCAATGAGATCACGTAAGAGACGACGATCATTTTCCGGGGTTCCTGTTTGAAAATTAGGATCGCCCAAGCTTTGTGTATAACGTAATGACCAAGCTGCTTTGCGCGCAACCGCTGGTATCTCACGATACATGTTAAAGACTTTAGTTTCATCCATGCCTAAACTTTCAATCACATGCTGATACGCATGCGTATGTAACGCTTCTTCAAACGCCTGACGTAAAAGATACTGACGGCATTCTGGATTCGTAATATGTCTGTAAACAGCCAGTACAAGGTTATTGGCAACCAATGAATCCGCTGTCGAGAAAAAGCCTAAGTTACGTTCGATGATCATGCGTTCATCTTCCGTCAACCCATTTGGATCTTTCCAAAGCGCAATATCCGCTGACATGTTAATTTCATTTGGCATCCAATGGTTAGCGCAGGCATCTAAATATTTTTGCCATGCCCACTTATATTTAAACGGCACCAATTGATTGAGATCCGCGTGACAATTGATGATACGTTTATCATCGACACGGATACGAGCAGCACCCATCTCCAGAATTTCTAATCCTGTGGCACCACCTGTTGATTTGTTATGATGTGCGATAGACATTTTTATTCTCCTCTTATTGGCAAGCTTCGCAAGTGGGATCTGTAATCAGGCAAGCTTTCGGTTCTGCATTTGCTTGCACTGCATTCAGTGCGCCATTATGAATCGTCGACTTTTCTGCATTGGTGGCACCCATACTACGTAAATAATAGGTTGTTTTAAGACCTTTAATCCAGGCAAGACGATAGAGTTGATCTAATTTTTTGCCGGAAGGTTGTGCCATATACAGATTGAGCGATTGTGC
Source organism: Gammaproteobacteria bacterium (assembly GCA_014132595.1). Taxonomy (GTDB): domain Bacteria; phylum Pseudomonadota; class Gammaproteobacteria; order DSM-16500; family DSM-16500; genus UBA4722. The sequence continues at coordinate 1,816 of BMAG01000133.1, read as the reverse complement.
CTGATCAATCCATTTTTGACGATGCGATGCTGCAATCACCAGCCAGGAAGGATCAATTTCAAATGCAGTCGCATACAGTTGTTTAAGATTATCCGGTATACGATTAATTTTAGCGACACTACCATTAAAGTACTTCAAATCATTCACCATCATATCATCCCAGATGCCTGCATTCTTAAGATCAGAAACCAGATAGGGATTGATGATCGTAAACTCGCCTGATAAATTGGATTTCACAAACAAGTTTTGATACGTCGGCTCAATGGATTGCGAAACACCGCAAATGTTTGCAATCGTTGCAGTCGGTGCAATTGCTAAAACATTCGAGTTGCGCATTCCCACTTTTTTAACACGGGCGCGCAGCGCATTCCAATCCAGGGTTTGGGTACGATCCTGATCTAGATAAGTGCCGCGGCTTTGTTGTAAAAGCTCAATGGAATCGATCGGTAAAATACCCTGACTCCAGAGTGAACCTTCAAAAGTTGAATATTTACCTCTTTCCTCCGCAAGCATTGTGGATGCTTCAATCGCAAAATAACTGATGTTTTCCATCGAGCGATCCGCAAACTCGATCGCCTCTTGCGATGTATAAGGAATACCTTGCTGATAAAGCGCATCCTGGAATGCCATCAAACCTAAGCCGATGGGTCTATGCTTTAAGTTAGAGTGACGTGCTTGCGGCACAGAGTAGTAGTTAATATCAATCACATTATCCAGCATACGAATCGCTGTATGAACCGTGCGGCGTAATTTTTCATAATCAAGCCCAGTCTCAGTCATGTGCGCAATCAAATTCACACTGCCCAGATTACAAACCGCAATTTCCTCCGCAGAGGTATTCAAAGTGATTTCAGTGCAAAGATTGGAGCTATGGACAACGCCTGCATGTTGTTGCGGTGAACGCAGATTGCAAACATCTTTAAAAGTAATCCAAGGATGCCCCGTTTCAAATAACATACTAAGCATTTTACGCCATAAATTAATGGCAGGTATTTTCTTAAAATTATGAATTTTGCCTTGATCGGCTAATGCTTCATAAGCCTTATATTTTTCTTCAAATGTTTTACCATAAGAATCGTGTAAATCAGGCACTTCGTCAGGTGAAAAGAGCGTCCAGTCTTTTTCTTCATGCACACGTTTCATGAAAAGATCAGGAATCCAGTTTGCGGTATTCATATCATGAGTACGACGACGTTCATCACCGGTGTTTTTACGCAATTCTAAAAATTCTTCAATATCTTTGTGCCATGTTACAAGATCAGAGTGATCTGCTGGAACGTCATCTAGACCAAGATCTCAATGAGTACTAATGCTTCTCTGACTTTTTTGTTTTCAACCGAAAGGAATGCTCGCTGCGCATTTTCCTCAATTCTAGCAAAGTTAACAAAGGGCCGGAAATGGCATAGCAAAAGAAAATAGCAAATAACAATTGGGGAGGAGCGATTGCAATCGCAGCGATGATCAGGACAGGGATCAATAAAATGAAAAAGGGAACTTTACCTTTCAAATCGATCTGTTTAAAACTGTGGTAACGAATCGTGCTCACCATAAGGGCTGCTGCAAACACAGTCAAAGCACTGATGGGAATGGCAATCAAAATACCCTGAATATCCCAGACGGAGCCTAACCAAACACAGCCCGTCACCACACCTGCAGCCGCGGGACACGGGAGTCCTTGAAAATAACGTTTGTCGGTATCGTGTGATTGGGTATTAAAACGGGCCAAACGTAATGCCGTACCCGCAGCGTAAAGAAATGCGGCTATCCAGCCTAATTTTCCTAAATGATGGAGCGACCAGCTATAAACCATCAAGGC
>BMAG01000132.1 GCA_014132595.1 Gammaproteobacteria bacterium | reverse complement strand
ATCCAAATTAAAAATCAATGCAGTCTGATCATCAACTACATTGCCAAAACTCCAACCTAATTGATCAATATGGTATTCATCACTGTTAAGATAAAAAGTTGTTGGTTGATCAGAGATCTTGACCCAGCTAGGGTTTTTAGGTGTGAAGAAATAAGCATAATTATGCTGATTTGCAAAGGTAACAATAATTGGATTTGCTTTAATATTAAATTCAGGCCAAGGAGAGTTTCCTAGATCGAGTTGCTTGATGATGCCACCCATTTGGGCGATGATTTGCTGCTCAGACATATTATTGCTATCAGCATACGTTACACTATTCATGCTAAAACAAAAAATAAACAGTATCAAAAAAGATATCACTTTCACTTAGCTAGCTCCTATTTTGTTAATTTTCCATTTTTTCTGTTAGATAAGCGCAGAAGGAACCTAGAGAGGAACCCGAAAAATTCTCTGGTTATTATGTGATCAATCGTAATTGTAACATGTTGAATTTATTGGTGCCGACGCGCAGAATCGAACTGCGGACCTACTGATTACGAAGCCGGCTGGTTAATTTTAATATTCATTAACAATCAATACCTTACGGTGCTTTAGCTTACTCCAAAGTGGATCTAAATAGCTCATAATGGCGGGTATCATACCTTGATTTGCTACAAATTTGCTACACTGTTTTGCAGCCTTCATTCACTAGTAATAAACAAGATTCACTACCCGAAACTTGAATTTTCAACTCAGATTATTCCTCATTAACCTCAAAGTAATTTACACATACTGCAATATTGTGTTAAAATAGAACAAATTCTCTTAATTTACGATATTTTCATTAAGGTTCTCTCATTCATGCGCTCTTCTAACACAGTGTCTATTCTACCAGCTGATATTATTTCGCACGGTCTACTTCCATTCTTAAATGATAGAGAAGTTTCCGAATTTTCTAGTACTGCTAAAAAATTTCATGATGCAACAAGAAAGTATTGGCAAGAGAAACTTCTTGCCCTTGGATTATATAATAAGCTATTAGAGCAAGTTAATATCCACTTTAGCCATATCCCCTTAAATTATATAAAATTATATGACGTAGTAAGACGACTTCCTGATTCGGATAAGTTTATGCTCCTTGAGCCATGGGAGTTGTATTGTTTAAGCGGTCAAATACAATTTTTTGACGCCACCGAAGAAAAAATTACTGATTTAATAAATCAAGCAGGAGCAACACCGTTACATTATGTAGCATTAAGCGGTTCCACTAAGGCCCTAGAATACGTAATCGCAAAGAATATGAATCCATTTGCGAAAGATAATCGAGATAGAACTGTAATTCATTATGCAGCATTAAGTGGCTCTCATTTAGCTTTTAATTACGTAGTTAGAAATGTACGACATTATAAATTTGATGATCAAGTACTCTATCACGCTGCAGTAGGCGGTTCTATTGAGGTGATAGACTATGTTTTAGCTTCAGGAGTAGATATCCAAAATACCACTTCACATGATGTTGCAAGAAGTGGATCTGTTGCAGCTTTCCAACACATCATGAAGATGAGAAAACACCCGCGATCTGCACCTATATTAGCAATGAATGCTGCTGAGAGCGGCTCTACTTCTGCTATGAAGGCTATATGTCCAGGTAGTAGCTTTGATCATTACAGCGAAGGGTATGGAGATACTTTATTACATCATGCTGCAAGAAGTGGGTCTGTTGCTGCCATTGAATGCGCTCTTAAGTTGTACCCAGACACTAATCCTTTTTCAAAATATAAACTCTCCTCCAGCGTTAGTGAAAAAGGTATCACTGTATTACATGCAGCCGGTCAAAGCGGCAGCGTTCCAGTTTTAAAACGTATATTAAATATTCCCGGTATGAATGAATATCTATTAGAAGAAACTAAGGATGGCCGCAATGTATTACACTTTATTGCAATAAGCGGCTCTGTTCATGCATTACAATATTTATTAAACGAATTTCCACATCTAGTTAATCATCTCATTCATCGCAAAAAAAAATCTTCTATAACGCCATTAGAATATCTTGCAAAAAGTGGCTCTGTTGCCATATTAAAATATGCATTAGAATTACCTATTATAAATAATCAATTGCTTGTTATTAATGATAAGGGTGATACTTTATTATTGAATGAAATATTACCTCGCGTTATAAAAAGTCGTTCTCTTGCTGCATTGAAATATATATTAGGATTTCCAGGGGCGATGCAAAAATTGGCGTGTGCTGATCATTCTGGAAAATTTTCTTTGCTCTATATGTTATTATGCGATATTTTGGAAAACAGTTTTGTGACAGCATTAAAATATGTATTAGAACTACCAAAAATTAATGAGAAATTTACGCCTCAACCTTCTTTAGAAAACCCAGAAATAAAAGAGTCTTTAACATTGCCTCCTTCCATCATTCGTCACATAAGAGGAGATGCTGCTGTTGAAATGTTACAATACTTAATAGAAGTAAGAAATATGTCGAGTTTATTAGAAAGAGATAGCAATGGCCTAACTGCTTTTGATTATGCAATTAAAAGTGGCTCTACTAAAGCTGTATGGTATTTGCATTCTATCAATAAAAGTCATTATTCAGATGGAATGCCCTGGTTCGATAATGGTAAATTGACAGCTATGGAAGATATCCAACTACTTGTAAATGCAGACTTACGACCATTTCAAACAAAAGCCTGGCTTACAAAACTCAGCCTGGGAAGTGGAGCAGTGATTTTCGGTTGTTGCGCTGGTCTCACAGGTTTGGGTACTTTCACAGGTCCAAGTGCTGCACTTATCCTAAGTGTAGGTTGCGCAGGTGCAATAGGTGTCTTACTAATCGCATTAATGGTCAGTTGCGTTCGCAATAGAAAGATAGGTTTTTTTGAACCCTCCCCTGATCGGTTTGATGATTATAAACCTAAGTTTCCCTCAGCCCTTGCAGTACCACCCACTATGAGGACTTAATAATGTAATGGGTGACCCCGTTTCTCAGAGACTATCAGGGCCAGAGTGAACGTATATCACTCAAAAAAGGCCGAATATATGACTGCATCTTATCCTTATTTTGTTAAAGATATTAACTTATCTGTTACATTTTGGGAGTGTCCATATATGACCCCGTTTCCGTGCACATCGTCATGATGAGGGTTTATTTCTTGTTTAAGAATATACTGCGCCATTAGTTAGCCACTTTTCTTTTTCGCTACGGTTAAGATATTTAAACTTTTATCTGCCACAAAATCATTTCCATTCATGTCGTATTGACCGACAACCTCAAACCCGTTGCGCCCAAGCATAGCCTGTAATTCTTTAGCAGTATAAATCTGTAAGCTGAAACTATTTTTGTGTATCTCTGGCTCACTATTTTCTTTGGAAATTGTGTAATGATCGTGGGAGATCAGAAAGCCATTCTCTCTATCAATCTCAGAATGTTGAATATTACGGATATGGACGCCTCTAACAACATTTTGAATATCCATCTTAAAATCATCAATGACGTCATCTGTAATAGCTTGCAGATTAAAAATATCAAAAATATATACTCCACCATCCTGGAGGTTAGCGCGTATATTCTGTAGTGCTGTTTCAAAATCTGCTTTAGTTAAGTGGCCAATGGCATTAAAAATAGTAATAACCGCATCAAATTTTCCTACTTTTACATTCCGCATGTCACCGTCAATAAAAGTAATATCACGATTCATTTTTTTGGCTTTACTTTGCGCTTGTTCAATTAAAGCAGGGCTGAAATCACTGCCAATGACTTCATAACCTCGCGCAGCAAGATAAAATACTTGTGAGCCCGTACCACAGGTCATATCTAACACTGTTTTAACGTTTTGCGATTTTAGCAATCTCTCAATCAGGGCATTTTTGGCTGCCGTCTGATCACTTATGTTATGCGCATCAAAGTACTCAGGCATTTGCTGATATTCAAATGGTAAACCCAGCTTATGTTCTTTGTTGTTCATTCTTCCTCTACCTATAGCATAAAAAGCTGCTACATCATCTAAAGTGCACTGGGAAGAATTATACTGTCTCTTTGATGATTGTTCGACGGAAGTATTGCAGTTTGTTGGGATTTTTTCTTTCTGTGTTTCTAAGTAGGAGTACCCATCCTAAAATAAACCTATTTTAGATCTTTTGGATAGATATTTGTATTTTTTGATTAATCTAAGATCATTTAAAGAGAAAGACACTCATCATGCCTTAAGCAGAGAGGCTAAAATTTGACCCCAAAAAACTCTAGTCTGTCCTAACCATGTCGATGGAAACAGTACTTATAAAGCGATAAATACCCGCCCAGGCATCTTTGGACCCTAGAAAGTCTTGACGGGTATAAAATCAAGCGGCTATCGATTCTTGTCTAATTTTATTTGCAATCTCTCGATAAAGGTTTGGCCTGACGGTGCGATGCAATTCAATAATCTTTCGTGATAATAAAAACGTGGGGTTGGTATTAAACCCACTGGCCAATTCGTAAATCACATCTTCTGGCGTGTCGGTGTAGAGTGCTACCCCTAGAAGATTATATTCCTCAGTGGATAAAATATCATTGATAATGCAGCGTATAAATTTAATTTCCAGCATAGTATTTTCCTTTTCAAGGTTAAATTTCATTATTCGAAAGTAGTCCTTATTTTGTTCTCTTATTATTTCCTTTAACTCCCCACAAATGCGTACAAATAACTCTGCCTCTAAAAGTAGAAGTTCCTCTTTGGAAAATTGACGAGGATCAATTTCTAGCAATAGGCATAATGGTTGTACAGTAGACATAATCCTTTCTCACATTTTGTTAGTTTAAACAACGAACAACGATGTGATTATAGGGCCATATGCGAAGAGAAATACCCGTAGCTACTACGGGTAAAAATTAAGATTAAATCGTAGTAAATTGACTCCACTCAGCAGATTGATTCATTGCGAGAGCTACTGTAAGTGATTTAACAGCATCAGGATAAGTGCTTTTAATAAATGATTGATTATTTTTTTGAATTGCATTTATAAAATTTGTTGACTGGCGCGTGAGCAATTCTTTTTTTGATGTGTGATTTGAAATGCTATTCCAATCGCAATTGTTGGGTTCTTTATATAAAACTGTCGCTTCATTTTTATAACGCAACTTATACAAGTCAATTTTTAATGCAAAATCTTGGCCGTAGATTTGAAGCTCGTCATTTCTTGCATGAATTTTATTAAGTAAATGAGTGACACCAATGCTGGCAATACTGCCAGATTGAAATTTTAAAATAGCCTCCATTGAATCATAGATATCGCAATCAGAAATAGTATTTCTTGAAAGGCCATTTGAAGTCATTGAAGCCACCAAATTAATTTCTCCAAACAAATAACGGAGTAAATCAATATAATGACTACCAGACTCAACCATCATACCTCCAGATAGCTTTTCTTTACGCCACCAATGAACCTCCGGCATATAAGAATAGCTGCAAATTCTAATGGTGGATATTTTGTTGCGGTTAATAATCTCTTTTATTTTTACAAATAACGGTTCATAACGGAGTAGATAGCCGCTGCTTGTTATTAAACTATTTTGATCAATTTTTTTAGAAATCTGGTTGCAAACGGATACATCTAATCCGACAGGTTTCTCACAAAGAAAAGGAATTTTTTTCTCAATGGCTTTTAACTCAATACTTCCATCATGTGCAAATGGAGGAACAACAATATATAACGCATCAATGACATCTGGGGATATTAATTGAAACGGTTCATTAAATATTTTACATTGAAAATCTCTTGAAAATGCAGCCGTTTTTCCTGCATTGCTTCCATAACATGCAACAATTTTGGCGCCAAGCTCAATCAATACTTCAGCGTGTTGTTTTGCGAAATTTCCTGTCCCAATAAATCCGATTTTTTTCATAAGAGGTGTGTTATCCCATACTCAACAACAATTGAATGAATTTCGTGTTTATATGAACACTGCAATTTTCTTTTAATTTTTTCGGTGTGTTCTTCGATAGTTCTGTACGATACCCCAAGAATTTTAGCGATTTGTTTTGATGTTTTTCCAAGAAGAATAACCCTTAAAATAGTGACTTCTTTTTTAGTGAGATATTCGTTACCTAATTTACTTGGTAACCAGAACCTTCCTTTTTCATCAAAGCCATTCTCTGCTGCCTCAGGTGGATTATGATAAAACGGTAAATTAAGATGTGAACCAGCAATTCCAATACATTTCCCCTTTTTGTTGAACAGAGGCATTTTGGTGATCAGAATATGTTGTTTACTAATTCCCCTATCTGTAAGAATATCTATGGTTTCCACAACATTAATATATTTAAGTTCAGTTTTAATAATTTGACTGTCTTTCTCTCTAAAAAAAGAAGCATCTTTCTGCCATATTAAAGAAAAATCATCTTTGCCTATCATCCCACTAGGAGAGTCTTCGCCAGCAAGCTCCGATAAATTTTCAGAGCAACTCATAAAGCGGAATTTTGTATCTTTAACCCAAGTATAAATACTCAGTTTATCGATATCACTTTTGGTAAGAGTAGGTCTTTTCCTTTTTTGTTTATTTATATCCATATCATTGCGATTTATTGCGATAATCTCTTACAACCCTTTGTTTATACTAATGCCGACGCGCAGAATCGAACTGCGAATATCTTCCTTATAAGCAGCATTTTTAATATCTTTTTTACCATTCATCATCCCCAAAATATTGTTTTAATTTTTTCGCACACGATTTCAGCATATTTTTTATGTGCAACTTGATCATAATGCACGCCATCAAGCTCGGATGGTTGTATATCTGATAAGTTAAGGTAAAAACAATTTTTTTCTTTTGATAGTTGTTCATACATAGAAGCTAATTGAGTAATTTTAGCGACAGCTTCAGCAAGAAAGCACACCCCATTCTCATCACATATATTTTCGACAAATGACAAAGGAACACAAGGAGTTAGAAGCAAAACTTTTGGGGCATTCTCTAGATTTCTACCATACTTCGATGTTTGCACGATGTTAATAAGCTCTGCCATCCCTTCCCGAATTTGTTCAGCAGTACGATTGAAATAACTTTTTGCATCATTTCCACCCAGGGAAAAAATAACAAGATCAATAGGTGCGTGAGAGTAAAGACATGGAGCAAGATAATTTTTACCATTTCTATCAGGAGGTATAGCATAGTCAATATTAGTTGTTCGACTATTTAAACCTTCTTCCAGGATGAAATAACCTTCTCCTAATAGGTTCTGTAAAATACCTGGCCAACGTTCACTACGAGAATAGCGTCTGAGTGGGAGGGTGTAATTTATGCTAGGTACGTATCCCCAGGTATTTGAATCACCATAACAGAGGATAGTTTTTGATTCATTGAGCAATCCTGTCTCCTGCTTTCAAATTTTTATGCTTTTTTATTTACTCTCCGCGTCTTACTTCTACTAATGCCGACGCGCAGAATCGAACTGCGGACCTACTGATTACGAATCAGTTGCTCTACCAACTGAGCTACGTCGGCTTTTTGAAAAACAAGTCATCGAAGGGTCAAAATTCTAGGGGAAAATGGGTGGCTATGGCAATCATTATTTCATTATTTTTATCAAAAATAAGAGGTTAGCTTCACTTATGAACGGAGGAAGGCTATAATTTAACCCTCTTTTAGGGAATATATTCATGCATAGCACAGAATGGTTAGCCAAACTCATTTCCTTTGATACCACATCCAAAAACAGCAATCTCAATCTCATTCATGCAATACAAAACGATTTGGCGAAATATTCTTCTATTTCTACTCGGCTTACTTATGACCCAAGCGGTCAGAAAGCGAATGTATTTGTAACAATTCCGGCCATGAATGGGAATGCAGCGGAAGGTGGTTTGATTTTATCGGGTCATACCGATGTCGTTCCCGTCGATGGGCAGGAATGGGCCACTGATCCTTTTCAGGCGGCTGTGACATCCAATCGAATTTATGGCCGTGGGGCTTGTGATATGAAAGGTTTTATTGCTGTTGTGCTTTCACTGGTACCCGAATTCATCCAGCAAAAATTAAAAAAGCCGCTGCATTTTGCTTTTTCATACGATGAAGAAGTAGGTGGTCATGGGGCGCAAGTTTTAATTTCCGATCTTAAAGAACAAAATATTCAGCCTGCGGCTTGTATTGTTGGCGAACCCACGGATATGCATAAAGTAATTGCGCATAAGGGAATAACAAATTTTCGCTGTCTTTTTAAAGGCCGTGCGGCGCATTCCTCGTTGACACCGCAAGGTTGCAATACCATTGAATACGCAGCTCGATTAATTGCGTGGATACGCGAGCTTGCGAATGAATTTAAACAATTCGGGCCGCATGATAAACAATATGATGTTTCCTTTAGCACAATTACCACTAACCAAATTAAAGGTGGAATTGCATCGAATATTATTCCAGATACTTGTGAGTTTATGTTTGAGTTACGAAATTTACCTGAAATCAATCCGAAGCATGTACTACAAAAAATTCAACATTATATTCAGGAAAGCTTATTAATAGAGATGCAGCAAGAATATGCAGATGCATCGATCGATCTTGTTCCGACTTGCACAGTACCTGGGTTTTCATCCGATAAGGATTCTGCTTTTACGAGATTAGTGCATGCTTTAACAAAGGATAAACCGACACAAAAGGTTTCTTATGCAACGGAGGCAGGAATGTTTCAGGAAGCAGGTATACCGACGCTGATTTGTGGGCCGGGGAATATCGCGCAGGCGCATCGGGCGAATGAATTTATTTTATTGGAGCAAATGGTTTTGTGTGAGAAATTCTTGCGATCTTTAGTGCTAGATTTTGAAGGTCTATAATGCTTTATAACGAGAATGTTTTTGGGTCTTTAAGATTTTTTAGGCTTATTCAAAATAATCGCATCCACATTATCCATCAGTTTCGTGCCTTCGACTGGATTTGACTTAGACCACATCAATCCAAGTTTCTTTGGGGTTATTTTTGTAATAATTTTTGCTGCCAATCTATAGACGAAATAGCCGTAACTTCTCGCTTGAAAAGTTGCTTTATTTTGATTTATTACATTATACAATTCGCTGCGCGGAGGACGATCTTTTTCTTCTTTTCTTTTGAGCTCTTCTAAGGGCTTCAGGATTTTAGCTGTAGCGTCATTTTTTTCTACCCTTCTGTCCTTGGCTGCCTCAACAATATGTTTTTGATAATTAGAAAATAACGTATCAAGTTGATCAATCTCTGCATCGGTTAATGGCTTAGTCATTATGTCACTGTCATTAAAATCCATTGAAGGTAACGATTCTTCAACACTAACAGAAGGTGTAGCTTGTACATCTTGCTCGATTTCTTGAACTACTTCTACATTTTCTCTCTGATGTTCAATAACTGATTCTTGTGGCATTTCCTTTTTACTCAAATCAATTTGTTTCTGCTTTAAGAACTTCTCAAGGCGATCATACAGAGCAGCAAACTCTTCCCTCTGCTCATCATCACCTGCTCTTTCAAAGTTATCACCTACAGATTCAAGTACTTCTATTAAGGAATCAACTTCTTCTGAACTAAGACTTTGCTCCGATTTTAGGATCATTTTTTCTAATGCTATTAGAAGCATTTCTGATTGCTCTGCTAATATTTCTTTTATTTTTAAAACCTCACCCTGATTTTGACTCTCATCAACTTCTTCTAATAATGAACCGGCCATGGCATCTAAGATACCTTCGAGATTTTCCAAATCGTTCAATGCTTGCTCCGACGAGTCCTTTGCTTGATCAGATTCGTTCGCCACTTCTACTTCATCTTTATAAAGACCTTTTACTCCTTTTCTTATTTTTGCCTCAAATTCTTTTACTTTTTCAAGATTACCGAGCGAAAAATAGAGCTCCATCATTATTTTAAAATATCCTTTTTTATATAATAGACTGTCCCCATATCCTTCTTCCTTTATTCTAGTTTCTAACTGTTCCATTAAAGCAATTTGGTTTTCAAGATTAAATGCTGGCTTCCTGATATCACTTTTTTTAATTTGTGATAGCATTTGTTGTAAATTTTGAATAATAGCGTCAAGTAATTGCTCGTTTTCGTGATGTCTTACATTAGTCATAAAAAGCCCTCTTTATCTTAATTATCTATGAGTTAAGTATAGATCTAAGATGCTATATTTCCATCAAATGGACACAAAATTTCAAAAATACATAAAAATCAAGGCATAAAGGATAACTAAATGATAAAAATCAGATACTTAAAATTTGAGTGATGAGACCGCGTCTTCCTTGAAATAGAAATAACAAAAAGGAAGACGCGATCCCATCAAAAGAAAAATACAAAAATTAACTCGCGCGAGTTATCAGCGCTTTTTTAGCATTCCACTTGCCATAACCAAAATAAATAGCCAATCCCGCCATTGTCCAAACAGAAAAACTAACCCAGGTTGTAAGCGGCAAACTAAACATTAAGTAGCCGCACATCAAAATACCCGCCATGGGAATAACGGGATTCCAGGGTGCTCTAAAAGGACGATGCATATCGGGTTTGGTGTAACGCAGCACCATGACACTTGCACACACCGCAATAAAGGCAGCCAAGGTTCCGATATTTACTAAATTCGCAATTTGTGTGATCGGGAAAAATCCTGCAGTGATTGCAATAACAATCGCCGTTGCCCAAATCAATTGTCGCGGTGTTCTACTTTTACTGTCAATTTTTGCGATTTTTTTAGGGAGCAAATGATCGCGTGACATGGCTAAATAAACGCGAGTAAAACCGTAATACATCGCTAAAATCGTCGTGGTTAAACCTGCTATCGCACCTAATGCAATGACTTCTGCAGCAAATTTATGTCCTGTATTTAAGAGCGCTGTCGCAACAGGTGAACCTGTATTTAAAGTTGAATAATGCGTAAGACCTGTTAACAAACCTGCAAATACAACATAGATCAGCGTACAAATCAGCAACGATGCAATAATACCGATTGGCAAATCACGTTTTGGATTAACTGTTTCTTCACCGGCTGTTGAGACTGCATCAAATCCAATGTATGCAAAGAAAATTAAAGCCGCGCCATTTATCACTCCTTGAAATCCGAAAGGTGAAAACGGTTTCCAATTCGCTGTATTAAAATGCAATGCGCCGATCACTAAAAAGAGAACGATAATGGCCAGTTTGATATAAACCATAATGTTATTAAAACGCGCGCCTTCTTTGGCACCGGCAGATAAAATGCCCGCTAAACCAAAAATGATGAAAATCGCAGGTAGGTTAACAATACCGCCATGGAAAGGATCATTCACTAAGACCGCCGGTAAAACAATACCAAAGGCTTTTAAGATATTCTGTAAGTAGGCAGACCACCCGATACAAATTGTCGCAGCATCTGTGCCGTATTCTAATAGTAAATCCCATCCGATGACCCAAGCCACAAATTGCCCAATTCCGGCATAAGCATATCCATAAGCACTACCGCATCCACCGATGCTAGAAGCTAATTCAGCATAAGCTAATGCGCTAAAACCACTCGCAAGTCCCGCTAAGATATAAGAGAAAATAATAGCAGGACCTGCTTGGGTTGCGGCTGCAATACCCGTTAAAACGAAGATACCTGCGCCGATAATGGCGCCAATTCCCAGTAAAGTGAGGTCAAAAGCTGTTAAACAGCGACGAAGTTCATGTTCTTCAGTGGGGGTAGCAACAGCATCTACGTCTGCGATTGATTGCATTTATCACTCCTTATTTGTATGTAAATACCTATTTTTTGTACAGCATAGCATCTATGGTACCTAAACCGCAAATATTTTTAAAATTTATGGTTAGTTTATTAATTTTATTGGTTTTTTTGCAAATTTGCTTAGAAATTCCCCTCTCCGCCAACGAACAGCGACTATATCAGCTATCTTGAGTGCGGGAGAGGGGAATTTCTAAGCAAATTTGTGTCGATCTGTCTCTTGCGAGAGATATGAACACAATTAACTGGCCTGCCTACTCGGGCTGGAATTAATCACCAAAAGGCAAATAGTTAGATATTTGATTGATTAATCCTTGCTATTTTCTATACAAACCTTCATCATATGCTCCGAATTGTTTTTATAGTTAATCATTACCAATGAAGAAGTTAGCACAAAAGGTGCTTTCAAGAGAGTTTAAGTTTACGTTGGCAGTGATTCCATTTGGCGCCAGCTAAACTCAGACTCATTTCTCTTAAAATATGAAATGTGGTCCTGCATGGCTTGCATTATGTATTTTACGAGGATAAATAGAAGTATGATGTCTTTTTCAAATTTAAATTTAAACCCAAGCATCTCAAAAGCATTACAAGCTTGCGGATACAACCAACCCACTCCCATTCAAGCACGTTCCATTCCAGATATTTTGGATGGCAAAGATTTAGTGGCATCCGCACAAACCGGTACTGGCAAAACAGCTGCATTCGTATTACCTGCTCTGCATCGTCTTTCTGAAACAAAAGGTACTTCTAAACCTCGCGTTTTAATATTAACCCCCACACGTGAACTTGCGACACAGATCATGGATGCTGTTTCCAAATATGGAAAATTTATGCATCTGAATGTGGTGAGTCTCGTGGGCGGTATGCCATATCGTCAACAATTGAAAGGATTATCCCGTCCTGTGGATATCATTGTTGCAACACCCGGCCGATTGCTGGATCACATGCAAACGGGCCGTGTTAAATTATCTGAAATCGAAATGCTAATTTTAGATGAAGCCGATCGTATGCTGGATATGGGATTTATTGATGATGTGAAAGAAATTGCAAAAGCAACTCCTGATAAACGTCAGACTTTATTATTTAGCGCGACAGTCGATAGCAAATTAGATCGCGTTATTAAACAGCTTTTAAAAAATCCCATCCGTATTGATTTATCGGAAGCAAAAATGTCGCCTATTAAAATCAAACAAGAAATTTATATGGCAGATAGCGTGCAACATAAAACACGTTTATTAGAGCATTTTATTAAAGATGGTAATATTTTTAAGGCGATTATTTTCTCTGCAACAAAAGTGAATGCAGATCGACTGACTAAGCAATTAGACAAAGAGGGTCATTCCGTTGCCGCATTGCACGGTGATTTAAAACAGAATGTACGTAATCGTACGATTGAGGCAATGCGCCGCGGTAAGATTCAATTCCTGATTGCAACCGATGTCGCAGCGCGTGGTATTGATATTCATGATATTACTCACGTGATCAATTTTGATTTGCCTAAGTTCCATGAAGATTATGTGCATCGCATTGGGCGCACGGGCCGTGCGGGCAAATCAGGTACCGCAATTTCATTTGCATTACCCGAAGATGGCCGGCACTTGCAAGGTATTGAGCGCTACATTGGTGAAAAAATCACATTAAATACCGTACCGGGCTTAGAAGCGAGCAAGAGTTTTAGTTTTGGCGGCGCGAAGAAAAAACGCGGTCGTGGAAATTCAAGCGGCGGGAAACCTGCGCGATTTAAAAAAGACGGTTTTGGTGCAAAAAGCAGCGGCTTTAAGGGAGAAAAATCCCGACGTGATGACTTCTCTCGAAAAGCGGAAGGGAAAGGTCGTGAAGATTTCTCTCGTAGGGCGGAAGGAAAAAGTCGTGAAGATTTCTCCCGAAAGGCTGAAAGAAATAGCCGTGAAGATTTTTCCCGAAAGGCCGAAAGAAATGGCCGTGAAGATTTTTCCCG
>BMAG01000131.1 GCA_014132595.1 Gammaproteobacteria bacterium | reverse complement strand
AAGAAGCGCGGTTGAGAATGCATAAAAAATAAATCAAACCAGGTTAATCGATATAATTGCAGGAAAAAATGTTTCTCCTTCTTCAGTTTTTTTAAACCGTATTATTGAATTGCATCGTTCAGTAAGGTCTGAGCTATATAAGGAGATTATGAAAAAAATTGCTATGCACTATTTGCAGTAGGGTTTATTGGGTATGATCCAGTTTTTTAGCGACTTAAATGAACCGTTAAAAGACTGGATTGTATCTGCAATAATGCCTGTTTATCCCAAATGCTTAGATTAAGCAGCGGGGCACTATTAGCTGAGATGACATGGTCGCGAATATCATAATCTCTATTTTACCCTTCCAAAATCCTCTTTTGTGCTTCTTCAATATCAAAAGGCAATCCATAAACGACCAATATATCATCCTGACGGAGCTTAATACTCTTCATCAACTTAACAATTTTCTTATCACCACGCCGTACAGCAATTAACTCAACCCCTGTTTCTTTCAATCGCAGCGCCTTTATTTTCTTCCCAATACCATAAGATCCTTTAATTAATAAAATAGGCTTCAATTGTTTATGGAGCGATGCATCATCATCCATCGTCGTCGGTTGTGAACCTGTAAAGACTCTTTGCAATAAATCGTAATCGGTCTTACGGACATCTTCCACCATTTGAGAAATTTTACTTTCAGCAATCCCAATAGAACTTAATAAATAATCCGAAAAAGCAAGGCTTGCTTCAAATAATTCAGCAATCACATGCGTCGCACCGCAATTTTTCAATTGTTTTAATTCAAATTCATCGGTGCATCGCACGAGTTTGGGTAGATTAGGATGGGTTTTGCTTAACATATTTAAAATAATAATCGCGGATCTTAAATCATTAAAACTAATAACAAGCGCCTTTGCCTGATTTAAACCCACCGCATGAAGAATTCCAGGATGTGCTGGATCCCCGTAAATCACATTTTCACCTGCCATTGCAGCATAACGAACTAATTCAGAATCCAGATCCAAGCAAACATAAGGAAATTTTACTTTATCCAAAACATGAGCAACATGTTGTCCTACACGGCCATAACCACAAATAATAACGTGTTTGTCGAGTTTTTTTGTTAACACACTCATTTTTTCAGGAGATTGTTCTTCTTCTGTTGTAACTGCTCTAGCAGGATAAAACCAGGATGCAATTTGTTTGTTGTAGTGAATTAAAATAGGGGAAATGGCGATACTGATTAATAAGGCAGCCAGAATCACTTGTCCATATTCAGGCGGTAAAATAGCGTGAGTCAAGGCAAGCGTTAAAATGGCAAAACCAAATTCACCGCCTTGCGCGAGTACAATACCTGTACGAATGGCAACGGGTAAGTCATGGCCTGTCAATCGGCTAATGATCGTCACTAAAGCCATTTTCCCAAAAATTAAAGCCGTAACCAGTAGTCCTATCCATTCCCACGTATGACGCCACGCTTTCAAATCCGTGAGCATACCGATAGACATAAAAAAGAGACCTAGCAAAATATCACGAAACGGTCTTATTTCTACTTTGATTTGATGACGAAACTCCGTTTCAGCCAACATGATGCCTGCGAGAAATGCACCTAGTGCATAAGAAAGACCCAATAAATTAGTCAGCCATGCACTCGTTAATGTGACGAGCAATACAGTTAATGTAAATAACTCGACTGTCCGTGTTTTAGAAATAATGCGAAAAACAGGTCTTAATAACCATCTGCCCATGAAAAAAATGAACACGATCGCAAAGATACCTTTGAGTAGAGCAAATAACAAAATTGTAGTAAGACTATGGTGATCACTTCCCGCAAGCCCCGCAATCAAGATAATGATCGGAATTACGGCTAAATCTTGCAGTAATAAAACACCCACTGCATCGAGGCCGTGCGGGGAATAAAGTTCAGCTTGATCTCCCAGCTGCTTAATCACAATAGCCGTCGATGACATAGCCACAATACTGCCCACAGCCAATGCGGAAAGTGTTGTCATGCCCAGAAAAATGCCGACGGTGGTCGTGATTGCGATCGTTAATATCACTTGTAAGGTGCCAATCACAAACACAGGATAACGAAGTGCAAACAATTGAGGTAAAGAAAAATCCAGCCCAATGGTAAACATTAAAAAGACAATACCAAATTCGGCTAAACCCTGAACAGCATGAGAGCTTTGAGCGAGTGCAAGTCCATTAGGCCCCACCAGGGCGCCCGCCAGTAAATATCCAAGAATGATCGATAAACGCATGCGTCTAAAAATTGAAGTCACAACAAGGGCGAAGAGTAAAATGCAGAGTATGACTTCTAGTGTATTAAATGGCATAGCTCATGCTCCGATGTGACATAAAATAATTATATGTCGTGAACCACTTCTAATCTATACTTCCCTCATTGTTTATTTAAAAAATAAGCGGAGAGGTAAGCTATGAGAAAAGTATATAATTTTAGCGCAGGTCCAGCCATGGTAGCTGAAGAAGTTTTGCAGCAAGCACAAGCTGAAATGCTCGATTGGCAGGGCACTGGCATGTCGATTATGGAAGTCAGTCATCGCGGGTCTGAATTTAAACAGATTGTAGAGCAAACGGAAGCTGACTTACGTGAATTGATGAACATCCCTAACAATTATCAGGTACTTTTTCTCGCAGGCGGAGCAACCACACAATTTGCCATGGTTCCTTTGAATTTATTAGGAACCCAAAAAAAAGCGGATTATATCGATACCGGCATTTGGTCACAAAAGGCCATTGCAGAAGCAAAACGCTACGGTGATGTGCGAGTAGCCGCCCAATTAGACGAAAGTGGAAAATTGTTGCGTATTCCTTCGCAATCCGTATGGTCACTGCGTGATGATGCTGCTTATGTACATTATACGCCGAATGAAACCATAGGCGGGGTAGAATTTCATTGGATTCCCCAAACGGGCCATGTTCCCTTAGTGGCTGATATGTCATCCACTATTTTATCACGTCCGATTGATGTCAGTGCCTTTGGGATTATTTATGCAGGCGCTCAAAAAAACATTGGGCAGGCGGGTATTACGCTCGTGATTATTCGTGATGATTTGATTCAGGAGTCATTGCCGGGTACGCCTACCTTGTATAAATACCAAGTTCAGGCAGAAAATAAATCTTTTTATAACACACCGCCTACTTATAGTTGGTATATTGCGGGGCTTACCTTTGCCTGGATTAAACGACTGGGCGGGTTGGAAGCGCTTTCCCAACGAAATCAGCGTAAAGCGCAAAAATTATATGATGCCATCGATAATAGTGATGGTTTTTACACAAATCCCGTCGATCCCGAATGCCGCTCTTGGATGAATGTGCCATTTAATTTAAAAACGGATGATTTAACCGCTTTGTTTTTAGAAGATGCGAAGAAAGCTGGATTGACTAATTTGAAAGGCCATAAATTAGCAGGTGGCGTGCGTGCGAGTATTTATAATGCGATGCCGGAAGAAGGCGTTGATGCGTTAGTTGAATTTATGCGTGAGTTTGCGCGGAAGTCATAAAAATAAAGCTATTATTTTTGTTACCATCTTGAGCCAAACGCACTGCCGTCATTGCGAGCAAAAGCGAAGCAATCCATCTCGAAAGCAGAGTTTCAAAAAGCAATTCTAGCGTTCTGAGTTTTGCTTGAAAGATGGATTGCTTCGCTTTGCTCGCAATGACGGCGGGGTTAGCAAATATATCGATGAACCTGGTTTGATTTATTTTTTATGCATTCTCAACCGCGCTTCTT
>BMAG01000130.1 GCA_014132595.1 Gammaproteobacteria bacterium | reverse complement strand
ATGATATCCGTCCCTGAGGCATGTTTGTTACCGAGCACTCCAGGCAAGTTGCCGCGAACAATCAACTCATTTAATAATTCATTAGGAAAACTCGGATATTCAGGCGGAAAATATCCCCAATCAAATAAAGCAGGAACGCCTGCAATTTCCCAATGTCCGCTCGGCGTATCTTTTCCAAAACTTAGCTCAACAGCACATCCATAAGCACCCTCAATGGGTGTGTCAACATTAAGTCCTGGCACTGATTTCCCGCTGCTGACTTCAGCTGCAGCATTTAAACCAAGCCGTGTAAGATGAGGTAGATGTAAAGGTCCCTGACGTACACCTTGTTTATCTGCTTTCCCCGCCGCACAATATTCAGCAATATGCCGCAGCGTATCAGCACCTGCATCACCATATTTGATAGCATCGGCAGATGCGCCGATACCAAATGAATCCATGAGAATAATAAAAGCGCGCGTCATATTTCCTTCACAAACGGGGGGATTAATTTCGCAAGTTTACGTGCGGCAATTTCCCCATAATGCAATGTTCCTTCATGAGTGACTTTCTCAGCACTTAAACCCACCGCCATATTGCTCACTGCACCCAGTCCTGCAACACGTAAACCACAATGACGAGCAATAATAACTTCTGGAACAACTGACATGCCGACCACATCAGCACCTAACATACGATAAGCACGAATTTCTGCCGGTGTTTCAAACGAAGGCCCCAGTAATGAAATATAGACACCTTGCTGCACATTAAAATTAAAAGGTCTTGCGACTCTTAAAAATTTTTCTCTCAAATCTTCATCATAAGCATTTTCCAGACTCACAAAGCGCGGTCCCACCGATTCATCATTGGGACCTGCGAGTGGATTACCTGTCTGAAAATTAATATGGTCATTGATAAGCATGACATCGCCCGGATGCATGTTGGGATTTAATGATCCCACAGCTCCTGTCACAATGAGATCACTCGCACCGAGCTGACGCACAATACGGATCATAGTACAAAGAGATTCGTAACTTGCGCCTTCATAAAGATGCAGCCGGCCTTTCAAACAAACAACCGGCA
>BMAG01000129.1 GCA_014132595.1 Gammaproteobacteria bacterium | reverse complement strand
GTACAGGCTTTTCATAAATCTTTTCTTTAAGCAGTTTTGATTGTGGATTTTTAGAAGAATACATCTGATTTTCTCCTGTCAAAGAAAATCAATGAGTAGTAATACCATTATAACATTTCAGTCTTTTAAATGTTTGTTTTGCAACTGAATGATTAAATACGGAGCTATTCTCATATGCATCGTCCATTTAATAACCACATTGTCATTGGGAGTGATGGGATGCCAAAAGAACCTGCAAATTTACCTTATTAAGCGGGTGTAATCATACCGCCGTAAAAACCAGGTGGTAGAACATCATCATAGAAACCTTTTAAAAACTTCCAGTGGCATTGATCCAATGAGCCCATTGTCGTAGGACAAGAAGTTGCCCAATTAAAGAATATCGAATTGAATACTCCATCATTATCTACATTTGAATCAGCCGCAATATAAGATGCCTCAGGAAAGGGTGGTTTGTTTTCTTCATAAGTCCGTTTCAATATCAAAGTACCAGAATCATAATTACAAATAACAACGGCCAATTTAGATGTAAACGGACTATGATAGGGTTGCACTGTCCTAAGCAATGGAGTCTCTTCAGAAAACTGCGTCAATGTGCTTGCTGGATTATTTTGAATGATAATCCAGTCAGTATTATCAATTTGCCATGAAGAACCCGGAGTATGTCTTATTTTATCAATCCCTAAACACGTATCGGTTCCGATTAATTTCGTCGCATAAAGGGTTGCACTAGCATTGTGTATACTTATAAAGCAAGCTAAGAAAATCATTTTCTTTATCATTTTATCCATTCCTCATAGGTTAAGATGTTATCTAATTTTTGAGGTTCTTCATGCCGCAAGAACATACATAATTGATCACGCACTAAAATATTCGTTAAGCCATCTCGCAAATATAAATTATGATAAATACCTTTGCTCACATATTTTTGAAATTTTTTCAGAATCGTTTCTTTCTCAGAAGAATCTCTTTGCTCAAATAACTCATAAAGCTGCTTATCTTGAAAACGTCGATACTCTTCTGCTTTATTTTGCTCCATTCGTTTTTGTTTTGCAGCAACCCCTTTCTCTTGCTTGGGACTCGATGGAGAGGGTTGGTAATCTTCTTGTAAAGCTGATAAGAAATATTTTGCCAAGTTATGAATTTTGTTAGATTTAAAACTGGAT
>BMAG01000128.1 GCA_014132595.1 Gammaproteobacteria bacterium | reverse complement strand
GCAAAATGGAGCGGGGATTAATTTTTCTTATGCGAAATTTAATTTAGAGCCGATTACAGGATTTCCGGGCTCTAATATTGCGGATAGTCAAAGCAATAATAAAAGTAGCGGCGGCGGAATGGGTGGTAATGCAGGTTTTTTATTGCGGCCGGATCAGGCAACACTCATCGGTTTTGATTACCGAACAATGACGACTTATCATCAAAGCGGAAGCAGCGTTTTTAAAGGTGTGTCGCAAGTTGTTTCTAATCAATATCATTTTACGTTGTCCACGCCTGCGCGATTCATATTGTCTATCAATCATTTTGTGAGTCAACAATTAGGATTTATCGCAACACTTCAACGCATTCAATGGAACACATTGAGAAATGAACATGTGTATGGAATTGCAAATATATCGGCGGGTTTGCCTGTGATTGTGAATGGTGTGATTCCCTATTATTTACGAAATACTTGGGGTTTGACGCTGGGTACGCATTATCGTATTACACCGAAATGGATATTGCGTGTGGCGGGAAATTATAATCAATCACCGGGGAATCCGCATTATCAGATTACCAATGGGGATACTTTTATTCTGGGTGCGTCAATGGGTTATAACATTAATAAAACAGTGTCGATCGATGGAAGTTATGCGCATGCGTTTTTGCTGAATCAAAATATTAATATTCAGGGTGCGGGATTTAATATTAACGGTGTAAATAAAGGTTATAGAGATGGGGTATCTTTGAAATTGACTGTGAATGTTTGAAGGAAATATCGATATGAAGAAAGCCAGGGAAGAACACGATAATCTTAAAGATTTTTCATTGACGATTGGCGGGCCGTTGTATCAGTTATTTTGTAAGCTTCGATTAATCAAAAAACCTTTATTTTTTTATAAACGACGGATGATGATTATTGCTATGTTAACTTGGCTTCCGTTGTTTCTCATGTCGCTTTTGTATCGAGATGCTTTTGGGGGTGTCAAAATCCCTTTTATTTTTGATCTGGACGTACATGTACGGTTTTTATTGGTTTTGCCTTTACTGCTTTATGCGGAAGTGGTGGCGCATAATCATTTTCGTCTGATTGTGGAACAATTTATAAAATGTCAGCT
>BMAG01000127.1 GCA_014132595.1 Gammaproteobacteria bacterium | reverse complement strand
CTTAATGTAGATCGTGGTGAAAAAGATGACGGCTTCTCAAATGCATCAAGTCCTTTATTCGCAATAGACTCTGTAAGATACCCTGCCACAGAACCACAACCAACCATTGCAGCAGGAATGAGTAATAATGATGCGCCCCAGGATTCAGGAGCTAATTCTTCAGCCAATGCCCCAGCACTTTTTTCACATAACTTTGAGCCAGCCATTTTCCCCGCCAATTCTGCTCCTGCTAATTCTGTTGCCCTCATTTTTTCTCCAGATTTTGCCTCACTGATTTCATAACCAACTTCTAGCGATTCAACTCCGGCATTACCCAGCTTAGCCAAAACTGACGCCGTCGATTTCACTATTATTTTACGATCAAAGGAATATTCAACATCTTGCTCCGAATGCGTAAGGCCATATGCAGGTGTATGTGAAATTTCGCGATCTTTTTTAAATAGTTCTTTCATCTCTCTATCATGAATACCGCTTTCTTTTAAAAGACTACCACTACGATCTAACATAGCTGCAGTCCATGCAAGCCTTGAGTGATAGGCTTCATTGACGTGATCAATCAATCCCTCTGTAAAACTCATCGGTTCTGTTGCATCCCCCGCTTCAGCTTTATCTGTCGTTGAAGCAACATTCCGAGATGAGCTATCTTTTGTTCTTTGTTTTGCTTTATCAGCACGCGACTGCATATCATGAACAGCTCTCTCACCCCACATCCCATACTGCCTGAGCCCAGTTGGAACCGATTGTCGAGACGGGGTAACTATCAGTTCTTCGTGGGTCATTTTATCAACTTTTTCTATAGTTTGCTCGGATTTTGTTATTACATTTTCTTCTGAATAGTCAGAGAGATGGCTGCTTGATACCACTTTTCCTGAGTGCTTTTGAGCAGCATAGGGAGTTTTCGCTTCTGTTTCTGACACTGTTTTGGTGTGATTTTCATGTGCCGACGCTGAAGAAACACTGTGATCCATATGACGATAAGGTATGACTTTTATCTCAGCCGGCGCAACTGCTTGTGGGTGAAAAGCAGTGGACAACCTATGTCCGGCATATTGAAAGTTATCTTCCAATTGCTCAAGCCCTGCCGCATTA
>BMAG01000126.1 GCA_014132595.1 Gammaproteobacteria bacterium | reverse complement strand
GATTTAAGGGTAATAAACGAAAAGTTGCAGGTTGAATCAGCGGGATCGCTCGTTCAATTCCGCTATGTTCATTTGAGTTGCCATGGACAAGCAGAATACTCCCCGACACGGGCGCTTGTGATTCTAATTGTTCTCCTTCATCACTGTTGGCATCTGTTGTGCCCAGTTTATTGATCCATGCATCAGTACCCATCGGAATTAATCCTAATTTTTGTAGTTGTAAAACAAGTTTTTCATTGGATACGAGCCCTGGAAATCTAAAAAATACAGAAGGCAGCTCACCTCGTTGTAAAAGCAATTGTTCAGTGAATAAGACTTCAAAGTTCAGATTCGATGCCGCTAAGATATTTTTGGATGCATTGTCTTGATTGAGTTTTGTTATCAAAAAATTATTATCAAAAGTTAAATCTCTATAATACACATGAGAATAAGTATGATTAATCCAAGTGATCGCTAATTTATTGGTTTTTTCTTGTTGCACTAGCCAATTAAATTCATCAGGGTGTGTGATTAACCAAAGTCCTGTGATTGAGATTGCGATAGGAACAGGTTCATTATTATTAGATTTCTGAGCAAGTATCGAAAAAAAATTTTGCTCAAACGGTTTGATAGAAGGACACATATCGATTGTAAGGAAAAAGCCATCGACAGGATGAGTTGCATGAATCATTCCATAATCTTTGAGCCGATAAGGTGGTTTGAAATTCTCCGCTAATGCATTGACATAAGCCGTCGATTTCAGAGCTGCCATCGTATAATAGCCAGGGATATTGGGATCAGATGTTATCATTCGAGATTTAAAATTCACAGCAGGTGCAGCCATCGTTTCAAATGTATTGGGATTAACAACTAAGTAGTACGGTTCTCCATTGAAAAAATAGGTGCGAATTGCAATAAGTAAATTATTATTTTGATCAAAGCAAGGAATCCAGGTTGCCTTATAAAAGGTGATGATAGGAAATTCTTGTGAATAAGCGGATAAATGAATAAACCAAAGACCGCAAATACAAATGAGCTTATAAATAAATTGTTTCATTTTATCTCGCACGGCCGCCTTCCCTTCATCCAATCACAAAAAACATCATACATAAAATGTGTAGGATGGAAGTATATGCTATTTTTTTAAACGATACAACCTGCTTTTTTCTAACTATTTTCTCA
>BMAG01000125.1 GCA_014132595.1 Gammaproteobacteria bacterium | reverse complement strand
ACATTATACAGTCCGTTTCAGGCATTAGTTCGTTATAATAGAGTTATTTTCTTATTGCAGCTCTTACAGCCGCATGGGTTTTTACTTTGCCGCCAAATCTAAGAACAAGTTCTTGTTGATTAGGATTTCCTGGTTTTGGCCTAGAGAAAAATCCATTAGTGACTAATCTAAATTTAGAATGCACTTGATGAGTAGTTATCTCCCATTTACCTTTACCTCCTGCCAATTTCTTAACGTTTCCTTTTTTTAATTCCTCAGTGAAACATGCATGTTGTTCAGCAGTGAGCTTAGTCTTAGCTTTAGGGTCAATAAAAGCCGAAATTGAGTTATTGATGGTAAAAACAGAGTTTGGATCTATTCCACTTTCCGCAATCAGATCCCCAGATTGTTTCATAGGTTTTGCTAAAAAGAATGACATTTTATTCATCGCATCATTGATGATATTTTTTATTTCTTGTGGAACAACCCATTCAGAATAGGGATCATCCTGTTTAGATTCATTTTCATTTTCTTTGGAATTTTCATTTTGAGTAGAATGATCATGAACAACAATATGCATTTCTCTCAATTGATTTAACATCGTTTCTACTACAGGAGGTTGCTCACCTTGACCAAAAAGCGCAAGATAATTGCTTAGTTTCCTGGCACAACGTTCATAATCTTTTCTAGTCACCGCAAGACGGAAAAGACATAGCACTATACCAAGCGACACTTTTTCTTGTTCATAATATTTATCATGGAGTCGCACCATTTGAAATGATTCAAGTGCTTTTTCATTATCACCCTGACGATGATAAGCAGAACCCATCATCAAAAATATCTCGGGTAAAGGTCTAAGCCGCACATATTCTGTTGCGTAATGCAAAAATTCTAGATCATTTTGATGGATGAAATGGTATTCAAGGAGGATGTTTAATATAGGCAGGTTTCTAGATCCTTTTCGAAAAACTTGTTCGCAGATCAATTTCGCTTCTAATTTATTTTCCGCATTTATCTCCGGGTTTTCCCACAAACATTCTGCCTTTAACTCTAATGCGCAAACAGACTGTGAATCTATTGCTAACATTCGATTCGCAACGGATAAGGCTTCCTGATATTGCCCTGTTTTCATTTTTATTCTTGCAGACAGCTCCAATCCACTTTTGAGCTAAAATAAATCCAGATCGATTCATCTTGCGCCGCAGTATAAAG
>BMAG01000124.1 GCA_014132595.1 Gammaproteobacteria bacterium | reverse complement strand
CAGGTAGTTTAACAACCTTATCAGGCAGCGGTACTTTCACTTTTAGCAGCACATTGGATGGACCACAAGGATTAAGCATCGCTGATGGCCATAACACGGTAACCTTTAACGGCACCGTCGGTAGCACGCCATTAGCAAGCTTGCTTATCGGAACGGGTGGTACTATTAACATTAATACAGGCAATATCACGACCACTGGCTCGCAAACTTATAATAGCTCAGTCAATATTGGATCTGGCTCATCTTTAACTTTAGCAACGACAAATAGCGCTGTGAACTTTGGAAGCAGCATTACAAATACACTCGCAAGTAATTTAACCATTAACACCGGCAATGCTGCCATTAATTTAACAGGAAGCGTAGGCTTAAGCGCAGCATTAAATGCATTAACGCTGAATAGCACAGGCACAACAACAATAGGAAATAGCGTCAATGCTTCAAGTATTACCACCAACGCAGGGGGTAATACGGTAATTAATGGAAGCAGCTTAACAACAACAGGATCACAAATTTATAATGACGCAGTATCATTTGGCGGTGTTTCACCTACTCGAACATTATCTGCTGATGCGATTACCTTTGCGAGCACATTAGATGCAGCTGCAACGAATTTACGTCTCTTCGCTGATACCGCAATCACTTTCTCAGGCGGTGCAGCTTCAGTCACTGGCACGGGTACTTTACAATTAGCTCCCATTACAACAACAAAATCCATTGGTGTTAGCGGTGCAGCAGGCGACTTAAGTCTTACTGACACAGACTTTACTGCATTAGGAAATGGATTTAGTCTATTAACCATTGGACAAGCAGGTCAATCGGGTCTTATCACGATACCCACCGTATCGTTTAGTGTACCAACGACGATTTCCTCAGCATCGATTAGTGCAAGCGGCAACATTTCTACTGTAGGTGCTAGTGACTTAACTCTCAATGGACCTGTCGCACTTTCAGGTGCCACTACGTTCTCTAGCGGTACAGGTAACATTAACTTCCAAAATACAATTACCGGGGGCGGCAATACATTAGCAACAAGCACTTCTGGCGCAGGGGTTACCACCTTTAGCAACATTCTTTCTGGTCTTGATACATTAACAACAACAGGTACAACAGCAATCAACGGCAGCAGTATCACCACATCAGGCTCTCAAAATTATAATGATGCTGTCACACTCGGCGCTGATTCCACCCTCAATACAACGGACAGCTTAGTCAACTTCGCATCAACTATCGACAGTGCAGCAACTCATGCATTGACAGTGAATGCAGGCTCTGGCGCGATCACATTCGGTAATAATATTGGATCTGTCAATGCACTCGGCGCAATCAATTTAAATAGCACAGGTACCACAACATTAAGCGGCACTGTCAATGCCGATAGCATCACGACGAATGCAGGCGGTACAACCGCAATCAATGGAGGCACCATCACAACGACGAATGCGCAAAATTACAATGATGCAGTGACCTTAGGCGCAGATAGTGCATTTACAACATCAAATAGTTTAGTTAACTTTGCATCCACCATTACGAATGCAACCTCTCGTGCATTGACCGTCGATGCAGGTTTCGGCGCCATCACCTTAAGCGACAATATCGGAACAGGCACCGCTCTGGGCGCAATCTTGTTAAATAGTATAGGTACAACAACGTTAAGTGGCACTGTGAATGCCGCTAGCCTCACGACAGACGCAGGCGGCACAACCGCTCTCAATGGCGGCAACGTCACAACCAGCGGCGCACAAAATTACAATGATGTTGTCACACTAGGCGCTGACACAACACTTAATACAACGAATAATTTAGTCAATCTCGCATCAAACGTAGATAGCGCAACTGGAAATGCTTTAACAGTCAATGCAGGCTCTGGCGCAATCACTTTAGGTACTGTTGGATCGATTAACCCATTAGGTGCAATCGCATTAAATAGTACAGATACAACGACACTGAATGGCACCATTAGCGCAGCAAGCCTCATCACAAATGCAGGAGGCACAACAGCTATCAATGGTGGTAATGTTACGACAAGTGGCGCACAAACTTACAATGATGACATGATTCTCGGTGCTGGCACGGTATTACAAGGTACAAATATTACCTTAAGCGGCGTCACTGGCGGCACCCAAAGCTTAACATTATCTGATTCCGGCACATCCATTTTAAATGGTGCGCTCACAGGGCTTGATACATTCCAAACGAATGCGGTGACATTCAATAATAGTGGTGTTTCAACCACAGGCAGCCAAACTTACAATGGTATTGCTACATTAAGCGCAGCCACTCTCTTAAGTTCAGATACGAGTAACATCACTTTAAATAGTGATTTAGTAGGTGGTGCAAATTCATTAACGTTTACAGGCGGTGCAGGCGGTGACCATGTATTTACTTTAAATGACATTACTTCATTAGGTACTTTAACAGTGAATGGAAATTCTTCCGTCGCAAATACACTGGCACTGCTCTCAAGCACTGGAACTAATACATGGACAATCACAGGCGCAAACAATGGCACACTTGCTGCAACCAATATCACAAGCGGTGGATTTAGCAACATCCAAAACTTATCAAGCGGCAATGCAACCAATGCTTTTGTCTTCAATAATGGAGCAACGCTTGCTGGATCGATATCCGCTGGTGGAGTAGGCACAAATAATACCGTCAATCTCAGTGCTTATCTGACACCTTTCACTGTGGATTTAGCTACAGGAACCATCACGGGTATCATAGGAGGTTCAGTTGGCGGGGTTGCTAACTACATTGGCAGCGATAGTTTATCTACCGCCAATAGCAGCATTACTGAACTCGGCAATACAACCATCACCTCTAAAAATACTGGCGATACCAATTCAGGCTATCATTTCGTCGGATTTGGTAATTTAGGCGGACAGACAACGGATGACACTACTTTTACTTTTAACGCCAATGCGAGCATTACAGGTAACTTAACCGATACCTTCGGCAATAATACGTATATTTTTTCAGATGGTTCAAGTATCGGTGGAAATTTAACCGGATCGGGCTCTGATACATTAAATGTTGCAGGGTTTGTAACACCCGTTACCGTTAATTTAAGCGGATCTTCTCCATTGGTAGGTGGAACCATCACAGGCATCAACAGTTTGATAGGCACGGATGCAGGGTCAGGTAACAACAGTACAATACAAGGACCTTCCGGCAATAACAATTGGGTATTCACCGCAGGTTCGATTAATACCGGTACCATTGGCGGCACCATTTCCTTCAGTAACTTTGGCAATGTCGTTGATGGTTCTAATAATACCTTTACTTTCCAGAATAGTGCAGCTATCACAGGAAACTTAACAGGCGGAGGCAATTCAACATTAGATGTCAGCGCACTAACAACACCTACTGTTAATTTAACCACGAACACATCCAGTGGAATAGGCGGTACATTTAGCGCCATTAATAATTTCATTGGCGCCGGCGCAGCCAGCAGTTTAGTCGGTTCTTCTAGCAATACAACTTGGAACATTAGCAGCGCTAATGGAGGCTCGGCAGGCAGCAATACCTTTACTGGTTTTGATAATTTAACGGGCGGTTCCGGCACGAATAACTTTATATTAAATGGCGGCAGTGTGGCGGGCTCAATCACCGGCGGAAGCGGCAACAACACATTAAAAATTGCCACAGCAAGCAACACCACCTGGACCATTAATGGCACCAATGCCGGCAGTGTTGCAGGTGTAGGCGGCGGATTCTCTAACATTCAAAATCTGACAGGCGGTACCGGTACTAATACATTTGTGTTCTCACCCACTAGCCGCATCAGCGGTACTATTGATGGTGGAAACACAACAAACATCAATACGATTGACTACAGCGGCTATAATGCACCTGTTACTATCACATTAACTGCTCCTACATCCGGCAATGAGCTCAATACGGGTTCTGTTACCGATAGCTTATCTGCAAGCATAGGGTCTTTCACACAAATTCAACAAGCATTAGGTACAAGCACTGAATCGAATGTTATCATTCTACCCAGCAAATCTAACATCAGCATTACGTACACCAATCCACAACAAACAGCTGGCTTCATAGGTGATCCATTCTATTTCACAAACTTCACGATACAAAATCCGCCTGTACCACCCACACCTCCAACGCCTTCTTCTCCTCCTGATGTTGGTGGAGAAGTACCGAATATTGCACAAATCGTTACACCATTCACACAACCACCTACTATTGACAATAATAATCCAAATGATTCACCACCCGGATCATCGACTCCACCTATTAATATTGTTGTCGATACAATCATTAATCAGATATTAGACAAAGAATTAAAGTTAGATAATAAAATTGCAGATTCAATTTCAGTCGGCTGCTTCCAGGTACAATAAGAATCATGCAGAAAATGAAGAACCTCATTCAAAATTTGTTTTCGCATCGGGATTACAAAATGCCATGAATTTATACAAGCTTGAACGCGAAAAAGTAAAAGAA
>BMAG01000123.1 GCA_014132595.1 Gammaproteobacteria bacterium | reverse complement strand
ATAATGGCTCGAGGTATCTTACCCGAGTTAAGAATTTTGGCAAGTCCTTCTTCCATTTTTTTAGATAAATCTGCGTCATTTGCCAATTGAAATTCTTCTAAGCTTATTTCCGCATAACCCTGCATCGCGTTGACAGGATTACGCAAGTCATGCCTAATTTTTGATAAATTAGAGGATAGTTGCGCGCTTTGAATACTTTCCTTGTTGAGATATTCGTGGAGTAGACGGCTAGTCTCTTGTTTCAGTAATAAGCCACCTTGTTTAATATTTTGAATATAAGCAACACACTCTGGAAAACGTTTTTGAATATTTTCATCAGTAGAAATAAGGTCAAGCGGCTGAAACAAATAATCAATATGCTGAATAATATCATCCCGGATCATAAACAAAGTCAGTAGCATATTTTCCGTTGAATTATCAGACATAATGTATACATTCCTTTTATAGCAAAATGATGAATTGTGGTCAGATCATTTACTTATCTGAAAATGGCAAAATTCAACACTCTTTACCATTGTAACTAATGGATGCTATATTTAGCAATTCTGATACATGAATATTCTAGCTAGACTTGCTGAAGGATTTTTTATAAGAAAAATCAAGGAGAAAGAGACAGATGAAGATCTATCTTAGAGTTGCTTCTCTCCTTGCTTCTTGTCGCCATTATTTCACTTATTATCACCATTAATTTTGGAGAGAATGATGAAAAAAAATTTCTGGATAAAAGTGAATTTTATGACTGTCTTATCCACTGCAATTCTCTTATTTACAACGATGGTTCACGCAGATAATGCTTCATCCCAAACTATCAAAGTAGGAATGAGTACCGCTTTAAGTGGTCCTGCCCGAGATCTTGGTCAAAACATGAAAATAGGGGTGGAAACTTATTTTGAAGCTGTTAATGCATCAAACGGCATCAATGGTAAAAAAATTGTATTAATTGCCTTAGATGATCAGTACGAACCAACTTTAGCCGCGCCAAATATGCGTGAACTAATTGAAAAGAAGAATGTGATCGCCATCATTGGAAATGTAGGCACACCTACCGCGGTAGTGACGGTACCCATCGCCAATAGTATGCAAACATTATTGTTCGGGGCGTATACTGGAGCAGGAATTCTTCGTAAAAATCCGCCTGATCGATATGTCATTAATTTGCGTGCAAGTTATGCAGAAGAAACAGCGACCATGATTAAGGGACTCTTATCTATTGGCATTAAGCCTGAGGAGATAGCTTTCTTTACACAAAACGATGCCTATGGTGATTCAGGATATGAGGGGGCGATGAATGCATTGAAAGCTTCAGGCTATATTCATCCGGAATTATTAGCGCATGGACGCTATACACGAAATACATTAAATGTGGAAGAAGGACTTGCCAAAATTCTTAACTCGGGTAAGATACCTCGAGCCATTAT
>BMAG01000122.1 GCA_014132595.1 Gammaproteobacteria bacterium | reverse complement strand
AAAAAAAGAGTTACTGAATAACATTAGACATATCATCAATAAATATGATCCGCCTTTATCAGACGATGATTTAACTTTCGAAAAAATAGATCTCGAGCCAGAGAGTGATCCTGAGTTTGATGCTGATTTTTATTTATCTATACCTGAAACAGACGCTAGAGCTTCTGTTGCTAAAAAACGTGATCGTGATGATTCTCCGAAGCGGAGAAGAAATTCTATATTTTGTGCCCCTTCTGATGAACAATTATCGGGTATAAAAATGCTAGACTCAAAAGAGCGGCAGGATGATAGGGTTGATTTTGAAGTGGTATTTAGGAAAAGTTAAAATAGGAAAAGTTAAAAAATGTTATCCTAGCCAATAACGCGCCTGCAATTACCATTGCTTCAATATGAGCCAGGTGCGTTATTGACTGGATGACGTTGTTAAGCAGGCTCTGCTACTAACGCGGCTGTTAATTGCGTTACTAAAATAACGGCGCGGCTTTTCACGGCAAGATATAAAATGGCTACACTAAATATCGCAATCACTAAAAAATCCCACCCAAAAGGAATAATATGCTTCCCTCCAAACGCACCTAAATAAGAAATCAGGATCAAACCCATCAAATAAGGCACAATCCACACAGCAGATTTAAGACCCAAAGAAGTATTCGTTATTTTCTTTCTTAAGCAGGCGAAAACAAAAAAGGCTAACCCAATTAAAATGGCAATCGCTAATTTATATAATGTCTGCCACCCCGTCCAATAACACATCAAGTTACAAAAGTAAAAGGCTATCAGGCATAAAATATTTGCAGCGGGTAATCGAAAAAATCTTTTTTCATGAGGTAGTTCCAAACGTAAACAAATTAAAGCAATAGGACCCATGGCATAGGATATAACCATCCCTGATACCAAAAAGCTTACCATCTCTTGCCAACCTGGTAAGGGTAAAAACAAAAACATCCCAATAACAAAGTTAATGAAAATCGCTGCAATCGGCAATTTCTGTTTATTTAAATAAGTCAGGAAAGCAGGCATGTATCCCAATTGACTCATGGCATACAAAATACGAGAGGTGGATGTCATATAAATAAGTCCTGCGCCTGAGGGAGAAACAGCGGCATCGATATAAAGTAATTTTAACAACCAGAACAATCCTAAACCGGCTGCTAATCCTGCAAATGGACCTGCATCACCGGTGAAACTTAAGCTCTGCCATCCGTGACTTAATGCAGACGGATGTAGTGCACCAATAAATGCAATTTGTAAACCGATATATAGAGCCAAACAGCAAAGCACAGAACCCACAATCGCCAATGGTACCCCAAGCGCAAGATGTTTTGCCTCACCTGCTAATTCAACCCCATGTTTAAAGCCCGTAAATGCAAAGGCAACGCCGCCTGTTGCAACCGCCGTTAAAATCGCTTGCCAACCTGTTACGGTCATACTGCTTTTTAACCCCAAAAAGTTGGAGGGATGAAAACTCGCATTCATCAAAATGACGATTGTTAAAATGATCACAGCGACTTTAAATAAGAAAAGAATCAAGTTGAATCTGACCAAACCTTTAAAACTGGCAATATTAATCACACAGAAAAAGAGCATTAAAATAGTAGCCCAGAGAAGTCCCAGGTGGGTTAATACATGGGTGCCATTAACGGTCTGACCTAATGAGGTGAAGTAAGTGGATGCATATTGTAAGACGGCTTGTACTTCAATCGGTGCCATGGTTAAAGCGGATAACCAGGCAATCCAACTTAAAAGAAAGCTTGTGAACGTCCCATGACTGAGTTGAGGAATCCGTGCAGAGCCGCCTGCAACCGGCATTAAAACAGAGACTTCAGCAAAAGTCAGGGCAATTAAAACCGTTGCAGCCCCGCCAATAAGCCAGGCAATGATTGCAGCAGGCCCCGCAATTTGTGCCGCATATAAAGGAGCAAATAACCAGGCAGATCCGACCATCCCATTGATGCTGACTATAAGGAGTGTTAGAGGAGAAAAACGGCGGTTCAGTTCCATGTTGTTCGCTTGTATCATCATCAGGCCTCGCCTAAAATGGGTTGCAATAGGAATTCTATCTTTTTTACACGCTTAAGACTAGCCCATTGATACTTTCAGTAACATCGATTCAAGTGTCAATCCTGGGCCAAAGGCACAGCTAAAAATATTTTTTTGATGATCAGTTTTTTGTAGCGTTTCCCAGATTTCTTTTAATATAAAAATAATCGTCGCAGAAGACATGTTTCCATACTGACGCAATACTTGATAGGAATATTGATTATCATTTTTGGAGATATTCAATGCTGCTTCACACGCTTCTAAAATTTTAAGCCCGCCTGGGTGAATTGCGTAAAAATCAATGTCTGCAAAAGTTAAATCATGCTGATTTAATAAATTAAAAATAAATTTCTGAATGCCCTTGTAAATGATATCAGGAACAAAAGTGCTTAAAGAAATATCAAATCCGGTATCACCAATATGCCAAGCCATTTCCTGACTTGTTTGAGGTATTAAATCATTATGAAATTTTTCTAAGCTCAAATATGTATGTTGAGTAGGGCGAGATTGAATTAAAACGGCTGCAGCACCATCGGAAAAAATAGAATTGGCGATGATATTATCCAGATTCATGGTCTTTTGAAAATGAATCGTGCAAATTTCAACGCAGACCATTAACACAATGGCTTTCTCATGCGATCGACAAATAGCATCCGCTGCTTTTAACGCATTGATAGCGCCATAACAACCCATAAAATTAATAGCAGTGCGTTTTGTTGAGGTATGCAGTTGCAGTCGCTGCACAATTTCAATATCTAGGCCAGGTGCATACATGCCTGTGCAACTTACGGTAATAAGATGAGTGATGTCAGTTTTATGTAGATCATCAAGGTCACAAAAAGCGTTATCAATCGCAGCTATCGATAAATCAAGCGCGCATTCTTTATATATTTTCATCCTTGCTGCAGTTCCCGGAAAGGGTGCATTTGGGGTGTTCGGATAAAATTCAAACTCTCCCACCCTCCTGCAATAATCACTTAAGACACTATGTCTTTGATCAATGCCAGTTGCTTTGTAAATCGATTTTAATAATCTTTTTTCAGAGGGTTTTAAATGTAGGGCATTGATAATGAGATCCGCCGTTTCAACTTGTGGACGTGTGTATTTTGGCGTTGCAGTGCCGAGCGCTGTTATACAAGCCAGGCTCTTGAAGTTCACATCCACAGGCATTCAATCATTACCTTTTTTCTGTGCTAAGTGTCATTAATTCTCTATTTAATGTAAAACTTAAAACCGTTCTAATCACAACAATGATTGCAAGAATACCGACCGCATAATAATCGGGTGTCGTGGTCGTGCCAATTAAATCAGCGGCTACAATAAATTCCAGACCTAAGATAAGCACACGTCCTAAATTAAGACGAATTAAATTAATACTGGGATCATGTTTTGCAAGGCGGCCTTTGACGATATAAAGGAAATATTGATAAACAGAGTACAGAATCCCTGAAAGGATAACTAGAATACCCATAAAAGAGATGCTGCGTTGAATGATTAAAAGTATCTGATGCAAATTAAACCCATCCATGGTTTTTTCCTTTTGATGATACATTCAGTTATTTTACTGTAGATTATTCTTCTTTGGTATAGTATTTCACTCCAATCTCAATACGCTCTCTTCCATTTTGCAATCGCCAGCGATTCGTATCCCTTAAAGAATATACACACCCGCAATATTCCTGTTGATAAAAATGCTCTTGTTTAGAAATCTCAATCATCCGTTGCGATCCGCCATTTTTACGCCAATTAAAAGTCCAATACATCATATTAGGATAATGCGAAGCCGCACGTAAACCTGATTCATTGATTTGATCCATATTTTTCCAACGTGAAATACCCAATGAACTGGTAAATACAGAAAACCCATGCTCATGACCATATAACGCCGTGCGCTCAAAACGCATATCAAAACACATCGTACAACGTATCCCGCGCTCAGGTTCAAACTCCATGCCTTTTGCTCGCTTAAACCATTCATCCCTATCATAATCTCCATCCACAAACGGAACATTATTTTTTCCAGCAAAACGAATATTTTCATTTTTTCTAATTTCATATTCTTTTAAAGGATGAATATTCGGATTATAAAAATAAATCGTATATTGAATACCCGCATCGAGTAAACGCTGCATCACTTCACCGGAACACGGTGCACAGCAGGAATGCAAAAGAAGTTTATCTGCGTTATTGGGAAGTTTAAATTCTGTCTCGGCTGTCATAAAGCGTTTCCTTTTTATATTTGTATGACCATCATTAAGGTGTCAGTTTCGGTAAATGCTCAATCAAATAAGATTTTGAGACCGATAATTCCGGTTTTTTTTCAAATTTTACCTCATCACTATGTAATAATGGATGGGCGTTTAAAAGTTTATCTTGCAATTGAATATCTTCGTCACGATGTTTGAAGTAATCCTTGACGCAACGATCCAAAGAACGTTCCTGCATTTCTTCAAAATAAAGCAATAAATTACCCATTACTGCTTTTTCACCCGCAATCACGACATATTTTACAATCCCAAAATAATTACCCCATTGAAAAAGAATTAAAGGAGGGGTTCCGCTGGGATAAAAC
>BMAG01000121.1 GCA_014132595.1 Gammaproteobacteria bacterium | reverse complement strand
CCTCATGTGCCTGTGGTACTGATTTTATCAGAGCGAATTCGACGTTGGAAAGGTGATAAAGTCGCCGCTAATTTTGTAGCGGATTATGTGCGTCGTTATCCTTCTATTCGCGGGCTGCATCAATTTATTAGTTTATATCAGTCCAGCACAGAAGGCAGAGCGCGTGAAGATTTACTGATTTTGCAGAATTTAACAAAAAAATTATTAGCGGATAAACCCGATTATCAATGTGTTTCTTGCGGATTTCCGGGTAAAACCTTGCATTGGCAATGTCCAGGATGTAAGCAGTGGGATACGGTGAAGTCGGTGCATAACGTGGAAGAGTGTAGTGCATGAATAGATTAATATCGGTTGCGCCCATGATGGATTGTACAGATCGGCACGATAGGTATTTTTTGCGTTTGATTGCACCGCATGTATTACTTTATACGGAAATGGTCACAGTGAATGCCTTAATTCATGGTGATTCAGATCGTTTTTTAGCCTTTGACTCACTTGAGCATCCTCTCGCTTTGCAATTAGGCGGCAGTGATCCAAAAAAATTAGAATATTGTGCGAAATTAGGCGCAGAATATGGTTATGATGAAATTAATTTGAATGTAGGCTGTCCGAGTGATCGTGTTAAATCCGGGCAATTTGGTGCGTGTTTAATGCTGAATCCTTCGCTTGTTGCTGAATGTGTTTCAGCAATGTGCGAGGCTGTGCTTATTCCTGTGACTGTAAAATGCCGTATTGGTGTTGATCATCAAGATTCTTATGAAGCCTTGCATCATTTTATTTCGACCATTGCAAACGCAGGCTGTCAAACTTTTATTATTCATGCACGTAAAGCTTGGTTGAATGGTTTGAGTCCTAAACAAAATCGCGAGATACCACCTTTGCGTTATGATGTGGTAAAGCAAATCAAACAAGACTTTCCTGAGCTTACCATTATCGTCAATGGCGGCATTAAATCGTGTGATGAAATAACAGAGTTATTGCATTCTGTGGATGGTGTAATGATTGGCCGAGAAGCTTATTCAAATCCATTTTTTTTAGCAGAAATCGAAAAAAAGTTTTTTTCATCCGTTGATGTGGACATGGATGCTCGTCATGCGATTATTGAAAAATTTATTCCTTATGTCGAGCGTCAGCTTGAAAACAAGATTCGCTTGACTAATATTACTAGACATATTTTAGGGTTATATCAGGGTCAAGTAGGTGCCAGAATTTGGCGTCGTTATATTAGTGAACGTGCACATCAATCAGGTGCAGGTATTGAAATTCTAACTGAGGCTTTAAAACATGTACGAGACGCTCAAGTCGCTTGCTAATGCTATCGGTATGATCGGTGTCGTTATGCAGCTGGTTGTTTACTTCTTATTAAGTGTCAATCGCATACATTCAAACACGTTATTTTATCAGGTTTTTAATATGGTGGGTGCGTGTGGTATTTTGTACTCTTTGTTTTTCCATTGGAATACACCGTCTGTTGTTATTGAAGTGATCTGGCTATTGATTAGTGTGCGTGCTGTGATGCGTTTGTTAGCAAAAAGATAAAATCTCGACAGTGTAATCCTGCCTTCGATTAGGACTTCAGGATGGTGAATTAAAGCTAAATTGTCAGTTATATTATGAAACTGAGCAAGAAGGGCATTTTATTTTTGTGCCTTTGCTTGTTTGTGTAGATGATTCGCGAGGCGCATTTGAATTCTCAGCTACTAGTTTTTTAGCTTGTTTTGATTTTCCCCACATCCCGACCTTGCTTGCAGGTCCTGGCATTGTATCAAGATCATTATCTGATGCAGGCAGTCCTGAAAGAGAAGAGACGGAGGGTGTTAATGAGTTATTATCATTCTTCAACTCTGAAATTGGGCTAGGCATGTCAATTGGCTCTTCTGGT
This sequence comes from Gammaproteobacteria bacterium, assembly GCA_014132595.1. GTDB lineage: Bacteria > Pseudomonadota > Gammaproteobacteria > DSM-16500 > DSM-16500 > UBA4722. The sequence goes on along the minus strand of BMAG01000121.1, from coordinate 1,151 downwards.
TGATTAATAACAATGGCTATTTCATTACTTACTATTATGGTGGAAGTTGTCGATGCAGGTGGAGTCAAGATTTGTACTGAGCTCGGAGATTTAGGGTCATTATTTCCTGAGACATCTCTTGTGAGTTTATCTAATTTTTTTGTGTTTTTAGTAACGATGGCATATAACCTTGGAGAAAGAGGTTCATCAGGGGGAGTTACACTTCGTGGTGTAGATAGAGCCTCATCATCTGGACGTGTTAGAGATGATTTTGGAGAAGAATCCGGTGAGGGATCTTTAGAGTTGCTATGTTCTCTGACATCAAGATAAAAAAAGTTTCGTGGTTTGCCGTACTTATCACTTTCACGTTTTTTTTCGATCTTTTGTTTGGCATCTAGATTTGGATCTGTTTCAGATAAACGTCTATTGACGAATTTCATGTTATCTTTAAATAAAACCTTTGGCAGTGTTGGCCATTCCCATGCTTGAGTGTTCTCATTATATTTATAGATAAAGGATTGAAGTTCACCCACTATTTTGAGTGACTGGAGGATAATTAAAACTTCTTCTTCCACTTCCCAGTGAAAATTACCGACGGTAAATACATCGTCTTCTCCCATGCTGGATGTGGATTGGAAGATTTCAACATTGCCTGTTGCCTCTTTTGTAAATTCCGCTGAAATAAGCAAGAACAAGACATCGGATAAATGTCTATCTATCTTTCTTAAAGAGAGTGCGATAAAACTAAACAGGGCAAAGGCCGGAACGTTACTATCGGATACAGAACTCAATACAGTATTTGCTTTTTCTTGAGCATCAATGCCTGACCAACAATTAACGGGTCTGCCATTGACAGTGTAAAACCCTGCTTTATTTAACAAATTGAGGCATTGACGAAAATATCCAAAGACTTTGACGCATGCACGCATGTCTTCCAGAATTTTGATGCATGCAATTTGGGACGTTTCAGATTGGAACATCAGTTTTTTTATTCTTGCTTTAGTTGAATCGCTGGTTCTGAAATTTTCTAAAATAATGTCTATCTGGGCTTCAATGTTTTCTTTTTCAATTTGAAGTTGTTGAATTTTTTCTTCTATAGCTTTTGTTTTGTTAGGAAGATTTAAAAGGGCTTCTAATTTAAAAAGATTTTTATTTTTGATTTCCTTTAAAAG
>BMAG01000120.1 GCA_014132595.1 Gammaproteobacteria bacterium | reverse complement strand
AAGTTATTCTCTCGATCAATGAATAGGTGTTTTGGGATGCACATTGTTCGGTTATTTGTCAGTTGCTTTAGCATGAAAAACCGGGGTTATTTTTATGCATGATAATCACGCAACATTAGTTCTTAAATATTTAGGCATTAATACCTATAAAGAACCTATTATTTATATGAGAGAAGATTGCCATATTTGTAAATCTGAAGGGTTTGAAGCGCAGGCTCGTGTGAGAGTCACCCTAAAAGATCGTTCAATCATTGCAACATTAAATATGATTCAAACAGATCTCTTAAGACGGAATGAAGCGGGTCTTTCTAATTATGCATGGGAATTATTGTCGGCGAATGAAGGTGATGAAGTTTCTGTAACACATGCAAAACCCTTAATTTCATTAGCCTATATTCGATCTAAAATTTATGGGAATGAATTAAAAGCTGAAGAAACCCGGCATATTATCGAAGATATTTTATCGGGACAGCTATCTGATATTAATATCGCCATGTACATTGCTGCAAGCTCAGGTGATCGGTTATCAAAAAAAGAAGTGCTGGATTTAACAAGAGCGATGGTTGAGACAGGACAACGTTTAAGCTGGCCTTCAGAACTTGTGGTTGATAAACATTGTGTGGGTGGTTTGCCAGGTAATCGCACGACACCGATCATTGTATCCATTGTGGCAGCTTACGGTCTTATGATTCCGAAAACCTCCTCCAGAGCTATCACTTCTCCTGCAGGTACCGCAGATACCATGGAAGTGTTTGCCCCCGTTGATCTTGATATTGATCTCATGAAAAAAGTCGTTGAACAGGAAAATGGATGTATTGTTTGGGGCGGTTCTGTGGCATTAAGCCCCGCAGATGATTTGTTAATACGCATTGAGCGGACAGCAGATTTAGATAGTGAAGGACAAATGGTCGCATCCGTTCTATCAAAAAAAATTGCTGCAGGTTCAACACATATTGTCATTGACATACCTATTGGCGCAACAGCCAAGGTAAGATCTATTGAACGTGCTCAATTACTTAAAGCTTTTTTAGAATCTGTCGCAATTGAATTCGGAGTGAGAGTTAAAGTGATTTTTACAGATGGATTACAACCTGTAGGTCGTGGAATTGGACCTGCACTTGAGGCACGTGATATCCTGTCCGTGTTGAATTGTGATAAAAATGCACCTATCAATTTACGTGAACGAGCGTTGATATTAGCAGGTCAGATCCTTGAATTTTCCCCAAAAGTTGAAGAGGGTGAAGGGAAAAGAATTGCAACAGAAATTCTTTTAAGTGGAAAAGCCCTTGCGAAATTCGAGGCGATTTGCAAGGCGCAGGGAGGAATGCGAGAGATACCTACAGCCCCCTTCGTCTATACAGTTGAATCACACCGATCAGGAAAAATAGTGAATATTAATAACCGAAATATTTCACGGGTTGCAAAATTAGTAGGAGCACCTAAATCTAAATCTGCAGGCGTTGAATTATTATCGCCTTTACATACAATTGTTGAAAAATTACAACCTCTTTATAAAATTTATGCGGAAACAAGAGGTGAGCTTAACTATGCACTTGATTTTCTGAAAGAAGCACCAGAAATTTTTCAAATTGAGGAAAGTGAATGAGTACTTTGCCGATACTTTTTTCATTTTTTGATTCAGAATCCATAGTGAACCACATTCATCAAGCATTAAATTATGAAATCGGTAAGCTGCAAATTCATGAATTTCCAGATCAAGAAATAGTAGTAAAGATCGAATCTGATTTGACAATGCGTGACATTATTTTTGTTGCAAGTCTAGATCATCCCAATGCAAAGATCCTGCCGCTTATCTTTGCAGCTGAAACAGTAAGAAATTTAGGTGCAAAAAAAATCATGTTGATTGCACCTTATCTTGCGTACATGCGTCAAGATAAAATATTTGAAGCAGGGCAGGGGATAATAGCTCAATATTTTGCAAAAATGCTTTCGCAGTATTTTGATAGCTTAATCACAATAGACCCTCATTTACATCGAATTCATTCTTTAAAAGAGATTTTTTCAATACCCACTGCTGTGCTACATGCAACGAATGCAATTGCTTCCTGGATATCTCATCAGGTGGTCAATCCTGTTTTAATTGGTCCTGATATGGAAAGCGCGCAATGGGTTCATGAAGTTGCAAAAAAAACCAATTCTCCTTATGTTATTTTAAATAAGATTAGAAAAAATGATTATACCGTTGAAATCAGTGAAAATAATATCGAGCACTATCGTGCATGTATACCTATATTAATTGATGACATCATATCATCGGGAATGACACTCATAGAAACTACCAAACATTTAGAATCACTCAAAATGAAAAAACCGATTTGTATTGGTGTTCATGCTATTTTTTCAGGTGATGCCTATCCACATTTGATGAATGCTTACGTGAGTAAAGTGGTGACCTGCAATACGATTCAACACCCATCAAATGCTATTGATATCTCTGACGAAATAATTCAATTTTTAAAAAAGGAACAAACTCAACTAGGATGATCTATGTTTTTTTTAACATTGTCTCTTCCCGCATTAATTATTGTTTTTTCTATCGCAACGATTGCTGTTTGGGTATCGGGCATTTATCTTTCAAAAACAACCGATCAAATGGATTCATATTTTGGACTGGGTGAAGCTTTTGGAGGTTTGGTTTTTCTTGCAATTGCAACGAATCTTCCAGAAATTGCGATTGTCGTTAGTGCTTCACTGACTCATCAGGTGGGGATTGCAATCGGGAACATTCTGGGTGGTATTGCAATTCAGACCGTGGTGCTTGTGGTTTTAGATGGTTTCGGTTTACAACGTAAGACATCGCTTAGCTTCAAGGCGGGTTCCATGCAACTTGTGCTTGAAGGTATTCTTGTCATCATTATTTTACTTATAACGATTATGGGAACGCAATTACCTTCTTCCATTGTTTTTAATAGATTAGCACCCGGCGATTTATTAATTATTTTCGTATGGCTAATCGGTCTTTGGCTAATTAATAAAGCGCGTACATTGCTACCGGAACAAATAAAACAACCTAATGACACTCAAAGTAATTCAGCAAGGGATCAAAAAAATAAAAAAAGAAATATACCGCTTGCTATCTTTATTTTCTTGCTTTCCGCTTTGATTACACTGGCCGCCGGGGTAGCTTTAGAACAAAGTAGTAGTGCGATCGCCACTCATATAGGTTGGAGCGGTATTCTTTTTGGTTCTACAATATTGGCCGCAGTCACGGCACTTCCTGAAGTTTCCACAGGTCTTGCTGCCATTAAAATGGGCGATTTCACCTTAGCAGTCAGTGATATTTTTGGTGGAAATGCATTTTTACCCATTCTTTTTTTTCTTGCCACCCTTCTCTCAGGACATTCCGTTTTACCCCAAGCCCATGACACTGACATTTATTTGGCGAGCTTAGGTGCTCTTTTAACTGCAGTTTATTTGTATGGGTTAATATTTAGATC
>BMAG01000119.1 GCA_014132595.1 Gammaproteobacteria bacterium | reverse complement strand
TCTTTTGTAAATTTTGAAATATCCACTTTCGCCCATTGACAAAATAGCTCCATCGCAGCCATGACTGTATCCTTTTATATTATTTATTTTAAGAAAATATGATCCGTCTCGTTTGGTATTCATTGGCGGGTATTATCTATAAGAAATTAATATTGATAGTTATATTTTGACAGGAACAGCAGGCTATCAAGTTATCTTGTTTTTTGTCAAGAAAATATTTTTATAATTTATAAAATTATTTTCTTAATGAAATATCATTAGATTTTTTGCTTCACTATAGACTATAATCTTGGACTAAATAGATAATTAATAAAATACAGTTTTCTTGATTACTTAAACTTAAGAATAATAAAATAGAGAGCCTCAAAACAACCCTTCAAATAATCATCAAATCGCAAGAGTGCCGCCCAGATATGCAAAATGGAAAAAAACTAAAAAACCTATCTGATCGCCTCGTTCATGCATTAGAAACATTAAATGTCACACAAGCCGAGCTAGCAAGACGCCTTGAAATCAAACCTCAAGCCATCCATTATTTATGCAATAGCCAATCCAAAAAATCCAGTTTTACTTATGAAATAGCAGATGCATTAAAAATAAATAGCTTATGGCTCGGGTGCGGCGAGGGAACGATGTTGATACAAGACGACCCGGAAATACAATTTATCCGCTCGCAACAACGCATACCGATATTAAACCCAAAACAAGTTAAACATTGGATAAACAATAATGAATTCATTAAAAACCTATCCGAAGAATGGGTTTTAACCTCTTCCAATGCCGGAAAAAGCGGGTTTGCATTTCAATTATCAGACAAATCCATGTATCCCCGTTTCGAGCAAGATTCAATAATTATTATAAATTCAGAAAAAATCGCTAAAGATAAAGATTTTGTGCTCGTTTATTTAAAAGAAAGCGACAATATCATTTTTAGACAGTATCAGCAGGACGATATAAACATTCTATTAAAACCCATGAACACGAAGATGTATAAAACAATAACAAAAAATGATACTGACCCTATTTTAGGAGTCATGGTAGAAACGAGATGGCAACTTTAACATATTAATTTTTTTACGTTTTAGGACATGGAATTATGTATATTAAAAAAATAAAACATATGATCTCTAATTTAACTGGGTTTTTTCAATACCATTATGCAAACACAAAAAACCATTATACCTGTAGATTACTTGGTGAAAAATATAAAGATAATCACGTAGTTATAAGTTTTCGCAACCTTGGTGAATCTCACACAACTGAAATTTCAATCCAGGAATTGCTTTCAACACCGTTTCTAATAGCCAATTTCCATCCTAAGGAAGCGCTCATTATTGGCTCAATTGCTTTAGAGGAATTCACTCTAGGTCTATCTAAAAACGATCAAAAAGAAGAATTCTACAAAATTAAAAACATTATGTTGAATTCGATTCATGACATAACACGAAGCATCAAAGATTCATATTTAGAAGAATCATTTTTAATAAATCAAAAAAAATCGATCAAGACCTCCTTCATTAGACAACACCCCAAAAATAAATATCCATTCAAATTGGTTGGTGGGAAATCTAGTGATCAAATAAATGGGACAGTAATAACCTACACTATACTCGGCAAAAGAGAAGGACATGAGAAGGATCTGCGAGAAATAATCAACAACTCAGAACTCCTGGAAAAATTTCATCCCACGGAAGTCGTTAAATTTGGATTCATTTCGTTAGGTGATTCTATTTTCAGCAATGAGTGTTAAAACATAATTAGTTACATATAAATTAATAAGGATAAAAAATGATATCAACTAGCCCCAAAGTAATGCCTTATAAATACATAATTTTTTTAGCAATGCTTTTTGTAACAATAGATTTATCTGCAGTCTCTATGGCATATAAAATGGTCACTATCAATGGGTTATTTAAAATTAATTCCGGCGCTACATTTATATTTCCAATAACATATGCTCTTGGGGATATTATAACAGAAGTCTACGGCTATAATATGGCTAGAAAACTGATTTGGTTTAGTCTGTTTTTTCAATTTGTTTTTGCATTCTTAATCACAGCCGTTATTCATTTACCTAGCCCATCTTTCTGGCAAAGTGAATTAGATTATATAGCCGTATTTGGATCCATTATTAAATTTGTGTCTGCCGCAGCTGTCGCAAATATTATTAGCAACTTTATGAATATTTATATTGTGTCAAAATTAAAAATACCTTTTGAAGGCAAATTATTTTGGCTTAGAAGCATCCTATCTGCTGTGACCAGCGAATTTATATTAGTTGTTATTATTTTATATGTAGCATTTTATGGAGGCGGAATGACCTTATCTAAAATCTGGGTTATGTTCAAATCAAGCTATTTTCTTGATATAACATATGCCATTGCCTTAGTAGTACCGTCGGCCTTTACCGCTAATTTTCTAAAAAAATCTGAGAATGTTGATGTTTATGATTACAATACAAACTTCAACCCATTTAAATTAAAACAAACAGTGAACGGACATGCACACTAAGATTGCTGACAAATTAATTGATGCATTCAATAATGTTATAATGGAGTGATTAATAAATGTTACCAGAAAATTCAGATAAAGATTCTTACCCTTTTCCTCCATTGTCTATATATAAAAAAATAGATTTCGCTATTTTATCACCCATGCCTGAAGAGCTTGAGTTTTTGGAAAAATATTTTTTTTCTTATCCTTATAGAATTGTCGAGCATAATGGATTAGCTTTTAAAATTTATGAATATAACAAAAAATATATTCTACTTTCCTATACCGGTCTAGGAACTAGCTTTGCTGCAGCTCTTGCAACCATGATTTGCCATCGCTTCAATCCTAGTTATTTTTTATTATTAGGCACGGCAGGAGGGATCAATCCCAAATTATCCATTAGAGACGTTATTATTGTCGAAAAAGCATTTGAGGCTGAAATACAAGATATTTTCACGCTGCTTAAAGGAACCCCTTTTGAAAGTTGCCTGACATATCCTCTTAATAAAAAAACTATACCGCCCATTTTTTCATCTGATGAAAAATTATTAGCGGTTGCATCTTCCATAGATTTTGAAAATATCCAAGTATTCAAAGGCACTGTTGTGACTTCAAACACATTCCCCGCACCTAAAGAGCTATTTGAAAAGATAAAAATGAAATCGCCTTATGCAATCGATATGGAAACCTCAGCAATATATCAAACAGCTCAATGGCTTCTAGGAATACCTACTCTTGCAATTCGCGCAATAAGCAATATTCTAAATTCAGATGGAACTGATGACAAAATAAATGAATTTGACGTCAAAGGGAGTATGGAAAGAGCATCTATAGTCCTTTTAAAAATATTGAATAAATTGATTTCTGATACTCAAGCAACGGAAATATCAAAAAATATAACAAGTCACTCGAATAATATTCAAGAAGCTAATGATATAATCAACTATCTTAAATTACAGCCCCATCCCGAAGGCGGATATTATAGACGCGTTTACGAATCAGCACATTGGATTACATCCCAAGATAAAGATCGATATAACAACGCACTCAGAAAAGCAGGATCATCTATCTATTATCTATTAAAAGAAACCGAGTTTTCAGCCTGGCATAGAATAAAATCGGATGAAATATGGCATTATTATAAAGGCTCTCCTATTAAAATTTATTCAATCAATGAACAAGGAATCTTAATCACTTATCTATTAGGCGATCCTTCGATCAACGAAAATGCTATTTTTCAAGCAGCTATTCCTGCTGATACTTGGTTTGCTGCTGAACTTATAGATCAAACCTCATTTTCTTTAATAGGATGCACAGTATCACCTGGTTTTGAATTCAATGACTGGGAAATAGGAAATCGCAACGTATTAATTAAAAAATTCCCTCAACATGAATCCATTATTCGAAAATTTACTTTACTCAGCTCAGCATTAGTATCCTCGCTTATTCAATAGAGAGCGTGTCAATGTGTCTTGTTCATTTCCACCAGAACAAGCAATTATTCCTGGTAATAAAAAGAAAGGTCTATACAAGCCTCTTCCAATGAAGAAATCGAAAAGTCGTATGCGAAAAAAGAGAGCCTCAAAAAAAAATGACACTCATGGAAAGCAAAAGTGCCAAAATGAGGAATTGAATTGGTTCCAATTTTCTGGCAACATGACCTTTAAATTCTGAAATTCGCTAATCCAATATATTTCAACAATCCAAATCGAAAGATTACAAATTAAGCATCTATGAAATCAATATGCATATTATTAGGCTCAAATATAGGAAACGACCCTATTTATTTATTAGAAACACAAAAAATAGCTGAACATATAGTCAACAATAATATTGGCCTTGTTTATGGTGGAGGTAAGTTGGGTTTAATGGGAGTCTTAGCTGATACGGTATTAAAATTTGGCGGAACTGTCACTGGCATTATCACACAAGAACTCTATAACAGATCTGAAGCGCATTTAAATTTAACAGATTTAGTGATCGTTGAATCAATGCAAGAAAGAAAAAAAAGGATGATGCAAATATCTGATGGTTTTATTGCACTACCCGGAGGGCTTGGCACTTTGGAGGAACTCTTTGAAATATGGAATGCTTTAAAATTAAGGTTACATAATAAACCTATTGGTTTATTAAATGTTAACAATTACTATACTAAACTTTTGGAATTTGTGACCCATTCTTCAGAAAATAGTTTTTTAACACAAAAACAAAAAGAAATGATACTTATTAATAAAGATTCAGAAATATTATTAAATCTATTGATAGAAAATTATACTTTAAATAAGAAAATAAAATGAATGGGTTAAATTTAAAAAATCATTATTCTTTGTCATCTAGCCAGGAAGTCAATCAAATTTGTTTGGCGCCTTTAAAAACGATCGGTGTTACATATTTTAACTATATTAAAATATATGATAACGGATCAAGGGATTTATTAACAAATAATGCCGATTGGATAGAGCTTTTCTATAAGAATGGATTATACAAATCAGCAGGAGCAATAGATATAGAACATTTACTACCAAAAGGCTATTTTTTATGGTCCGAATTAAAAAATGATGATCCTGCTTATTCATTGGGAAGGGAAGCGTTCAACATTGATCATGGTATTAGCTTTGAAACCAAAGCAAAACAGCTCACCAACATCCGCGCGACGGGTTCTGATGAAAATATTTTATTAATTCCGCCGATTTTAATGTCGCTTGAGCAGGCATTGGAATTTATTGAGGATGATGAATTAGTAGAAATCACACCGCAGTCTATTCGGGTGCGGA
>BMAG01000118.1 GCA_014132595.1 Gammaproteobacteria bacterium | reverse complement strand
AAAGACGGGCACGGGCACGCACACGGGCGCGGGCACGTAAAATCAGTGAATTACGTAACAACGCTGCGTCAATTACAAATTGAAATCTTCACCCAAATAAACTTCACGCACTGTTTTATTCGTAAGAATTGTCTGAGGGGTTCCTTCGCAGATAATTTCACCTTGATTGACAATATAGGCGCGTTGACAAATATCCAGTGTTTCTCGCACATTATGATCGGTAATCAAAACACCAATATCCCGATTACATAAATGCATAATAATTTGTTTAACATCAAGTACAGAGATCGGGTCAATCCCCGCAAACGGTTCGTCTAATAAAATAAATTTGGGATTGGTTGCAAGAGCTCGCGCAATTTCCACACGACGTCTTTCACCGCCCGATAGGCTGATCCCTAACGTATCGCGGATATAAGCGATATTGAACTCAGACAAAAGCCGCTCGAGATTTTCCTGGCGTTGTGCTTTTGTTAAATCTTCGCGGAGCTCTAAGATCGCCATAATATTATCAGCGACACTGAGCTTACGGAATATCGATGCTTCCTGAGGTAGATAGCCCATACCCAGTTTGGCACGAGCATGTACAGGCAGATTTGTAATATCTTCACCATTAAGAACAATCGTGCCTTGTGTACAGCGAATTAAACCGACAATCATATAAAATGAAGTTGTTTTACCTGCGCCATTGGGGCCCAGTAAACCGACTACCTCGCCACGGTTGACTTCAAGTGAAACGTTTTTAACAACCTCTCGAGATTTATATTGTTTGCTAATATGATTGACACGTAAAGTATTTATCATTTTCAAATCCATTAATTCATTTTATCAGGTTCAATAATAATCGTCGCTTTCCCATCCGTGGAAGCCGGAGCTGTCACGACTTGATCTTTGATATTATAAATGATGTGCGGCCCATGAAAACTATTTTCATTTTGTGTGACGACAACTTCTTTATCTAATACCACGGTTGAGGTCGGTGGGTACATGGTAATGATTCTTGCTTTCGCTAAGAGAATGGGATCACCAATTTTAGGCACCGTTGTAAAGACGGCGAGTTTTTTAATGCCATAAGCGGTGGCCACCGTGATTTTATGCTGTTTGCTTTTTTGTGTGATTAATCGATCGGCGGTTAAATGAGAAGTCCCTTGATCCACTTTGACATTTCCATCATAAATATCTACGCCTGTTCTATAATTAAAGGTAGAAGTATCAGCAATAATGTTCAAAGGCTTTTCCTGATCATTCGAGAGAGCAAAAGCAAAGAGTGGCATCAGCAAAAAAAGAAACGCAATCGTATTAAGACGCATTCGGTACATATTCTCCTTGTGCTTTTGAAAGCAACTGAACAGTGCCTTCATTGAGATTGGCAAGCATGCCCAGACCATGAAGAATCGCACTGGGCTGTGTGACAGTGACATTCTTGTCAGTTTGTGCAATTTGTTTATTCGGAAAAACGGTGAGGGTTGTGGTAGTCATGGTTGTTGTTGGATTGGCGCTATCACTCACATGATGAATGACGACATTGTCCCAAAAATAAATTTTATCGAGACCTTGAGTGGCTTTGGCATACGCTGAATTAATATGCCAAGGCTCAGGTGATTGTCGATACAGTGTAATATGAGGTGTTTCAATGTACGTGGTGTCATCTTCTGCATAATGAATCATCTTGGGTGATTCCACTTTCAATGAAGGATTGCCTTCTTTATTAATAATGGTGGCAACGACATTTTCCATAAACGCATCGGGATGATGTGTGGTATCGGTTGAAACTTCTGCGGGATATTTGGCATCAAAAATAGACCATAGGCATAATCCCACTGTGAAGACCATGACTAGACTGATGATCGAATTTTTGAATGACAGTATCATGGCAATGCCTTATTTTTTTTGGAAGTAGGAATCAATAATGGTTTGATAGGTTCCTTGTGCCTGCATGATAAAATCACAAATTTCGCGTGCAGCCCCTTTGCCGCCTTTTTTGTGTGTGGTCCAGTGTACATATTGCTGCATGATTTTAGGCGCGTTTGCAACGGTGATGGCAAGACCGGCTCGACTTAAGATGGGCAAATCGGGAAGATCATCGCCGATATAAGCAATTTGCTCATCGGAGAGATTTAACTTCTGTTTTAAATCTTCATAGGCTGCGAGTTTATCGGTTTGCTGCTGATAAACATGTTTAATCCCTAAATCTTCCATGCGGCGTTTGATAATAGGAGATTTGCATGCGGTAATAATTGCAACATCTACACCGGTTTGTAATAAGTGACGCATGCCTTGACCATCATGAACATGAAAATGTTTAGCTTCAATACCTTCTTGTCCATACAACATACCGCCTGCGGTTAAGACGCCGTCAACATCAAAAGTCACCAGGCGAATTTTTTTAGCGCGTTCAATTAAAGTATTCATTAAATAACTCCAGCTCGTAAAATATCATGTAAGTGTATAACCCCGATCGGATGATGGTCATCGTTGACTACGATTAAGGCGGTGATTTTGTGAGATTCCATCAGATGTAATGCTTCAGCGGCGAGCATGCCTGCTGTAATCACTTTGGGTTTTGCCGTCATCACTTGATGAATGTAGGTATTGTGGATGTCTGTATTCATATCAAATGCGCGGCGTATATCACCATCGGTGAAAATGCCGGCTAATTGATTATTTTCATGAACGATGGTGGTGAAGCCTAATTTTTTTTGAGTCATTTCGATGAGTGCAGTTTTTAAAAGCGCATCATAGTTCACTTTAGGAATGTTTGCGCCCGTATGCATGAGTTCATCAATACGTAATAATAGTTTTCTTCCTAAGGTGCCTCCGGGATGGGATCTTGCAAAATCTTCTGCAGTAAAGCCGCGTTTTTCAAGTAAAGAGATGGCTAAAGCATCTCCCATGACAAGGGCTGCTGTGGTGCTTGATGTGGGGGCAAGACCCAGCGGGCAAGCTTCTTTGGCGACAGAGACATCGATGTTGACAGTTGCAGCTTTTGCCAATGTGGAGTGTGGATTGCCTGTGAGTGAGATGAGTGTCAGATTGAGTCGTTTAATAAAAGGCAAGATATCAAGAATTTCTTCTGTTTCGCCGGAATTGGAAAGCATGACGACGACATCTTTGGCTGTGATCATGCCAAAGTCGCCGTGTTTTGCTTCTCCTGGGTGGATAAAGAAAGCCGGGCTTCCGGTGCTTGCAAAAGTTGCTGCGATTTTTTTACCAATATGGCCTGATTTGCCCATGCCCATCACGATAATTTTGCCCTCGCAAGACAGCAGGTGCTGGCAAGCGGTTGCAAAACGATGGTCAATACGATGAGTCAAAGCGCGAATGGTATCTGCTTCCGTTTCAATGACCGCACGGCCTAGGGCGCATATTTTTTCGATTTCTTGCATGAATAAAGGTACCTTTTGAAAATGAGTAGAGTAGAGGCATGGGCTTCTCAAGTTTGGCATTTTACCACTATATTAAAATAATTTTTACTAAAATAGCCTTGATTGCTATACTGCAGAACAAGAGATAAAAAAACGGTATTTATGAAAAATTTGATTGAAATCAATAAGTTAACATTCAAGCGCAATAATCGGGCGATTTTTAATAATGTTGATCTTTTCATTCCAAAAGGCAAAGTAACGGCCATCATGGGCCCAAGTGGCACTGGTAAGACCACTCTATTACGTTTAATCGGTGGTCAATTAGCACCGGCTAACGGCAGTATTAAGGTTGCCGGACAAGAAGTGCCCACTTTAAGCCGCAACGGTTTATACAATTTACGTAAACGAATGGGCATGTTATTCCAAACAGGCGGGCTTTTTACACATCTGTCTGTCTTTGAAAATGTGGCTTTTCCGCTGCGCGAGCATACCCAGCTATCCAATGCGATGATTCGAAGCCTTGTGTTAATGAAGTTAGAGATGGTAGGACTGCGCGGTGCAAGAGATTTAATGCCCAGTGAATTATCAGGCGGCATGGCAAGACGAGTTGCACTGGCGCGTGCCATTGCATTAGATCCTGAGCTCATTATGTATGATGAACCCTTTTCAGGGCAGGATCCTATTTCAATGGGCGTGCTGGTCAAATTGATACGTTCGTTGAATGATGCTTTAGGGCTTACTACGGTGATTGTCTCCCACGATGTGCAGGAAACATTAAGCATTGCGGATTATGTTTATGTCATCTCGGATGGCGGTGTCATTGGTGAAGGAGACGGCGGCGCGATTACTCAAGGTCAGTCCCCTCAATTACAACAATTTTTACATGGTCTGCCGGATGGCCCGGTTCCTTTTCATTATCCAGCGAATACTTTGAAGAACGATTTGTTAGCTGAAGGAGACGCATGATTAATCAAGTAGAAGCATTAGGGCGTCTGGGTATCGATGTCATTCGTAAATATGGCAAGGCGGGTATTTTATTATATGGCGCGATTTTTCGTGTGCCTAACTTTCGTAAAGGTTTCGCACTCGTTGTGCAGCAGATTTTTGCAGAAGGTGTGTTGTCTTTATTAATTATCATGGTTTCTGCTTTATTTATCGGAATGGTGGTGGCTTTGCAAGGCTATCACACCTTATCAAAATTTGGCGCTTCACAACAATTAGGACCATTGGTGGCATTGAGTGTGGCGCGAGAATTAGGACCTGTTGTCACCGCTTTATTATTTGCAGGAAGAGCGGGATCAGCGCTGGCTGCTGAAATTGGATTGATGAAAGCAACTGACCAGCTTTCCAGTATGGAGATGATGGCGGTTGATCCTTTGCAGCGTGTGATTGCACCGCGTTTTTGGGGTGGTTTTATTTCCATGCCGCTTCTTACCATCATCTTTAATATTGTTGCCATTTACGGCGCTTATTTAGTGGGTGTGAAATGGTTAGGGATGGATGCCGGTGCATTTTGGTCTAATATGCAATCGTCCGTGGAATTTCATGCAGATATTTTAAATGGTATTTATAAAAGTGTGGTGTTTGGTGTGGTAGTCACATGGATTGCCTTATACCAAGGGTATGATGCAGTACCTACTTCAGCTGGCATTGCCAATGCCACAACGCGAACCGTGGTTTATTCGTCGTTGGCTGTTTTAGGACTGGATTTTGTATTAACGGCGATGATGATTGGAGAATGGTGATGTTATCGCAACGTATCATTGAAACATTAGTAGGTATATTTTTACTGGCGGCGATTTTGGCGTTGATCACGCTTGCTTTTAAAGTGAGTGGTCTTACAACTTTTTTTAAGCAGGAGGGGTATAACATCACAGCCTCTTTTGATGATATTGGGCAGCTTAAAGTTCGAGGGTCTGTCAAGATCGGGGGGGTGACGGTGGGTGAGGTGACGAAGATTGCGATTGATCCTTCGACATATAAAGCGGTGGTGACATTGCGAATTAACTCAACCGTCAAAGATATTCCTGTGGATTCTTCTGCAAGTATTCTGACAGCGGGTTTATTAGGTGATAACTACATTGCGATTACACCCATGTATAGTAAAGATTTCCTGAAGGATAACGATGAAATTGAAGAAACCCATTCAGCGATGATTTTAGAAAAATTAATTGGGCAGTTTTTATTTAGCATTGGACACTCCAATGATAAAAATTCTGACACAGCAGAAAAAGGAGCGAAGCAATGAAAAAGGTAGTAACCCTCGTTTTTTTATTTTTTGGTTTGATCATGGGTGGTCTGCAGCTTGCTCAGGCGAGTACGGGTGATCCGGTGGGATTGGTGAAGTCGCTTGCGGATGAGATGATTGCGAGCTTAAAAGCGCATAAGACAACATTAAAAAGTAATCCGTCTTTGGTGTATTCACTGGCTTATAAAATTGTGATTCCTCACGCGGATCTGGATGAAATGTCACAGCGAGTTCTTCCTCCTAAAACTTGGAATAATGCGACTTCGGGGCAGCGTGAACAATTCAAAAAAGAATTTACGGATTTATTAGTGCGTACGTATGCGTCAGCCTTGGCGGATTATACCGATCAAACAGTACGCTTTTTCCCCGTGCGCGGCGGGGGCGGCCGTAGTGTGACGGTGAATAGTCAGATCGTGCGTTCCGATGGTCCTTCCATTTCAGTGAGTTATCGATTGCATATGACCAATTCGGGATGGGAGTTGTATGACATGACGGTGGAAGGGGTCAGTCTCTTGCAAAGTTTTCAAGAGCAGTTCCGCCAAAAGATTTCCCAGGGGGCTAATATGGATCAGATCCTGGCTGATCTTAAGCAGCATAAGCGGAAACGAGCGAGGTAATTTAAGATGAGCGCAACGATCGTGGATAACAATGGTAAGCTGATTTTATCAGGCGAGTTGAATTTTGAAACGATTGTTGCACTGTGGAAACAAAGCTTACCTTTACTTGCAAAACATTCCCAGATAGAAATTGATTTGTCAAAAGTCACTGCCTCTAATAGTGGTGGCTTGGCTTTATTGCTGGAGTGGTTGAAATTAGGCAAGCGTGAAAATAAAACGATACGTTTTAGTGGAATGCCGGATCAATTAAAATCGATCGCGCATGTGGCGGGGATTGAGTCATTGTTTTAGGTTAGGACTTCTTTTTACTATCAATACTTATAGTTTTCTTTCATCATCTCCCCACCGAAGCATTGCAGTTAACATCGCCTCATTGCGAACCACTTCTGCCGTCACTCATCCACTACTGCCGTCAATGCGGTTACTTCTGCCGTTATTCGTCCACTACTGCGGTCAGTGCGATTACTTCTGCTGTCATTCATCCACTACTGCCGGCAGTGCGATTACTTCTGCTGTCATTCATCCACTACTGCCGTCAATGCGGTGACTTCTACCGTCATTCATCCACT
>BMAG01000117.1 GCA_014132595.1 Gammaproteobacteria bacterium | reverse complement strand
GTGTTGGAGAGTGCCGTATTTTTAAAATCGAGTTCATGTTTTAATTGATTTAAAGAGTTATTTAAAGTAAAAGTCATCGCATTAAAAGATTGAATAACAAGGTTAAGATCATGGTAGGGTGATTCTTTTAATGAATATTTTAATTGACTTTCATCCTGGATAATATTGTTCATGTTGTGCGTCAGTAAGTTCAAATTTTTTGAAAACAATTCTAGTAAATAAGCGCCAATACCTAAGAATGTAAACATGCATCCCAAAAAAATGCCAATAATCATCAAACGAGTTTTATCTGAGAGTTGCTCTAAAGAATAAATTAATTTTGCACCCAAAGATGTTGGAATATGAGTGAATGGATTGAAAGACAGGGCAAAAATCGAGACAACAAATAAAGAAGCAATTGCAACGACAAGAAAAATAAAATATCCCGTTGTCGCATAAATGTAAACTCTTCTCATAGCATTTGTTACTCCTTTAAATTATCTCCTGATCAACTGTTTATTTTTACAAATTTTGCGATCTTATCGAGGAGCCGTGTAAAATCAATTGGCTTTGTGTCATAATCATCGCATCCGGCTTTTTCAGCTTTAACTTGATCACCAACCATTGCATGCGCTGTTAAAGCAATAATGGGGATCCCGCCAGTTTTTGGATCTGCTTTTAGCTTTGCAGTCGCAGTCCACCCATCCATGATAGGCAAACTCATATCCATCAAAATCAAATTGGGAGAACTTGATTGTGCCAATTCAATACCTTGCTGACCATCTGTTGCAGTAATGACTTCAAATCCTCTTCGTTGCAATCGACGTGAAAGCATATCAAGATTCAGTGGATTGTCTTCAACTAATAAAATTTTAATGGCCATTTTATTGTCCTCTGTTTTCAGTTAAATATCGAATTTGATCGTAAATGGTGGAAACTAATTTTTTATGAGTATAACTTCCTTTTTGTAATAAAATTTTGGTGTATTTAGTTAACATGGTGCGTTCATCTGTTGTCAGTTCTTTCGCAGTGATTACAATAACCGGAATTTTTCGCCATTGATCATTTTTTTGTAATTCATTAACGACTGTAAACCCATCCATTTCAGGCATTAATAAATCTAATAAAATAATTGAAGGTTCAACAGTTGTTAGCTTTTCAATAGCTTCACGACCATTGACGGCTTCGATAGATGTCCATCCTCCTTTTTCAACTGCTTTACGCATAAGATCCCTTGCGGAGGGATCATCATCCACAATTAAAACGGTATGAGCTTTATTATCGGATAGTAAAAATTGTTTAATTTTTTCTATTAACGCCTTGTTATTAACAGGCTTGTGAATAAAATCAATGGCACCTAAGGCAAATCCGAGTTCTTTCTCATCAATAATAGAGACAAGAATAACAGGAATATCAGAAATTCTGTCATCAGACTTAAGAGCGGATAAAGTAGATAATCCATCCATAATTGGCATAACAATGTCAAGCACGATGACATCCGGTTTACTCTCAACTGCAAGATTTAGCCCTTCTTTTCCATTAAAAGCGTGCATTATTCTATAACCAGCTTTTTCCAATAATAATTGCATTTCTTCATGAAATTCGACATCATCATCAATGAGTAAAATAACTTTACTAGTTTCCTCTGCATTTTTAATTTCATTTTCTTTTTTCAAGAGAAATTTATCTTTTTGAATTCCGATGACACTAACCTTTGGTAAATAAATTGTAAAATTAGATCCTTTACCAAGTTCACTTTTAAGCGTAATGTAACCACCTAACATTTCTGAAAATTGTTTTGTCAGAAATAGACCTAATCCTGTACCACCATATTTTCGTGTGGTGCTTGCATCTGCTTGTGTAAATGCCTGGAATAACTTATTTAATTTATCTTCAGAAATTCCAGCACCCGTATCGGTCACAGAAAATTGAATCCAGGTCTGGTTATTTTTAGATATAGAGGCTACATCGAGAGTAATGATTCCGTTTGTCGTAAATTTTGCAGCATTACTTATCAAATTCAGTAAACATTGTCGAACTCGGACAACATCGGTATGCATGGTATCAACTTCAGGCGATATTGTAAGTTTATAGGTATTATGATTCTTTTCGATCAAGGGGGAAATAATAGATTCTAACTCATGAATAATATGGCTAACTTGAATATCTTCCAGATATAAATCAATTTTTCCTGCTTCAATTTTTGATAAATCAAGAACATCATTGATTAATGTTAAAAGATGTTTTGCAGAACCTGTTATTTTTGATAAGTCAGAAAGATAATTGTCGTGTCCACTTTCTTCAGCATCTTCCTGCAATATTTCACTATAACCAATAATTGCATTCAACGGGGTTCGTAGTTCATGACTCATGTTGGCTACAAATTCCGATTTAATTTTATTCGCTGACTCTGCTTCTTCTTTAGCATTTTTTAATTCAACTACAATATTTTCAAGGCTTTTGTTGGCTTTGATTAATTCCAGTGTTTTTAACTCTACAAGTTCTTGTAGATGTTTTTGAGCATAATCA
The DNA here is from genome assembly GCA_014132595.1 of Gammaproteobacteria bacterium. Lineage (GTDB taxonomy): Bacteria > Pseudomonadota > Gammaproteobacteria > DSM-16500 > DSM-16500 > UBA4722. Next base: position 894 of record BMAG01000117.1, on the reverse strand, counting down.
AGATTAGAGGCCATAGTATTAAAAGTAGTAATAACTTCATTAAGGTCCTGGTAAGGTGTCATTTCCAAACGATACTCTAGCCCACCTTCTTCATAAGCTATTCTTTTCATTGCTCTGGCTAACATATCAAGAGATCGAGTAATGGCTCGAATTAGATAAGTGCCAACCAGGATCATAAATAAAAGCACGACAGACACAATTATAATGATGGATATACGATTTTTTTCAGCTATTTGTTGTGCAGTGATAATTAACTTAGCGCTTAATGTAGTTGCAACCGTATCAAGTTGTGTAAATTGTTTAGTTATTCCTTGCACATATTGTTGAATTTGACCAATAATGTTATAGAGCATAGTAGAGGTCGTATTAAAATTCTGTCTTAATTCAATGATATTTCCTGGTTTTTCATTCACTTGTCCTGCAATTATATTAAACTTTCTTTCTATTTCTTCTGCCGTCGGTAATAATTCAGGAACATTTTCTAATTGGTATTTGAATTCACGAAGATCCTGATGGGTTAACTGAATGAGTTGAAGAATTTCATTCTCTTTTAAGCTCATAATGGCATCAGGATCAGATTCCTCGGATACTTGCCGCATGAGTGTTGTTAGTGTAGCAAAGTCAGCATTTAATTTTTCACTCACGCGCTGTGCATTGATTAGAGAGCTCATGACTAATTGGTTAACGGCTGCCTTAAATTCTTCTCTGCTTTTAGGTGTATTCATTAATTCAGGCAGAGCTAATTTATCTTTTACATCGCGTACAATTTTTATATTTTTTAAAGTTAATAAACCGCTGATATTTCCAGATTGACTTTTTAGGGCTTTAACATCTTCATCGATATTGCGTGCTAAAATACGGAGCTGTTCTTTCATATTTAGCATGGTTTCAGTG
>BMAG01000116.1 GCA_014132595.1 Gammaproteobacteria bacterium | reverse complement strand
ACATCGCCAGGCTTTTATTCCTAAACCCCGCGTATCAATATACCCGGGGTTTTTTTATTTATAGATCATTAGCGAATTGCTTAATATTGAGTTTAATGGCGCTGATTTACCAGTTGGAGCTGTGTTTTTATCCACTCTCAATGTAAGATTTTCAGATAGCAATTTCACAATATCCTATCTGTGTGTGAATTCATCTGATGTAAATAATAATTAAGAACTTTTTGCATGGATAATCCAAAAAAATAAGTGATTTTATTTGCTAATCACAAAGTTATTGAATAGAATCACAACCCTTAAAGTTAGCTGGCATAGCTCAGCAGGTAGAGCAACTGATTTGTAATCAGTAGGTCCCCAGTTCGAATCCGGGTGCCAGCAACATCTTTTAGACATACGATATTTAGATTAAAGCGTCAGGTAGCCTTTAAACGTTCGTGATAACTCTCTTTTTATGCTACCTCATGCTGCCCCTGTTTCTGTTGTACAAATCACAAGCTTGGCCTATGCTCTATGCGTTATTTTAATACATTCAAAAAAGGGGAGTTATGGATAAGATCATTTTAGTGCTATCGTCAATTTTTGCCTTGTTAGTTACAGGCAGTGTTTTTGCAGATTATACAATCATTAATGATTCATCAGAGTCTGTGCTTATAAGCTATCAACTTAAAAGTACATCTAAACCTGTTAGCGTGACGATCCCGGGGAAGGATTCTTCTCAATTAAATGAATTCGTTATTCAGAAAGCACCTGAAAGTGGGGAATCATTGGTGATCACAACGGCTACTACTGATAAATCAGGCAAATCATTGCTTGGTCAATGTAGTATTTATATGGCAGGGTTTGCGGTTATTTCAGACCATGGTATGCAAAATAAACATTTAACCTGTGCAGGTGGTATTTAAAAGCCTATGACCTTGACCAAAAGCCGAACAAAAGTTCGGCTTTTATTTATGTCTTATTTTATCTTAATCCGACATTTCATTTTTCTATCCCAACTAAAAAGATTTAATAAATAAATCAGCATTCTGTTGACAACTGCTGTCGAGTAAAGCAAAATCCATGGCTCAGTTTTAGGAGGGGTTCCCGAGCGGTCAAAGGGATCAGACTGTAAATCTGCCGGCTCTGCCTTCGAAGGTTCGAATCCTTCCCCCTCCATTGTCAGGGATGATGCTAGAAATTTGATAAATTTTATTTAGAAAGCTTTTAAATAATAAGCAGTTAGATAATTTATCTAATTTCTAGTGTCAGAAAAAAAGCGGGTGTAGTTCAATGGTAGAACTTCAGCCTTCCAAGCTGATAGCGTGGGTTCGATTCCCATCACCCGCTCCATGGCCCATATAGCTCAGTCGGTAGAGCACTTCCTTGGTAAGGAAGAGGTCACCGGTTCAAGTCCGGTTATGGGCTCCAGTGTATATACACTGAGCTGCATTTAAAACGCAGTCTTGGGGTTGTGAAAAGAGTTTAAAGTTAATAGTTTAATTTTTGGATTTTGCATAGGAGCATCCGTCATGGCAAAAGCAGTATTCGCGCGAACAAAGCCACATTTAAACGTGGGCACGATT
>BMAG01000115.1 GCA_014132595.1 Gammaproteobacteria bacterium | reverse complement strand
CGTGTGCGTGCCCGTGCCCGTCTTTTCTTCGACTAATCAACTAAATATCACGTTTCTCTTGAAGAAAAGACGGGCACGGGCACGCACACGGGCGCGGGCACGTAAAATCAGTGGGTTACGCAACGACGCCTGCTATTCTCGACTTGGAATCAGATTTTTTTCATGGTCTATACTTCCTATATGAATGTTACCCTTCAAAAGGAGATGCGAACATGGTTAAAGAATTCAAGCAATTTTTTAAAACTGGCGATTCTTCTTCGGTCTTGCAATTGGCTCAGCAATTAAAAGAAAAAACCCAAGCATTAGAAAAATATTTTACAGAACCTGGTGTCGGTGTCGAATTACGCGAATTGACAGCGGCAAAATTAGCGGAGTTGAAAAAAAACATCAATGAACTTGAAGCTTTTAAAAAGAAATTTGATGATGTTTTAACTCAAACTTCTGCGTCGGTTGAAATCTATGGAATGAGCGCGAATAAAAAAACAGGCAAACTTGAAAATATATTTGCAACGCATCCAACAACGAAAAAAGCTTTTGATCAAAGTGTATATAATCCGGAAGATCATTTTTTGGATGTCATTAAAAAAGGATATGGTCTTGAGTGGGCGAGGGCGGCTGATATTGTTGATGAAAAAGATCCGACAAAAAAAGCTAAAAAAAATAGAGCCGGGATGAAACGCGATCAGGCCTCTCTGTTTGCGATGGAAAAATTTGCAGAAGACTGTAGAAAACAGCAAACCGTCGCGGATTCTTTTGTACTTGATTTAATTAATTTAAGATCGGGTGTCGTTCAACTTTATGGTCCAGTTTATGATGCGAGAGATTATATCGATGAGTTATTAGATCCTAGAACAAATCCTAATCAGAAAGATGAATTTAGAGTTCGTATGGGTTCTCAATTAAGATCGGCTATCATGTCTGTTGATTCTGTCATTACTCCAGCACTTCAAAGGTTTCATAGTTATCATCAAATTATGTCAAATGAAGATTTTTTATCATGGATTCCCAAGGAGCATCATAATAATGAATTACTTTCTAATATCAGCAGAGACTTAATTTTATTACAGGAAAATGATCTTTCATTGAATCGCACTTCATTTTTT
>BMAG01000114.1 GCA_014132595.1 Gammaproteobacteria bacterium | reverse complement strand
TCTCCATTTTTTCGTGAAATATGGCCAACACAAGATCAATCAGTTTATTTTATCAACAAACAAACCTATGAGTCTCTATTTGAACAATTTACGATTAATAAAGCAGGAAAAGCAAATCAACATGCAGGTTTACTTGCAAAAATGCCTGATCAATCGACTTTGGTCCTTACCGATTCATTAAATCAAGGAGAATTAAGACTTTTAAAACGGCACCTCAATAAACTTAAAGCACAAAATCCATCGATAACAATTCATTTAACAACATTACCTCATTTAGCAGAAATAAAGACAACGGCAACCCCTACACTCTACCCTGATGCTTCTTTTAACTCCTCTACAGTTATTTTAACTTCCGACGTTAATTCTGCCGCAAGAATGGTTCAGGCAACACAAAAGCCTACACATACCATTACTATCTCTAATAAAACTGAATTTTCAGATTTATTTGAAAATTACAAACATTATTCTGAAGAAAAAGATGGTAAAAAAACTTTACGTTTTGAACGGTCTGCTTTAGAGCTCTATAAAAAATTAAAAGCGGGTGAAACCATTATATTAAAAGGGCCTATCTCTAGCGAACTTTATCATCAACTTGAAACTTTGTTTGCAATTCCCTCTTATTTGCTGATTAATGGAAAACAAAAAATAATTCCAGGTAAATTAATTCTCATTACACCCGAAAACAAAAATTTACCTTACTTATTTAATAGCGCACCTCGATATGAACATTCATTTTCTTGGAATACAGTTCCTGTTTATTTAAAACAGAAAATGAATTTAAAGGATCAAGATGCAAAAGACCTGACCGATAGAATTCAGAATTTTTATCAAGAAGCCAAAACCATTAAGCATAATGGCAAAACCACTCCGCCGGCATTAAATGTTACAGAAGATCTTGTATTACAATTGGCAATGGCCGTGCAACAAAATAAAGGTCAAGCCAACCCAATCGAGCATGTATTTCAGCAAGCCTATACCGAGGATCCTGAAAATTACGCTAAATTAACTGCGCTTGCCAAGAAGCATCTTGCTGATATTGATGAACAAAAAATTTCGGTTGATTTGCCCGAGCCACTTGAGACAAAACAAGCTCGATGGGTTCATCAAATATTGGAACTTTCCCCTTTTATTGAACTGCGCGGCAGCCCGGGAACTGGAAAAACTCATTTCATTACACATCATTTAACTTCAGGA
>BMAG01000113.1 GCA_014132595.1 Gammaproteobacteria bacterium | reverse complement strand
GAAAACTGCAACCTTACTTCGTGCGTTCTTTTTTCAATGAAGCATTTCAACAGCTTGGTGGGGACCTGAGATCGCGTGAGCAAGGTCGTTATGAGATTAATCACGTTCCCGCTTCTATACGTGAGCGTGATCGACAGACTACTGGGCGAGATCGTCGTAATGTTGACCCTGTTCTGCGTCGCTATGAACGTATCTGCTTTGAAAAACAATATGTACGCCTAGCAGATCGGGCAGGCGCAGCAATGGCTAGCATGGTTCATCCGGCACATCCATTAATGCAAGCGGTGACGGACCTTGTATTGGAACTGCACCGCAATAAACTCAAGCAAGGTGCTGTTCTAGTCAACCCTACTGATATGGGCGTCACGCCCAAAGTTATGTTCATTATTGATCACTCAGTTAAAGAAGGTAGCAATCCTGATCGCGTTGCATCAAGACGTATTCAATTTATTGAAATTGATTCGCAAGGTTCAGCTGTCGATGCAGGTTACGCGCCACATCTAGACTTGCAAACTATTGATGAAGCTGATGCAGCATTAATTCAAAATATCTTAGAAGCATCTTGGATTACTCAAAATTTGGAACAACAAGCAATCGCACATGCCTCATCGCACTTGGTACCAGAACACTTTGAAGAAGTCCGCACTCTTCGCGAGCGTACTGTCGATAAAATTTTAAACGCGGTTCATGAACGTTTAGTAAAAGAAATCAATTTTTGGGAAGACCGTTATATCAAACTAAAAGAAGATATGACTGCAGGCAAAGATGTTCGTTTAAATCTAGAAAATGTTCGCCGCACTATTGATGACTTAACAACACGACGTGAATCGCGTGAAAAAGAACTATTAGCGATGCGACATGTAATCTCAGCAACACCAATTATTGTAGGCGGTGCCTTAGTAATCCCTGCGGGACTACTTGCAAAATATAAGGGTCTCACTCAAGAAGAAGCTGGCTGGACAGCAGATGCTGACGCTCGATCTCAAATTGAGTCAATCGCAATGAATGCAGTAATCAATTCCGAACGC
>BMAG01000112.1 GCA_014132595.1 Gammaproteobacteria bacterium | reverse complement strand
CTTGATAAGATTGAAAAGCAGGTGTTTTGAATAGTGCTTTTGCATCATCATAGACGGCCACCAAACTAATAGGAGGGCACATTTGAGACTGAATAGTTGTGCTTAAACTCTCTGAGGTTGATGAATGATCTAAGATAGGCGCTGAAATAACTATGTCATGGCCTGCTTTTAATTCTACCTTACCTAATGAAATAATTTGCGCGCCTTCAGAGCGAATATCATTTATAGCATATATTGACACACCCGCAATGCTTACAATAATTGTTGGACGAGCATATTCATCATTTTGAGTAGAAGAAGATGAGTCTATAAAGACGTTACTGCTTCTATAATTCGAATTCGTTAATACTAGATCACGTAAAATAACATCTCTTCCTAATGCAATAAGCGATGTTTGTCCAGGCGCAGTAAAATCTGTTGCAGTAGCAAAAATACTTCCATGCGAACTTTGCACTACATTGTTACCACCAATTGAACGAATAGAGGAAGGTTGTGAGTCCCACAAGTATTCAACATGATCGGAGTTATGGACACCCCATAAATAAGAATCGTGTCGATCAGTATTTAAATATTGGCTACTACGTGTCTCGAATAAAATAGCAGGATCTGTAATGTTACCACGTGGGATCATATTTTCTAATAAAGGTAGATTATTAGTAGTTGGCGGTGGGCCACTTGCCGTTCTAAAGAAACCAAGTACTTTCGTTGCTTCGGCCACGATGCTAGGCGCAAGATGGAAAGTATCCTGACCATTAGCAATGATTTGATTGCTACCTAGTGTTGTAATATTTGATGAATCAAGTATAAAGCGTCCACCAGCTTTTATATTTAGACCAATACCTTTATAACCTATTCCAGTACCGCCTGATAGTATAGCAGGATAATAATTGTGACGAATCGCATGCGCATTCTTTGGATCAGTATATGGAGATTCTAAACAATGACTTTCAACATTCCCACCAGCTTCAATATTTAAATAAGTCTGCGCCTGCAAAGTCGAATGCTGATTTATGACACTCCCAGTAGCAATAATTTGTGTTTCATTCCCATGAACATAGCTATCAGTCACGCGATAACTACCCGTCGTATTAAAAAACAAATGTTCTTCTGCTCCAATATTTGCTTGCTGCACAATAATATCACCTGCTGTTGCAGTTAAACTAATACCGTGCGCAGAATAAATATTACCCTGCACTTGAACAGCAGGCGCAGTAAGATCAACTGAATAAGGAAATTGATAATTTCCTTCGAACTGATAAGTCACCGTTGTTATGGTACTCACCATCTTTTTAGGTGACCATTGTTGAAACTCACCTGTACAAGTCAGCAAGTTTTGCGCGCGCGCAGGATCAGTATCTGCTACATGATAAATAATGGTATCTGCTTCTACCTTGCCTTTGACATGAGCTCGCGGCGCCTGAAAATGAAAATATTGCGCAATAGTCTTAGCCGTATCAGTTTGTTCGATATGGTTTCCTGCTATCAGAAACGCTTGCTTTACAGTCATTTGACCACTATCGATTATTTCATTAGAACTTGCAAAACTAACAATCGCATAATCACCCGAAATCCGCCCTGTATTACTTTGTATGACTTGCTGACTGCCTTCCAGGACAAGATCAACGATGGGGGCGCCCACGCCTGTCTCGTCCTCCACCGTATTCGGTACATCAGAAGACCTGACCATGTTTAAACTGCCACCTTGAGTAATCACGGGTGCCAGAATACGCATTGTTTCTGTTGTTATTTCAGCAGTTGTTTTTAACTCAACATGATCACGTGCAGTCAAGTGAATATCTTTGGCTGTAATATGACCCTGCGTCATGATGCTTGTTTCACTCTGCAATAAAACTGCTGCATCCTGTGCTTCAATCCGGCTGCTTGCACCTTGCTCCATTTTCTCTGAAGCATATAAAGCAAGGTCTGCTACACCTGTTTCGAAATCATTATTAGAAGTATCTGATTTTTTATGGATAACAAACTTACCTTCTTGCTTAATCTCTTTGGCTTCCGCAGCAAGCGTATGGGCTGTTAATACCGAAGAGGGCCCAAAAGTTGTAGTCTCATTAGCAGAGAGCCCTAGCTTGCCTGCAGTCATAACACCATTGATATTTAATTGATCCTCTGCATGAACTACAACATGTTGTTCATCTGCAATTAAATCAAAGGTTTCCCCTAATGTGACTTGATTACCACGTATGGTTGAAGAGGATGGAGCGACAGAGGAATGCAAAATTACTTTACCGTTATCAATCGTTTCACTGGTCAGCGTGCCTATATCCATTTTTTCCGCTTCAAGAGTGGCTGTAGAGGAACGTTCCACTTTATGCATCGCGTTAAATAAAGCTTCTTTAGCAATCACACGGCCTGCATCACTCACTGACTGTTCGCTTTTAAATGAAACGACAGCATCAGGCGCATCAATATGCCCTTCAATAGTTTGCTCAAGTGATTCTGTTCCCTCTAATAGAAGATCTACTTTGAGTGATTCTGAATTGGCAGACGATGCATCAGCGACACGCTGGGAGTTTATTTTGATATGACTCGCCTGCGAAAGTGCAGGTGCTTTAGCAAATAAGCTCATTGCAGAAAACGCGGCTTTTTCGTGTAATTGCATATCCGCGCCGGCTGATAATTGTAGATCACCCGTTGACAACGCACCACTGACACTTAAGTTTTCTTCCGCATGCACAACAACGTGTTGCTCTTGCGCACTTATGTTGTATGACTCCCCTAGTGTAACTTGCTTACCTCTAATGACAGCTGTTAATGTATCATTCTGTAAATGAGCTTCCTGAGAAATGGTTGATGGACGCAAAAAAACTTGCCCGTGATCAATCGTTTCACTGGTAAAGGTTCCTATATCCATACGTTCTGCTTCAACAGAAGCAGTGGCTGATCTTTCCACTTTGTCTGTTGCATGATAAAAAATTTCTTTAGCAATAACCTGACCCGCATCCCTTACCGTTCGTTGACTTTTTAATAAAACGACACCATCGGGAGCAACAATTTGCCCTCGCTCTGACTGCTCACATAATTCAGAACCTTCTAAAGCTAGATCAACCTTGACTGTCTTTGAGTCAGAAGCAAGTGGCTCATCAAATAATCCATCTGTGACTCTTATTTGAGAAGCTGTAGAAAATTTAGGTGCTTTAGCCGATAACCTCGTCGCTGTAACGGTAGCTGTTTCATGCAACTCAAGATCAATACCTGCCGCTAGCTCTAGCCCGCCTGTCGTCAAATTACCGCTTGCTGCCAGATGATCTGTTGCATTAATATGACTATCTTTATCCCCTGTATCAATTTCACTTTCTGCTGCCAGGTTAATAGATTTAGCCTTCATACTCAGCGCTGCAGATGACGATTTTCCTTCTAGATTTGTCGTGGTAAATAATGCTTGAGTATTGCTACTTGAAGTCGATGATGAAAGATGTATTGAACCTTGTTCTAGTATTTCTCCTTCACCACCTTCCATGATGATTTGTTTAGCTTCCAGAGTTGCTGAAGGTAGCCGCGTTAATTTTTCCTTAAATTGATATTGCATCGCTTCAGTTACAATATGCCCGCTATCTTCAATGGTTGTATCACTCATCAACGAAACTTGATTTCCCTTGATTTGACCATGATGATGAATATGTTTACTTTTAATCTGAACGGAAGCAGCCTCAATTTGGCTTTTTGAAGTGAAAGTCAAATCGTCACCCTCCACGATTATTCTTTCTGCTTTCACAGCACTGCCTTGTATGCCCTGCTGTTGACTTATAATATTGACCTCATCTGCAGAGATACAAGATTCATCCTTATATTCCTGTGTTTGCCAAAATATTCGCCTAACATACATTCTATCACTGGTATGCTGTTGAGTCAGATCTACAAAGTGATTGTTAGCGACGACCAGACTATTACTTTTAGTCAAGTCATGACCCGTTTCAGAAATATTATTCGCCACCTGAACTGTTCTGAATTGAGTAGAACAGAAAAACAAATTAGAGATATTCAATGCAATTGCATTATGCCCGACGCCGATCGTTAACAGTGATCGATCAAGCAAAGGGCCTGTGATATGTATACCGCTTTTTATTTTAACAAGCGAATCATCCGTTTGGGTAGGTGCAAATAAGGCCCACGCATTCAGCATCAACATCGAAGTAGGTTCATGAGGCCATTGCCAGTAAGATGGTCTGTCTGTTGATTGAGGTGTTTCTGTGATAGCCACGCTTTCTCCAACCTGGGTGCTTAAGAAAAATAGCTGATTAGCCATGCTGCCTGAAAGCGCTATTAATCCATACATATCACGCGGCTCGATGGATTTGCCTTGCTGTGTTTTATGATACAATTCCTGACATTGTTGATATACGCCTCGTATATTCAGCGCGAGCATACAAAGAGTCCAGGTCATATCCGTGACTTTACCTGCCGCTGGCATAAATGTTCGTATCAACCAACGAACGGTGGAAAGACTATTAACAGTCAGACGAAATTTATCAAGTTGGTTAAATGTTTTTAGCAATCCATCATTGACAACTGACTCAACAAAAAAAGTAATATCCTCCATCATTTGCGGTAAATTGGGAACATCGATACCAGCATCAATGGCTAAAAGTCTGGACTTAGTCATATTCACAGAAGCACCGAGCCCCAAATTCATCTCCGCCAATGTCATGAGCGAGCCATTACCTAACCAAATTCGGCTTAACAAGTTGACATAAACACCTGATACAATCGTAAAATCACTGCCTTCAAGGACCGCTGTGCCAGGCCATTTTTTTTGTCTCACTGCCTGTTTCAACGCGCTCAGGCTGCTAATTCCATGAAAAAAGATCTGATTTAAACTCACGATGCCTTTACCTGTGAGAATCTTAATGGTTCCAGCATTCCAGACGCTCCCACCCGTTAATCGTAGTTGAAAAGTTGATTCAATCCGACCTGTTTCATCATTAGATAAATTATTAACGGTATGAAGCTGCAACATATCTGCTTTTAAGAAACCATGGTTGTCAGTTTCTTCAGATTCAATTTTTAACTTCTCAGCAATAAAAATACTGTCTTTTGAAATAACACAATGTTTGGTTC
>BMAG01000111.1 GCA_014132595.1 Gammaproteobacteria bacterium | reverse complement strand
CTTTTTCAATCTGAAGTTTTTCAGCTACCCATTTCATCGATGCTGTATCTAATTGGCCATTAGGCGCCTCTTTGCGTGGAGCGTATATTCTTTCATAGTAAGCTCCTTGTTTAACTTGCGGCGACACCCATTTTTCCATACATTTATCGAAATGTTGCAATTGTTTGATTAACCATTCTCTTTTTAACTCCTCCCATGTTTTATTATTAGAAACAACTTCCATTTTGCTCTCGCGTGCTTTTCTCCCCTCAATACGTTCTGCAGCTTTCGCAGCAATAATTGCTGCCGTCTGAGCTTCTTTATCCATCTTCGCTGGTGCTTTTTTTGAATCAGGTTTTTCCAGGAAAAGACGATTAAAGTATGCCTGCTGTTCAGGTTTTTTGTCTTCATAATTTCGAAGAACATCTAATTCGCGCTGAATCCACTCTTGTCGTAATCTACTTTGGTTTTCTTTCAATACATTTTCGCTCTCAAGACGTAAACGCCATTGATTTTCCAGCTCTTCCATCGACATTTTATCTGTCACCGCTGTTATATTTTTTCTTAGGCTCATATTAGACTCCTATTTAGAAAATAGGCTATGTTCCTATAAAGTATAGACTATTTAAAAGAATCGGGGAGACATTGGAAGTGACTGTTAAATAATGAAAATAGATAGGGATCAAAAATGCCGCTACCTCGAATCCCTTCCTCCACAGGGTGAAGGAGCCAAGGTAGCGGGGCTTTTGCGTATCAAAGAATTCCGCTGGGTGTGGGGATGGAGCCTAAGGTTAATCTTGTTTTTGTTGGTGAGGTCAGTAAAGTAAATAAATCCTTTAATAAAAGTGCCAACGTTTCCATCATAATTAAAAAATCCACATCGAATTGTTGTTGTTTTGTTTCAGCTTCCATATCACCCGCTTGAGACGTAATTTCATCTTGGTATTTGATATTGCTGATTGAAAAGGCGTCTGTTAGCACGAAATTCACACGGTCTTGCCAGGAAAGTGCGAGTTTTTTTGCTTCGCAGCCTTCTTTAATCAGAGTTTGAATGCTGGAGGCGAATAAATCCTGGTGTTGGCAGCGGATAATTCGGCTTTGTTGGTTGGGGTCTTGCAAGACGCAGGATTTTTCAATGGAAAAATCAGTCGAATAGTTTTGATCTCTTAACCACTGCGTGATGATGGGCGCTAATTTTTTAAGATCAAAGGGATGCACTTTGTCGGTGACAGATTTTTTGAAGAGACTGATAAATTGTTCAGCTTTTTTTTCATTGTTAGTGTCTAAGACTAACCATTGGTTACGCGTATCAATATAGCCATATAATTTCGTGTATTTGCTAAAAGCTCTCGGCAATAAAGTTAATGTGATTTCATCTTTTAAAGAAAGTTTTTCTTTATGATACACTTTACGAGCTTCCATGAGTTCAATCGCTTTGATTTTTTCATGCAACTCATAACGAATGACGGAGGCAGGTAATATTTTTTCTTCGATTTGTAAGCACAGCATAATACAGCCGTTTAAGGATCTTGCTAAAGGGCTGTCGATTTCGTCAATGGGGGCGACCCATCCTATGCTGACCGGCATCGAAGGAAAACAGGGTTTGAATGCCAAGGGTTCCAGTTTTTCTAACAGGGTAGGTAATGGGATATTTAAGCCGTCGGTGAGTTGGTAGACTTGAAGTTGTTTAAACCACATAAAATTTTCCTTTTTACTTTTTAAAGGCGGCTAATAATGCACTGCCTAAAGTTGTTTCTAGAGATGATTTTTGAGTTGATGTGACTTTCGTCGGTGTGTGTTGGGTTCTCGAAGATTTGGGCGTTGTAGGTATCGGGGATTCCGATAATCGCATGCTTAATTGAATACGTTTACGGGCAATATCCACTTGCAGAACTTTGACTTTGACAATGTCACCGACTTTTACCACCTCGTTGGGATCTTTCACAAATCGATCGGCAAGCATGGAGATATGGACTAAACCATCTTGATGGACACCGATATCCACGAAAGCTCCGAAGTTTGCGACATTCGTTATAACACCTTCTAAAATCATACCTTCTTTTAAATCATTTAATGTTTCTACACCTTCTTGAAAGGTGGCTGTTTTAAATTCGGGCCGCGGATCACGGCCAGGTTTTTCTAGCTCATGTAAAATATCGGTGACGGTGGGTATTCCAAAATTTTCATGCGTGTAATCGGCCGGTTTCATGGTTTTTAATAAAGCGGTATTGCCCATGATTTCTTTAATGGTTTTTTGTTGTTTCTGTAATATTTTTTCAACGACAGGATAAGCTTCTGGATGCACGGCGGATGCATCGAGCGGATTGTCGCCGTTTACGATTCTTAAGAATCCTGCGGCTTGTTCAAAGGCTTTTTCGCCTAATCGCGGCACTTTTTTTAATTGAAGACGATTATTAAAACGTCCATGTTCATCACGGAAGGCAATAATATTTTTAGCGACGGGCTCTGTGATGCCTGCGACACATTGTAGAAGGGGTGCAGATGCAGTATTAATATCAACACCGACCGCATTCACGCAATCTTCCATCACGGCGTGTAACGTGCGTGATAATTTGGTTTGGTTAACATCATGTTGATATTGACCCACACCAATGGATTTGGGATCGATTTTAACAAGCTCTGCTAGCGGATCTTGTAAACGACGTCCGATAGAAACAGCACCGCGATAGGTGACATCTAATGTGGGAAATTCTTTGGCAGCAAGTTCCGATGCAGAATAGACGGATGCGCCGGCTTCTGAGACAACAAGGCTTAGGAGATTGAGTTCGGGATGTTGTTTTTTTAAGTCGATGACCAGTTTGTCTGTTTCGCGTGAGGCTGTACCATTGCCGATACTGATCAGTGAAACTTTATATTGAGCGCAAACTTTCGCAAGTGTTTGAATAGATCCCGTCCAGTCATTGCGAGGGGCATGCGGGAAAATCACAAAATTCGTTAATAACTTTCCGGTGCCGTCAATCACGATGGCTTTGACACCGGTGCGTAAACCGGGATCGAGACCAAGCGTGACTAAAGAACCTGCGGGTGCTGCCATCAATAAATGTTTGAGATTGTTGGCAAAGACTTTGATGGCATCGATTTCGGCGAGCTCTCGCAGATGCAGCATGAGTTCGACTTCGAGTTTAAGAAAAAGTTTAATGCGCCATGTCCAAGAGACGGTTTGTAAAAGCCAGGCATCTGCAGGACGTTTTTTATCGTGAATGCCAACATAATCGCCGATTTTTGTCAGACAAAATTGATTATCTTCTTCGTTTAATATTAGATTTATTTTGAGAGCTTTTTCTTGTTGTCCGCGAAAGAGTGCAAGCGCGCGATGGGAAGGAATTTTTTTAATGGGTTCTTGGTATTGATAATAATCCATGAATTTTTGTTCTTTGTCTTCTGCTGCATTGCCTTCACTTTTAACAATGCCGTGATCCCAGAGGTGATTGCGAAGTACGCCGATCAGTTCGGCGTTTTCTGCGAAGTGCTCCATTAAAATTTGTCTTGCACCTTCGAGTGCATCTGCCGTGGTGGTAATATTTTTTTCTGCGTTAATAAATTGCGCTGCGAGTTGATCGGGAATTTGTTGCGGATCGTTAAGTAGTTGCAGTGCAAGAGGTTCAAGACCTGCTTCTTTTGCAATTTGCGCTTTTGTTCGGCGTTTGGGTTTGTAGGGTAAATATAAATCTTCTAAAGTGGATTTATTATCGGTTTCAAGAATGTTCTTTTCTAATTCGGGGGTGAGTTTGTTTTGTTCAGTGATGCTTTTTAGAATCACCTGGCGGCGTTCTTCTAGTTCTCGTAAATAAATCAGTCGTGTTTCAATATTGCGTAATTGAGTATCGTCCAGGCTTCCGGTCACTTCCTTGCGATAGCGGGAAATAAAAGGAACAGTTGCACCTTCATCCAGTAAGGTGATGGCAGCATTGATTTGTTCGGGTTTGACGTTGAGTTCGTGGGCAATTAGATACAGCATCGATGAAATGGGTAGCTGAAAAACTTCAGATTGAAAAAG
>BMAG01000110.1 GCA_014132595.1 Gammaproteobacteria bacterium | reverse complement strand
AAAGGCCAGCATTATACAGCCAAAAGGCCCAAGTACCTGCGCGATCACTCCATAACGGACTATTACCGGCTGCATAGCGCAAACAAAAATAAATTAATCCAAGTGCAAGTAATCCAAATGCACCAAACAATGCTGTGTGCGCATGGTTCAAACTTAAAAATGTTGCATGTTCATAATAATTGATAAGAGGGGCATTGAGTGTTCCACCACCAAATACACCAGCCCCAACAAAATTCCAAAACGCAGCGCCTATGATATAGAGATAAGCCAAATTATAAGTAAAAGCTTTCTGTTTTTTTATGAGTTGACGATGTTCTATTGCATCAATAATAAGTAATGCAATGGGTAGCACTTCAATGAATGAAAACATAGTACCTAAAGGTACCCACATATCGGGACCGCCTGTCCAATACCAATGATGTCCTGTTCCTATCACACCACCTAAGAAAATAAGAATTGCTTCAAATAAAACAGTACGTTCAGCGAGTCCTCTGGAAACTAATCCTGTTCCCATCAAAAGATAAGCCGTTGCACATGCAGCAAAAAATTCAAATGACTGTTCTACCCACAAATGAACAACCCACCAGCGCCAAAAATCAGTAATTGTGAATGATTTTTCTATTCCAGTAAGCGGTATCATTCCAAAGCAATACAAGACAGCAACATTGATAGTACTTGCCCAAAAAAGATGTTCTAGTCTAATTCGCCCCGTCCAAAACTCAACAGTGGCTGTCTTTAATCGACTTAGCGTTGGCCACATTCCTCTGAAAACAATAAAACTCCAGAGGAAAAGCCCCATACAAAATCCAATCTGCCACAATCTTCCAAGTTGAATATAGGACAATCCTTGATTACCAACCCAAAACCAAGCATGTCCTGTGAGTCCCATTATACCAAGATAGTTTCCAATCAAAGCGCCGCCTACTACAAAAAGCGTTACCCAGAATAATAAATCGACCAAAAACCCTTGCCATTTGGCTTCTTTTCCGCTGATTATTGTTGCAAGAAAAATAGCAGCGCTAATCCAAGATATTCCTATCCAAACAATAGGAGTTTGAGTATGAACATCTCTTAGAAAGTTGAAGGGAAGCCAAGCATTAATATTAATACCATAAAAACCAGTTCTTTCCGTATAATAGTGCGCCATGATAGCGCCCACAGCAATTTGGACTAACAACACCAATGATGCCACAAGAAAATATTGTCCGGCTTTTTTCTGACTGGCAGTAAGTGGTTTGAAGTTCATAAATACAGCTGTTCGAGCACCCTCATCAACTCCACTAAGATATCGATGATAAATATATAGCACCACACCAAAACCAAAAAATACAAAACAGAATGAAACCCACGTCCAATAAAATGTGTCTGGTGTTGGAGTATTACCCATGGTTGGTTCATAAGGCCAATTATTAGTATAAGAAAAATCTTTCCCTGGACGATGTGCAATAGTAGTCAGAGACGAATAGATCAAGAAATCAGCTGTCTGTAATGCACTTTGAGTATCTAAACTATAAGCTTTAGTGTATCCACTTTCAAAATCATGTTGAATAAGAAAACGAGATATTTCCGATTGCAACTGTGTAATTGATTTACTTACTTCATCAGTGAAAGTTATTTGATTACTGCTGAGATCAATTTTCTGCAAGGTTTGCTGCATAGATTTACGCACAACATATTGATCTCCTTCAAAAAGTTCTGAGAAAGATTTACCAAAATGTTTTAAAGCAATTTCATTTTCAGTTAAACGCCCTAAACGTACGAGATATTTTGCTGTGTAATCTTCACCAAAATAAGATCCCATGCCATATAAACTGCCATAGTCCATAAGATCTGCTCGTTGAAAACCAGCTTTACCCATGACAATATCATGTTCTGTCATTATAGTTTTGCCTGAAGGCGTAACAAACTTTTGAGGTAATGGCGGTGATAATTGATACGTTTTAAATGTTCCCCAGGTAACAACCGCGAAACACACAATTGCAGTAATTAAAAGAATCCATTTTAGAACGTTTGATACTTTATCCGAGCTGGGATTTTCATTTAGTATTGCAAAATCAATATCACTCATGGGCACTATCCTTATGATAAATAACTTTATATCATTATTTCAATTTAAGCAATTTGCAACTGCTTAAATTGTCCGAACGATGCAATCACTCAATTGAATATATTGATCAGGCTTAATTTCAGATTGATTTTTTAATAACGCCTCCCTGTAATTGATACCAAAGATAGTTGTTATATTCGTTGTGTACAATTTAACCAAGGATTGCTGGTCTTGGTTACCACATTGCAAATTTGCATAAACTGTTGTACATTTAACGATCTTTTTATATTTTGGATATTAATTTTATGCC
>BMAG01000109.1 GCA_014132595.1 Gammaproteobacteria bacterium | reverse complement strand
TTGTTCATGAAACCATAGGGTTTAGTCAAAATCTAAAACCTGTAACTGTAGAAAAGATCATGATACATGCTCATGCGTTCGCAGAAAAAATTGGAATTGATTTAGACACAGTTATTAGGGATAGCGCAGAAAAAATAGCGAGCCAGGCGGGCCAATTAGCGACCCATATTATTGGGAATACCTGGAATATTGTTATTGGAATTTTTGCTACTCTTTTAGCGACCTTTTTTTTCTTCAGAGATGGAAAGAAAGGTATTCAGTTTGTTAAATCGCTCTCTATACATTCAACATGGATTGAAAACCTTCTTAATGAAATTATCACTATGATAAAGTCAAATATTGTCGCTTCCTTCCTTGCTGCATCAATACAAGGAACAATTGCAGGATTAGCATTTGCTTGGCTGGGATTGCCTGCACCCATATTATGGGGAACCATAATGGCTTTTTTTTCCGTATTTCCTTTTATTGGATCATGGCTTGTGTGGATACCTGCTACTATTACTTTATTGTTAGCAGGCCGCACATGGGATGCTGTCATATTAATAATTATTGGCATTGCTATTGTAAATCCTGTAGATAATATACTTCGTCCTGCAATAGTTGCATCCGCAACTCACTTAAATGGATTACTTATTTTTATTGCTTTATTGGGAGGAGTGCAGGCTTTTGGAGTTTCTGGTCTTTTGCTTGGTCCTGTAATTTTAATTCTTGTTGCTGGATTTCTCAAAAGCAGTAAAAAATATGTTAAAGGCAGCAAATTGAAAAGCTAATCATTTCTTAATATCCGTTTCGATATTGTTGCACCAGATCAGTCTATCTCAAGCTCTTAATGAGTTCGACAACTGGAGATTGATCAGTCCCGGAGGGAAGTGAAGGGAAGCTTCTTATAAAGCTAAAAGCAGATACCCTAGCCCCTTGTATAGTGGGATCGCAGATTTTGACCAGTGGTGTAGGTATCAGCTGTGCAGCTGAGCGCGAAGCTATAGTTCTTTTTTGTAATTCGGCGCTTAAGATGGCACATATTTTCTCAGAATTTTTGGTTGGCTGTTTTTCATTTATTTGATGTGCTAATTCAACTGGAGTGGGAGAATAGAGTACGTCTTGATCATTTTTAATCTGAATAATTTTTAATTCCCTTTCTCTTCTTGACATACTTCTGGCTGTATTCAATTGATGTATTCGCATTTCCGCTGATGGAGGTAAGAAAGATGTTTTAGCAGTTAAATCCGCACCTGCTTCACATAATTCTTTGACAGCATCTGCATTTTGACATTTCACGGCGTGATGTAATAATGTACTACCAAAAGCTTCTTTCAATTCTAAAATTGCATTAATTCTGTCATCTGTCTTTATTTTTTTGATGAGCCATCGGATAGTATCAATAGGTGTATTGAATTGCTTAAGCAGGCTCGGTAAAAGAAGCGGTCCATAATTTCTTGCTCCTCTACTCCAAAGTAAGTTGAGAGCGCTAATGTTATTATTAATGGCTGCAAGATCTAAAAGACTTACTGGAGCCTCGCCGTCGTTATCGCAGAGCTCAGGGCTCATTCCAAGATCTAATAATGATTCTAGAATAGCAGTGGCTATGCGTGGTCTTTTGTCTTCAGCAAAAAGTTCATTATCGATATCGTCTGCGGTGAGAGAGTCGCGCTTGATAAGCTTTTGCAGCGTTGAAAAAATATCATTTAATTCCTCTTCGCTGATTTTTTCATGCTCCTGAACTTTTTTGACTCTTTTCTTTTTTTTCTTCGTATTTTCTGTCGATGCTTCTTTGGTTTCTACTTCTGCTTGGTTTGCTGTGGGTGCAGTTGACTCTTCATCTTCTCCTCGAAGTTGTTCTTCCAAAAGGTGCGCGGCATCTTCAGCTTGAGCTTGGCCTGTTTCAACTTGTTCAGGTTGCCAAACTTCATTATCAGAAGCTCTAAGCTCAGTTTGAATTTCAGTCGCTTGGTCATTTTCAGGCTGTGCAGCAAAAAAAGCTTGTGTTGTAAAAGATAGCTTCATTTTAACTGCAGCACTTAGTTCATTCTCTTCTAAGGATTTCTTTAATAAATTTAAGTTCTTTGGCTGAGGTTTTTCAAATTGCGTTGTTTTACTTTCAGACTGTAGCTCATTATCTTGTAGAGTTTTTATCGAGGAGATAATTTTTTCCCAATGTGTCTTATCACCGCAGACATATCCTCTCGATCGAAAACTGTCGTGAATACTCTTTAAAGGATACAGATGATCTGGATCATCTTTGATAAAAACCATAACAAGGTTTTTCAACTCCACGACATATCGAGCAACTAATATCACTCGGGCTTTCTCTTTCTTTTGAACTCTTGCACTACACAAGTGTTTGACACCTTTTAAGGGTTCTAGTTTAATTGCACCCCAAAGTGCTTGCGAAGGGTTATGAGGATTAACCTCAGCTGTTTCGACTATACTGTCAATGAATCTTTGTTCTACGCCGTTTATATTTTCTAAGGTCCAATCAAAACC
>BMAG01000108.1 GCA_014132595.1 Gammaproteobacteria bacterium | reverse complement strand
GACTATTTTGCCGTTCGATAGTGCGATTCGACCTTTTTCTTTTGCGCCAAATGCTATTTTGGGTGTTTATTCCTTATTAGGTATTCATGTAAAGAAAAATACTCATACTTATATCATAATTATATTAAGTACATTGGGGGCAATTCCTACTGGGTTTTTTAGTTATTTTGGCTACCATTCTATTTTACCAGAGATATTCAATATAGCGGTAAGTGTGGTCGTCTTGATTGTCAATTCTGCAATTAATTTTACCGCTGTATTCAATTTATGGGAAAGTATGACTAAATTTTCAGCTAAAAGGAAAAGCGTAGAAAAAACTCATTGGACTCGAAGTATTTTTTGTATTATCGGTGCAATTATTGGAGCTATCATTAGCTTAACCGCGTACCTCGCTACCACCAATGGGATTTCTCATATGATTATAGATTTAGTTTCCTCAAAAAAGACGGCCCTGTATATCGGTTCTATACTCGCTTTCATTGCCTGGTTACCCTTGGGTGCTCTTTATTTAAATGCCATGGGTTTTGTTATGTCGAAGTGTTATGATTTTTTTGCAAAAATAAGAAAAAATATCAAAGAAGTGAGTTTCTTTAAAATATTACTTATTTTGTTTGTTTTATTATCTGGAACAGCATTTGCAAGAATGGTTTACGATTTTTATAATCCTCAAAACATGATTCCAACTTTTTTTAAATTATCTTTTATTCAATACCTCGCTTATCACTATTTTATACCATTGGCATTAATCTCTTCAGCTGCTGTGAATTATTTTGCTTTGATTAATATGATTAAACCGGAGAAAGACAAGCAGTTTTTAGATGTCATACCATAAAAAAATGATGTCAGGCCTGATTCCGCTCCTATCAAGGATTAAGATTTATTAGGATCTGTTTCCTGGTTTGCTTTTGTTAATCACATCTTTTAAGTGCTTATATTCATCTTTCGTTGCAGCGATTGTACCGTACCATAAAGAAGACAATCTTGATCTGGTGCCTTGTTTGCTCTCTTGTGCTTGTTCTAACATTTTATAATTCACTGTTCGCTGTGTTGTGTTTATTTCTTTTAACTTGTTTATAATAGCAGTCCTTTCTTCTGGCGATATTTCTTTTAAAGCATCACAAATTTTACTAATGACTCGGGTGTCTTGCAAAAAGTTCAATTTCCAATTTTCAGCTTTGTTTGAATCGATAATAGTATTTAATACAGTCACAAGATCAATTTCTCTCTGATCAGCAGGTTTTTCCGCTATGCGAACTACGATTGCTTGTAATAAATCGGGTGATAAATGTTTAAAAGCGATAATTTTTTTCATCTCTTCAGGACTATTCTTTTCAAACATATGATTAGCCTGTTTCATCGCTCCCCCGCCTTTTCCAAATAAGAACGAATTGATCCTCGAGCTGATGGCTATACTCATGCTCATAATAAACTTGGCGACTTTGTTGTCTTGTATGTTAGGGTTAAAATAAGCAGCATAATAGTCAGGTTTTTCTCCCTTGTTATTTTCTATATCAGGGTCTGCACCAAATTGAAGTAGAAGTGAAGCTACATCCATTTTGTAACTCTTTGCAGCGATGTGAAGAGCCGTTTCGCCGTTATCATTCTGTAGATTCGGATTATGCCCCTCTAAAAGGTATTCGCGCATATGCGCTAAATTACTATCGTCAACTGCCCATGTTATTAATGTTCTTGTTTCATCATTGGATCGACTCATAGGTGCGTCTCCTATGCGGTTATTATTATTTATTATAACACATGCTACTATTTAATTGTGTTAAAAAAGAACAACAATATCAAGAGGTTATAATGACAAAACGTTGTCAAAACATCTAATTACAATTAGTTCAGTATGAATAATTAACTAAAAAAGTCTTTGGCTTTTTCCCCTTCCATTTATAACCTCATTATATAAATTTTTTTGATTTTTGTTTTCTTATAAAAATGGGGTCATCCTGACCCCGTTTTCTGTGTAGTCTATCTACCAAAGCTGGGACACCAAGATGAACGTCCTTTCTCTTTGTTGGCTGCTTCTACATCTGCTTTAACTTCGCTATCAATTCCCTCAGGATCAGTAAATAAACGAGCATATTGGCTTGCACTTACTACTTTGACCCCATCTGCATTTGTTTTTGCAAATTTTTGAACATTCCAATAGCCGCCCCATTCAGCCTTATTTGCTTGTTTTCCTGTAAATGAATGTTGTTTATTTGCTGCTGTCTGGTACTCTTCTACATAAGCCGTGTGAACGGATTGTGTAATATTTCCATCCTTATCGGCGCGTTGAGTCAAGGCAGCTATTCTAGCTGTATCAACCCCACCACTTTCTGTGTATGAGTCGGAACTGTCAGGGTGCCTGAATTTCGTAACATCACTTAATTTCACTGTACTCCAAGGCATCATCCCTGCCTGGAGCTTGCCTAAGGTACAAAAGAGAGCTGTAGTCAATGCTGCTCGATACCAAGGAGCTCCTCTTTCTCGACATGCGGTGTACATCTTACCTGCGGAAAATTCAGCATTTGGATCTAAAGATTTAATTCCCGCCATGACTCTAAAGTGTCGTTCTAACAGAGTGAGCTGTCGTGGGACGAGAGCTGTTTCTGATTTATGATCAATTTGTCCATCTTTGTTTGGTTTCGTTCTTCTGGAATCCATAATTTCTCCTTAATAAATCATTGAGGTAAAATTTTTTTATCAAACAGAATTTCTACTTCATGTTTGCATCGCAAGCATTCCAAAATAATACCGATTTGGCAAGAACATTTTTATTCCAACCTTCTAAACTGAATTCTGAGATTGATTGTAGGGAATATTTTGACATCTTATTCTGAAAGAGTTATCTTGCTATTTTAAATATCCTAATTAAAAAAATATGAACTTAAAAAGAAGC
>BMAG01000107.1 GCA_014132595.1 Gammaproteobacteria bacterium | reverse complement strand
GGGATTGCCTGGACGTGATGAAACCGCTAATATGCGTTTAGCCATTGTTGCCTCCGATTTAGGTGATGATGGTTAGCACTGGCCCAGTGTTCTAGCACTTGGCTGGTGCGCTTTTCAAACCAGATGAACAGCGGCTGATTATCAAGCATGTGTTCTTCTGGTTTTTTCTTTTTGGAAAGGTTAATTTACAAAAAGATTGCTTATAATCCGCTGTGTTTAGATAAATGTCAAGATGGGGGAGGGGTATTTGTATTTTCTATTTCAATAAATTTCAGGAATCGCATGCAAAGCATGGATAAAATACAATATCATTAGTAGAGGCTTAAAGCCGTTATTTATTGAAAGTAAGTTCCAGTTTTTTTATGTCAGAAATTATAGAATCAAAATCAGGCTGCTCTCCGTAAAACATTTTGTTGTAAGGAGCAATAACATCTTTTATGTGCTTCGTCACCCATGATTTAAGTTCAAGGCTTAGATTCTTTTGAATGAAAATATTTGCAAGTAGAAGGTTTTGAATGGAGTCGAAATGACACTGGCGACGATGAGAAATTTTCTGTTAATTAGATACGTACAGGCAGCAAGATAGTGCTTGCACTATAGACGAGGATGATCTATATATTCCAATTTATTTTTCATAAATCTGTACAAATAGGATGCTAAAGCAATCCATAACAGGAGCAAAATCATGTTAACACCAAGAGATCTAGTTGTTCGTCAGATTGATGACTATGTTAATTATCATCACAGATCCAGCAATGTTTTATTTAGTGCTCAGAATAAAAGAAAATTATTAGAATCAATTACAGAAAATTTTTCAAAATTATCGCCGGAGGATAAAAATTATATAGAAAAGTATCATAATAATCTTTATCTAACTAATTTTTCTTCAAAGCAAAAAACGGTTTTACAGTGGTTGATAATGTATATGCATGGAGGCATAGGCGGCACTCTCGGCTGGTTTGCTGGATCGATGATTGGAAACTCACAACAAAATAGGTATGTGAATTGCATGGCGCAGTTGGTTGGATGGGGAATAGGACTTCATCAAGGTGTTTGGATGAGTGCTGCTGCGAAATATCCAGATGTTAATGTTCACGAACTTAAACGTAAAATGCTAAACATGGGCGATTTGACAAAGGTTTTTAACCCTAATCTAGAGCATGAGAATAGCTTGCAACGTCGACAGAATAAGTTGTAAAAATAACGAAGGAAATAAGGATAAAGTGTAACGGGGTCACCCTAAACCTACCCCATCTTGGCCTCGATTTCCAATGCTGTCAATGCGAGTAATATATACTTTGTTACTCATGGAAATCAGTAACGCGCTTTGTTTTTTATCAATGAACTCACGGATATCTGTATTATTGAAATGCGCATTAAAGGCATCATAATTTGAATATTTCTCAACGAGTGTAATTTCATCTGGTTGAGTAATGCTTTGTATAACCTCATAATACTCACAACCTGGCTCATTTCTACTAGACGCTGCGCAAATTTCAAGAGCATCAAGCAACGCATCACGTTTCCCAGGCTTTGCAATAAGAATTACATGACAAGTAATTTTGATTGTTTTTTCATTCATAACAAGCCTCTTGTTTGGTAAAACCTATTGTTTTGATCATTAAATCACAACACTACCCCATGTGCAATTTTTTACTCAAAAAGATCACCAAGTTATCATCGACTATGACTTTTTCAGAATAATTAGCAATTTTATACTTATAATGTAAGCCATGCCCATCAGGAACAAAGCCAAGTCGAATATACAGTCGTTGAGCACTTCCATAATCCGCTGTTAGACCCATACCTAATCCAATCTCTGTGCACCCATGCGTTATAGCCTTATTTTCACAGTGTTGAATCAGAGAGGTACCAATGCCTTGTTTACGAAAATCAGGCAAAACATTTAAATCACATATTTCTGGAATATTTTTAGAACTAAATGATTGATAATCTGATTTCCACTTTATTGTGACATATCCACAAAATTGGCCATTCAACATTGCGACAAAAGTAGAACGTAAATTTTGATTTTCCTCATTGATGTATGCCTTATATATTGAATCAGGTTTATTCCAACCTATTTTCTTAAAAGCAGATACGATTTCATTAATTTGATTTTCCTTTAAAGTGCTAATTTCTAATTTATTCATTTTACATTCCATTCTCGCTTACTTTAGAAAATTTATTCTATCAGTGTCCTCTAAGGTTGCTTAACAAACCGCACACGTATTTTTCAACCATAAAACTATTTTTTTATTGCACTGCTGCTACTCCACCATCAACAATTAAATCTAGCCCATGCACTGTTTTTGAATCTTCAAATGCAAGAAAAACTGCTGCACCGGAAAGATCATCGGGTTGCATAACATGGTCGCCGGATGGGGTAGGTTTTATTTGCTGCATAAAATATCAATTTCCTTATATTTTTTTATAATTGTCTGGATTAGATTCTTGACTGCATCTGGATCGCTAATATCACATATCATTGCTTCAGCTAAACCGCCTTTTTCTTAATATGATTCGCTACTTCTGGATGGTTTTTATTTACGACAATGACTATCGCGCCTTCTTTAGCATAGGCATGGCAAATAGCAGCGCCAATTCCGCGTGAACCACCAGTGACAATTGCAACTTTATCTTTTAGTTTCATTGTTAAGTATTCCTTCATCATTTTCGCTAAATAATCTGCACTGCCAATCTGCAACGAGAGAAGTTTCTTCATTTTCAATAAGTTCTTTAAAGCATTTTTTTACATAGTCGGCACCGCAGTGTATATCAAATGCTTTTATATCAACATATTCTTGAAGAAGTACAATGGTATACTTCGATTTTCCTTGCGAACCGGGATGAGGTATTTGTTTTGTTGCATGCGCTCTTATACAACCTTTCTCTTTTTCTAAGGTTAATGCCATGAGTTTTTTAAACTGATTCCATAACTCTTGCTCACAGCCATCTTTTGGAAGCCATTCAGAAACAACAAATACGTGACCAGACATATAAGGACTCCATTAAAATTTTAAAATCGATTACAATCCAAGCTTTTTGCATTAATTTCATGTAAGTATTGTAATCCTATTATTTATGCTTATGCTACAATCTTTGATTTTTGCGGCGAAGAAAAATAGATATGCTCAATATTGGATCAGAGACATTAAGAGCATCTGAGTTTATCCTTCCTGATCTCAAATTAAAATTTTTACTGAAAACTAAAATTGAGGGTGTGGATCTATGAAAACTAAATCTTCAGTAAATATTCTCGTGACAATACTATTATCTTTATCGATATCTCCTTCTTTTGGTGATATGGATATGGACAAACAACCCTCTAACATAGAAAAAGAAATGTATTTAGTTGAAAACGGTTTAAAAGCAGGAATAGAAATTAAAAATCACCCGGTTCGTATGAATATACTAGATCGAATGAAATACTATAAAATTCCCACTGTTAGTTTGGCAATTATTAATCATGGTAAAATTGAATGGGTAAAAACATACAATATCACTAGCGAAGAAATATTGACGCCAGAAACATTATTTCAAGCAGCCTCTATCAGTAAACCTTTTACAGCAATTCTTGCGCTGTCATTAGTGGGAAGCGGTAAATTGCATCTTGATGAAAATGTTAATGACATACTAAAAGATTGGAAGGTTCCAGATAATAAATATACTGAAAGTGGAAAAGTCACACTACGTAGGTTGTTAAGCCACACTGCTGGATTGACAGTGCATGGCTTTGAAGGATACGCTTCATCCTTAACTAAACAAGA
The DNA here is from genome assembly GCA_014132595.1 of Gammaproteobacteria bacterium. Lineage (GTDB taxonomy): Bacteria > Pseudomonadota > Gammaproteobacteria > DSM-16500 > DSM-16500 > UBA4722. The sequence continues at coordinate 695 of BMAG01000107.1, read as the reverse complement.
CTTACCTAGCATCACACAGATACTCAATGGCGAAAAACCTGCAAATAACCCACCTGTAGAAGTAGATACCATACCTGGCTTAACCTATTCCTACTCAGGTGGAGGATACGTTATAATTCAGAAAATGATAGAAGAAGTCACGCAAGATACTTTTCCTGATCTTGCACGTAAAACAATTTTTGATCCACTCAAAATGAGATCAAGCACATTTGAATTATTGTGGCCTTCCCAGATAAAACAATCTATTGCGATTGGTCATTTGTCCGATGGCATGCAGGTTCCAGGAGCATGGAATTTATATCCAGAAACTGCTCCCGCAGGACTGTGGACGACACCCTCTGATCTCGCTCGTTTTGTGATTGATGTCCAAAATACTTTTGAAGGTAAATCCGAAAAAATAATCTCTACAAAAATGATGCGGCAGATACTAAATCAACAGCCAAACAGCATTAGAGGATTGGGTTTTATGGTAAATAACCTTAATAATCATATAATAGAATTTTCTCATGGTGGCTCGAATGTAGGTTATATATCTAATCTTTTAGGATTTACTAAAACAGGACAAGGTGTTGTTATTATGACGAATAGTGATTCAGGCTTTAAGATTATTCCTGAAATTCAACGTAGTATTGCAGACACCTATCATTGGCCACAAGGCTATATGGATCAATATAAAATAGTAACACCTATTACGA
>BMAG01000106.1 GCA_014132595.1 Gammaproteobacteria bacterium | reverse complement strand
GGCTCACATACACATTCCTAGGTTAGCGATACTTTTACATCCCACACTAGAACCCTATTCGGCATTTATTCAACAACAAAAACTACATGTCAAAGGACTTTCGGTGGTTGATCTAAAAAGATATCTCGTTGATCTTAAAACTAGAATAAATCTTGAAAAAGATAAAAAAAATGAAGCAGAAAGAAAAAGCCTTCTGCAAGAAGCCGCAACATTGATTAATCAACTTACTTCCTTACAACTCAAGAACCCTCTAGAAAAAGAAGCATTTCGCAATGAACAACTTACTTTATTAAATTATATTTCTGATGATATGGAAAATGTAAAAGATTTTATTCAAGGCCTGTGTTCTCAAATAATTACGTTAAAACTTGAAATCTCAGGACAAGGATTAACTGAAGTAGAAAGTAAAGAAGCGAAAGTAGAAGATCCTGCTGATTTGCCTTCTTCAGAAGTCTCACCCTCAGCCAGACGTAGATCGTATGCAGCCTCATCGGGAAATAGCAGCCCAAGATTCCCATCAAGAGAAGGATCCCCCCATCACCGTGAATCGTTCCCAGATGCCGCCTTAGCAGAGACCAGGGCAAGATTTCCATTTGTCGCCTCCTTTTCTGCACCCTCTGTGAGCGGAGATTCAGTTTCAACCGCTCTTTCAATAGATATTCCATTTTCACCTACTTCTCAATCACCCAGACGAGGAAGCACACCGGGTGGATCTGCGCCTACTTAAACCAAAGAAAATAACATGACTATCTCATATGAAGAATTTGAAAAAGTAGATACACGATCAGGTACAATTATTAAAGCAGAAGAGTTTCCTCGTATAAAAAAGCCGCCTTATAAAGTATGAGTTGATTTTGGGGATGAAATTGGAATTAAACAAATTATTTTGAGAAATAAAATATAGGATCAACCCTGCACCATTTTTTTGTCCTCCAATAAACATTTGGCCTAATCTTATATAAATGATATGATTCTCTTCGTTAAAACCTTGAGGAATCATCATGGCACGTCCTAAAAAATCAGCAGTAAAAAAATCAGGTGTAAAAAAGAAAACAATAGCTACTAAACGCAAATCAAAAAAAGTTTTAAAGATACCCAAAGGCTATCACGCGATCACTCCCTATCTTATTTTAGATAAAGCCGCAAAAGCGATTGAGTTTTATAAAAAAGCATTTGGCGCAAAAGAAAAAGGTCGAATCGCACTATCGAACGGCAAAATAGTC
>BMAG01000105.1 GCA_014132595.1 Gammaproteobacteria bacterium | reverse complement strand
GGGTTCTAGTGTGGGATGTAAAAGTATCGCTAACCTAGGAATGTGTATGTGAGCCTGATATAAAAGAGTGCCTCTTTGCATCTCCTCAGAAGAATAAGCTGTAGATTTTTCTTCGGGGATAGCAGCAGGTCGTGCAAAATGCTCAGTCAGAATAGCAGGACCGACAGGATTATCTGATGATTTCATTTCACCATTGCCGACAGGGGCAACTTCCTGGTCTGGGCCGAGTTCTAAATAATACAAATCAGCTAATAAATCCGCCTTATTTTTTTTAGGTAATGCAGCGTACATTTCTGTAAGCAATCGATGTTCAGTATAATTGCTTTGGGATATTTGATCGGCTTTAATCAGTGAAACGATATTTTGTATTTTTGCATTAATTAGGCTGCCGACCATTTCTCGTAATGAATCTTCTTCATTTGTTGGGTTAGCTCCTTTAACTTCTTCCTGTCTCGATGTTTGCATACCCGCTCCCAGTATTAGAAATATTGTGGGAGGGATTGTATTTAATTTATTGCTTTTTGTAAATTATTCAATGATTAATTTTTTGAAAGTGCAATTAGGCAGCCCTGACTTCATTTTTTTCAGACAATCTTGATCAACCTACTGAATTGTAATATGCTTTGAAAAGCCCACTCTAGAGCGTCTGTGCTATGTCAGAAACCGTTCAGTATGAAGATATTTTAAAAGTAGAAAAACCTAAATTAGTCTCTATTTCTTTCGATGGCACGAAGATAGCTTTTGTTGTACAAAGAGCTGACTTTGATAAAAATTCTGATTATGATACGCTTTATTACTGGGACAATGCTTCTGTTGATTCGCGCCAACTCCTTACATTGAGTAAAATTAAAGAAATCAAATGGGTTGAAGATTTTTTTTATGTTTTAGGAGAAGATAAATCGAAACATCTCATTTTGTCTATTCAAACCCGAGGAAATTTTGATGCAATATGATGAATCCTATCTTCTTGAAGAATTATTTAAAATAGAAAAAAAGCGGTTAAATAAAAAATATATACTGCGTGATAGAAACAGTATGGACGGAAATAAAAGACGTCTATATCGGAAATATTTCACGGAATTATTCGCTTTGAAAAAAAGGTCAGGCAAAATTTCTGTCGCTAATGCACAAAAAACTAATTACGAATGCCGTCAAAAATTTGCAAATACGCGTGAAAGAGTGAAGGGTAAATTTGTAACTACAAAACCTAAAAAACTTAAATCAACACGACCGCGTGGACGTCCTAGAAAAATTGATTTAGTGACTCAATCTATTCCTGAGCAACATGATTTACCGCATTTAGTTGCCCAATCTTTTCCAAAAGAACAGAATCAAACGCGTTTAAATTATTCTTCATTAGAGCAACCTTGCTTTTCTTCGCCCAAGAATATTCTATCCGAGAA
>BMAG01000104.1 GCA_014132595.1 Gammaproteobacteria bacterium | reverse complement strand
TAATAGTGCAACTCAGCCCTGAGCTCCTCTCGCTTTGTCTTACTTTTTAAAATCCTGCAATGGCTTTGGTTTTGTTACCAACGAAAATTCAGTCACAATCATTTCCCATGGCAGATATATTTAGCATCTTCTTCTTTATTTATTGGCTTATAATCGCCTTTTCCTGATAGTAACTTCAAGAAAAATATAGGCTATTTTATTAAACATTTTCTGTATATGATATGTTCAATTGTTGTAACTTTGATTAATTTGGTGTATATTTTTCTTCAAATTCAGGAGGATTGTATTTATGAGTCAGTCTGGCGCTAAGTTAGAAGTTGAAGAGAAAAAAGACGGTAAAATAACCTATTCCCCGCTTGTCAAAGTATCAGCTGCTTCAGCAGAAATGACAACCTATCTTGCATTGTTAGAATTTACAGGAGGAGAAGATTCTCAAGGATATTTTAACGACTTTGCTCGCTTGTATGAGATGGGTATTATTTTCATTATTCTAGATTACATGGAGCCAGAGGAATGTGGAATTAAACACGACTGGTATAAGGGAAACACGGATACTTCAATAGAAGAAACAATACGATACCTTCGTTTTATAATAGACGAAGGAGATCTGCCAAGGTTAAATTATCTTTTAGAGTCAGCTGATTACCTTAAATTAACTCTTATCTCAGAATTAATACAAGAGGCTGCTCAAAGAGGACACTTTCCCATTATTTGCCGCTTACTGCGCTTTGCTCACGATCAAGAAGAATTTAGTTGTGTGACTGATGAAGAAAAACAACATCCCTCAATACCACAAAAAACATTATTAGATTTAATCAGAGAAGCAATATTAGCTACTTGCCAATATAATCAGTTTCTTTATTTTAAAATGATAGTCAATCGTTATCAAAAAAAACTTCCAGAGATAGATCCCAAGCATCTATTGCGATTACATATTATCGTCCATTGTAATAAAGGTATAAGGACTGACCCTACCCCATTTACTACTTATTACAATAGAGTAAGGCCTTCTCCATTAGCATTACAACTACAAAATTCAAGTGCTTTGTTTGCTCCCGACGATCAGAGGGAGTCATCATCAAGTTCAGAAAACTCTGCGTTATTATCAGATAACATCCCTAAAACAAATTCATGTTGTATTTACTTTCGATGCCTTTTAGAAGTCTCAGCAACGATAGGTGGTGTTATTTTAATGTTATCAACCGGCTCTCTTTCTATAATATTAATGGGAGCAACAGTTAGTGTAATCGGAATGAGCCTTTTTGCATACGATCACCTCAGGAAAGATAATTCGAAATCTTTAGAAGAAGGACGAAAGCTTACTGCCTCTCCAAAATAGTTAACGAAAGGAATTCATTTTCCTACCCGTTTCCGACGGATTTTCGACAGCCTCTGAAGCTATGACATTGCTCGACTAAGTGAGATCAGTCTATTTAACGACGCACGGCATAAGCTCCACCGTGCTACGTGAAACAGGTTCTTTTAATGAAGAAATTTCATCCAATAACTTCCTGGTTCGTGCCCAAACGTCACCTGAAATAGCTTGTTCGTATAAATCGGGTTTATTTTTTTTTGCAAATTCTATGCACGTTTTCAAGGAAAGAGCTGGATTAACACGCTGATAACTCAGTAACAAATTAAGAAATTCAATTTTTTGTATTTTAGAAGTCTTAAAACAAGAGAATCTCATTTCAAAGACAAGGGCATTGATTCGTTTTATTATTTTTTTTTGTTCTTCGACATGAGAATGAAGTACATCCGGATTACCTTGCTTTGGCATATCTCGATTGCTAAAAAAAGTAGCCTTGGCTTGTAGAAAAGATGTGTTGGCTCTCTTTAATCCGGTGCAAATAAATTTTTTAAAATCAGTAAATCTGTCAATCACTATTGTAACCCTGGATTCTCTGTAGCAGACACCATCAAAAGAAGCTTCTTCGGTTCTAAGTTCAAATCCAGCGTCAGCCAAACTTTGATGGAAACGAGGGTGTTGATTAACCTGTACTGGTTGATTTAAACAAAATGTATTAGCCTTATACTCTCCGTAATGCGGAAGATGCAGGCCAACCGCAAAAACAGTATTCAATGTTTGTTCAAAGAAACAAGATAACTCATGGCGAACCACTTTTGTCTCTACACTAACAATATAATTTTCACCTTCACAGTTAAACTGACATCCTGGAAATTTTGAAGATAGGATAGAGCATATATTTGTGTTATCAGATGAGAATCCACAAAGATAGCAAACTTTCTGATCAAGATTGACTACCTCAATCTTTACATTTGTACAATGAGATAGCTCTAGAAAAGCTACAAAATATCGCTGACCATCGAGAGTGCTGCTAGGTTTTCTCGTTTCCATATATGACCCCGTTTTCACCCGTTTCCACTATACCTAACCCTCAGGATGAGTAGTGATTAAATTAATACTTCCATTGTTCGTAGTTAATTTACCTGGTCGATTAGAGACTTTAATTTCAATACCGT
>BMAG01000103.1 GCA_014132595.1 Gammaproteobacteria bacterium | reverse complement strand
AAAAAGATGTATATACAATAACCAAAATAATAACGCAAACGAACGAGATCGAAAATGACCAAGACAAGAATTGATGCCTCTAAAGAAACAATGCCTTACTCAAAATATCAGTTAGAATTAAGTCAGTACGCCCGACAAGGTAAAGTATTCGGAGTTGCTTTCTGCAATATGGATCCCAGTGGATGTTATGACGTTATTCAAGGACTAAGCGAGGCGCTTTATGACTTTAGCTATGTTCGAGTGCAAAGTAAACTTCCAACCATTCAACAAAACACAGATCCTCATGAAATAGATAGCACTCAATACCTTTCATATCTTGATACACCTACCGAAAATAGTTCCTGCGAAGCACTTATTTTTACCGGTTGCGAAGCACAATACGATCACATGGATCATATTGTTTATTCCTTATGTTATACTTACCATTTCTCGCAAATTCAGTGCATTTATTATATTGCAACACCCGATCACTCATGCCCAGAATATCTGTCGTATCATGAAAATCAATTTAAAATAAATCGTCAAGCATTTTCACTCGGAGCCTTAGAATACCGATTCTTGACAACGGGAATTGATGGCGCATCTTCCTCTAATATCGGTATCCCAAGATTAAAACTTGCCTCTTCTCAATTCTTAGTACCGCAGACATGTTATGGAATGATAGATCATCAAGCTGCCAATATACATCTTCTCTGGGATGAGCATAAACATTCCAATGATATTAAATGTTATTTTAAAGAATATTTTTATCAAGTCTCGCTTGCAGCAAAAGAGTGCACAACGAAACCGATTATCGTTATTGCATTAAGCGTGAAAAATCCCGAGGAAAGAAAAAAAATAGTAGAAATTGCGCGATCTTTTTCTATAGAAATCGATTTTTGTGATGCTTATGAAGGCAGACTTTCGCAAGAAGATTTTATTCATTTGCTTTCCGTTATCAAAACTCGCGGCGGGATTGTTTCTTTTGATGATAGAAATATCCAATCAGTCATTAAAGCATCCAGCTTAAATACACCTTTCATGGTTTATTCAACTGAAACTAATGTCGTGTTTTACAAGCATATCCTTGAATTACTTCCTGAAGAATGCAAAGAGACAGCTCAGGTTATTTTAGGTTTAAACCATCGATTTGATCTATTAAAAGATAAGAAAAAATGTCAAATTGTTTATACTGCCTTGCATTTAGTCATTGATAAAGCACATCAGAAATTTGAAGGTTTTAAAATTTCTGTCGCAGAAGAGAAAAGAAGCAGGCAAGGACAAGCTTCAAATAATCAAAAAATAAAATGCACGACTTTTTTAAATTGCACGAATAATCTGGACATAAAATTGATGATGTTATTGTATTTAGGTTCTGGAATGATTGCCCTGCTTACAAATTCTCGAGCGGCGTTGGGTGCCTGGGGTGGTAGTTTATTATTTTTAGGCGGACGGTTATTCTCAAAGCATTGTCAACGACGAGATGAAAGTCAGAACACTCTCTTAGAATCAGGTTCGAGAACTGTAAAATATAATAGTATTTAAAAGCATTTATGAGCGGGCTCGTTCACGATTGCTTTATATGCGTCGCTTGCGTAATATATTCAATCACTCGAGGATCATAAGGAAATACTTGCTGCGGAACAGCGCTTTTTTGAAAAGCTTCCCAGCTTATTTTTTTTACCTCCGGGCTCGCCTCCACTTCATCCCTCAAATCAAGCCATTTCTTTGCAAGTGCCTGCCCTGTCTCTCCTTTAGGATCAGTATGCAACTGTGCTTCGACTTCTTTGAATAAAATACCCCATCTGCGATAATAATCATCCCACCACTCACGAGAATTTTTAAGCGTGATTTGTGCCAACTCACCGCATACACTTTCAGAAAAATAACTGAACTGCCAGCGGCTGCAATGATCTTCATCCTTTTGAAGCAGCTTCATCAATTCAATAAGTATTTGCCAGTTTAAGCTATTGGATTTCTCGAGACTTTCCAGCACTTGATTCAACAGCCATTTTGTGTTTAAAGCAACCGATGATTTTTTCTCAAGTAAGTAAGATTGTTTTATCAGCGAGCCCTTAATATCAAAATTTTTTTTTGCAACAATTTTTTTAATTTCCATCAAAGGATAACATAAAAACTTCAACACCATAATCTGCATCAAACGAAACATATCCTGATCCGTATACAATCGATAACCCGACATTGTTTTCTGACTCGGTTTTAGAAGCCCAATTCGATCATAATAAAGTAATGTTTTAATCGTGGTCGAGGTTAATTGACTAAATTGTTTAATGCGATAATATTCAGACATATCCTTGTCTCCGCTTCCATTATTCCTCATAAAAAATACTTATTTTCCATAACAACCACTGATGACCTCGATCAACATATTGCTTCTTCTTATCTTCCGTCAACTGTAAATCATGCTTATTCAGACTGATGTACATTGATGAAAAATAATGACTGCGCAATGCAAATGCAATATGAGGCGCATCGATTGCTAATTCACACACATAAGCCTCGATCTCTTCCGCTTTTTGATCACAAGGAAGAGGTTTGACACCCTGTGTTTTTATCACAACACCTTCTTGCATCATTCGATATTCCAAAGAACACCTCGCATATCCTATGGGATGATCCTGATCCTTGTCATACCAGCCCGCCCAATGATGCAAGCGTGATTTAACGTATTCTAGCGTAATTAAGGGTTTTGTCATGCGCCATACTCCATTAACACTGTAAGCTCATGCCTTAATATTTCCATTTGAGCATTGATATTTTTTATCGTCCAGCGAATTCGATGATCTATTTTTTTAGTACAATAATACTGTTTTTTATTGAATGACATTCCATTTTTTGAAAATGCATTCAATAGGGCAATGTTTTCCTCATGCTGTTTCAGTTGCAACTTAACTTGTTTGAGCTGTTTCAATGTCTTGATCGATTTTTTCATTTCAATTCTCCTGATTCATGGAATTATTAGTTCTATCTTCCCGATCACGCATAACTTGATGCACATGTTGACTGCAATACCATTGGTTTCCACGCAGTTGTAGAGCAACTGTTCCTGCTTTATTACACTGTTGATTTGCCAAAAAATACCGACATTGATAATCCTTATTTGGGGATGTTTCTATATTTTTCCATCCACAAGCACACTCCGTTTCATTCATCACTAAAATTTGTTTACATTCCTTGCACAAATTATTCATGATTGATTTTCTCCATTTTTGAAATACTTAATTCACCTCGATATTGCTCAAATTTAGTTGCGTTAAACAAAGTTACCGGTCTAAGATAAATCGACATTTTAGAATCCGATTTCCACTGACGTGTTTTTCTTGCAATGATTTGAAAACAATCTCGAATACTTGCACCTGATTGCAAACGATCAATAATCAATTTAAGATTTGCTTTGACTGGGCGGTAATTTCGATTAGCTTTTTCATTCAAAAATTCCAAAATCTCCACAGCTTCTTTTTTGAAATGCGGTTTTATTTTGGATTTACCCGACATCATATCTTTTTTCTTTTGCTCTTGTTCTTGTTCTTGTTCTTGTTCTTGTTCTTGTTCTTGCTCTTGATTCGCCATACTCTTTCGAAAGACCTTCGGTAAGGCCTCACTAAAACTCAAAGGCAGCTGTTTGCAAAAATCATAACAAGCCTTCAGCATAGCTTCTTTTAAGCTGCATTCAGGCAGATAATCGAGTACGTTTTCCCAGGCACGAACAACGTTTGGGGATTCAGGCGAGTTGTATTTTAGAAAATTAGGCAGCCAAATGAAGGAAGCACCTTCATCATATTGAACCATCTGTTTTTGCAAAATATCAGAAAATGCCGTTAAAAATCGATCTACAGGCCATCCTATTTCAGCCGAAAGACCGGGTACAGAGGCACGAAAAGCGCCGATTGAAGTTAAATGAGGATGGGTTAATAGCAGAAAGAATACTATTTTGCCATCTTCTGAAAGCCCATTAAATTTTTGATCATTCCAAATGCGGGTATCAATTTTTCTAAAACGTGCCATGGTAGTCTCCTTGTGTAAAAAGGTAGACTAAGTCTCCCCTAAGGGTAGAGTTCAACTGTTTTTTAAAGTAGTCATCCAGCGACCATGGTCCCCTTCCTTTCTTTTTTCGTGCCCATGCCCGCGTGCGTGCCCGTGCCCGTCTTTT
>BMAG01000102.1 GCA_014132595.1 Gammaproteobacteria bacterium | reverse complement strand
TGATGATATAAAAGAAAATTGTCAGATACTGACGTTGTATTTAAATCATATTGGATATAAAAATGTTCATGTAGCCTACAATGGCCATCAAGCATTAAAAATGATAGATGAAAAAGAATTTAGTATTGTGCTGCTTGATATTGATATGCCGGAAATGACAGGAATTGAGGTTCTTCTTAGTATAAAACGTCAAGCTAAGCGCAGAGACATTATGGTGATGATGATTTCGGCAGCTGATACGATGGAAAATACGATTAAATGTATTAAACTTGGGGCTGAAGATTTTCTTCCAAAGCCATTTAACAGAGATTTATTACGTGTTCGGATGGGCGCATGTGTTGAAAAAAAATGGTTTCAAAATAAAGAAATGCAATATCGGAAACAACTTGAAATTGAAAAACAGCGTTATGAAAAACTATTGAATACTATCCTTCCTCCAAGTATTGTCACTGAGCTTGCGACAGCAAGTAAAGTGAAAACCAGATATTATCAAAATGTCGCTGTTTTATTTGCCGATGTGGTTAGTTTTACAAAATATTGTGATACCCATGATTTGCCTGATGTAGAAGAGAATCTCCAACAATTTTCTGAGCTTTGTGAAGAAATTGCAATACGATATAATTTACAGAAAATTAAGACCATTGGAGATGGTTTTTTAGCAACAGCAGGGATGTTGACCGAAAATAAAAATCCCGTACTCGATTGTGTGGACTGTGCTTCTGAATTACTGATAAAAAGTGTCGAAATTTTACCGGCAAAATGGCAGCTACGTGCAGGTGTTGATTTTGGATCTGTCATCGGAGGCGTCATTGGCCATCGTCAATTTTTATTTGATATCTGGGGTGATACGGTTAATACAGCCGCACGGATTCAATCTGCGGCAGATCCAGATTCAATCTATTTAACGAAACATGCTTGGGAACAAATAAAAAATCAATGTGACGCAAATTCGCTGGGCAATATCCTTTTAAAAGGCAAAACACCGATGGAGCTTTTTAAGTATTTAGGAAAAAAAAGAAGATAAGATTAATATATCAAACATACTCTCCTTGATTAGGCAAAATCATATTGTAACATTAAGCGACTATACGTTAACTTACCAGATGATGTGTGGGCAACATAACCAATGCGGCCACGTAACGATAAGCTTCTCTTAAATAGAGGTACGGGTGTATAAGTTGCATCTAAATCTATTTCACTGCTATTTACTAAATAAGGCTGTGTAAAATACTGCGCACCGGTGGCTGCAAATACAAATTGATGGTCGAAGAATGCATAACTGCCTGTTAATTTGCGAGCGGAGCCTGCTGCTTTTTCAATTAATCCAGCGGTCATTGAAGTCGTGTATAGAGGATCTGCTGCGTAGCCTGAGGTATAAGGAGATACGATATCACCATTACGATAACCGCCTCCCTTTTTCGGAATGTTATTCCATCCAAAAGAAATTAAACCATTTCCAATCTCAGTTCCGATTAAGATACCATATGCGGAGGAGTTGACAGCGCCTAGTCCGGGAAGGCTGGCAATAATATTATTACCATCTGCAGGGCTATGTAATATCTGTGCGCCGATAATAGGTCTGAAAATTGTTTTTGTAGGCAGGATATATTTAAAATCTGCGTAATAAATTCTTGAGAAATTATAAAATTTATAAGCCCAAGCTTGAACATTCAAAGTTTTGAGTTTAAAGAGGCCTCCTGCTGCAAGTGTACCGATATCCTTCGTGTTTGCTAACGCTGGGATCGTGGTAGTTGCAACGGTATAGCTGTTTACGTTGTAAAGGTTCGTTTGTGTAAAGCTGTCTGCAGTACGAGATTTGAAACGAATTTGACGTAGTGCAATAAAGTTTAAACTTTTCTCGGGCGTGTTTAAAGATTGCCAAGGAGCAAACACACCATAGATTACTTGATAGGTGGCTGGAATCATGCGTGAATCTGCAGGGTTCATCCACGGAGTATTAATTAAGCTATCCCCGATGCGGGCCATCATATAGGGATTTTCAAATTGCGCAAATGCTTGACCTACGGTGGTCAGCGGTGTTGCCGGAAGTGATGCATCTTGCCTTGCCGGGTTATGAGAGTTTAAACCCAGAGGTTGAGCCGTATAGACAGTACCCCCTAAGCGGAAATGATCTAAAAATAAATCTGTCAGTGCATTCACTTTACCGCCTAATGAAAAAGCAGTTTGGTCAGTCGTGCCATGACGTGAGAAATGACGATCAAAATCATAAATACGAATGTTACCGTCAACATTGACATGCGGTAATATTTTTTGTGGAACATAAATTTGTTTAGGATCAAATACGGTGACCGGTGTAGGTTTAGGCATTGCTATGATAGGCATTGTAATCAGCGGTTTTACAGGCGCAGGTTCTGATATATATGCATGCGTATGCGTTTTAACAGCTGCTGTTTTTTTCTTTGTCGGTGTGGGCGTATTTTTGACGGTGGATCCAAAACTTGTAGCATGAAGGCTGATAACTCCAATTCCCAGAAAACATGTAAAAAGCTTTTTATGCAAAAGCATCATGGCAAAATCCTTTTTATTTCTTATTAAAGTGAGTTATTAAATTAAAACTGAAAAACATTGTATTCATATTATTTTAACAAGCAACTTCTTTTCATTTTAAGATAAACATAATGTTGATAATATTTGATATGAAAATATAATACTGATTAATTATCACCCACTCATTAATTTGAGTCCATTTATCGAACATTCGCCCCCATTGTTAGAGTATGGAAAAGATAGTATCCTTTGATTATTAGAAAGAATTTCAATATCAGCAGCGATAAAACGCAATCTTGGATGCAAGCATTATGAAATTGACATTTCTTGGCACAGGATCCGCTTTTACAATCGACGATAATTATCATTCCAATATGATCTTAGAGAGTGATGATAAAAAAATTTTATTGATCGATTGCGGTTCTGATGCTCGTCTTTCCTTACATGCATTAGGTTTGTCTCATCGCGATATTCATTCTGTTTACATAAGTCATCTCCATGCAGATCATGTGGGTGGACTTGAGTGGTTAGCTTTTACAACTAAATTTGATCCTGGTGTAAAAAAACCAAATCTCTATGTTTCTGAACGTCTCGTGCATGATTTGTGGAATAAAACATTATCAGGTGGTTTGAGTTCGCTGCAAAATGAAATAGCGAAGTTATCTTCTTACTTTCGTGTGCATCCTGTTAAAGAGCACGGCTCTTTTACATGGGAGAAAATAAAAATTAAGCTCATTCAGACATTACATGTGATGTCTGGCTTTTGCATTTCACCCAGTTATGGTCTTGCATTTAAAGTCAATGGTATTAAGGTGTTTATTACAACAGATACTCAATATTCACCGCATCAAATCAATGATTTTTATGAGAGTGCAGATATTATTTTTCATGATTGTGAAATCACAGAACACAAAAGTCATGTGCATGCACATTATGATGAATTGGTTAAATTGCCAGAACTAATTAAAAATAAAATGTGGCTTTATCACTATAATCCTTGTAAATTACCTAATGCAAAAAAAGATGGGTTTAGAGGGTTTGTCAAAAAAGGTCAGTGCTTTGATTTTGATGATCCGGCATCGTTATTTGGAAAATAAAATTAAAAGAAGGTAGCTCCATGTTGAATAAATTAATCTTAAAAATAATCTTATTTAATATTATTTTCCTTTTTGCGGGTGTCTGTTTTTCTGCTTCTACAAATAAATCCGCAATAAAAATAGGAATGACGGCTCCTTTAACAGGGGAGTTAAAGCCTGTCGGAGAAGGTGTAAGAGTTGGTATCCAAGTCTATTTTGACAAAATCAATGCAACCGGCGGAATTGAAGGTAAAAAACTGGAATTAATCGCATTGGATGATGCGTATGATCCGCTAACTGCTGCAAAGAATGTTCATGAGCTATTAGATAAAAATAGAGTATTTGCTTTTATGGGTAATATGGGCAGCGCTCCTGCCATTGTGACTTTGCCCATCATTGATGAGAATAAAGTTATCTTATTTGCTCCTATCACGGGCAATAACATTTATCGTAAAATACCGCCTGATCATTATGTTTTTAATTTTAGAGCAAGTTTAGATGAAGAAGCAGCTGCCTTAGTCAATGGTTTATTATCCATCGGTATTAAACCTGATGAAATAGCCTTTTTCACTCAACAAGATAGCTTTGGACAGAATGTTTATCATGGTGCAACCAGTGCATTGAAGGCTGCAGGATATGCTCAGCCAGAAAAGCTAGCGTATGCTACTTTTGTGCGCGGCACATTAAATGTAGAAGATGCTTTAACCAGAATTATACGTTATGCAAAAGTTCCTTTGAAAGCATTTATTTTAGGAGGGAACTATTCAACGAATGCGAAATTTATTAAATTAGCTAAAAAAGAATATCCTAATGCATTGTTTTTATCAGTATCGGGCCGTGTTAATCCTTCTGATTTTAATATAAATGAAGAAAAAAATATTATTACTGTAGAGTTGGTCCCTGATCTTTCTTCAAATCTACCTGCGATTATTGAATTTCAAAATGACATGATTAAATATGGTAAGGGTGCAAAACCAGATACCAATAATTTAGAAGGTTATCTTTCTGCTAAATTGTTTGTGAGAGCATTGAAAAAAGCCGCTGAAAGAAATGAACTTAACACAGAAGGAGTGATCAAAGTTTTGGAAAACATGAATGATATTGATATAGGTATAGGTATTAATCTTGGTTTTGATAAAAATCATCATCAGGCCCTTCGTAAAGTATGGCCAGTGTTATTAAAAAATGGAAAATTTGTGCCTTTTAACTGGACGGATCTTAAGGAAAAAAATAAATAACCCATATTTAAATTTTAATAGTGTCCCGTTAGGAGTGAGAGTTTATGGAAATTAAATCAGGTTTTAAATCTTTGTTGCTGACTTTAATTGTGTTGATGGGCGGTTTTTTTCAGGCGACCTATGCGACTTCTGATAATGATGCCAGTCAAAACTCACCCATCAAAGTAGGATCCACGGTTGCTTTAACAGGCACAGCTGAAAAACACGGCCAAGGTGTTATTTTGGGAATGAAAATATATTTTGATAGAATCAACGCGGAAAATGGGATTAATGGAAGAAAAATAGAGTTGATCACCTTGGACAATAAATATGATCCAAGACTTGCAGGTCCGCTGGCCCGTCAGTTAATTGATCAGGATCAAGTACTGGCACTTGTCGGGTTACATGGATCCGCGATCATAGCTGTTGTTCTCCCCATTGCAATTGACAAGAAAACTTTATTATTTGGATCTTGGTCAGGTCCTCATAGTCTTTATAAAACTCCACCCGATCGTTATGTCATTAATCATCGTCCTTCTTATGAGATTGAAGTCAAGGCAGCGACGCAGGGTCTATTATCGATTGGCGTAAAGCCTGAAGAATTTGCGTTCTTTACTCAAAATGATCCTTTCGGTGATTCTGTTTATAATGGCGCAATTAAAGCTTTAAAAGAAGCAGGTTATAGGAATGCGGAAAATTTACCTCATGGTCGTTATACACGTAATACTTTGAATGTAGAGTCTGCCTTAGCCACTATTTTAGAAAAAACAAAAAATAGTTCTCCTAAGGTTTTTATATTGGGTGGTTTGTCGGAACCCAATATAAAATTTATAGAATTAGCACGTAAGGAATTTCCACATGTCATTTTTATGGGTGTATCTGGTCTTATTGATCCTGAAAAGTTATCCAAAGCGAATGAAGGCTATGTAATTTCTACCCAGGTTGTTCCTCCGCTTAATTCTGATTTACCAGCGGTTAAAGAATATCGTGATGATTTAAAAAAATATGGAGGCGATGCATCACCATCTTATACTTCTTTAAATACTTATTTAGCAGCTAGACTTTTTGTGAAAGGCTTACGAAAAGCTGAGTCTCAAAATAAACTCACACGCGAAGGACTTATTGATGTTTTTGAAAATATGAATAATGTGGACATTGGGATAAATATTCCAGTGAATTTTAGTAGCTCCAATCACACCGCCATGAATGAAATATGGGTTACCATTTTTAAAGACGGTAAATTTGTTCCAACGGATTGGGCAAATCTTAAGTTGGTGTTAGAAAAAGATAAAAATTAATTATTGTTCAGACTTTTTATTTATATTTTATTGGATAGTACAAAATGCCTGATGTAAATATTTCTTCTAAAAGCGAGAAGGATCCAAACACTTCACTTCCATCTTGGAAAATGAACTTTATTGATAGCGCCTGCACTGGAGGAATAGTAGGGTGCATATTTCATCCTTGGGATCGAGCATTGCACTTATCGATGCTTAACGTGAGACCCTTCTTTTTGAAAACTAATTTCACACATCCTTTGCAAGGCATTTCCTTGGTGATGATTTTCAAGCCTATTACCAATGGCTCGTATCTTTTTTTTCAATCTGAATTACATAAAAATCTCAAACCCGTTTTACTTGAAAATAAGCAATCGGAATCAACAGCAAATATTTTAATAGGTCTTACAAGCGGATTGCTCGAAGGTATCATTAAAACGCCTTGCAATGCTTTGAAGGTCTACTCCTGGAATCATCCGGGAACCTCTACATTCCGTAATACGACTGACATGATAACGCGACCTCGCGGTATGCGTTCTCTTTTTGCAGGATCTGTGAATACCATGCAACGTGATGGTACATTCGGTTCTGTTTATGAGTTCACACGTTTTAAATTCCGAAAACAAATAGATACAAAATCGTATTCGCCGTGTCAAGTCATGGGTTGGAATTTTCTGTCAGACAGTTTAGCCGCGGGGATCGCGACTATCTGTTCAAGTCCCTGGAATTTGACAAGGATACTGAATCAAAGTAAAAATTCACAAGACAAACCGATTTCAAGCATGAAAGTCATGGAGCGGGTTTATCGCAATACCATGGCGCAAACTACCTTCAAAGCAAAAAGAAATTATTTGTTTAGATCGTTGGGGTTTGGCCCAGGGACTCTGCGGATCATGGTAGAGATGCCAGTAAAGCAGCTGTTACTGATTTGTTTGCCTGTCTATTTAAAAAAAATAGAGTCAGCTTTTCATGCTGTTTCACAAAACGTCAGAATTTCTCGCCCCTAATTATTAAGTTGTTTGGAGTATTGCTGGCTGCATAGAATAAATCTTTATTGAAGTGTGATTAGAAAAGTTTTACATAGCGATGGCAGTAAGGCTCTTTGCCTGTTTTAAAATAATAATCCTGATGATATTTTTCAGCCGGCCAAAAGATATTCACGGGTAAAATTTGTGTTGCGATCTGTAACCCATTTTTTGTAAGTAAATCTATTAAACCTTCGGCGATTTTTTTTTGTATCTCATCATAGTAAAAAATAACACTTAAATATTGGTGTCCTATATCAGGTCCTTGACCCGTTGTTTGAGTCGGATCATGTATTTCAAAAAAATATTTCGCAAGTTCTTCGTAAGATAAGATGGAAGGATCATATAAAACACGCAGCGTTTCGTAATGGCCAGTATCACCATTACATATTTCAGTGTAAGTGGGGGATAGCGTTTGACCGCCACTATAACCGACTTCTGTTTTTAAAACACCCGGTAATTTTTTAAAATAAAATTCAACGCCCCAAAAACAGCCTGCGGCAAAGAGAGCCTCTTCCGTATTTTTGACGGTC
>BMAG01000101.1 GCA_014132595.1 Gammaproteobacteria bacterium | reverse complement strand
TAAAAAGGTTTAGTTTATTTAAAATCCGCCCATAAATACAAGACCGCCCTTAACCAATCGAGATAACAACTCGGAGCTAGTACTATCTATGCAAGTTACTTATTTTCCAGCCATTCCCAACGTTGGTACGCTGCTTCTAAATCCTTCTCAATTTTTTGTAATTCATTTAACGTATCTGTTATTTCAGCTGGATTTTTTTGATAGAATTCGGGTGTTGCACTCCGTTGTTGTAATTCTGTTTGTCTGGTCTCCAAGGTCATAATTCGTTCGGGTAACTCTTCTAATTCTTTTTGTTCTTTATAACTTAATTTCGCCACGGAGCGAGGCTTATTTTTAACAGCTTTTTCTATCGTTATTTTTGGAGTCGCCGCTTTTTTTTGTTTCGCCTGTTGAACCGTCTCTTGATAACCGCCAATATATTCAGTAATTTTTCCATTTCCTTCAAATAATAATGTACTTGTCGCGACATTATCTAAAAAAGAACGGTCGTGGCTGACAATTAACAATGTGCCTTGATAATGACTGAGTAATTCCTCTAGTAATTCCAAAGTTTCAATATCTAAATCATTCGTGGGTTCATCCAACACTAATAAATTGGAAGGACGGCTAAATAAGCGCGCCAGCAATAACCGATTACATTCGCCGCCGGATAAGGCTTTTACAGGGGTAAGCACACGCTGGGGTGAAAAAAGAAAATCACCTAAGTAACTCATCACATGCCGTTTTTGACCATTGACCTCAATCGTTTCATTCCCCTCAGCCACATTGTCCAATACTGTTTTTTTCTAAATCCAGCGCTTCGCGTAATTGATCGAAATAAGCAATTTGTAATTGGGTGCCTTGTGTCACGGTTCCTTGAGTGGGCTCTATTTTTTTTAATAAAATATTCAATAAAGTACTTTTACCAACCCCATTCGGCCCCACTAAAGCAATGCGATCTCCACGCATAATACGTAATGAAAAATCGTCGATAATACAGTGTTGATTAAATTGTTGTGTAATATGTTCTGCTTCAATAACTAATCTTCCGGATTTTTTTGCTTCATTGAGATTAAAGGACGCTTTGCCTTGAAGTTCTCGGCGTTCTGAACGTTCTTTACGTAAAGCTTCTAAGGCACGTACCCGGCCTTCATTCCGTGTGCGGCGCGCTTTGATTCCTTGACGAATCCAGCGTTCTTCTTGCGCGAGCTTTTTATCAAATTCTGCATTTTGTTTTTCTTCGGCGTTGAGCATTTCTTCTTTGCGCCGTAAGAAATTTCCATAATCGCCTGGCCACGAAGTTAATTGACCGCGATCCAGTTCAATAATACGTGTTGCAAGTCTCTGTAAAAGCGAACGATCGTGTGTAATAAAAACCAGAGCAATGCCTAAATTGATTAATTGATCTTCCAGCCATTGAATCGCTTCAATATCGAGATGGTTTGTGGGTTCATCCAGTAACAAGAGTTCAGGTGAGGTCACTAATGCCTGCGCGAGTGCCGCACGGCGCTGCCAACCTCCTGATAATTGAGCAACAGACAAATCGGGGTTTAATTCCAGTCTCGTTAAAATTGTATTAATTTTTTGTTCAAACTGCCATCCATTCGCAACATCAATCGCATGCTGCAAACGTTGCAGCTGATTTAGATCTTCTTCGGTATGTGAATGAGACAATCGTTGTGTCAAAGCGTGATAATCAAATAACAATTTTCCTGTTTCTGCAAGTCCCTCGGCCACAAACTCATAGACGGTGGCCGTACTTTCTTGCGGCAATTCTTGAGCGAGGCGCGCAAAACAAAGATGCGGTTTACGCCAAACCGTACCACTATCGGGTAACATCGTGCCCTCAATGATTTTTAAAAGTGATGACTTCCCCGCCCCATTACGGCCAATTAAACAAACACGTTCACCTTCTGCAATTTGCAGTTTGACATGATCCAATAAAACATCCAGACCAAATGCGAGGGAAACAGCATCTAGCATTATCAAATTATCACTCATTAGTACCACCTACTATACCAGGATGAATCACCCACTCAAGAATCCATTGACCATAACCTATCCTTTTTAAACATAGTAATGTTCCTTTATGAAATGAGACAACATCGTGATCTGCATTTTGATAAAGTAACTGGCTTACTAACCTTCCCATAAAAGGCATATGCCCTATCAATAAAACATCCGAATCAGCTTCGTCTAATTCTTCTGCCATGGAGATCACTGAATCATTAGGATTTAATCCTTCACGTCCAATCATCGGTGCATCCAGAATAATGCCCGCTGAAATTCGCTCGGCGGTTTGCTTTGCTCTTAATTTTTGACTATGAAAAACACGTAGAGTCAATTTTAATGGCAAAATAAATTTTGCTACTGCATCGATGGCTTCTTTACCACGATCACTCAAGGGAGACAAATCATCTGGATTTTGGTAAACTGCATCCCCATGTCTCATTAAATATACGTTCATTTTTAATCCTAATTTGGGCAGGTATTGTTCAAAAAATAGTTATTGGCTTGCATCTATAGAAGAATTAAGGCTAGTATATGATGACTCATCGTTTGTTGCCCAATATTAAATCTATTTATATTAAATTAAGTTGCTATTAATTATGGTTAAAACAAAAATAATGACACTGTGTTTTATCATCATTGCTTTGCTATATAGCATACAATGCCGCGCAACAACACCACATCATACAGAAACTGCGCATCATTCTAGTAAGCATACTAGAAATACACAACACCCAAAACATAAAACAAAAAAACATACGCATACTCATGTTCATTCACATAAACATACATTACATTCACATATTCGCCTGCATACAGCACCGTCGCATGAAATAGCAGAAACACCCGATGAGACATTACCGCCTGAACCACCGCATAGTTTAATGTCTTCCTTAGGAACACGGATGGTTCATTTTGTGCAAAATACCATTTCAACTTTACGTTATACGGCCTATAAACTCGGAGGCACCCATTTTGATAGTTCAAAAGGTGTTTATATTATTGACTGCTCCGATTATGTGGATCATTTATTACAAGCTTCAAATCCAGCGGCGTATTCAAGTCTCGTTCACTCAACGGGTTCTGATAAACCGACGACTGAACATTATTATAATTTCTTTACAGGCTTAACTTATAAACCGCGGCATTATTGGAATAAAATAGAAAACGTCAATGAGTTGCAGCCGGGCGATATTTTAGTTTTTCGTAATAATAAAAATTCACATACGGGTGTCAGTGGGCATGTCATGGTCGTGATGAATAAGCCGACTCGCATTCAAGATGCTTTCATGGTGCGAGTCACTGATTCCGCCTCCTCCGGTCACAGTCAGGATACACGCCAGCCTCATACATCGGGCATTGGCATTGGTACCATGCAGATTAAAGTCAATCCGGATACGGGACATCCTTCCGCTTATGCCTGGAAATTAGGTTCTTCCTTTGAACATCATGTGAATTTTGCGATGGCAAGACCGAGTGAAGGCTAGGAAGCCTAAGGTTGCATAATTCACGCATAAATTTACCTAACCTTTCCTCTCCCATGATGCAAAAAATGTGCTACGATAGAGCATTGTCTGTTTAAAGCGGTAGGTATTTTGTATGAATTTACCCACAACCACCTATAGTTTTATTTTCCATTTTGTTCGACAGCAAAAATTTAAATTTTTTCTTTTAATGCTTGCATCCGTCATCTGGGCATTAAATGACGTCTTTTTCCCCTACTTTATTAAAAGACTCGTTAATATCATTCAAGCTTATCAGGGAAATCCTGAAAACATTTATATGGCTGTCAAAGGAGTCTTATCTTTACTGGTGGTATTCTGGGTTGTGACAGAAATTTTTCAACGTAGCCAGGGCTTTCTTCAGGTTTATACTTTTCCCCGTTTTCGCGCAAAAATTCGAGCGGCAGTTTTTAGTTATGTCCAATCACACTCACATGATTATTTTTCAAGTCACTTTGCAGGCTCCATTGCAAAAAAGCTCGCCGATTTGCCCACAAGCTGCCAGGCCATCATGGAAATTATTTGTTTCCAGTTCGTAACCCTCCTCGTAGGCGCATTAGTTGTATTAATCATGATGTGGCTCACCCACCCCATTTTTGCCATCATTGTCTTTTTTTGGTTGTGTTTTCATCTCTTCTTAACCATATTATTTGTGAATTATGGAAATCATTTATGGGAAACCCATTCAAAAGCAGAATCAACACTCAGTGGTAAAATCGTGGATGTCTTTAGTAATATGCTGAGTGTACGATTATTTGCACGCAGTAAATATGAATTAAAATATTTAGCCAGATACCAACAGGATGAAATTGTCAAAGCAAAAAAAGCAATGGGTATCATGGAGCTCACACGTATTGGCCTTGGCTTAAATGGATTATTTTTAATTTTTGCGATTATATTTACCCTATTGCATGGCTGGGTTCAACATTGGGTCACGCTGGGTGATTTTACACAAGTCGGGATGCAGGCATTTTGGTTACTAGGATTTGTCTGGTTCGTCAGTTATCAGATGACCATCTACACGCGTGAAATAGGCATCATTGGCAATGCTTTGAGCCTAGTCAGAAAAGGTCATGATTTACTAGATGTGAAAGATGCAAAACCGATTGTGATTTCAGGCGGCGAAATTCAGTTTCAACATGTCACCTTTGCTTATCAAAAAAATCGTACTATTTTTAAAGATCTCAACCTCACAATTCCTGCGGGCAAGAAAATCGGTCTAGTCGGTTTTTCAGGTTCAGGAAAAACAACGTTTGTGAATTTATTATTGCGTTTTTATGATGTGCAATCAGGCCGTATTTTAATTGATGATCAGGATATTACAAAAGTCACACAAGATTCATTGCGTTCTCAAATTGCCATGATTCCCCAGGATCCTTCTTTATTTCATCGCAGCTTAATGGAAAATATTCGATATGGCTTACTCGATGCATCCGATGATGACATTATTCGAGCCGCTGAGCTTGCTCACTGCCATGAATTTATCACAAAGCTGGATGGCGGGTATTCTGCGTTAATTGGCGAGCGAGGCATTAAGCTTTCTTCGGGACAACGTCAACGAATTGCCATCGCACGAGCCATTTTAAAAAATGCGCCTATTTTGATTTTAGATGAAGCAACCTCTGCCTTAGATTCCGTCACGGAAAAACTCATTCAGGAAAGCCTCCATCATCTGATGCTCAATCGGACAGCCATTGTTGTTGCACATCGATTATCAACGCTAAATGACATGGATCGTATCATTGTTTTTCATCATGGACGGGTTGTAGAAGAAGGCACAAAAGAAGAATTGCTTCAAAGCAAAGGACATTTTGCAATGCTTTGGAATATGCAAACCGATGGATTTTTAC
>BMAG01000100.1 GCA_014132595.1 Gammaproteobacteria bacterium | reverse complement strand
GTACTGTATTGTATAAAATGCCGATAAAAAGCGTTTGAAACCATAAAATTAGATGCATCCCTAAGCCTGTGTTAAATTTATCCCGATTATTTTTTGTGTTTTCTCGAAAGAGAGTGTGACACCTTAAATAATTCTATTATACTCATACCCTGTTTATCATAATTGCCTTAGGGGAAGTCTATGTTTTTATCACAAGTCACTTATATCTGGATTGATGGTACCAGTCCAACGCAAACATTACGCTCTAAAGTTAAAGTTATTCCGTTGACTCAGGAGAGTTATAATCCCATCGATTTTCCTCAATGGAGCTTTGATGGTTCTTCGACCTATCAGGCCACGGGACATGATTCTGATTTGATTTTACAACCGGTGCGTATCGTAGATGACCCTATTCTTGGCGAAGGTAATTATTTGGCATTATGTGAAGTATTAAATCCAGATGGCTCACCGCATATTAGCAATAAGAGAACGAGATTGGTGCAGTTGATGGAACATGGAGGCAATGTTTATCAGCCGTGGCTGGGTTTTGAGCAAGAATACACTTTATTTCGGGGTCAACAGCCCTTAGGATGGCCAGATCGTGGGTATCCAGCACCGCAAGGACCTTTTTACTGCGGCGTAGGTGCTGACGAAGTCTTTGGCCGTCATCTAGTTGAAGAACACGCTCAAGCTTGTATTGATGCAGGCTTAATGTTATATGGAACAAACGCTGAAGTAATGCCGGGTCAATGGGAATTCCAGATTGGCTATCGTGGCATTGATTCTGAAAGCGCAGACCCTGTGACGGTTTCTGATCATTTATGGCTAGCTCGCTGGTTGCTTTATCGCATTGGTGAAGAATATGACATCACGGCGAAATTACATCCTAAGCCCGTTAAAGGTGACTGGAATGGAGCAGGAAAGCATACGAATTTTTCAACAAAAGCGATGCGGGATCCTAAAACCGGAATGGAGGCGATCAATCAAGCTATTGATGCGTTAGAAAAAGTGCATGATAAGCATATTGCGGTGTATGGTCATGATTTAGAGTTACGCTTAACCGGTAAGCATGAAACTGCACATATGTCAGAATTTATTGCAGGCGTTGGTAATCGCGGTGCCTCTGTGAGAATTCCGCGGCCTGTTGCAACGAAAGGCTATGGTTATATCGAAGATCGTAGGCCCGGTGCAAATGCGAATCCGTATGAAGTGGCTGCTGTATTAGTTGAAACGATTTGCGGCATACATATTAAAGAAAATGTTTCGGTTACGGATTAGTTACTAGCTATAAAAGTCCTTCATCATGCTTTCGATGAGGGACTTCACCCATGGCCCGTCTCGTTTTTTCAGTCATAAAAAATCGGGGTTTTAAAAAGCCCTGCGTTTAGGATAAAGTCCTTCATCGTAGGCATGAAGAAAAAACTTATGTGTTTTCTGATGAAAAGATTGGGTATAAAACCCCCAAGTAAGTAACGTATCTGCTTCACTCTGTAGGATTTGCTTCGAAAGGGCGATCGAATTTGTTATAATTTGATATTGTACTTCCCACATTGCATACAAACATTTTTTTATTACAAGTATTTCATCGATTTCTTCTTTTATTTTTTTTGCCAATTCTTTTTCATGATTTTTATATTGCTTTACATAATCAAATTGCTCTTGTATAGATTTTTCAGCAAGCAAAAGGGCTCGTAATAAACC
>BMAG01000099.1 GCA_014132595.1 Gammaproteobacteria bacterium | reverse complement strand
TATGCACCTAATTCTCCATATTCTGCTTCGAAAGCAGGTTCGGATCATTTGGCAATGGCATCCGTCAACTGGATTTCACCGCCGGATCCTTGTGCTGTATTTTCCAACATATTAAAAATCTCAGGAGTAAGAATGTAACGGCCGACAACACCTAAATTAGAAGGCGCATTCTTAGGTTCGGGTTTTTCTACAATACCCAGAATTCGAGTAATGGCTTGTTCTGTTGATTCGGCATCAATGACACCGTATTTTTTTGTATCTTTGCTCGAAATTTTTTCTACAGCAACAACACTCGATTGTGTTTGTTGAAACACATCCAACATTTGACGCAGACAAGATTGTTTGCCGCCATCAATTAAATCATCTGCGAGCAGAACTGCAAAAGGCTCGTCTGAGATAAGTTGCTTTGCACAATGCACTGCATGGCCTAATCCTTGCGGGGATTTTTGACGAATATAGGCACATGAAACACCCGGGGGCAAGATGCCTTGAACGATATCTAATAAATCTTGTTTACCGCGTGCTAATAGATTTGATTCTAACTCGAAATTAGAATCAAAATGATCTTCAATGGCGCGCTTACTGCTGCTGGTGACGAAAATCAGCTCAGTGATTCCAGCCGCTAAGGCATCTTCAACGGCATATTGAATCAAGGGCTTATCGACAATAGGCATCATTTCTTTGGGGTTGGCTTTTGTGGCTGGCAAAAAGCGAGTGCCTAGGCCTGCGACCGGGAAGATTGCCTTTGTGATTTTCATGAAGATCTATCCTGACTATCCTAGTTAATAAATGGGCGAATCTTATCATAGGTCTAAGTCTATTTAAACAGATCGGCCCAAAACTATAAAAAAATACTTACTAATCAATAAGTACGGGCTGGCTGCCCCAAATAAAATTGAATTGTTTTCTTTAACCCTTCTAAAAAGGTCTCTTGCGGCTTCCAATGTAATTCGTGCACTATTTTTCGATTATCAATCGCATACCGCCAATCATGACCTTGACGATCCGGAACAAACTGTATGAGAGTTTCATAAGACTTTGATTGAGGTACTAACTGATCCATCAAATCACAAATCGATTTAGCAACAGTAAGGTTATTTAACTCTTGCTGACCGCCTATGTTATACACTTCTCCCACCCTTGCCTGTTTTACAATTCTATCAATCCCACGACAATGATCTTCCACATACAACCAGTCTCGTACATTACTGCCATCACCATAAATCGGTATAGATTTTCCTTCTTGACAAGCACGAATAATAGTAGGAATAAATTTTTCAGGATGTTGATAAGGTCCATAGTTATTGGAGCAATTACTCATCGTCACAGGGAAATTATAAGTATGAAAATACGCTCTTGCCAAATGATCCGAACCTGCTTTCGAAGCAGAATATGGAGAATTAGGTGCATA
>BMAG01000098.1 GCA_014132595.1 Gammaproteobacteria bacterium | reverse complement strand
CAAGAAAACCTAAAATATGACCCCCATGAATATTACCATGAAAATTAACCATATCGGGTGTCATCACTTCTGACATAACAATAAAACGACGATCATGAAGTATATCATTTTCTGTCATGAAATTTCTCCGCGAAAGGTTTAAAAATCTCATCCACTTTAGCTGCGCAAATAAAGTCATTCATGGACAAACCCTTTAAGGCATGTGTGGAATAACGAACTAAACAGTGATTAAAACCAACCTCAAGATCTGGATGATGATTTTCATGATGGGCCATCCAGGCAATAGCATTTACAAAAGCCATGGTTTGATAATAATTTTTAAAACGAAAATCCCTAAAAATATTGCTATTGTCAGGATTGGCGTGCCATTCTTTTGATAAATTTTTTAGCTGCTGTGTCACTGCATTTGCGTCTAACGGGGCGCCAAAACCTTCGCAGGGGAGACAGTGTTTTTGTTCTAATGTGTCCATAAAAAATCCTTAGAAAAATGTTGAATAAAAGAAAGCTCATAGGTAGATTATGGCTGAGTTAGTCCATAATCGCTAGTCATTCTAAGTTTTGTTGTTTTTTCCATCATCCCCGATCATCATTGCGAGCCTCCCACCGCCATTGCAATGTCACCTCCGTCATTGCGGCGCTCCCACCGCCATTGCAAATGTCACCTCCGTCATTGCGACCCTCACCACTGTCATTGCGAGCGAAGCGAAGCAATCCATCTTTCAAACAAAGCTTCAAAAAGCAGTTTTAGCTTCCTAAGCTTTGCTTGAAAGATGGATTGCTTCGCTTCGCTCGCAATGACAGAAAATAATGATACTTTCTGAAATATATAAAATAATCAAATTGCTGGAGCTGTCCAATGTATTATCGTTTTCCTAAAGGTTTTACGTTAATTGAAGTCCTGATCAGCCTGATTTTACTCTCCTTTATACTGTTTGGCTTTGATGCCATGGAAATATATGGCTTACGCACAATACGCTCTGCCTATTACTTCCATGCAGCCGCTCATCAATTAATTTCAATGACACAACGCCTGCGAGCCATGGGTCAATCTATTTCCATTAAGGAGGAGGTTGATCAGTGGAATCTTCAAAACCAACAATTATTACCCGCGGGGGTGGGCTACGTGGAGGGGAGTTTTCCACAATATCAGTTGATCCTTTATTGGGGGGAAAAGTCTCATCCATGCCAAAAAATTCAACTAGGACAATCCGGATGCATTTTCTTAAATCTTGCCTTGTAAATGGCTTTAGCCTCATTGAGCTGCTCACCGCATTATTTATCAGTTGCCTTATTTTAAGCAGCGTGCTTTCAGTTTATCTAGCAACACAATCTCTCAATCAAGAACAAGCTGCTTTAATTGAGATAATAGAAAAAAGTAACATTGCCACTCATTTTTTAAAATCAGAATTTAATCCCATTCATACGGTAAAAGTGTGGCCTTATCATTATGCTGAAATTAAACCAAACTCAATGGCAATAACCGTTTATCATCAAACAACCCAAGAAAAAAATACGTTTTTCGTCGGGAAGACAAAAAGAAATAATGATCGAGGAAATCCTATCTATGCCTTATACCGTCTTGATACGAAAGACAAGAAAACCTAAAATATGACCCCCATGAATATTACCATGAAAATTAACCATATC
>BMAG01000097.1 GCA_014132595.1 Gammaproteobacteria bacterium | reverse complement strand
CAATAAAGTAAACCTCTTGAACTCTTTGATATGATCCGAGACGAAGTAGTAACGTTATCACTGGGTGGAGTACTTTCACCTGATTTATTATTTAACAGTATGGAGACATGATTTATGAAGAAATATTCACAACTAACTTTGTTTTCTGCAGGAGTATCAGCAGCTGCATTGCTGTTCGCTTCTACAGCAGGCTATGCTGCTGGGAATTACAAAGGTGAAATGTATAAGGGTGAACCCGCACCATGCCCCGTTGAGAAAGTATTAAAAGACGGTTTCTACGTTGGTGCTCAGGTTGGTTATGAATCTTGGAGAGCTGTAAACAGCTATTCCGTAACTGATGCTACCGGTACAGTTACAGCTAACGGCAGCAATGCATTAGCTGCAAACGGCTGGGTAGGCGGTTTATATGCTGGTTATGGTCAATACTTCCAAGAAGCATATTACTTAGCGGCTGAAATTTTGGTTAACACCAGTGGTGCAAGCCAAAGCAACAACAACACAATTGCAACCAGCGCTGTAGGTGGCACGATGAACAGCAAGTTCTCCGTTAACACCAGCTGGGGCGTTCGTTTGTTACCAGGTATCAAACTCAACACCAGCACATTGTTGTACATCCCCTTGGGTTACATGTCTGCAAGCTTGAAAGGCACAACCAATGTATCTAACATTCCAGGTACATTAACTGCTAGCACAAGCAAATCAGGATACCAAGGTGCGTTTGTATACGGTCTGGGTCTTGAAACAGCTGTGTACGAAAACTTCAGCATCAAAACTGAATTCACTCACGCTAACTACAACTCCTTTAGCTCGGGTGGTGTTAAGTGGTCTCCGTACGACAACCAATTCATGTTGGGTCTTACATACCACTTCGCGTAGAACTGGGAATGGGCGGGATTATAAAATCTTGCCCATTTTTTTCTGAGTTGATCTAGATTTTCTTTTCCAATATTAAATTTCATCCCTTTCTTTCGGCTCCGCACGTGTAACCGTACGGAATAGGATTTCCTGAATTACATTCTAAAGGTAATACCGTTTCAGTTAACCGGCGAAATTTTTGGAGAGGATAACTTGAGCGTGTCTAGTTGATTTCAACAAATGATTGATTAATGGTTTGGATTATTTTAAAAAATTATTTTGACTACTTATTTTGACTACCTTATATTTGCTACCGTAACTACATGAGCCGGCGCACTTTTTACTTCAAACTGTTTTGACATGGTTTTTAATGTTTTAATTTCAGCATCTAATAAGCTGTTTAAACGCCACAATCCAACTTCACTACTCACTCTATTCCTTAAGCCACTGATAGAATGTCCGCTGCTTTCTTTACGAACTTTTTTAATGCTTCTTCATTATTTTCTCTTAATTCAGTTAAGGCGTTTACACATTCCTTAATACTGGCAGGCGGGTTTTTTTTATTTATTGTACGCAGACATTCTTCGATATTAGCTTTCTTCTGATCTAATAGTGTTTGAGCTTGGTCAGAACTTGAATTTATCTTAGTTTTCTTTAGCATATTATTTGATATGCCTTTACTTTCTAAACTTTTTGTTAATGCATCAGATATTTTTTTTCTTTCTTGGTCTAGGTGATCCAAACTTGAAGCATGATGCTTGAGAAGGGAAGATAATGGATTATTATTACGTAGTGATACCTTTTGAAACTATCTTTTTCAATTCCTCACGTCCGTATGAGTTTGCCGGACTATAAACTAAAAGCTCCCTGCTTTAGCTCCTCTAGGTAATCTACTATTTTCTGTTTACTTGATTTTACAAAATAAGTGAATTCCTCGCTATTATCTTTATTTTCTACTATTCTAACTTTAGTCATATGCCCTCTCATATGCATAGAATATTTTTTAATAAAAGTATAGCTTATATTTACAGAATATCTTATTTTCCAAGGGAATTTATAACTGATTGATTGTACAGCATTGAAATGATAAAAAAGAATTATGTAGAGGCCGCCATGCGTATCAGTTTAGAACCTGCATTTATTTTACATCATCGTCCTTACCGCGAGACGAGTTTTTTGTTGGATTTATTGACAGAATCCTATGGGCGTATTTCGGTGGTGGCCCGGGGAGTGCGGACACCGCATTCAAAACTACGTTCTTTGCTGCAACCTTTTGTACCTTTATTGGCCTCATGGCAAGGGCGGTCTGAGTTAATGCTGCTCAATTCTGTGGAACATAATGGATCTGCGTTTCAATTGCAGGGGAGCCGGTTGTTCAGCGGGTTTTATTTGAATGAATTATTGGTTCGGATTTTGCAAAAACATGATCCGCATCCACAGCTTTATACCATTTACCGGCATACCTTGCTAGAATTGCAACACGTTAAAGATGTCCAGCAAACGCTGCGGATATTTGAAAAAAGGTTGCTGGAAGAATTAGGTTATGGATTACAGTTGATGCATGATTTTTCGACAGGAGAAAAAATCTTGCCAGAGCAGATTTATCAATTTTATCCCGAGCAAGGTTTTAAAAAATCCGAGGAAAGAGCGGGTGATAAAATGCAGTTTGCAGGAAAGAGTTTGTTGGCATTAGGGAATGAACAGCTGAATGATGAAGACAGTTTGCGGGATGCGAAACGTTTGATGCGTATCGCGTTCCGTTCTTTATTGGGCTCATATAGTTTAGAAAGTCGCAAGCTTTTTACGGAGTTAACAGAATGACAGATTTACCAGAAAGAATTTTGTTAGGTGTCAACATAGATCATGTTGCAACGTTACGTCAGGCACGGCATACACGTTATCCCGATCCTATTGAGGCGGTCTACGCTGCTGAAAATGGTGGTGCTGATGGCATCACGGTACATTTACGTGAAGACCGTCGTCATATTCAAGAACGTGATGTTACGCTAATTCAAGAAGTTTTATTAACGAAGCTTAATTTGGAAATGGCAGTGACGGATGCGAAGTTACTCTATGCTGAAAAAATTCGTCCGACGCATTGCTGCTTTGTTCCTGAAAAACGTCAGGAACTCACAACAGAAGGCGGCTTGGATGTGATTTCTGAAGAATCAAAAATAAAAGAGGCTTGCAAGCGGTTGGCAGAAGCTGATATCGATGTTTCTATCTTTATCGATCCAGATCTCAAACAAATCGAGGCGGCCATCCGTTGCCAGGCACCCACGATTGAAATTCATACCGGAAGTTATGCGGATGCGAAGACAAAGCATCAGCGAGACATCGAATTGCAACGTATCATTAAAGCCGCAGAATTTGCACACCAGGCAGGATTGGTTGTCAATGGCGGTCATGGTTTGAATTATCAAAATGTACAAGCGATTGCATGTATTCCTGAAATGAATGAGTTAAATATTGGTCACGGCATTATTGCTCGGGCAATTTTTATGGGGCTTGAAAATGCGGTGCGTGAAATGAAACAATTAATGATGGCAGAACGATTATGATTCGAACACGATTTTCACCCAGTCCTACCGGTTTAATCCATTTAGGAAATGCACGAGCGGCTTTATTTAGTGCGCTGTATGCGGCTAAAAATAAAGGAACGTTTATTTTACGTATTGAAGATACCGATCAATCACGGTCAGAACACCAATATACAGAATTATTGCAGGACGATTTGCGGTGGCTAGGTATTCATTGGCAAGAAGGTCCGGGTGTGAATGGGCCTTATACGCCGTATTGGCAATCAAAGCGACATGAAATTTATGCGCGTTATTATCAAAAGCTTGAAGAAATGGAGTTGGCGTATCCTTGCTTTTGTACGGATCACGAGCTTGCCTTGAATCGTAAAATTCAATTATCACGCGGACAGGCGCCGCGGTATCCAGGAACTTGTCGTAAGCTTTCCAAAGAAGAGATTGGAAAACGTATTCTGGAAGGTAAAACACCCGCACTCCGATTTAGAGTGCCTGTGCAAACGCTTGTCGAGTTTGTAGATTTGGTGAAAGGGCCGCAGCGATTTAATAGTGATGATATTGGTGATTTTATTATTCGCCGCGCGGACGGTAGTTCTTCATTTATGTTTTGTAATGCGATTGATGATTCGTGTATGGAAGTGACGCATGTGTTGCGTGGAGAAGATCATTTGGCGAATACGCCGCGTCAGTTGATGATTTTAAAAGCCTTGCAAATGAGAACGCCGGAATATGGTCATTTGTCCTTGATTACGGGTGAGGATGGAGCGCCTTTATCTAAACGCCATGGAAGTTCGAGTTTGCATGATTTACGCGAAGCGGGATATTTGACGTTAGCCGTCTTAAATTATATGTCGCGCTTAAGTCATGCGTATGATGAGAAAAAATTAATGTCGTTTGAGGAGTTGGCACTGAATTTTCATTTAGGAAAACTAAGCCGCTCGCCCGCGCGTTTTGATATGAATCAACTAATGCATTGGCAGAAAGAGGCGGTGCGGATGTTGAGTGTTAAAGAAATGTGGGATTGGGTAGGAGATTCGCTGCGTGAGATTATTCCATCGGAGAAGCGGGATTTATTTATTAAGCTTGTGCAGGAGAATGCTTTGTTTCCTGCGGATGCGCATGTTTGGAAGACGATTTTATTTGAAAATAAATTGCAATGGGATAATGAGCAGCTGGGTATTTTAAAAGGCGCGGGTAAAGCGTTTTTTAGTGCGGCTCAAAAATCGGTTGAGAAGCACGGTACGGATTTGAAAGCGGTTTTGGATGAAATGAAGGCTGCGTTGAATGTTTCAGGTAAGGGATTGTTTATGCCGATTAGAGTGGCACTGACGGCAGAGAAAGAAGGGCCGGAGTTGTTGCATATTGTGACGTTGTTGGGAACGGATGAGGTGTTGACGCGGTTTAAGAATGCTGAGAGTGTGTGTTGATTGAGATACTTCATAGAGCGCGAACACTTCGGAAAAGCTGACAGATGAGAAGGCTGTTAGATATAACAAACAAAGAACATGTTTTTTGGAATCCTTAGGTTATAAAGTATTACGATTTTGGAATTGTGAAATATTTAGAGAACAACAACTTATGTTAAAAATTTACAACAGCATGACCCAAGAAAAAGAAAATTTTCAGCCTTTGCAACCGGGGAAAATCAATATTTATGTGTGCGGCCCAACCGTTTATGATTTTTGTCATATTGGGAATGGCCGTACCTATGCTGTTTTTGATTTGATTATTCGCTATTTGCGCTGGCGCGGATATGATGTCACCTATGTTCGAAATATCACTGACATTGATGATAAAATTATTAAACGTGCAAATGAAAATAAAGAGACCTTTGAAGCAGTCGTTGAGCGTTTTACCAAGGCCATGCATGATGATTTTACACAATTAGGTTTGTTGTCACCGAATCATGAGCCGCGTGCAACAGAATATGTGCCGCACATTATTCGCCTCATTCAAAAATTAATACAAAATAACTGCGCGTATGTAGCCTCAAACGGCGATGTCTATTATGACGTGCGTCAATTTAAAAATTATGGCTGTCTTTCCCATCATAATATCGATCAATTGGAAAGCGGTGCGCGCGTTGAAATTAATGATGTTAAACGTGATCCCTTGGATTTTGTGTTGTGGAAATTAGCAAAGCCGGGGGAGCCGAGCTGGGAATCTCCATGGGGCGCGGGTCGTCCAGGTTGGCATATTGAATGTTCTGCGATGTCCACTTCTTTGTTTGGCGATCAATTTGATTTGCATGGCGGCGGTAAAGATTTAATTTTTCCTCATCATGAAAATGAAATTGCGCAATCGGAGGCGGCTACTCAGAAAAAATTTGTGAGCGTTTGGATGCATGCGGGTTATTTGCAAATTGAAAAAGAAAAAATGTCTAAATCATTAGGGAATTTTTTCACGATCAGAGATTTATTACAAAATAATAAACCCGAAGTTTTGCGGTA
>BMAG01000096.1 GCA_014132595.1 Gammaproteobacteria bacterium | reverse complement strand
TGATAAAATAAACTGATTGATCTTGTGTTGGCCATATTTCACGAAAAAATGGAGATATTGGAGTGTTATCGATTTTAGGATTTGGCAATAAATGAATGGTAAATTTCTCAGGAATAGAGATCCACTTCCCATTCGCATAAAACCCTTTTTCTCTTTTTAACCGCTCAAAGAAAACATGAAAGGAAGGATCGTCATGAGGGATCCCCGTTAAATAAATATCAGTTTTGTTTTTATTTAGCGCTTTAAGCAATTTTCCTTCTTTAAATCTAAAGCCATCAAGAGAAATTTTAGGTTGTCCAATCAATAAGCCCTCCCAGTTTTGACTTTCATATAAGTCAATTATTATTTCTTTTGTTTCGGAGATTCCTTCATTTGAAACGTTAGCATGAGATGCTAAATCAGATAAAGTTTGGGGGTTGGCCGGCCATGCAACTCGCTGTGTACGACTATGAAATGCTGAACATGCATTAGTTCCAGGATAGCTTGCATTAATTATTTTAATATTTGGAGGAATAATATAGCCTTGAAGAGTAGGATTTTTATCTAATATGCTTTTATAATTTGCAATTTGCTTAGGAGTGAAGTTAGACCAATTCACGAAAAGGGTGCCTGGCTTTTTTTGACGGAATAATTTTAATAGAGGTCCTTCGATAGCATTGCATTCATTATCTTTCACTTGTAATAACTGTAAGTAATGATCAAAGTCATCAGGATGTTCAATATAAAAATAATTTTCGCCAATCGTGACTCCTGGTTGATTCATTAAACAGCTGTGCAAGTTAAGTGGATCAATTTTATTATTAAATTGTAATAGAGGAGGAAAGCCCGTAAGATTTTTTAGTTCTAAATACCAATCTTTAAATTCACCAGATTCATTTAAGACGATTTCATCTGGATTAAATAAATGATCATATGTCTCTTCAGGTATAATACTTCCCAATGATGAAAGTTTTTTTTCTTCTTGATGTGGAGGTAAATGTAATGTGATATCTTGATGTTGAACCACAGGCGCATCTTCTTTTTTCTGAAAAAATGCATCGTTCCAGGGATTTTTAAGAATTTTTTCATTCGGTATAGAGCCACCTAATGTATTATTTAATATCCATTGACCATCAAAAAAATATTCTACATATTCATGGGTATCATTAACATTTATTCTGGCTGGAATTCCAAAATAGTTTGCCAACACCATAAAAGCTCTTGACCTATGATGACAAGATCCTGCTTGGAAATTCAGATGCGTCATAAATTCATGAATACTTGTGTTTTCTATTTTTGCGGCATTTAGGTGTTTTTTCATTTCTCTGAGTGCAGACTCAATATACGCTTCGTTAAAGTCTTGGAATGCGGTGCAAAATCGAGTGATTTTATCAAGCTTTCCCTGGGTTGTTGGAGCATCCAGCGCTTCTCTCAGATCTTTCATATGATCTAATGCTTGTTTTAATTCTGCTGGAATGGGTGCAGGCAAGGGTTGAGCAGATAGATTTTGTTTTTTTATGGGGCTCATACCGTAAAATAAATCAATGGATGATGGCACACCCGTTGAGATATTTTTTATTTTAGTAAGCTTTACAAAATATTGGCGTGTTTCTTCTACGTATCGCACATCAAGTTTCATGCCGCAAGAATTGATTTTTTGAATGTTTTCTTGACTTAAGAAAACTAATTCGTCATTGAGGGATAAACTTTTTAGAGGAACCCATTTTGAACTTGAAGTCGACAAGGCAATGACACCCAAAAAACTTCGTGGATTTTCTGCGTTGAGTCCGGCTACTGTTTTTTTATACGTAGATGCATTTATTTCTCCTTTTTTAATAATAGGAGTTAGATCTATGGATGTAGATTTGGATTCATTAAATTGATACGGTGTAAAACGCAATGTATTAAACGACATTGTGATACCCGTATATATAGTTTTTCGATAGTGAGAAGCGTCTATGGGGCCTTCTTCTCCATACAAATTTTGAGTTCCTTGGATACTATGTTTTTCTTGGCTATGCTGTAACGGCGAAGCGTTTGTGAGGTAATCTTCAGGAGATAATTTGTTAGCGTTAGTCTGAGAGGAAATGGATTTAAGTTCGGGCGGATGAAAAGTGCGCGAAAAATGTTGATAGCTTGATCGAAGTCTCTGGCCTGATCTCCACTCAGCTAATTCCCTTTCATCTTGATCTTTCAGGTTAACTTGGGCGCCTTGGTTTCTAAGTGAAATAATAGCTTTATAAGTTTTTTCAGTAAAAGAGCTTTTTGAGAAATCAAAAACAATAAATTTTGCTGTTTCTGGATTAAGTTTTATTTCGTCTATAACTAAATTACAAGAAGTAAAAGTGACACTTTCTAATTTGGATAATTTTGATAAATCTATAAATTTTATGTTATTGGTGTGTTTAAATTCGATGCTTTCCAGGTTGCTTGCATTATCTAATTGCAAATCTGTCATCGCAATGAGTTGTATCTCAATATGTTTTAATTTATCATTTTGTTTCGGTATTTCAAATGCGCTCGAATTTATCGACTGTAATGTTTAAATTCGATGCTTTCCAGGTTGC
>BMAG01000095.1 GCA_014132595.1 Gammaproteobacteria bacterium | reverse complement strand
TCTTGAAACAGTCGTCATGGCGCCGTCGTCTTGAAACAGTCGTCATGGCGCCGTCATTGCGAGCGAAGCGAAGCAATCCATCTTTTAAACAAAGCTTAGAAAGCTAGAATCGCTTTTTGAAGCTTTGTTTAAAAGATGGATTGCTTCGCTTCGCTCGCAATGACGCAGAGCAAGGATGCAGGGCAATGACACGGGGCAATGACACGGGGCAAGGACGCAGAGCAAGGACGCAGAGCAAGGACGTAGGGCAATGGCGCAGGGCAAGGACGTAGGGCAATGAGGACAGGCTCATGACGGCGGTGTTTTACTCTTGCTTTTTCTCATCTTACGATTTACCAGGCTTTAGACCTTTAGAAGCCATCACTTCTTGCTCCAGCTGCTCAACTGCTTGCATAAATTTATTTAATTCAGCACCCGGCTTTTCCTTGCTTTTAAAAACACCCCATCGACCGGTCAATCCTTTTGTAATTAAAGCGGGCAAGACGGTCAGTTTTCCGATTTTGTTGGCAGTTGCTTTCCAACTATTAGGATCCACTTCATGAATCCTCGTTATGATTGTTTTTATTTTTAGGAAATGCGCTTTGTATTGGTCAATCGTCAGATCAGTGCTGACAATCAAGGGCAAGGTATTATTGAGCTCTCTTGTCAACAAAGCGATAATTCGTTTTTCCTTAGAGCTCATCGCTGAATTTTTCTGCGCGTTAATCGTTAAATCCGTGATAGCCTGACAAAGACCGTCTACTATTTTTTCTCGTGGTGTTTTTTTGGATTCTTGTTCTTGCGCAAGAGCCGCATTTGCTGCAGCTTCAGCTTCAAGTACTTCCACTCTATTGGCGGCCGCTTCAGCCTCCTGCACTTCATTTCTATCCGCAGCCTCCATCATGGCTTTGACTTCGGCGATGGTTTTTTCTCTCTCTTCGGCGTGAAGCGCTGCATTCGCTGCGGCTTCTGCTTCTCGTACTTCCGCCTGAGTGGCAAGCTCTTCCATCGCAAGCACTTCGGCTCTGATTCTTTCTCTCATTTCAGCTTCTTCGATTTCTGCTAATAATGCTTCATCAGAATCTTTGGGCATATGAAAAGTTGCAGTGAATTCAGCATCATTCGCCGGATGTTTTTGTTCTTCGATTCTTTCCGATTTAAGAAGTTGTTGTTCATCGATACCTTCTGATTTGATACGAAAAGCGCGATGGGATTTATATTGTTCTGTTTGAGGTTCCGTATGCAAGATACCTAACTCATCAACGACCAGTGCGCTGACTTTTTCTTCTGATAAACCTTTTTTTCTCGCCAGCTTTTGGGTGGCTGCAAGCTGAAGACGAACGATATCATTACTTTTCGCGGCTTGACTCAAATCATTATTTTCTTTGATCTCAAATTCAGGCAATCTAGAACAAATATTGATGACTTGACGCATAGAATAAAAAGGACAGTTTGCATTTTCACCTTGTTCACCGGTATACACCACCGTGGATACACTTTCGGGTGAGACAAGAGCTTCAATACCCTCAACAATTTCATCATTGTGACTTTTATGCTTCGAAGAGACTTTATCTTCAGGTTTAGAATCGGTGAGTGTGATATTGAACTCACCTGAAGGATCTACCGTCATTTTTACAAAAACAAAATGATGGGTGCCGTTATTGGTTATCATCAGCAAATCGTGAGGCTTTCCACTGGTTTTGGCCAATGCGCTAGCTTCGTCTAATAGAGGCTTTAAAATTTGTTGTC
This sequence comes from Gammaproteobacteria bacterium, assembly GCA_014132595.1. GTDB lineage: Bacteria > Pseudomonadota > Gammaproteobacteria > DSM-16500 > DSM-16500 > UBA4722. The sequence continues at coordinate 833 of BMAG01000095.1, read as the reverse complement.
GATCTTGATAGTTAGAGGCATTGATATGGCAGATCACTGACACAGGGCCATGAGTTCCTTGATAACCTTCTAAAGCCAGTTCTAGATCCTTATCAAAGAAAGGTTCATTCGAAGCAAGATATCCCTGATTGTCAAGAATGCCAATGACAGAAGTCGGCTTTGCCAAAAAGGCATCGGTCTCTGCATCTTGTTTTTGAAATCGTTTGAGTGCGTTTTCTACTTTTGTTTTATCAGAAGCATCGAGTATTGCAAGATAGTTCGGTTCTTTATCTAATTTTTTTATGAGTGCTTGAATATCTTCGATGCTTTTTCTTTTGAGTATTTCTTTAAAGATATCAGGCAGGCTGGAGTTGTAGCTTGTTAGTTTAAAAAATGCAGCGTAGTTTTCTAATGCATTTGCGAAATGTAATCGTTCTTTGTTGGCTAATTTTGTGAGGAAAGAAGAAATGAATAAATTCATCGCGTTGGCTTTTGCGGGTTCTTCCGCGCAAAGGATAGGGGTGAGCTCTGAAGAGAATTGCTTAATGGAGGATTCATTTTCTTTGAGATCACTGGGTGTGAGTGTACTGCCTCCGCGTTTGATGTTTCTGGCGCGCATTGCTTTATCCTCTTATAATCATAATTACTAAGTAGTATAGATGATTGGAGAAAAAAGTTTTTTTAGGATAGATTATTGATAAAATAAAGAAAACATTTGTTTGTTAGGCATTGTCACGTAATTCACCGTTTCCAGGCCCGTGCCCGCGTGTATGCCTGCACCCGTCTTTTCTTAGCGCTTACCCCATCATTGCGACATGGCTTCCCTGCTCTGGCAAACACCGCCGTCATTGCGG
>BMAG01000094.1 GCA_014132595.1 Gammaproteobacteria bacterium | reverse complement strand
TATTTATCCTGAACATGATCTTTTTCTGATTGATATAAGGGCTGTAATAAATTATAAATAGCAGGTACACGCGTCAAAAGACCGGTTAGTGCATAGATCCCTAATATCACCCCAAGTACGACGGGATTAGTTAATGAGGCAACTCCAATGAGTGCTGAAAGTTTATATAGCATAAAAAATCCACCGCTGACACGAATAGCTGCAAACGTGGATGCTAAGATAAGACCGAATACATATTTTAAAAGTTCTCTGAATGTTTTTTGATAATAGCTCATCTCGAATATAGATTCAGTATCTTTCATGACATTATCGAAAGCATGCTTAAGTTGGGGTTTATAATGATTTTTTTCTTCCTCAGATAAATGCTCGAATATTCCCGCTATTTTATTTAATAGATCTAGTTGTTCTCGTATTTTATTCTTGTTTTTTCCTGAGGCATGAGAAAAACCGACTGCCGCCAAATAAATGGAAAGCATAAGAATGCAATGCACAGAAGAGTCGATAATTGAGGCACCAATAGAAATTTCATCTCTTTCTGGAATATCAGCAGAAAGAAAAAATTTATCTAAAAAAGTACGTACACCAATAATGGCCAGTATAAACGGCATGCCAATTTCACTCAATGTCACGCCGAGAGAATTTAATGTAGTGATTGTTTTTTCTGTATTTATGCAGCTTGAATCCTCAGGCATTTCCTCTTGTTCTGAGTTTAACTTTAATTCAATACCATCCCGTAATTGGCGGATAGATTTTGATAAATTTTTATTATCCTGAATGAATTGATAATCTAGCGCAGATAAAACAGAGTTATTTGACATTTTCTGCTCTCCTCTTTGATAATGCGAATAATTCGATGATATTATGCGATAGAACAGACTAACATTTTTTTAAGGAAGAATTATTATCTGTGATTTAATCGCAAAAAAATTGATTTAAGTCAATTTTTTAATACTATTTAATGATTTTCAGCATCCTGAGAATGCATGGGAGCCATGATAGCCCCCCTATTTTTATGATTTATTATCTACGGTTGTGTGTTGGACTACTAACAGCTAATTGATTAAATCCATTTAAATCTAATGCATCTTCTGAAGAGAGAAATTCAAGAGTCGGTAAATTTTCGACTTCAGGTCTTTGTAATTCTTGCATCGCATGCTCTGCTCTTATAAGCTGGCGAGATTTGAGTTTTGGAGCTGCATGATAGACTTTTGATTCAGATGCTGCCTCTTCATTTGCCGGCTTTTTTTCAGCGTCTATAAACGCTTGTAATTTTTGTAGTTTGATTTCACGATCCTTGATTTCAAGAATTTTATCAAGGGCTCTTTTTTGTAAATCGTAGGGTTTAAACATAATATTACTCCTCAGTAATGACCGCATATAATACAATAAATT
>BMAG01000093.1 GCA_014132595.1 Gammaproteobacteria bacterium | reverse complement strand
ATATTAATCCTGTATTAGCTAATCCAGAAGGCGGCCAAGTTGTTGCTGGAAGTGCCACAATATCATCTCCTGACACATCCACCGTACAGATAAACCAGAGTAGTGATAAAGCAATTATAGATTGGCGTTCTTTCAATATTTCGTCCGATGAAAAAACGCGATTTCAACAACCTTCAGTCAATTCAATGACATTGAATCGTATTGATCCAACGCAAGGGGCATCCCAAATTTTTGGTCAGCTCTCCGCAAATGGCCGACTTATTCTGGTTAATCAGGCGGGCATTTATTTTGGGCCCTCAGCACGAGTAGATGTGGCAGGAATTATCGCTTCAACATCAGATATATCTAATGACAATTTTATGGCGGGAAAATACAGTTTCGATCAACCCTCTGGATATGCAGGCTCTGTTATTAATAAAGGTACGATACGAGCTGGGTCTTCTGGTTTGGTTGCGTTACTGGGGACGGCTGTACAAAATGATGGTTTAATTGTAGCGAAGACAGGCACAGTTGTTCTTGCATCAGGTAGTAAGTTTACCCTGGATTTTATCGGTGACGGTCTTATTAATTTTGCAGTAGATGCGCCTGCTGTCTCGCGAGGAGTCGATCAAAATGGTAAGCCGTTAAAATATGGTGTGAGTAATTCAGGAAAAATTATCGCAAAAGGCGGCAAAATTATTATGACAGCTAGCGCTGTAAGAGGTGTTTTGAGAAATACAATTAATATGTCAGGTGTTCTTGTTGCAAATTCTGTGCATAAAAAAAATGGTGTTATTATTTTATCTTCCGATAGTGGAAGAGTAAAAGTGACAGGTAAAGTTTATGCTAGAGGAAAACATCAAAAAGGAGGAACAGTACATATTTTTGGGCCACAAATTAGATTAGCGAAAAATGCGATCATTGATGTTTCGGGAGATAAAAGCGGTGGTGAGGTATTAATTGGCGGAGACTATCAAGGAAATAATCCAAATATTCAAAATGCTTTAAAGACGTTTCTTGGAAAAAATGTCGTTATTAAAGCAGATGCAATAACCTCTGGTAATGGAGGTAAAATTATTGTTTGGTCTAATGATAGTACACAATTTTATGGATCAGCAAGCGCAACAGGTGGTTTATTAAATGGTGATGGTGGATTAATTGAAACATCAGGGAAAAACTATCTAGATATTAACCATGCTCGTGTCATGGCAAGCGCTCCGATGGGTGAGGCTGGTACATGGTTGTTAGACCCTCGTAATGTAACTATTAACTCGTCAACAACAACTTGTTCATCACCACCTTGCTTTAGTGCAGGCAATCCTACTGTTTATACACCCGATACAAATAGTTCAAGTGTCAATGTCTCTGACATTCTCACAGCATTAGAAGGCGGAACAAGTGTTACGATTACAACGGGTAGTACTGGTACGCAAACAGGTACTATCGCGGTCAATACTGCCATTGATAAAACAACAGGTTCAACACCTGTTACGCTGACCTTGGATTCATCTAACGGCGGTGGCACGATCACCATTAGCAATCCTATTACTGCAGAAGGCAGCAGTGGTGCATTAGGTATCACTCTTAATTCTGGCAATGCAATAACAATTAATGGCAATATCACGACGAATGGTGGAGATTTTTTAAGTACCTCACAGAATGCGACTAATATTTCTGCCAGTAGGACGATCAATACAGGTACTGGATCCGTTAATATTAATGCAAATGCAATTGCATCAGGCGGCCAGGATTTTGTGATGACTGCAACTAGCACTATTACAACTGCAGGAAGCCCGGTTAACATCAATGTAAATGGAGCGGGAGGTGGTACAGGCCAAGCAACATTAGGCTTTATATCAACGTCAGGCGGTGCTTTAACTGTTAAGACAGATACAGGCGGTAATACAACAGGCTCTTCTATTGTGCAGGCGGGAGCTGTAGGAACCACTTCTCTCAGTGTGGGTGATGCCAGCTTTTCTACAGGAAATGGCGCAATTACATTAACTCATACTAATAACGATTTTACGGGAACATTGTCATTAACCAGTGATACAGCCTCAAACAACATAGCAGTGACAGATGTTAATGCTTTGACGCTTGGTACCATTTCAATGCCGAATGGAAACGGTACGCTAACAATTAATTCAACAGGAGCGATTACTCAAAATGGGTCGTCAACTATAACATCAGGTACTGGCTTAGCCACTTTTAATTCTGGTTTAACAGGTGCGCCGATTACATTAACAAATAATAATGTATTTAATGGTGCTGTTGCCTTAAGTGATGTAAATGCGAATGATATCAGTATTAAAAATATTGGTAATTTGTCGCTTGATACTATTAACGTAGGAGGAAACTTTAGTGTCACTAATATCAATGGAAGTGTTACACAAAACGGTACAAAGATTATTACGGTAGCAGGTACATCTAGTATTACTGCTACAGGTTCTGGTGATTTTATTACAATTGCAAATAATAATAAATTTACGGATGCAGTTTCAATATCAAACCAGGGCACAAATGATGTTAGTATCAAAAATACATTGGCTCTTTTACTTGGAACAATCAATGTTGGAAATAATTTAACTGTGGTAACAACAGGGACAGGGTCTACCATTTCTCAATCAGGATCAACAATTACTGTTCCTGGAACATCAAGCTTTAATGCTGCAGCTAATTCCATTACTTTGGGAAATAACAATACATTTACGGGTGCTGTAGCTCTCGCAAATAGTGGCGCAAATGATATAACATTAACGAACACAACTGCATTAGTACTCGATACATCGGCAATTGGTGGCAATTTGACTCTGACTGCCGGTGGGAATATTTCTGAAATAGGTTCAATTACCGTATCGGGTGGATCAACGACAGTATCAACGACCGCATCCGGTTCAGATATTTTGTTAGGTTCTCAAGCGAATAATTTTGGTTCTAGTGCGTTCAATTTTTCAGGAGTCACTAGTAATATTCGTGATGTGGAAATACAAAATTCTAGTACAACAGCAGCGGCACCTGATTTTTCTACATTAACCAACCTTCGTAATTTAACATTGAATTATACAGGAACTAACCTTTCATTGGGTACGCTTACATTACATAGTGGAGGTAATTTATCAATCACAGCTAAAGGTGTAACTGGCGGTGCAATTAGTCAAACAGGATCTTTTATTGTTCCTGGCACATCTACTTTCAATTCTACTGTTGGTACAAGTAGCAATCGTTCAATTATTCTTACTGATTCTGGAAATCAATTGACGGGTAATATTTCAGTTGATAATGGCGGTGCTTCGGCAAATACCAGTATTACTGACTCAATTGCACTTAAATTAGCGACTGTTAGCGTTGGCAGCGGTACATTAACGCTGAATGGTAATGGAATCTCTCAACCAGGTGGAGCAATTACACAATCAAGTGGAACAGGTGCAATTACCTTAACTGCGAATGCCGGTGCAATTGACTTATCAAACATGAATAATAGTTTATTGGGTGTTGTTTCTGCAACAAATAGTGCGGCCAATTCTGTTAACCTCGTTAATTCAGGGGCTTTGACAGTTGGTAATATCACATTAACAGGAACAAGTAATTTATCGTTGACAGCGTCTTCTGTTGTTCAACAAGCAGCAACTACAATTACCGCTGGAACTTTAAGTATGAGTACAATAGGTGTTACAACAATAGCGAATAATAATTCTATTAGTCAGTTAAACACTGTCAGTGCAGGTGGTGCTTTTACATTAAATACCATCGTTCCATTAACTATTATTGGAACTGTTTCAGCAAATACAACATCTAGTCCCTTAAGTATCACATCGTCAGGATTACTCACAATTAATAGTGGAATAACATCGAGTAGTGGAACAAACGGGATTTCTCTCACAGGTGCTGGGATTACACAAAATTCAAGTACTATTAATGCATCATCAGGTTCCTTGTCTGCCAACGCGGGCACTGGCACATTAACATTAAATTCTGCGGCTTTCATGCTAACAACTGGAACAGCGACAATGACAGCAGATAGTATGAGTTTTGATAGTAGCGCCTCTCCTGCTCAAATTGGGGGAACAGGCAATGGTACAGGACTTGCAGCGCAAGTTATTCTACAACCGAGTACAGTAAGCAGAACTATAGGTATTGCCGGAGGAACTGGAAATTTAGCATTATCATCAGCTGGATTGAATGATGTTCGTTCTTCCAACGTCAGAATTGGTAACACAAGCAGCTCAGGGAACATTACGATAAATGCCTGGACACCAGCAGCTAATTTTGCGAGCAATGGCGTGTTAACTCTTGTAACATCAGGAGACATTTCTGAAGCGGGCGCAATTGATTTATCAAGTGACAACGCAAGTTTATTGCTGCGTAATGCAAGTAGTGTAACGCTCACAAGCAATAACACATTTAACAATATAGCAGCAAATATTGCAGGTGCAATTTCTATTACAAATGCAGCAACCAAACCGATAACTGTGACAAGTCTAACAGACGATGTAGGTTCTATTAGTGGTATTACAGCACCAAGTGGTATTACATTATCAGCTTCTGGATCAGGGGGGTCAATTTCAATTAATCAAAATATAACTACAAGTAATAATGCTATTTCATTAAGCGGGTTAGGTATTTCACAAGCTGCAAGTACCACAATGAATGCAGGCACTAGTGATATCACTCTTAATGCAGCCAGTGATACCCTTATGACTGGAACAAATTCCCTACTCTACAGTCGCGGAGTCGTCACTCTAACAGCTAATTCAATGAATCTTAATGGTGCGCAAATTGGAGGAAGCGCAACAGCGACGCAAACCGCAAATAATGTCATTTTTTCAGGCCCATCAGGAACAAGTATTGGTATAGCAGGCGGAACAGGAACGCTACAATTATCAAGTGCGGTATTAGATACTGTTAAATCAGTCAACGTTCGTATTGGTGATAGCGCCTCGGGTGCAATATCTATTGGTTCATGGACCCCTTCATCTTCAAATTTTGTGAAAAATGGTGTTTTGACATTGGATTCTGCTAGTACAATTATTCAAACAGGTGCCTTCAATATATTGTCATCTAGTACAAGAAGCTTGTTGATCAGAGATTCAAGCGGTGTGACGCTAACTAATTCTGGCAATGTTTTAAATAATTTTGCAGCCAATATTTTGGGTAATATTTCGCTGACTAACGCACCGACAAATCCACTGACAGTGACAAGCATTACAGATGATATAGGCACTGTGAGTGGTATAACTGCGCCTAATGGAGTCACAATTAACGCTTCTGGTACGGGTGGTTTGTTAACAATAGGTGATAATATAAGCACTACCAATAACGCTATTACATTAACCGGGTTGGGTATTACACTCAGTTCAAATAATACAGTCGATGCTGGTTCAGGGAATATATCAATAAACGCAGGTAGCGGAACTCTGACTACAAATAATAATACACATTTCTATACCACTAATACTGCAACTTTAATTGCAGATGGAGTGACCCTTAACACGGCTGCTTCATCTCAAATTGGTGGAAATTCATCAGGTGCTCTTGCACAAAACGTTTTTCTCAAACCATCAACTAACGGAACAAGCATTGGTCTTGGTGGTGGTGCTGGAACTTTGAGCTTAAGTGCTGCAGAATTAGCCCGTGTTTTCGCTCAAAACATACAAATAGGTGATAGTAATTCAGGGGCGATTACAGTTGGCACTTGGACCCCAGCCGCCAATTTTGCAACAAGCGTATTGACACTGGATACAGGTAGCTCTATAACTCAATCAGGAGCGTTTAATCTTACCACCAGTGGTTCTAGTTTATTATTACGGGATGCAACAGCAGTCACTCTCAATAACTCTAATAATATTTTTACAAATATAGCTGCAAATATTTCAGGAGCGATTACCGTTGTTAACAAATCCACAAATCCATTAACAGTGGCAAGTCTAACTGATAGCATTGGCACAGTGAATGGTATTACATCATCTGGTGCGACCACGTTAACTGCTTCCGGTGCAGGTGGATCACTCACAATTAATCAAAATATAACAAGTGGAAATAATACTATTTCTTTAAGCAGTGTTGGAATTACACAAGCAAACAGCACAAATATAAATTCTGGTAGTGGTACTATTAGTATTGATGCTGGTGGCGGTGCTATGCAGTTTAATAACGGTAATTTAACGACAACAAGCACTTCTTCTTCTGCAATATCAATTACCAATGGCAGTACAGTTTCTTTAGGTAATATAAACGCAAACTCTGGAACAATATCCTTAGGCAATGGAACGATAACCGGTGCAGTGACACAAAATAGTGGTACAGCATTAACAGTAAATACTTTGGTTGCAAATACGACAAGCAGTATTAATTTAAACAATTCAGGCAATAATTTTGTTTCTCTTGGATCTATCACACGTGGAGGCAACATTACAATAAATGATACGAATGCATTATCAATAAACGGACCTATAACATCGGGAACGATTAGCAATTCAGTATTAATTAAATCAGGTGGTATACTCACATTAAATGGAAATATTGCAACTAGCGGGAGTAATGATATTACTTTAGTAGGTACTGGTTTTATTAATACTGCAGGGGCTTCTGCATTGAACCCAGGGAGTGGTCGATATCTCATCTGGTCGGGTAATCCTGCAAATGATACACGAGGTGGGCTTGCTTATAATTTCAAACAATACAATGCCACTTTTGGAGTAACAACAGTGCAAGGATCTGGAAATGGCTTTCTTTATTCAGTAGCTCCTTCTATCACACCCTCTCTTACGGGCACAGTAAGTAAAGTCTATAATGGAACGACAACAGCGACTTTATCTGGTAGCAACTATACAACCTCGGGTGCGATTGACGGCGATACAATAACTCTTAATAATCCAACAAATGGAATATATG
>BMAG01000092.1 GCA_014132595.1 Gammaproteobacteria bacterium | reverse complement strand
TTCCACGACGCCCCCAGCTGAAAATAAAGAAATTAAGATTGGTATGAGCGCCTCATTAACGGGCGGTGCTGCACAAAGTGGTAAAAATATGAATTTAGGTGTCGCAATCTATTTTGACCAGATAAACGCATCGGGTGGTATCGATGGATACAAACTCAAATTAATCGCAATGGATGACGGCTATGAACCTATTCGTGCCGCTTCAAATTTACATCAATTGATCGATAACGATAAAGTACTCTCCATTATTGGCAATAATGGTACCCCTGCAGCAGTCGTAGCCGTCCCTATTGTTAATGAAAGTAAAGTACTTCTATTCGGCGCACGCACAGGGTCAGCACTTTTACGCAAAACACCGCCTGATCGTTATGTGATTAACTTCCGTGCCAGCTATTTTGATGAAATGAACGCCCTAATTAAAGAAGTATTAGCCACAGGCATCAAACCAGAAAATATTGCTTTTTTTACACAGAATGATGCATTTGGAGATTCAATTTATCAGGCTGGAATGAAAGCATTGAAACAACAAGGTTACCCTCATCCAGAAACATTACCTTCGGGGCGATATGATCGCAATTCTTTAGATGTCGCACCTGCCCTTTCCACGATCATTGAACATGCCAAACACCCCATCAAGGCATTCATTGTAGGTGGCGTCTATGGCCCAAATGCACAGTTTATTAAACTTGCCAAAACAGAATATCCCCACGCGATATTTTTAGGAGTTTCAGGCCTGATTAATCCGGCTGATTTAGATAACTCTCTGAGTGGAAAAATATTTGCCAGCCAAGTGGTTCCTGATGTTAATTCGGATTTACCGGCTGTCGTAGAATACCGCGAAGCTTTGAAAAAATTTGGCGGCGGGGCACAACCTACCCCAGGCTCACTAGAAGGTTATCTGGTTGCCAAGTTATTTGTGATAGGTCTAAAAGATGCGATCGAAAAAAATAAACTAACTCGTGAAGGCATCATTGATGTATTTGATAACATGAAAAATATAGATCTTGGTATTGATGTTAAAATAGGATACAACAAGACAAACCATTCCGGTTTAAATATGCTTTGGCTTAGTATCTTTAAAGATGGAAAATTTGTACCTAAAACAAAAACCACCGCAGAAACAAAAGTTCAATAGAAAAATGATTTGCTTAAGTGACACATAAGAAATTTCAATAGAAAGGATTAAAATGAAATTTTATCTTAGAACGGCACATCTTTCATTGTTAATTATATCTATTATATTTCTATTCATCTTAGGTGGAACGGCCATTATATATAATCAAAAACTGCTTAAAAATCAAAGTTATTTTCTTGAAGTCAATAAGATTGAATCAGCTCGCATTCTGATGAGCAACTCATTAGCTGGATTTTTAGCTCGACAAGAAAATATGTTAACCTTGCGTAATCCAGAGGATCTACATAAATTACCCCCTAGAAAACCTTATGAACATCAATTTACGGATGGTCTGTATAG
>BMAG01000091.1 GCA_014132595.1 Gammaproteobacteria bacterium | reverse complement strand
CATTATGACTGAAGACGATAACGAGAAAAAAAAGAAAAAATACCTTCATGAAGAAGAAGGTGAAGTCGGTCGTGGCGAAGGTGATAGCGGTCGTGATGAAGGAGAAAGTGGCCGAGGCGGAAAATCGGGCGCAATTGAATTTCATTATCGTGATATTTTATCGACCGATTCAAGAGACGATAACTTACCTGAGTCAGAAACCCGCCGTTTACTGGCTGTTCATGAAGACGATCATAAAGAACGCGTTGATAAACAAAAACGTGAACGTAAAGAACGTGATGATATTAAAAATGGGCGAATCCAGGTTAAAAATTATGATTCCTTAGGATTGCGTATCGGTGGCGGAGGCGGTGGTGGAGGCGATGTATCCCCTTATAAAAGTCATCCTTTATCAGAGCATGCCCAATTTAGCGGTGCAACTGATCGTAAAGTAACTGGAGTTCCCTCAGATAGTCTTGCAGACACTAATGATGATGCGAAAGAGAAATTAGCTAATGAATATGATTTGACGCTCACGCATCAACATGAACTTCAAAATGCACCTAAATTTAATCCTAAACCACGACCTTATTAAAGAAAAAAATTATGATGTCACTTGCAGATGCAATTATAGAAGAACAAATCGATCAAGTGCAGGCCTATTTGCGTGCAGGAGCTCCAGTCAATGCGTTTGACGAATATGGTTTTACACCTTTGATTGAAGCTGCGATCGCCGATAATATCAAAATAGTAAAGAGTATTATTGACGCCGGTGCCAATGTGAATTTACAAGATGCCACAGGCGGTACGGCTCTACACTGGGCCGCTGAAAATAATAATCTTGCATTGGCTAAATTATTGTTTCAACGCGGTGCAAACCCAGACAGTTATAATTTTTCAGGCCAACCTGCTTTGGTTATGCCTTTGTTGCGTCAACAAAATGAAATGAAAAAATTATTTTTAGAGGCTGGTGCGCATTTAGAATTTGCTCAGGACTTTATTAATGCTAAATTATTAGGTCATATGTTTGAGCTGGTTGGCACTGCTGATATTCTGGCACCCAATCATCAATTTGTTGAACTTGATTTCGAGGGATTTTTTTTAGAATTCAGTCTGGCCATTATCGCAGAATCACTTGAGCAATTTAAAAATCATTTTGCTGCACGTGAGTGGCGGCGCTATATTCAATTTATACAAGTCATGATTGATGTCCTGGGTCGTGCCGCCCAGTTAATCAAATACCAGCAATATCGAACGAATATCACGAAACATCAAGCTGAAATAAATGCGTTAATTAAACAAGAACCTTTAATTATTCCGATTGGTTATGAAGGCCATGCGATTACTTTTATTAAAATAGGCGATATTTTAGTGAAATGTGATCGACGTGAAGATAGTCGTCTTTATGATAATGTTTTTTTATATCAGATTAATAATAGTCATATCATGTCGGTGGATTTTATAAGCAGCTTAATTTATAAAAAGAAATCCAGCGAATTTGTTAATGAGCAATTACCCGCTTTATTAAATTTAACACCCCTCACTGAAATAAAAGTCGCAGCGCAAATCAGTGGTAATTGTTCTTGGGCAAATGTTGAAGCCTGTATTCCTGCGATGTTTTTTTTATTATTTTCAAATCAGCCTGATTTTGAAAAACAAGGTGCGCGTTATAAAACAATCGCGTTAAACTTTTTTAAACAATGGCGTGAGTGGAATAAAGATCGTGCGCTGAATTTATGTATTCAAAGTTTAAAACAAGCAAATCCCGTACGCAAAGCATGTAAGGCAGAAATTTTAGCGGCTATTTTATATCAAAGCTGCCGTGAAGATAACGCACTGAATGAAACACGTATAGAAGATATTTTAAATGTTTTTTCGGATGCTCAATATAAACCGATTCTGCTTAACTATGTGAAATCGTATTGCTACGAAGATCAAAGTGAAGAAGGTCAGCATTTTATGCGTATGTTGAAGAAGCATGGATTTGTACTGCGTTGACTTGTATTACACGTCAATGTCCCTGTGCTCACGCCCGTTCACGATTAGGGCAGAGTCTATTGAGTCCGTTATTATTTGCTCTATCCAAAATCATTTTTCGAGTGACGATTCTTTATAAATTGTGCTATTCTAATTTCTGTCATTTTTCGCACTATGCGGAATGATCCTCTCTTTATGGCTGTTTAATAGGAGTTATTGCATGAGAAAACATGGACCTGTGGGTTGGTTAACCTGGATTTTACTTATTCTTGGCGGTCTCAATTGGGGTTTAATCGGTATCAATAGTAACTATAACGTTGTCACAATGCTTGCAGGCGCTGATACTCCAGCTGCCCGTGGTATTTATATCGTGATCGGTGTTGCTGCATTGTTAGCGATTTACTTTAAAGCGAAGTGTTTTGGCAGCGGCAAATGTTGCAATAATAAAGAATGCTGCAACAACAAAAAATAATATTATCTGCTTAGGGTCTGATGTTATTGATACAATAACACAGGCCCTATTTATTAAACCAAACCCATAAATATTCAGGATGCAGTACTAAATCATTTTTTTGCTTTTTAGAAAGTCGTTTAATAAATTTTTCAATTTTCATGGCGTGTGATTGCGTGCCTGATATAGCCCAGCACTGTGCGACATCGAGTGGTTTAAAACTTCGTGTGTATTTACACTTACGTGTTCCGGACAAATGCTCCTGATAACGACGCAAAAGATCTGTCGTATATCCCGTGTAATAGCTCCCATTGCTGCAAGTGAGTATATAGACCCAGTATGTTTTGCTAAGAAAAGATATATTTGACATGCGTTTTTCCTATTCCAAGGTCATAGCACTATAGATTGCATCCTTGTTTTAAACAAGCTATGATAATTTTCTCCTAGGATTAAGGGAATTGACGCATGGAAACGAATACGTCTACTGTGAATACGGATCAAGAAGATCCTGCAACACGCAAAATGACATTTACCATTTATGTGCTTTATCTTGCAACGATCATCTTACCCATTTTACCCATTGTCGGCGTCATTTTTGCTTATATTTTTGAGAATGATGCTAAAAATTATTTAAAAAGCCATTACCATTATATTATTCGCTCTTTTTGGTTAGGACTTTTATATTCCGTGGTCGCGGGTGTTTCGATGCTTATTGGTATTGGAATCATTCTTATTCCACTTTGTATGATCTGGTGGGTGATTCGTGCCGCCAAAGGTTTAAAATCTTTAATGCGTAATCAACCTGTTGCACATCCTGAAACCTGGTTATTTTAATCGATAATACGATGTAAAAAAAATGCAGAAGGTTTGAGCCTTCTGCATTTTCAAGATTAAATTAAATCTTAGTGGTTAACAAAGGGATCTCTAACCATGATTCCATTTCTGACTAAATCTACACCGGGTGTATGACTTGCGATGTAGAGAACCATGTTTAATTGATCAAGATTATAGACTTTACCCGTTAAAGTGACGACACGATTACAGGTGCTCACTTGAACAGGCAGCATGCTAAGTCTGCTATCCGATTGCAAGCGGTTCATAATAGAATTGGTGATTCTATTACTGCTACTGCATTTGCTTGTACATTGATATTTGCCTACCGTGGGTTGATCAGTAACGTCAGTCCCAACACTTGCGCAGCCTGTTAAACCTGCAAGGGGTAGAGCAATCAAAAGACTTGAGATAACTGATTTGAGTTTAAACATAATTTGTTACTCCTATTTAATGACCCGGTCCGTTTCAAGTTATAACCCATACCCTCATATTATAAATCGGTTTG
>BMAG01000090.1 GCA_014132595.1 Gammaproteobacteria bacterium | reverse complement strand
TATTGATACAATGGGAATGACTAAAGATACTTCAAAGCATTATGAACCTAGCCATACCGTTAAATTGAGTTTAAGAATATTTTTTTCTGGATTACGAGGTTTTTGCTCTTACCGTGCGTAACTGGGCGTTTTCCTCGTTTTCATTAGGAGAAGATGTCAAAAGTCTTTTTCGGTAAATACTTTCTGTCAGAACTGAAGTAGTCTCAAATGAAAAAGCTTCTTCCCGGGTTGGTTGACTTTGCCAGTTTTGCAAAATAGCGGGCTGTGATGGAAAGTTATTATCTTGTAAAGAAGATTGTAAGGGATCCGGTAATTCTAATTCGTCTAAATCATTAAAATCTGGACCTTTTGTGAAATCGGGATAGGTTAATAAAGGTGAGTCGAGACTGATCGATGGATACTCCTCTTTCTGTTCCGTTTCTCCATCAGAATGAAGGTCAAAAGGATGTTCCCATTGCAATAAATCATTAGGTTCGCTGGAAAGTAATGGAGAACAAGGTCTTGCAGTTGCAGAAATTTCTTCATGGTAATCTTGCAAGGCTTCATCATCGAATCCTGCAAAAAAATCATCCGATGATTTTTTTTCTGCATTTGTTTTTTCGCATTTTTTAGGTTTTTTACCTTTTAGAGCTACGGATGTTTGAGCTGGGACAATACCTTTTAGCTGATCTATTCTTCTTTGAATATATCTTATTTTCAGTTGCGCTCTATGAGAATTTTCTTTAATCGAGTTAAGGGAAACTTCTAACAATTGAATGTTGTTGATAGTATCCAAATAATAACTCGATAATAGTAATGTTTTTTTTAATATGCTTACCTGCGTATCAGTGTCAAGAGTGGTAATATGCTCTTGTAATTTTTTACCGTTTTTTTTCAGCATGGCATGCATAAGATACTCGCACTGATTATTTATCACCAACATGAAATTATTAAAACAGGTAATTTTATTTTCTTCGTTACCGCTTAAATAATCTTGAAACGCACGATTATTCTCCCATAATACAGGAATAGCTGGTCTAAATCGAACCCATAAAAAAAGCTTTAAGCGCTTGAAACAGCTAGCCAGATCTTCATTTTTTCCAGAAAAATCTTCTCTTAATGAGGGATTATTACTCCATAAAGATTGAAGGACTGGAGTAAATCGATTTTTTAAAGCAGTATTAAAATGATCAAGGCAGGTTTTTTCATCAAGTTTAAATTGTTTTCCTTCAAGAAAGATTTCTCTACCACTAAAATAAGCTTGTAAGAT
>BMAG01000089.1 GCA_014132595.1 Gammaproteobacteria bacterium | reverse complement strand
AAATTGCCTTATTCGCAATCGACGAAGCACATTGTGTTTCTCAATGGGGTCATGATTTTCGCCCTGAGTATGTCCAGCTTTCGATTTTACATGAACGTTTCCCCGCCATTCCTCGCATTGCATTAACCGCCACGGCAGATGAGCCCACCCGGCGAGAAATTGTCGAACGTTTAGGACTGACCAACGCCCGCCAATTTATTTCCAGTTTCGATCGCCCCAATATCCGTTATCGCATCATCCAAAAACACAATCCCCGCGAACAGTTGCATCGCTTTTTAGAAACAGAACATCCCGAAGACGCTGGTATCGTCTATTGTCTTTCACGAAAGCGCGTTGAAGAAACCGCCGAATGGCTTAGCGCAAAAGGTTGGAACGCCATTCCTTATCATGCCGGTTTAAACGCATCCACCCGACAAAAAAATCAGTTACGTTTCATTCGCGAGGAAGGCGTGATTATGGTTGCAACCGTTGCCTTTGGCATGGGTATTGATAAACCTAACGTCCGTTTTGTCGCCCATTTAGATTTACCCAAAAGCATGGAAGGCTACTATCAAGAAACAGGACGCGCCGGACGTGATGGTCTTTTTGCCAATGCCTGGCTGGCTTATGGCATCGGCGATGTCGTGACATTACGCCATATGCTTGATAGCTCTGAAGCCGATGAGCAGCACAAACGTTTAGAACGCCGCAAACTCGATGCACTATTAGGTTATTGCGAAACTACGCTTTGCAGACGTCAAGTCATGCTGCATTATTTCGGTGAACCCTATCATGCCCCTTGCAATAATTGCGATAATTGCATGGAACCCGTTGCCACCTGGGATGGCAAAGTTGCAGCCCAAATGGCAATGTCCTGCGTCTACCGCACAGGCCAACGTTTTGGTGTAAAACATTTAATTGACGTGCTCATAGGAAAAATGACAGATCAAGTCACTCGCTTTCATCACGATAAAGTATCCACTTTTGGCATCGGTCATGATTTTTCACAAATGCAATGGCATAGTATTTATCGCCAACTCATTGCTGCCAATTTTTTAACGATTGATATCAGCGGTTACGGCAGTGTCAAACTCACGGAAAAAAGTTTGCCGCTTTTGCGCGGTGAATGCACGATTGCCTTTCGTCATGATGCTGAAGTCAAAAAGAAAAAAACAAAAGCCGCCGCAAAACGCAAAAATAATCTTCTACCTCTTCCTCACGATGACTTTTGGCACGCTTTAAAAAATAAACGTCTTGAATTAGCGCAAGAGCAAGGTGTGCCGCCGTATATTATTTTTCATGACAGCACCTTACAGGAAATTCATGAGAAAAGACCTTTAACACAAAATGAATTCATGATGATCTCAGGCGTAGGCCAAAGTAAGCTGGAACGATACGCTGACGCTTTCATATCGGTTATAAAAAGGTTTGAAGAGACAGAAATGGCTTAAATATATTCAAAGACTTGCCTAAATTTGCCTGTGGATAGAAAAATATAATCTTAGTCAAATCAATACAGATGTACTGAAATTGAGCCATGCTAATCTTGCAAAAAGAGGATGGGGGTATAATGGAGTAGTGTATCGACAGAAAGGAGTCATGGTCATGCCTACTTTGCTTCGGTTAACGAGTGTACTGATTTCTTGTTCTCTTATAGGTTTATTAACATCATGCGCAACAACGGATAATCCGAGGATGGGGCCTAGCGCATCGACCAATTACGGAGACCGTCTTCCTCAACATCTAGACACAGGCAATACACGTGTCGTGCTGGTGGATCCTAATGTGCATGCATGGGGTGCTTATGATAAAGACGGCAGCTTAGTTCGCGCCGGTATCGCAACCGCAGGCGGTGCAGTTTGTCCGCCCGATGCAGTCGGTGAAAGTGATTGCCGCACCGCATCAGGTACTTTTCATATTTCTTCGATTGGCGGAGGCGATTGTTACTCCAAGAAATATCCACAACCCTATGGCGGCGGGTTAATGCCTTATTGTATGTACTTCCACGGCGGCCAGGCTTTGCACGGATCACCGGATGACATTGTGGTTGAAAGCAATGTGAGCCATGGATGTGTGCGTATGCAAATTCCTGAGGCGGAATGGATGGTGAATAACTTTGCACGTATTGGAACGAAGGTGATTGTGGTTCCCTATCAATCGTGAAGCGAATTGCTACGCCGTCACTATGCTTCTAGTCATGGTGATATCAATCCTCGAACCGTCATTGCTTCGCTTCGCTCGCAATGACGATTCGAGGAAGTATCGTAATGAGGGCTTCTGAGGTTTATAATAGATAAGATAAGGTTCCTACTCAGCAACACTAACATGGATGATACTTTATGCTTCGCTACTTCCTTTTCACCTTGATTCTATCCACATTCACATCCCTCTGCTTCGCAGAACCCGAACCTAACTTCGAGGGCACCTACCGTTGCGGCGGCTACGATCCTTATCTCAAAAAAGATTATTCAGGCACTGTCAGCATCGTTCGCTACAACCAAGTGTATAATTTGCTAATGACCTACGACACTGGCGAAGTGGCACGCGGTACGGCAGGACTTTGGGACGACACAACACTTGCGGTTGTTTTTCAGGATTTGAAAAATCTCCAGCATATTGGGCTTGAGCGGTATACCTATTCCAAAGATCGGAAAAAAATTCAGGGATATTGGGTTTATTTGGGAGGCGATAAGTTAGGGAAAGAGGTGTGTGTGAAGCTAAAATAAATAGTCAATCAGATAAAGTTTATAC
>BMAG01000088.1 GCA_014132595.1 Gammaproteobacteria bacterium | reverse complement strand
TAAGCTCCTCGCAAATGCGTATAAAAAGTTCGGCTTCTAAAATCAATATTTCTTGTTTTGATAGAATAGATATATCTATTTTCATTAATTGGAAAAGCGGGATGATGGCTGCCATAAAGTTATGTACTCCTTTAGTAATGGCTCAAAGATTATTCCTGATGATGAAAGAATAAATATAACATTAGCGTTAACCTGTAAACTTTTTTGTTATATAAATAAAACTATTTTTTTATATAATGAACTAATTTTTATTTTCTTGAGTTTTTTATCATATGCTGTTAACTTTTGCGTTACATCGATTAACCTTTTTTGAAAAACCATGAGATATAACGTATGGAAACAGTTTGTAAAATAAATTCCTTGGAAGAAGATAAGTACCAAAATCTTGCGAAAAACTTACGCGTACTTCTCAAAACTAATGGTCTGAACGCCAATCAACTTGCTCAATTACTAGGCATCCCCATGATGACCATAAGACGTCTACTATTAGGCGAGACAACAGATCCTAGAGTTTCTACATTAAAGCTTATAGCCGATTACTTTGATGTCTCAATTGACTCTTTAATCGAAAATGGCAATTTTGCTGCAAATAATAGTAGCCTTGGAAAAGCACGCCCCCTTTTTGTTCCAAAATTAAATTGGGAAACGGTGAGCAAAATTTCATCGCTCAGCGAAATTAATTTAGCCACTTGGAAAGAATGGCAATCAATTTCTTTAGTCGATAAAGAAAAAATTAGCGCAAATGCCTTTGCATTAGAAAGTCGGCCATCTATGTTTCCTCGATTTGCACAAGGAACTCGTTTTATTTTTGACAGCGCAGTTGTGCCACAGGATGGAGATATCGTTTTAATAAAGCTAAAAAAGAATAATGAATTAACATTACGCGAATTAGTAATTGATCCACCTGAATGGCAATTACATTCTGTTGTAGCAGGCTCCAATATACTGCATTACTCTGAAAGCGAACATGAAATCATAGGTATTAATATATTAACAATGTTATTCAATCGCAAAGAATATGGTTAAAC
>BMAG01000087.1 GCA_014132595.1 Gammaproteobacteria bacterium | reverse complement strand
GACCGTCAAAAATACGGAAGAGGCTCTCTTTGCCGCAGGCTGTTTTTGGGGCGTTAATATTCGATATTTAAAAGAAGTTTTATTGAGAGAAGAAGTTATTATTGAAACACAATTTACTTCAATAAAAAATAAAGTGGGTCAGATCAATCATATGATGCGGCGCGGTGATGATATTTGTTGTACTGCAGAATTTACATTTGGCATATTCGATCTTTCAAAACGTAAGTTGATTGTGCCTCCAATCGAGTGGCTTCGTGCAATGGGTGTCAATGATTAAATAAGGATTTATGCGCATATTACTCTTGATAATCCTAATACTCACATGCGCAGGTCCTATTTTTATACTCTTAAGCGGCATCATTGATTTTTCCGCGGATTATCGAACTGCCAATAACAATAGCGCTCATATTGCACCTTTGCCTGAGCAATATCATGATGCGATTATACAAGTATATACAGCGAGAGCTTTCCATTGGCGAGGTTTATTTGCGGTTCATACTTGGATTGCTTTTAAGGCAAAGAATGCGACAAATTATACGGTGATGCAGGTTGTCGGATGGCGTTATTTTATGAATGAGCCGCCACTTTTAATAAGAAAAGATTTTCCAGATCGTTTCTGGTTTAACCAAAAACCAACCATTATTTTAGATATCCGTGGGGAAAAAGCAGAAGCACTTATTCCTAAAATTATCGATGCAGTGAAGCAATATCCTTATCTACATACCTATTCGTATTGGCCTGGGCCTAATAGCAATACATTTACAGCCTACATTGGCCGTGCTATTCCAGAACTAGGCTTGGTGTTACCTGGTACTGCTATTGGTAAAGATTATCTCACCAATCAATTTTGGGCATTAATGCCGAGTGGAACAGGGTATCAATTTTCTCTCAAAGGATATTTCGGTATTGGTATAGCAAGAAAAGAAGGTATCGAAGTTAATTTGTTGGGTTTAGTCTATGGTATTCATTTATCGCCATTGAGAATCGTTTTGCCAGGATTTGGGGACATTCCATAAAGGGGTACCGCTGGACATCACGTGAAATTAACACCCTAAGAAAAGACGCAAAAATATTAAAAGTACCTAAAATAGCAGATAAACTAAAACGCACAGAAGAAGCCGTACAACGCCCTGTTCCGCTAATTTGATAGGAATATGTGCATTAAAAATCTGGCTGTTATTGCACCTGTCAATACACTACTGACTATAAGAAAAATAATAATGCAACTTCTCATCTTCTAATCGACCCAAAAATCAGAGAAAAACATCTTTGTTCGATAAGGCTTTAAAGACATTTTAACATTCTTCGCCGCCCCCATGCACCTCCGCAATAAAGATATTTATTAATGATTCAATCGCGGAACTTCTGCTTGAGCTTCTTAATTTCTTTTTTTGCGCAGAATCAATTTTCTATGTTGAGGTAGTTGGAGGCGCTCTCTCTTAAACCTGAATTAACTACGCTTCAGTATTTTTGGCTCAATAAGACTTGATTTTATATCATTAGCAGGTTTTTTATTTTCTTTGTTGGAAGACCTTCGAGTGCGGTACGCATAAATTTCATTACGCTTTGATTCAAGCGCCGCTTTTTGCAACCCTTTCTTAGCTTGTTTATTATCAGGATCTAAACGAAGTGAAGCTGTATAGCTGTCAATTGCCTCTTTATATTTTTTTTGTTGTTGGTACAGATCGGCTTGTCCAGAATAGGCTGCAACTAAAGCTTGATGTGATTTCAATCCTTTTTCTGCAAGTGGTTCAGACTTTGTCGATGATGTATTCGATTTCATTTCATCCCCTAAAGCCTCCCAATTAATTTGAATGATTTTAGTGAAATTCTCGATAGAAGGCTGTAGATTATTTAGAGCAGTAATGACAGTAATGTTATTTGGGTCTAAGTGTTGAGCCGCGAGATAGCTATCCGTTGCATTATTTAAATCATTTTGTTGTGTAAAATACTTAGCTTGTTCAATATAAGCATTTATGAGATTTTTATGTGATATTAATTCTTTTTCCATTCCAGGCTTTGAATTGTATTTAATTTCAATTGCCAGCGCCTCATTAAAGTTTTTAATTGCATCAGAAAAGTTTTTTTTCAAACACTGTATATTACCTAAGTCATTAAGTGCATCAACGTCTTTAGGGTTGATACGTAATGCAAGAGAATAACTTAAAAATGCTTGATCCAGTAATCCTTGTCGATTATCCTCATCGGAAGCTAATGCTTGTTTATAAAATTGATTACCTAGGTTTTTTCTATCCTGAAACATTATTTGTTTTAGTTTTTCAATTTTATCTAGACCAGCTAAAGCTCTTTGATCATTAGGATTAAACATTAAGGCAATATTATAGTTAGAAATCACTTTATCTAATTCATCATCAAGTTTTTTATTTAGTGTAATTCTTTCATTACCATGCATGAAAATAGAATGGACTTTTCTAAAAATATCATC
>BMAG01000086.1 GCA_014132595.1 Gammaproteobacteria bacterium | reverse complement strand
GTTTTTTACAATATAATAGATGAGCTCATTTTGCAACGAGAATATTTTTTTGGAACAAATAAGGACATAAAGGATGCCGCATAATATTCCATTGATCACAACACTTGCTTCAGCATTTGGCTTTGCATTGATATTCGGTTTTTTAGCCGCACGATTGAAGCTACCTATCATTCTTGGCTATTTACTTACTGGAATATTAGTTGGCCCATACACACCAGGTTATCTTGCTAATGCCGATATTGCAAAAGAGCTTGCAGAGATTGGTGTAATGTTATTGATGTTTGGTGTGGGACTTCATTTTTCACTAAGCGATTTAATGGCAGTTCGTAGAATTGCACTGCCTGGCGCGATTTTGCAAATCATTGGAGTGACAGCACTGGGTGCATGGATTGCAGCAGAATGGGGTTGGGATATGGGAGGGGCACTCTTATTCGGATTATCCTTATCCGTTGCAAGTACGGTTGTTCTTTTACGTGCGCTTGAATCTCAAAAAAACTTGAAATCCATTAGCGGGCGCATTGCAGTGGGTTGGCTTGTGGTCGAAGATCTTGTAATGGTTATTGTGATCGTCTTGCTGCCTCCTTTAGCAGCCTGGTATCATGCTACGCCTTCTCCCGGAGAAATGAATTTAGGCGAAACGATTGCTATCACCTTATTTAAAATTTTTGCATTTATCATGTTTATGATTCTCATTGGGTATAGAATCTTTCCTAAAATCCTTTCGTATATTACTCGTACCGGCTCACGAGAACTTTTTACACTTTGTGTTGTTGCAACAGCTATCACCATTGCTTTTATTTGCTCAAAATTATTTGATGTTTCTTTTGCACTGGGGGCTTTTTTCTCGGGTATGATGATGCGCGAATCCCCTGAGAGTCATCGTGCTGCAGAAGAGTCATTACCATTACGAGAAGCTTTTGCTGTATTGTTTTTTGTTTCTGTGGGCATGTTATTCAATCCTAGAATTTTAATAGATCATCCTGTACAAGTTCTTGCAGTGACAAGTCTTATTATATTTGGAAAAACGCTCGTCACTTTTATTTTAGTTTTATTTTTTCGACATCCTGTTAAAACAGCTCTTATGATCTCAATCAGTCTTGCTCAAATTGGAGAATTTTCTTATATCCATGCTTCAGTGAGTTTTGTGGCTATGTTTATTGGTGAAACTCTCTATGGTTTATTAATTGGTTATGTTATTGGTAAAATTCGTGAAAAAATTATTCATACTCCATTACATTTGATTGCCTCATTTATCACTCCTTTTATCGCCTATCTACCTGCTGAAAAATTGGGAGGTACCGGCATTATTGCCACAGCCGTTGTTGGTTTTATGATTGGGAATAAATTTACGCTGCGATACACACCTGAATAT
>BMAG01000085.1 GCA_014132595.1 Gammaproteobacteria bacterium | reverse complement strand
AATTGCGCGTGACTAATTTAGGCCAACTCGTTGAAACCAGTCTAGTGAATTTAGAGCTTTCCATCACACTCAATACACGTTTAGGCGGTCATTATGTGCAAGGGCATGTCGATGCAGTCGGTGAGATTTTAGAGATAAAACCCGATGGTAACGCCGCAATCCTTGTTAAAATCAGCATACCCCAACACTTAGAAAAATATATTGTACGCAAAGGTTATATTACATTGGATGGTATGAGTATTACCGTGATCGATGTCACCTCTGATTATTTCACCGTGACTTTTATCCCGCATACTCAGACAGTCACCATCGTTAATCAATATCATGTCGGTCAAAAAATTAATCTGGAAGTCGATATGATGGGTAAATATATTGAAAAATTAATCACCCCTGTTTTGCTAAATAAAATTACAATCTGAGGAGAATTCAAATGCAAGCTTATATCAAACATGTTGAATCCGCGCTGGAAGATCTGCGTGAAGGCAAACCCATTATCTTAACGGACAATCCTGAACGTGAAAACGAAGGTGATTTTATTTTTCCGGCTGAGATGATCACACCGGAGATGATGAATTTTATTATTCGTCATAGCAGCGGCATTGTTTGCCTTGCTTTGTTTGAAAATGAGATTAAAAAACTGGATTTACCTTATATGGTCCCTGCGAATGAAAATACAAGTTTGCGAGGTACACCATTTACGGTATCCATTGATGCGAAAGAAGGAATCACAACAGGGGTCTCAGCAATAGATCGTGTTAAGACGGTGCGCGCTGTTATCAATGACCATGTCAAACCAGAAGACTTAGTAAGACCCGGTCATATTTTCCCTTTGTATGCCAAAGAAGGCGGCGTCTTAGAACGCCCAGGGCATACAGAAGGCTCCGTTGATTTAATGAAATTAGCAGGATTAAAATCCGCTGCTGTCTTGTGCGAGGTGATGAATTCTGATGGAACCATGGCAAAAGGTGCCCAATTAACTGAATTTGCAAAAGAACATAATATCAAACTCCTTTCTATTGAAGATATTATGGCATACAGAATGGCTCGAGAAGATTTAATTGCCGAAGAAGTCTCCACTGAAATTCCTCTTGAATCCTTTGGAACATTTACTTTTACGGTGATTAAAGAAAAAATAACCGGTATTGAACATGTCATTCTGGAGAAAAAAATAAAAAATCCTGGAGCGACATTAGTGCGTATTCATTCCGTTTGCTTGACGGGTGAAATATTTGGTTCATTACGCTGCGATTGCAGACAGCAATTACAATATTCTTTAAAACGCCTTGAAGAAGAGGGTGGTATTTTAATTTATCTTGACCAGGAAGGCAGAGGGATAGGTCTTTTAAATAAAATTAAAGCCTATGCATTGCAAGAAAAAGGGTTAGATACAATTGAAGCGAATGAAAAACTCGGCTTACCTATCGATTCAAGAAAATATTATATTGCAGCAAATGTTCTTAGAAATCGCGGGATATCTCAAGTAAGATTACTTACAAATAACCCCGCAAAAGTGAATGACTTAAAAAAATATGGGATTACAAATGTCGAAATTGAACATCTTCCCGTTTTTTGTAATGAGCATAATAAAAAATATTTGCAAGCAAAAAAATCGAAGTTGAACCATGCGTTGAAACATGATTTTAACGATTAAAATTTAAAGAGAAGGAAAACAATCAATGCCTCGTGATGTTATTAGGATAGTCCAAATTACGGATATGCATCTTTTTTCAAACACAGAAGATGTATTGCTCGGTGTTAATACTTATCAAAGTTTTCAAACTGTTTTGGATTTATTAAAATTAGACGAGACACAACCTGATTTAATTTTATTATCGGGTGATTTGAGTCAGGATCACAAAAAAGGTGCGTATGAATATATTGTCGAGGCTATTCAATCCTTGGGAATTCCTGCATGTTATGTCCCAGGTAATCATGATGATATTGAAGTGATGAACGAAGTATTGTCCTCATCTACTCAAATCATGCGTTTAAAACATCTTCTTTTAGATCAGTGGCAATTGATTTTACTTAATTCTCAAAAACCCAAATCGGTGGAAGGATATCTTGCACGCACAGAACTCGATTTTTTAGAAGATTGTTTAAAACAATATCCTTCTCATCGCGCAATCGTGGTATTTCATCATCAACCCATGCTCGTCGGTTCTCCCTGGCTGGATAGTTCGAGATTACAAAACGCAGATGAATTATGGTCGATCCTTTCGCGCCATCCCAATAGCCACACTGTTTTATTCGGCCATGTTCACCAAGAATTTCAAAGCGAAAAAAACGGTATTCCTTGTTTTTCAACACCCTCCACTTGTATTCAATTCAAAAGAAACAGCGTTGATTTTGCATTGGAAAAATTACCTCCCGCGTATCGCTGGATTGATTTATATCAAAACGGCGAATTAAAGACAGGCATTTCCCGGGCCGCTCATTACATCGGATTTTTTGATGCGGAGTCCAAAGGCTATTAACGCCGAATTGCTTCATTTTGTTACGATATGGTCAAAAATGTTCTTGGACAAACTAGCCATGTTTGTTTATATTATTAATAATAACAACCCACAGGTCCATGTTTTCTCATGCAATAACTC
>BMAG01000084.1 GCA_014132595.1 Gammaproteobacteria bacterium | reverse complement strand
TCCAGCGACTCTTCACATGCACTAACGATTTCATCGTTGGACATACCTCCATTACAAAATAAAGCATTTGTGATTAGTGGCAATCATCAAAGAGGGAATAGAAGAATCTCGTCTTCATTCGCGCTAACCGATGCGTCTGGAGATAGAGAAGAAAAGAAAATGACTCCTCCATTAGAAGTTCTAAAGCAGGAGGATTCTTCAACAGGTGTCTCTTCTCAGTTACGTCCGCCATTGTCGTCATCATCACAATCACCTACACGAGATAACAATGAAAGTGATAACAATCCTTCCTCTGTCAGTGACTCAAAAAGAAAGAATGATTCTTCATCTTCAACGGTATCACAATGGTCTCAGGCATCTCGATCACCTTCATCATCGCCCTCAACATTATCACCACAAACTCCTAATAGCCCCCCGTTGGCTAATGGGTCTAGCGTGCAAGTAACGCGCACATTGGCCGCTTCATCTTCAATGCCATCTTTAGTCACGCAGTCACAGCCGAGACTTTCTTTATCAGATGATAAAGCAGTTGGACCCGCAGAATACAAATTTTCTGTGAAACCGGTATCTTTAGTCTTTACATCAAATAGAAGTGAGGAAGAAAAAACAAAAACACAAGCCGCTTTTGCAATCATAAAAGCAAGTTTAGGCTTTAGTGATAGCAAACAATCCGATGCGGATCCAGCGATGTTATTTAGACGCTATGTATTGCCTCAAAAATCGGAAGAAAAAAAGCACGATCACGAATCTGTAAACATAAACTTGATAGACCAGTTTATGAATGAGATTACGTATCAAGCTAATGTAGTTTCGAAGTTAGAATCTAAAATGTATAACGGCCTCTGGTATTTTAATCCCATTGAATGGGGAAGATGGTTTTTAGGAAAGACCGTATTGGTAAGCTCGGATAGAAAAAATAGTAGAGCTGCAAGACTTGCGATTTGTGAAAATATGTATGAATTATTTATCTGGACCCTTAATCATGAGAAAACAGAGCTTCTTGAAGAAGCGCAAATTGAGGCTATGTATACAAAATTACATGATCTTTTAAATGCTCAAATTAAGACTTTTGCTTTTGGTTCAGGAGCTTCATTCAAAGTAGGTTTGAACGAGGCAATAACTAAACTTAAAAATGCTAAAGATACAATCAAGCAGCAACTACTAGAGTTAGCTTCTATTAAATCATCAATAGATGAATTAAAAG
>BMAG01000083.1 GCA_014132595.1 Gammaproteobacteria bacterium | reverse complement strand
AAATAAGGTTGTTCCTCGACTGGAGTAAAGAATTCTGCTGCTGATAATGATTTTTTCTGGATCTTTTTTTTGTTATGAGATAATTTAGGCGTTGTCTGCTGATCCAATATTTTTCTATAGTTACTTAAAAAAGATGTTTCAGCAAATGAAGGGTTAAACTGTAAGCTATTGTATTTATCTATCGCTGAGATGGCATTATCTAGTAAACGCCGATACTTAGGATGCGTTGTTCCAATGCGACTTTCATTCTCGATAGCTTTCAAAGCCGATTCTTTTTCTATTTCAGATTCTGCTTGCTTATTTAATAAAATGATAAAAATAGATTGAATGAAATCATTAAAATACGTTTTTGAAGATTGCTCAAGAGCATATTGTTCTTCTTGGCTTAAAATGATTTTATTCCCCTTATCATCATTGGCCTGGCAATTGATAAATTGTCCATGATGATTAAAATAAAAATGTAGCTTAATTTTTATTCCATTAGAAGAAGTATATTTTGCAGTATAATGCAAAGGACCCATGGTCGAGTCTTGATAGATAAATGTTTCATAAATAGAGATATGATGCTCTTCTAATTGGTAAGAGTCTCCCCTGAAAGTGATAGAAATGTTGTTTAATTTATCTATCGCCATTCGTTTATATTTTTTTTTCTTTTTCGAACAAAGAATAGGGACATTTGGATAGAGTAAAAATAATGGATTTTCTCTTGGTTTATTAGGGGATAGGCCTGGCTTTAGTGAAAAAACCTCAAATTCAGTGGTCGTTTTCTTTTCCTCAAAAAATCTAGAATCGCTCATCTTTAAGCCACTCATGAATAAACAGGCAAATAATATAGCACAAAGAAGGCACAATATGCATCAAATACAATGATTTTTCCTAAAATTTTCCTAAAATGAGTACATAAAGTTCAATAAAACAATCTGTTACTATCAATATGAGGACCCTCACTCGAACTACTGTTAAAGCGAGCTCCGACCAGCCGCAAAGTCAATAATATTTAAACTACAAACTCTTCTCAGTAAAAAGAAAATGTAATATAATTAATCAATGCAATGGTATTAGTAAAAT
>BMAG01000082.1 GCA_014132595.1 Gammaproteobacteria bacterium | reverse complement strand
GCTTTACACTGACCAATAAACCGGAGATCTTTTGAATACTAAAATACAAAAATTTCGCTCTCTTCAACATATTCATTGCTCAAACTGTCCTTCTCGTGACTTGTGCATTGCCCCAACAACCATGGATCCTGCGATCGTTAATGAGATCAATGCGATTATCCACAAAATCATTTTTTTAAAAAAGAAAGAGCATTTATTTTATTCTTATACTCATACAAAATATATCTATGCAGTCTATAAAGGCAGTTGCAAAGAATATTGGGTGGATAGTGAGGGTAATGAATGTCTGACTAACTTTTATTTGCCAGGCGATCTGGCAGGCATTGAATCTGCAGCGGATCAGACGCATCAATTTTCAGTTGCAGCGCTCGAAGATTCTGAAATCTGCGTTATACCTTTTGATGAATTATACAAAGTCATGGAACAACATCCTGTTGTTTTAAAGCGTTTTATGAGTATCGTCAGTCTAAAAGTACGAAACGATCAAAGTCTTAAGATGGGTGTGACAGCCGATGAGCGTGTTAGTGATTTTTTATTAAATATTATTACACGGATGCTAGAAAGAGATTCCAGCCTACAGAGTATTCCTTTACCTATGTCACAACTGGATATCAGTAGTTTTTTAGGATTAACACCTGAAACGGTCAATCGTATTTTGAAAAAATTACAACAACAAAAAATTATTAAAATAAAAAATAAAAATATTACTGTCTTGAATTTCGCGGAGCTTGGATCCTTGGCTCGATTTAAAAAAGAAGATATCCTAATTTAAAAATGTCGGTGATTTAAGAATATTCGATGGATTGCGCGCTGAGATTCAAGTTTCTGACTTTAGTTAAGCAAGGATAATAATGATCGACAATGTGCTTCATTAATTTTTCACGCATTTCACAACGAAGTTTCCAGAGATTTGACGAATTATCCGCGCTGACAAGGCCTCGAATTTCCATCGTATGTTCTTTGATATCGGTAATTTCTAATTCTGCGATTTGTTGATTCCAATAAGGAGATTGTTGGATTAATTCTTTAAACACCGTACGAAGTGTATTCACTGGCAAAGTATAGTCTGTGTAGAAATAAAT
>BMAG01000081.1 GCA_014132595.1 Gammaproteobacteria bacterium | reverse complement strand
ATATTTTTGAGCTATTCTATAGCCTCGTAAATAAGAATAATCGAGCCCTATTTTTAAGCTCAAAAGATGTTAGCACTATTGTTATAGGCTGTAAAGAAGTGGACAAAACGCATTCATTTATGATTGATCTATATCAATGAATTTAAATGCTATCGCTATATACTGAATGGACTGTGAGTTAGAAAGTGTTGCTCATTCAGCAAGTTATATGATCTTAAATTTGTAAATAGAAGGAGTCAAAGATGAAATTAAACAAAATTGCGGCAATCGCAGCATTATCCATGGTTGTTTATTTGCCAGTAGCCTCATTCGCAAATCTCGCACAGACAAAGGAATCGGATACCCGGATTGTGAGTAACATTCAAAATGAAATTGAATCCGATAGCACTTTAAAGGGCGCTCAAATTCAGATTGTCAGTACGGATGGTGATGTGGAGTTGATGGGCAATGTGACATCGGATGCGCAGGCTGAAAGAGTGACTGAGATTGCTCAAGCAACCCCAGGTGTTAAAGATATTAATACTTCAAAAATTATGGTTAACGGCAGTCAGCATCCGGTCGACGATAGTATGATTACTGCTAAAATCAAAGGAAAATACCTTCAGAAAAAATTATTTGCAGATAAAGATGTAGCTGCATTTACGATTACCGTTGAAACAACGGATGGTATCGTTACCTTAAGTGGTAAAGCAGATAATCAAGAACAGATTAATAACGCAATTAAAATTGCAAAATCAGTTCATGGTGTAAAGCAAGTGAAATCCGATGTTATCGTTTCTAAATAGGAGAAAATGTATGAATAAAGACATTATCAAAGGCAATTGGAAACAAGTAAAAGGTAAACTTAAACAACAATGGGGAAAATTGACGGATGATGAGATCAGTCAAATGGAAGGAAATTATGATGAGTTGCAAGGCGCTTTGCAAAAAAAATATGGATATAAGAAGGATGAGGCTGAGCGTGAGTTGAATAAGTTTATTGATGATAATCAGTGGTAATCGATTCACGTTATCTCATGTTGAACTTCAACGGATACGAATAATCTCGTATCCGTTGAAGATATCGTTTTGATTTTCCTTTTTATATCAACAGCGACCACGGTTCCCTTCCTTTCTTTTTTCGTGCCCATGCCCGCGTGCGTGCCCGTGCCCGTCTTTT
>BMAG01000080.1 GCA_014132595.1 Gammaproteobacteria bacterium | reverse complement strand
CCAGCACTTTACGATGGCGTTTTCCTGCCTCTCTTGCACACATGAGACCTGCAGCGCCTGCCCCGATGATGATGACATCTACTTTTTCCATAGGATGATCAGCAAGGATGCGGGGGTACGTGATCGTGCAAATGAAGGGTTTTTCGAACCGCGGACATTAAATCCATTTCGGCCAGTTGAAAAAGCTGATCGAACGATTTAATCACAAAATAAATAGGCTGTTTGATGTCGATGCGATAAGGTGTCAGCAATGCATCCATCACATCAAAAGGTTTGCGCTGTACTGAAGGGTTTTCCAGTGCATAAACGGTTTCCTCGATCGATGAGAGAATCCCGCCGCCGTACGCTCTAAGTCCAGCCGGTGTTTCAATCAATCCAAATTCAACGGTAAACCAAAATAATCTCGCCAGTTTCACCCGCTCCTCGGGCGTTGCGGCCAATCCTAATTTGCCATAATGCTCAGCATATTGTGCATACGCGGGGTTAGTCAAAAGAGGAGAGTGCCCGAAAATTTCATGGAAAAGATCGGGTTCTTTGATGTAATCGAAATCTTCTCGCGTGCGGATAAAGGTAGCCGCCGGAAAGCGACGATTTGCCAACAAACGGAAAAATTGTTCAAAAGGAATAAGTGCAGGAACGGGTTCTAAAGCCCAACCCGTGGTTTCCTGTAAGACTTTAGTCACTTCATTGCATTGCGGCACTCTATCCTGCGGCAAGTTTAAGAGTTTCAATCCATGAATATATTCATCACAGGCACGATTCACAATAATTTTTTGTTGTCGAACAATTAAATCATGCCAAACAGCGTCTTCTTCTTTTGTATAGTGCGCAAAACCGTTGGCATCAACTGGTTTTGACACATAACTTGTTTCTTTGTAGGACATCGGATTTCCTCGCTTTTTTCACTTTTTAATGGGTCACTACTTCGCGAACTTTTTCATGAAATAAATAATGCATGAGTGCTGCTGAAAGTATTAAAGAAAAAATTGCGACAATTAAAGGCGTTGCTGGGCTGAAATTTGCAAGCACACCGACAAGCAAACCGCTTAAGCCAAAAGCAAATGCCATCATAGCGCCCGTAATACCCATGATCCAACCCTGAGATTCCGCATCCACTTGATTAGAAAAAATCGTCAATATCGTTGAATAGGCAACCGCCATGGCAAGACCAATAAAAACATCATAAATCCACACATAAGTGACAGAAGGTGCGGTGATGGTAAGCGCGGTGCCAAGGGCTGCAATCAAGCAATTAACAATCATGCACTGCTTCAGTGAAAAACGTTTGGTAAGCGGATCGACAAGTAATCCCGTTCCGATACCAAAGCCTACACCCAGTAAAGCCATATAAAAGCCCGTCTGGAGAGAAGTGAAATGATAAGTATCTAATAAGTACATCGAAATGAATGAATAGATACCGCTCCATCCAAAAATCATGACGGATAAGATAATCGAAAGTTCTCTGATTTTTTCATTTTTAAAAGCGTCTATAAAAATGTGTATCGCATAATGCAATTTAAGATGCAATTTTTTGGTGCGTGTAAAAGTTTCTTTGAAAGTAAATAAAAGCAGAATTGCATTAATCAGAGAAACAATGGCTGCAAAATAAAAAGGCATGGAATAATTAAACCAGGAAACGAGAGTTGCACTCGAAAGCACGCCGCCGATCATGGGACCTACAATAAATCCAAGAGAGGCGAAAAATAAAATTAAACCTAAGTTCCGAGCTTTGTGTTCGGGCTCACTGATATCGACAATCGCGGCTTGTGC
>BMAG01000079.1 GCA_014132595.1 Gammaproteobacteria bacterium | reverse complement strand
CTTCAATATCATTCTCTATGGTAACATTAGGATCTTCTCTTCTTCTTATATATTGCGGTTCGAGCATATCTTTATAAACGGCACCTGGTTTTTTCCCATAAATAGGATCAATAGGTGTGATTACCGCATGCACATTGAATCCTTGTGCTTCTAATTCCTTTATCAGATCATAACGTGTGAAGGATTTCTTAGCTCCCGCTTCTTCTTCAAGTATTATGCGGTATGACAAGCTGGTAAATAAACAAATGTCTTTGATCCCTGAGGCTTTTAATGCATCTAATAAATGTTGATTAAGTGTACCATCAGTGAATACAAGAGTATTGTCAACATCGATTAATGTCATTGTATCTATGTTTGGAGCGCTTATATTAGGATCGTCGTCGACTTTTTTCCTTTTTTTAAATATATTTCGTAATGTCATAGATTATATCTCTTTAATAATGGATCACATATAAGTATAGATAGAAACTAACTGTTTTGTAGGCAAGTTGTTTTTTAATATTATCTGAATAATGAAAGAGTTATAAAAGAGGAATTTGTTAAATTATACAAGGAAAGTCATGATGGGTTTTTTACATTCTGCATAATTTTATTTTTTTAGACGGCGAGGAGGCTTAATATCCGCAAGCATTTTCATGTCTTTATTTTCTAAAAACGCTCTTGTTTCATCTCGTGTAATCTTGCTTTTTCGAGTAGCACCAAAAAATGACAACCAAGTTTTAGATAGATCTAATGTTTTGTTTGAGCTATCCGATACATCTTGTTTTTTTCTTCCAACTATACTTGCTCTGGTTTCGGTATATGCTTTCTGCACTGCTGATACTGATTGTGGATCATTATAGGCTGCTTTTGTGATGGCATCGCGTAATACTTCTAGCTTAGCTCTAACACCATCATTGTGTTCTGCTTTAATAGCTGTAGCGCATTGCTCAAGAAGAGCGGTTTTTTTAACGCTGAAAAGTTCTTCTAAAGATTGATTCATTTTTTCAAATTGGTTGGCTCTGGAGCTTAAGTCTTTGCTCACTAACATGGCTGACACTTCACGATACTCAGGGAATAATGTCGCAAAAATTTTACCATAGGCATACATATCAGAACGATGATCAATAACACCTTTGCTTTCTTTATACTCCGGTGCCATTTGTGGTTCAAAATAAAGGGAAACAGGCGTACTTGTTTTTGGCTTAAGCTGTTTCTCCGAGAGTAAAGCAGATCTGCCAAGATCAATGATCTTCACATCGATTGTTCCATCACTTTTTATATCAACAATAATATTGTCTGCTTTAAGATCGCGATGTAAATAACCGAGTGCATGAAGTCTATTTAATTCATCTTTTAGTTTCTCTGCAATCACGGTTTTTTGATATAAAGTTAATTGTCTTTCTTTGATAAGGTCTTTTAATGGCTTTCCAGGAAAAAAAGGCATTGTGATGTAGTAACTGCCTTTATAGGCTAATAC
>BMAG01000078.1 GCA_014132595.1 Gammaproteobacteria bacterium | reverse complement strand
CCTCAAAGGTGTAGCCTAAATTCGCAAAGTCTGCTCTGCACATCGGGAATAAAGTTTGGTCGTCAACACCCAACGTTCTGGAAAGATAGCGATATAACCTTTCGTTCCGTTTAAGAAAATATTTAATATTCGTTAGATCAAAATCATTCGCATCGTTAATGGCTATTTGAATAGAAGTCTTGAATGTTTGATCATTATGTTCTTCTGCCAGACTGCTAAGCGTTTGAAGCGTGGGAATAAAGTGTTTGAAAATTATTTTTCTTTCATCGGGTGATAGCATTGTTCCCCAAAAAGCATGACCAATATCATGGATTAACATCAGAAAACAACCGCAAATATAAGAATCAGCAATGACTGAATTCGATTGAACGTCACGCCCGTAAAATGAAATGGGATGAATGCCTTGCTCGTGAAGTCGTTGTAATGTTTCATAGCCTATAGATCCAAAAATTGGCATCATACGAATGGGTTTAGTTGAAATTTTAAGAAGTATATGATTCATCAATGTAAATGAAGGAATCCAGCCGCAGATACCCTCACTGTCAGTTTCTCTACAAAAAAAGGGAACATTCGACAATAAGACATGAAAAAGGGTATCAATATCCGATGCTTTTTCCTGAAAGTGAGGGAGGGTATAAGGAATTTTTATCAACCATTGTTCTGTTGGAGATAAATTTAAGATAAATGATTTGAGTTCTGAATAAGAAAGTTTGTAACCCGACTCATGCAGCTGATCAAACATTTTTAGTAAAAAAGTTTCACCTTCTGGTGTGAGGTTATCATTCTTCGACAAAAAATCAATTTTAATATTTCGTAAAGATCGAGTATTTTTGTCTTTTTCATTGATCGGTTGCTTGCAGGTAAATTGAATGAGAGAAACCAGGGCCATTAAAAGTATTTTGGGGCAAAATAATTGCTTCTTTACAAAAGGGTCTTTATTACAGACATGAAAGTATCTCTGTTGCCATTCAGAAGCTGGCTGAATTTGCTGCAAACGGCTCGAGGAATATCTCTCCTATTTCACTCAATAAAGAAGACTGTCAAGAATGGCTGCGCAGGATAGATACTTCAAAAACCAGTCTTGATGTCTGGAAGTCGATTAATGAAAACGATATCAATTCATCACAATTCTTACAACTTATCTCGCAGGGACATCTTTTATTCT
>BMAG01000077.1 GCA_014132595.1 Gammaproteobacteria bacterium | reverse complement strand
TTCTCGGATAGAATATTCTTGGGCGAAGAAAAGCAAGGTTGCTCTAATGAAGAATTAGTCGATGGAATCGAAACTTATTTATTTAAGAATTTTGGCATAATAACAGAGGGTATTTTACCGATATCGATGAGTTTTTTTAAAACCACTGACAATAAACATGAATTAAAGCCTACCCAGGAATCTAATGAGAAAGAAAAAAAAGCTGAAGAGAAAATCAGTTCCTTATTAAAATCGATTTTAGACGAACGACCCAATCAGAATAAAAATCTGAATATCAAAGCCTGGGATGGAATAACAGCGCTCCAGTTTGCTACTGTGCAAGGCAATATTCCTATGATAAAAGCGCTTCTCAAGCAAGGAGCAACATCTGTTATAGGAAAAGAAGGTTATTCACCTCTACATTCTGCCGTTATTACAGGAAATACTGATGCAATTCGTGCATTAGTAGAAGGAGATGCAGATCCAAATCAATTTGCAGAAGGAGATGAAGGATTACTTTATACTGCTGCGCATATTGTCGTTGCAAATTCAGGTAAATTAAAAACTCTTCAAGTACTTGCTGAATGTGGAGCTGATTTTTCAATTACAGATTCAGAAGGTACCTCTCCTATTTTACTTGCGATTGATGAAAGTCGTTTTGATATGGCTGCATTGATGTTAATGCATGTCAAGGAACCTGCTTTCGTGAGCCAAAACTGGAAAACTGAGATATCCGCTGAAACTGCTGATCAATTAGCGAATGAAACTATTAAGATGATTCAAGAAATGCAGAGATCTCCTGAGGAAAAAATAACACTTTTAGAAAAAATATTGCATCAAGAAAATGCTTTGGGAATAATATTCCATTCCATCAAATCAGATGATCAAGGAATCTCATCCGTTTACGGCAATAAAAGCTTATTGTTTAATTCAAAGATAGGGTATCCTCACGATGCTTTATCTAAGATTCAGAAAGAGCATCATGCATTACGCGCTACTCTTTCACTCGGTAAAACAGCTTCAAATAATTCAGACTTTACAGTTAAGCATAAACAAAGTTAAAGCGATTATCGTTAACGTCCTAATTTTTTACGACAACAGCTCATAAAAAAGTCGCTTAAACTGGTTTTCATTTCTTCCTTGAATAGACCGTTTTTTGATATGGGTGTTGAAACTTCTTGTTTGTTTTCTTGAAGCAAAGGAGCATTTGGCGTACTTTCCTGAAGTCGATGATTTAATTTTAAAGGTACTTGAGAAACATAGACAAACGTATTTAATATTTTTTTTAGATCGCTCATGAGAATACATTCATCTTGTGCTTGATTCTGTGGTAATAAAGTGCCTTGATCTGATAAGTCAAGCACAAGATCTAGCTCTAATTTATTATAACAAGAAATAAAAACAAATCCCTCTGGAGAAAGATAATAAGGTAATGTTTTTGTTAGCATACGTTGGACTTTCTCACCTTCAAAACCGAAGACTTGAGGATGTTGGCAAAATACCAAGTCAGCAAATTTCGGAGAAAAATAATCTTTTAAATAACTGGGATGGCTTGCATCTGCTGCATAAAAAGATGCGTTAGCATAGTCATCAAAAGTCATGTTATTTTGGTCAATTACACCTGCATCTATGTCTACAC
>BMAG01000076.1 GCA_014132595.1 Gammaproteobacteria bacterium | reverse complement strand
TGATACCGGATAATTCTGAAAATGTGGGGCTTTATTCATCGATGAAGTTGGATGCAAGCGGTAATCCGGTGGTGAGGTATTTTCATTCTATTGATGCAACGCATGGGGATCTTAAAGTGCTGCATTGCGGAAGTGCAACGTGCGGGCCTAATTCGATATTCATCGGGGATAGTGCTTTACAAACGGGGCGGTATAGTGCAATTAAGCTGGATGCCAATGGTAAGCCTGTGGTGAGTTATTATGATGAGGCGAATGGTGATTTGAAGCTATTGCATTGCGGTAATGATACTTGCAGTAGTGGAAATTCGATTACAAGTCCATTGACTCCCGGCAATACGGGTTGGGATACGTCATTGGCTTTAGATGTCAGCGGTAATCCGGTGATTAGTTTTTTTGATTTCACAGCGAGTGTGATGAAGGTGATGCATTGCAATAATGTCAATTGCAGCGGAGTGAATCCGGTGAATGCGCCAGATGTTTTATCAAGACGCGCGACTTCCTTGGCACTGGATGCGGCGGGCAATCCGGTGATTGCATCGCAGGGACAATCGGATCAGGGATTGCGGATCGTTCATTGCGGTGATGCGGTGTGTTCTGTCAATAACAGTGTGGCCTCCCCTGATTTTCCGGTATTTCCGGATAAGGCGGATGTGCGAGGGGTGTCGATGGTGTTGGATGCTTCTGGAAATCCGGTAGTGAGTTTTTATCGGGCGGATAAAACGCAGCTTAAAGTGCTGCATTGCGGGGATGCGAATTGCAGTGGACAATCAAATGTGTTGACGGTGATTGATCCAGGTTCACAAGAGCCGGATCATCGGTCTACCTCTATTACGCTTGATACGAGTGGCAATCCGGTCGTGGCTTATCAGGATATGGCAAGTCAGTCGCTTAAAGTATTGCATTGCGGCAATGCGAATTGTACAGCAGGGAATACAATTGCATCACCTGCGACAGGGCCTAATGTAGGCTGGCAGCCTTCGATTAAGATAGGTCCTGCAACAGGCAGACCTGTTGTGAGCTTTGGTACGGCGAATAATATGTCGGTGCTTTATTGCGGGAATGCAGCGTGTACCTCGGGAAATGTTATTACGCCGGTGGATGTGACAACCTCGGGGCAGGATAGTGCATTGGCGCTGGATGCAAATGCAAATCCCGTGGCGAGTTATTATGGAACTGCGACGAAGAATTTGAAAGTGTTGCATTGCGCTAGTAAAAATTGTCAATAAGCGGTGTTAATTCACTGATATTTTACCGCAGTGTCATTCTAGCCAATAACGCGGGGCGTTATTGGCTAGAATGACAGTCTGGTGATGTAACCTAAATTAGTTCCCAAAACGATTATAAATTATCTTCGTGGCATCATCTGGGTCTGGTATGTTTACGGGAAGTTTGCCTTCAGGTTTGCTTAAGCCGAATAGCACCCGAGTGAAGGCTTGCATCATAGGACCTCGGTAGAAGCTTGTGCCATTGAGCTCTAGATAGCCGTAGAAATCATAGAGAGC
>BMAG01000075.1 GCA_014132595.1 Gammaproteobacteria bacterium | reverse complement strand
AGCATTTGGCGCAAAAGAAAAAGGTCGAATCGCACTATCGAACGGCAAAATAGTCCATGCGGAATTACAAATCGGCGACTCTCGATTCATGTTGACCGATGCAGGCTTGAAACCTAATGCGATGAGTCCTCGTGATTTTGGGGGATCGCCTGTGGGAATTCACTTATATGTTAAAAACTCCGATAAAGTCGTTAAAAGTGCTGTAAAAGCCGGCGCGAAATTATTACGCGATATGGAAAATATGTTTTATGGAGACCGCTCAGGCGAAGTGGAAGACCCATTTGGTTACAAATGGTGTATTTCAACCCATGTTGAAGATGTGACACTTGCACAAGTTAAAAAACGAATGGCAGCAATGAGCTCTAACAAGTAACTCCATAAGAATGGGGGTCAGCCCTGACGGATCCCCATATCTTTTTATAACCATAGGGTTTAATTTAAGCGATGTCTATGAAAATAGTTTTTTTATTATATGATGGAATGACTGCGCTCGATGCAATAGGCCCGCATGAAGTTCTTTCTCGTATACCTAAAGCTCAAATACAACGTGTGGCAAGAGTTCCTGGTCCAATTCAGACATGTTCCGGTTTGCAATTAATTGCTGATCTTTCTCTATCAGAAATATCACAAGCTGATATCTTGCTAATACCCGGTGCAGGTAATGCGACCACGCTAGGCCAATACCCTGACATACTAGATTGGATACGGGTAATCCACGCAACAACGCTAT
The DNA here is from genome assembly GCA_014132595.1 of Gammaproteobacteria bacterium. Lineage (GTDB taxonomy): Bacteria > Pseudomonadota > Gammaproteobacteria > DSM-16500 > DSM-16500 > UBA4722. The sequence goes on along the minus strand of BMAG01000075.1, from coordinate 787 downwards.
GGACTACATCCATTTGCACGGGCAGTTTGATTTTAGGAGCTGCCGGCCTGCTGCAAGGACTTCGTGCAACTTCACATTGGGCAGTATTAGATCGTTTACGGACATGGGGTGCCGAACCTATGCATAGTCGAATAGTAGAATCCGGAAAAATAATGACTTCAGCGGGTGTTTCTGCTGGGATCGATATGGCATTAGCCTTAGCAGCTAAAATTTCTGGACAATCAGTCGCAGAGACTATACAACTCGGCATCGAATATGATCCAGAACCCCCTTTTGATGCAGGTTCGCCGGATAAAGCTGATCCAGTCATTGTAGAAGCACTCCGAAAACGATTGATGAATGTATTTGAAAAGTAAGAAACTGTCACGGTATTTTGGTTTGTGGTTTCTAACTGTAGTAATAGCTTCGAGTAATTTTTTTCGTTTTGCATTCATTTTTAAAATCTTCTTTATTTGTTTAGAGAATGGTAAAGTTTAAAACGAATCCTACTTTTTTTTGATTTGGTCTAATTATCTTGCTTATAAGAAATTCAACTTAGATTATCGAGGTGTATATGAAATTTGAATTGAATCGCAAATTTTTCATAATGGTGGTTGCCGCACTGATTTCATCTTGTGCTTCTTTTCCCTATGGCTTTAAGTTTTCATTTTTTCTGCATTTGCCAAATGAATTGAGCTACTTAATAATCGGCTCTTTATTTGGCGTGGTTTCTTGTTTAGCAAATGCTATTTTGGGTTCTAGTGTGGGATGTAAAAGTATCGCTAACCTAGGAATGTGTATGTGAGCC
>BMAG01000074.1 GCA_014132595.1 Gammaproteobacteria bacterium | reverse complement strand
ACTTAAATCAAACTAAAATAGCGCGATTAAAATCTTTTTTAACTTTAAATGCGATTACCCTCCTTATCAGTATTTTCGGATGGGCTTTTTATTTGATCTACCATCCACAAAGTAGTGGACGTTTAGCTGAACTGCAGTTTCAGTTATTGCATGGATTCACGTTCTTCAAACAGAATATTCAATTAAAAGCCCTGGGATTATCACAGTCGGTGCTCGGTGAAAGTGGTGCTCGTGATGCAACATTTGTTTTAATCGTTACATTGACCGTATGGTATTTCATCAATGTCATTGCCAATTTATCGTTGATTTATTGCGTATTAGTCGGTTATGCCTGGTATAAAAAAACACCCGTTCTGAATCGAATGACACAGATCACTTTATCAAGTTATGTCATCATTAATATTCTAATCACGGCCATTTTTCTATGCCAATATATGTTTTTGTCAAAACGTTATTTGATCGCTTTATCCTTAGTGTTTATGTTATGGATTCCTTTTGCGCTTTATTCCTTCGTTGAACAGTGGAAAGTTCGAAAATGGCCGGTTCTATTGACAGCTTTCTTTATTTTTATTTCATCCTTAGGCGGTTTTTTTGATTTTGGTTACTCAAAATCCTATATCAGTGATGCGGGTCAGTGGTTATCTGAAAACGTGCCTGAAAAAGCCGCATTGTATAGCAATGATTTACAAGTCATGTATTATTCCCATCATTTTGGCAATCAAATATTCTCTCAATTTCAGGCGAACGCAGATTTGCAAGGACTTTCCAATCAACAATGGAAAAAATACAATTACTTTGCGCTGAGAGTTGATCACAGAGTATTAAATTCTCCAACCAGCATTCTGCGTGAAATAAATTTAACGCCTATTAAAATTTTTCAAAACAAACGCGGCGATCAAGTTCGTATTTATAGGAGAGTTTCGTGAATATCACAGTAATAGGAGCAGGGTATGTAGGCCTTGTGACAGGTGCATGTTTTGCTGATTTAGGTAACTCTGTTACCTGTGTTGATGTCAATAAAGAGCGAATAGCCAATCTTAAAAAAGGTATTTTACCGATTTATGAACCAGGACTTGAGACATTGGTCACGTTGAATATGTCAGCAGGACGTTTGCATTTTGTAAGCTCTCTTGCAGACCTTCCCGTTGAACCTCAAGTTATTTTTATTGCTGTGGGAACTCCGAGTGATAAAGATGGTTCCGCTGATATGCAATATGTGTTAGAAGCTGCGCGTCAAATTGGTGCCACTATCAACCAGTATTGCGTTGTCGTTGATAAATCAACGGTACCTGTGGGTGTTGCAGATCAAGTTAACGAAGTCATTCAGGCTGAATTAGATAAACGCGGTCTTTCGATTAAATTCGATATGGTCAGTAATCCTGAATTTTTGCGTGAAGGCGCTGCTATTGATGATTTCATGAAACCAGATCGTATCATTATTGGTGTCACAAACGATAAAGCAAGAACCATTATGTCCGAGCTTTACACTCCTATTTTGCGCAATCCTGAAAAAATATACTTTATGAACATTAAAGATGCCGAAATGACAAAGTATGCTGCGAATGCCATGCTTGCGACTAAAATTTCTTTCATGAATGAAATGGCCGTCTTATGTGAACGTCTGAATGTTGATGTTGAAAATGTCCGTTTAGGCATTGGTTCTGACTCACGAATTGGTAATTCATTTATTAATCCAGGTTGTGGTTATGGCGGCTCCTGTTTTCCTAAGGATGTAAAAGCGCTCATCAAAATGGCAGAAGACAATGGAGTGAATCCACTTGTTCTAAAAGCTGTTGAAGAACGTAATTTTAAACAAAAACAGTTATTGCCAAATAAGATTATTCAATTATTTGGTGAGGACCTTAAAAATGTCACTATCGGTGTTTGGGGTTTGTCTTTTAAACCCGGTACGGATGATATGCGCGAGGCTTCCTCTTTAGTGCTATTAGAGCAACTACTCGCGCGAGATGCGCGGGTGCAAGTCTACGA
>BMAG01000073.1 GCA_014132595.1 Gammaproteobacteria bacterium | reverse complement strand
CTCATTAAAAATATGAACGATATTAGATTCGAGTGGTGAAACATAAAATAAACGAGGAGACATTCCACCAGCGAGTTTGATTTTTCCAGTCAGAGTAGAATAAAATTGTTTCACATCAGGAGTGGTAGGCATTTGTATTGATAACAACGGCATTTCGATCAGAACTTCTTTTTCTTCTTTTTTAACATAATTAATATAGTTAGTTTCCATAAACTGCTGAAGCAATTGTATTTTTAGATCAAAATAATGTGACACTTACAACTACCATTCTATGAGTTCCTTATCATATTGTAGTCATTGTAAGTTGTGGAGTTTCTGATTGTTTGGTAAGAAGAGGGTAGTCAGGCTTAAGTGTACATACATTATATTTTTCAATGCAAGTATAATCTCGAGCATGCGAATTCATTAATGGCCGTAAGAAATTAGCTAAAGTTGTTTTAGGGTTTTTACTAAGATATTTATTAACAATCTCCACTGCAGCAATTTGATTCCACTCCTCGTAGTTGTGACCTTCTTTCAATTCCTGAAGTAGAACTTGATCCTGATTAACTGAAAGGAACCTAGTACCACTTAAACATGGAAAATAAATTCGACGCGTTAGCTTTGTTTTTTGCCATTCTCCTTCTCTATAGCCCCAAATACTCTGTGAGCCATCATTGTGCTTTATAATAGTTGGATGTGATTTATACTCTTCATTTTCAAGAAAAGTACTTTCAGGCATAATGTGAAGGCGGTACCCACTTCTCCATTCTTTTACTTTAGTATTAAATTCAGTAATGAATTGATGGCTTGCTTGGCTTTTTGGAGAAAGAAACCATTTCCTTTTATGATTAAGATAGTCTTCAATCGCAAATTCTACCATTGTAATATAGTCAAGAGATGGCTTTGGTATAAAACAATTGATTTTAGACAATAATGGATCAATGAAATTTATTATTTGACTTCCCGCATTTTCTTTTTTATTTGCTACTGTAACTGCAAACATACCAACTGACTGAGCCTCGCGAGCTCTATAGAAATTTCGTGTGAGTATGGTCTTGTAGCATGATTTTTTTATTCCACCCACGGTAGGTCTCATAAATTCAAAAGCAGCAGCTAAAACAAATGGTATGACAAACGAAGCTACAATACATCCTATACCAGCCCCTATCATAGCGCCTAGTGATGAGGCAAAAAGTAATCCAAAAATTATTCCATAAACTATGCTGAAAACAATTCCGATTTTGATGCTTTCTATCATACGAGCAGATAGCGAACTTTTTTTTATATTTTTATCGTTTGGTTTCAGTACGTGAAGATTATCTAAGATGGCTTGTGTGTTATTTTCCTTTAGGCCTTTAATTAAAAGACTCAAGGTTAATGCCT
>BMAG01000072.1 GCA_014132595.1 Gammaproteobacteria bacterium | reverse complement strand
AATTATCATAAGAATAAAGTACGATTGCCGCATAGTTAGATAATGGGTTTTGCGGTTTTTCCACAATATCAATTGGCTTACCTTGTTCGTTAAAATGAACCACACCATATCGTTCTGGATCTTGAACATAATATCCAAAAATAGTAGCGCCTATCTTTTGCGAAGCGGCTTGCTGCATCGTTGCAGCAATGCCCTCGCCATACAAGATATTATCCCCTAACATTAAACAGACAGAATCATCCCCAATAAACTCCTCACCGATGGTAAAGGCTTCTGCGATGCCTCGCGGTTTTTCCTGGGCAGCATACTGTATTCGAATGCCCCATTGCTCACCGTTCCCCAATAATTTTTCAAAAAGAGGACGCTCATGCTCCCATATAATAATTAAAATATCTTTGATGCCCGCCAACATCAGTGTGGTTAAGGGGTAGTACAACATCGGTTTGTCATACACGGGAAGTAACTGTTTAGAGATGCTGCGGGTTGCGGGATAAAAACGAGTGCCATGTCCGCCGGCAAGTAAAATACCTTTTCTGGTCATTTTTGTCATAATTCTCTTTGCAAAATGGATCAAGTTAGCATTTAATAGAGGGCTGCAATTATTTAGACAAGAGTATATATGACAACGCCACAAGTAACAATTCTAATCCCTAACTATAAAACCCTAGAATTAACAAAACTTTGCCTGCGTCTGATACGTCAATACACCGATCCCGGGCTTGCCAAAGTCATTGTCATTGATAATGACTCAGATGATGAATCCTTAGACTATTTACGTACGTTAAAATGGATACAACTAATTGAACGTAAACAAATTTCTCATGAATCTCCTCCGCTTTCTCATTCACGGGCACTGGATTTGGCATTAGAGCAAGTTACAACCCCGTATGTATTATCTATCCACACCGATACTTTAGTGCGTAACAATCAATGGCTGCCTTTTTTGCTTAAGGAGATCAAACGAGATAAAAATGTCGCGGGTGTGGGCTCATGGAAATTAGAAGCAAAACCTTTTCATAAGCATCTATTCAAAATCGTGGAACGCGGTATTCAAAAAATTTTTTATCTAGTCACACAAAAGAAAAATCATGCCTTGGAAGGACTAGATCACAATCATTATTATTTACGGAGTCACTGCGCACTGTATCGCATGGATTTAATACGCAAATATCATCTTAAGTTTTCAGACAATGATGAAGTCGCAGGCAAGGCGATGCATCGCCAACTGGTGAATCATCATCATAAAATGATATTTATCCCATCGCAGATTTTATTGAATTATATGGATCATATTAATCACGCCACAACCGTGCTTAATCCATCGCTTAGCCGCAATGAAAAATCAATTAATAAAGGCATGCGTCGAATTAAAAAAAGCCTCGATGCATTCAATGCGAATACCGTTTTACAAAACAGCCAGTTGGATTTATAAATGCGAAAATCAATTCTTATTTTTGGTCATGGGTATGCAACGCAGTTTATTGATATCAGTAATCAATATACGAAATTATTCGATCCGACCCAATTTGAAGTGAATGTCGTTTATTTGACGGGCGAGCCTAATGATGAAATCAGACAGCGGCATTTAGCAG
>BMAG01000071.1 GCA_014132595.1 Gammaproteobacteria bacterium | reverse complement strand
GTATATAAAAAAGGAACCCAAAACAGCATGAATGTAGTTGGGAAGGGAAGAAAAAATAGGCGTGGATACGAAAAGCGGTGTATTTCGATTAAAACTGCGTCATTGCTTCTTGGGGTCCCTCTCCCGGAGAAGGAAGGAACCCTAAGGAGCTCATATTGGATTCTCAGCTGTCATCCCTTACGGCTTATACTCCGTCAATCGACCGCCTTTATCATTTTTAATACAAACAATATCTGAATTATTGCTAGCCGTTATTTTCACCCTGCCTTCTCCTTGCATATCACCTTTAATCACCTGAAAATATTTATTCTTCAAATCCCCGACAGAAAGATCTTTGTATTCACGAGTCTCTCCATCAAATTTAACAGTCGCATCCGTAATTTGCATATCAATCCGTGTACCCAATGCCCCGATCGGAATCGCTGCATTATCAACGACATTACAATAAAACCACGGAGATTTTGCATCGGAGGTATCCTTGTTTGACATATCAAAAATTAATTCCGCTGAGCTCGATGCAAAAACGCTGGTGGAAAGTAAAGAAGCCAATAATAATAATTTATGCATTTTAATCATGGTTCATTCTCCTTGGATGGTTTAATAAATGTAAAAATGAAGAGTAATCCCTCCAGGAATACAGTTCCTTGATGTAAATCAATTTAATAAACATCATCCAAATCATTGCAAATGATTAACCGCGTTTGTAGGTCGCTCGATGCTCACTGTCAACTGAAGATTCCGGTGGTGAATTTAATTTATTTAAGAAACTCAAGATACTTAATGATCTAGGACCTTCTGCCGTTGATGATGAATTAGCCTGAACGAATGAAGAATTTCCAGAATGCACACGAGAATCTTCGCATTTTTTTTCTTCATTTTTATTAGGCGGTATTTTTGTTGTATCTTGAGAAGATTTTAGAGCATCGGATGCCGCAACAACCGGATATATCCCGTTCAACATTCCAAGTGCCTGATTAACACTGTCTAATTGCTTCGCGACAGGACACACCATCTCCGGAGACAATTTCTGATAAAGTTTGATGGCTTTATTAAAATATTTTTGAGCTATTCTATAGCCTCGTAAATAAGAATAATCGAGCCCTATTTTT
>BMAG01000070.1 GCA_014132595.1 Gammaproteobacteria bacterium | reverse complement strand
CAACAAACTGTTTATCAAAAAATGATTGAACAAACAGACGGGTTTCTTCAGCACTTTTTTTCTTAGGTCTGTCAGTTAATGATTCTAATAACATATCGCTACTTGATTCTATCCAATCATCTTCTATCTGCAGATGTAGACGTGTAGATGCTGGAATCACTGATGGGCTTTCAGGGCTATTATCAAGTGATAACGATTGCACAACAAGATCTTGAAAATTATTTCCATCAGCAGAAGCATTTACTTTTTTATTGGTGTCTGCTGCTTCTTGCAAAAATACATCTAATATAGGCTCCAAAAAAACCTTGGGAATTTCACGTATATAAACTTGTGTGTGGCCTACTCTGTCACCTGCTTGCAAGGCATCATTATAAAGAAAACGATATAATGGATTTAACTTGACCAATCGAGTATTGGCGGTCGAACGGGTTCTAAAATCTACGAAAGCTAGTTGCTCACTATCACCTTCTCTTTTGATCCAGAAACCGCCTGCCAATAGATTTTTTCCACCTAACTGCTTTACTTTTTCACCATAGGCATGTAAATCCCCGCCACCAGCACCACCGGTTTCAGATGTTTTTTCACGGCGTGTCATTGCAAATTCACCTTCTTGATAAGGTTGACCAAAACGATCAATAGGTACTGTACTCGTAGGTGCAATTACCGCTGAAGATATTTCCTTAGGAGTGATTAAGTTTATCTGTTGTTGAATTCTTGAATATTCCAACTCTAGTGCTTCCACTGCTTTATCTAATTTTCGTATTTCATTATCTATTTCGATAATTAAATTAGGATCAGATAGTTGCTCTTTTCTATCATAAAGTACACCAAGATCGAATGATAATTTTTCTCTTTCGTAAATATTTATCCTTTTTTCTTCTTGTAACTTTACTTGTTGTTCATTATCTTGTACTGCCTCTACAGGCGTGTCATTTTCAATTTTTTTCTCAGGATTATTTGCTGCGAGTAAGTGGATTGCTCCTGCCTGTTCTCCTGGTCCTATATCCACAAAGTAAATAAATCCCTGACCATTACCGCCTCTTCTTAAAATTTCTTTAGACTCTCGAGTTAAATATAATTTTTCAGGCATGCTTACTTCTGTCTCTCCTTGAAACATTTTCGTATAAGCGCCGGAACTTAATTGTCTATTATTGCGTAACACATAAACCTCACTTGAGCGAGACAAGTACCGATGAAAGTAAATAATTATTTTGAGTTATAAAATCACATAATATATGTATAGCAGATTTATGGACTCTTTTCTGCAAGAGCGCTGGGAGGAAAGGGTGTTTGCTATTGATTGATATAGAAAAACTAAATACCTAATCAAACAAAAAATTGACAAACGCGAATATCTAAACCACCTTGAGTAAAATGATAAGTTTCTACTGTTGCTTCTTTTAAATAATGAATAAATTCGGACCATGTTTCTTTGGAAGGGCAAAGGATAAATCCTGCGATATTGTTTTGATTTGTTTTGGTAGCCGCAGTAATTTCATTAATTTTTAAGGCGATTTTTTTATAAAGTTGAATGGGGTTGGAATTTTTTTGAAGACGAATTCCATAAGGTGGGTTTAGTGGGATAAAAATATTACCAGTTAATGAATCAAGATTAACTTTAAAGAAGTCATCTTCGATGTTATCCATATCAGGAAAAACAAAATCTAGTTTATCGGAAATCTTTTTAAAATTCTGGATATTTTTCTCGAATATATCAAAGGCCTGCGCCGATTGATCAATACAGTAG
>BMAG01000069.1 GCA_014132595.1 Gammaproteobacteria bacterium | reverse complement strand
GTTTCGGGCACTACCGTGACGTGGATGCTGGTCGATGTAAAATGGGTGACTGTTAAACAGACGCCATTCACAGCCATACTTTCACCAATCATAAGATCAGCAAATGCAGCCGGTCTTTGAATAACAAGCATTATTGAATCGTTTTGTGTGAGGATGTGTTGAATGACTCCAACGGCAGATACGATACCACTAAACATAATTTATCAATCCCCTTAAGCTTAACTCAATTGTTGACAGGGCATTGATAAACGATTCCGCCTTTAAAAATAAAAGGCCGCAAAAGAATACCGCTTATCTTCTTTCATCCGGACTCTCACCGTCGGCTTTGGCATTTCACCAAATCTGCTAACTTTTCTTAAGAAAAGCGCTTGCGGGCTCTTTATACAGAAGAATAATCTTTGTAAAAATACCGCCGGTAGGGACTTTCACCCTGCCCTGAAGATAACTTGTTAAAAATAAGACTAAACTATGGAAATGTCAATCTATTTAATCACCGGTCTTTCGTAAAGACGGGCGTTCACCATTAGCTCGTGGTTACTCAATCCCGATACAAATATCCATCACAACCCGCGTATGGTCCGCGCTACGTGAATCATAAACTTCAAAATCAGCAAGATAACCCCTCTTGCCGCCTAAATCAGCATCACTCATTTTCCATATCGCTTTCCACATCTCAATGCAAACAGCAGGCATGGGACCCGGTTCACAGGTGAATTTTGCGTATTTTTGCGCGGGAATGATTAAAGTTTCAAAACCTTCTGGGACAGCATTCAATTCTGTCACTTCCTCGCCGATAAAATAAGTAAAATCACCGTTAAAATCACTTTCATACTGATTGTAAACACAAAGTGTTGTGCCTGGATTTTTGCGAGCAGGAATTTTCTCCGCCAATCCTTGATGAAAATATTTTTGAACGATTAATGCGACTTTATTCGTCGAGGGTTCACTTTCAAACAAATGTTTGTTGTTCGTTCTAGTTGTAATGCCTACTAATTTTTTTTCAGCGAGTTGTATCA
>BMAG01000068.1 GCA_014132595.1 Gammaproteobacteria bacterium | reverse complement strand
GCATACAAGGTTTTGACAGTATCGAATATGACAGACTTAGCACGATGACATATCTTTATCAGGCATGGATTGAAAAAAATACTGGAAATTGGTCTGTTCTAAGTGGCTTATACGATCTTAATACAGAATTTTATGTCACCAATTCCTCTAAGATTCTGATATTGAATACTTTTGGCACAGGCACTGATTTAGCCCAAACGGGTATCAACGGTCCTTCTAATTATCCTGTCGTGGGTCTTGCCTTGCGGTTAAAATATACTCCTTCACCTTATGCTTATTTCCAAGCCGCGCTGTTCGATGCATCTGCAGCCAATCCTGCAGATCCTGCTTATTCTCATATGCCTTTTTCATCCGGCGTTGGTTTGCTGGGTATTCTTGAAGCAGGTCACATTTTTCAAGATGCTGAAAGTAAAATTGCATTAGGCACATGGGCCTATACAGTCAGAGTTCCCACATTACTTGCACCGGATGACACTTCCAAACCTAATCTGGTTTATGATACCGGTGTTTATGGATTATTTGATTATCCTCTTTATAAAAATCCACATAATCAAGATAATGTGCTTCACGGATTTATTCGTTATGGAATCGCTACGACCGCAGCAAATAATTTTAATAAAGCACTAGGTGCAGGATTAGCATTGAATGGATTTTTAAAAAGTCGACCGAAGGATATGTTAGCTGTGGGTATAGCACCTGCCTGGACAAGCGGGAAAAGTAGAATCGCAAATCCTGGATTTCCTACGGTAGAATTTCAAAGTGAATTAACTTACGGAGCCTATATCAATAAGTGGATTATATTACAACCGGATATCCAGTATATTAATTTTATACACGCAGATCATAGCATCTATCAAAATTCATTCGTTGTCGGAACACGCTTAACGTTATCCATAGGATAACTGCCTGGCAAGATGCTACATTACGCGAGTATAAATAACTTCCCAGATTGTAATCATCTACTCCGACTTCTACTAAACTATCTTGCTTGTTTTCTAATTCTGGGCCATGTTTACCGCTACCCAGGGTATGTTTAATAACTTCCATGGTGGGGGGGGAATAAGGACAGTGACATCTTCAGATATCAAATAGGATGGCTCTAGTCTGGTCTGCATAAAAACCCCCCCCCCTAAGTTATTTACATCAAGGTTATCTCAATATAATGCCACATTTAAAAATTAATAGAAGGCATCTTTTTAGTCCATTTATTG
>BMAG01000067.1 GCA_014132595.1 Gammaproteobacteria bacterium | reverse complement strand
GAAATAGGACAGATAAAATAATCAGGTTGAAAACCTTGTAGAACATTGAACTTTCGATCTATTTTGATATTCAAAGGATCGAGTTCACAAAGATTTCGTAACGCCAAATATACCGCATCAAGGGCAAAAGGATAACGGTTAGATCTCGTTAGTATATTGATGCAGTCATTTAAAAAACCACGGTAAACAAGTAATTTATCTTTGAGGCCGTTTTCATCTACATTATCTTTAATGGCAGGGCTGGTTTTTATCAACTCTGCAAATCGGTGAACGGTTACCTGAATGTTTAAATCTGCTAGTATTTGAGCATATTCGGTTTTGTATTGGGTATGCTGAACACTCAATAAATAATCATGTAAGGAGGCCATAGGCTTTTCGAAGTGGTTTTTTAATGCCTGCTGAGTTGTTTTTTTTGCTTCAGCTGCACGTTTGAGTTCTTCTTGAAGTTTTTCTTCTCGTTGGACATGTTCTTTCGTTGTCCAGAACAAATGCATGGAAGAACTTGAATGGATGCGAGGTAAGCTCATAAGTTATATCACCTTAACAAGACTGCGCATATATTACTCACACTTCTTCCTCCTGTCTAGCATGAGATCCTGTTATTTAAACCACTTGTCCTGACGCCCATCCCGATGACCAGGCCCATTGAAAGTTAAACCCCCCTAACCAGCCTGTGACATCAACTGCTTCACCGATAAAATACAGTCCTGCCACCGTATTAACTCCCATCGTTTTTGAGGACAAAGCATCACAATCCACGCCGCCTAAGGTCACTTCAGCTGTGCGATAACCTTCTGTGCCATTCGGTTTAATCGACCAGGTATTTAATTGTGCGGCAATCTCCATTAATTCTTGTTGTGAAAGTGAAGAAACCTTCTTTTCAGCTATCCAAGGATTTAAAAAAGTTTCTACGACGCGTTTAGGCAGATGTTCCATTAAAATAGTTTTGATTTGTTTTTGAGAAGATTGTTTTTTTAGATAATCTATTAAGTCTAATTCAGGAAACAGATTGATATTGATTTCCTCACCCGGTTCCCAATAAGAAGAAATCTGTAAAATCGCAGGCCCGCTTAAACCGCGATGGGTGAATAACAAATTTTCACGAAAAGATTTTCGTGTATTGCTCACCAGGCAATCAACGGCGATGCCTGATAAGGGCGATAATTTTTCTTTATCTTCAGGCTGCAGGTCTCATGTGTGCAAGAGAGGCAGGAAAACGCCATCGTAAAGTGCTGG
>BMAG01000066.1 GCA_014132595.1 Gammaproteobacteria bacterium | reverse complement strand
TAATGCGGCAGGGCTTGAGCAATTGGAAGATAACTTTCAATATGCCGGACATAGGCTATCCACTGCATTTCACTCACAAACAGTTGCGCCGGCTGAGGTAAAAGTCATTCCTTATCATCATATGGATCACGGTGTTCCTTCAGCGTCGGCACATGCAGATCACACCAAAACAGCAGCAGAAACAGAAGCGAAAACTCCCTCTGCTGCTCAAAAGCACTCAGGAAAAGTGGTATCAAGCAGTCATCTCTCTGACTATTCAGAAGAAAATGTAGCAAAATCCGAGCAAACAATAGAAAAAGTTGATAAAATGACTCACGAAGAACTGACATTTACTCCATCTCGACAACCGGTTCCAACTGGGCTCAGACAGTATGGGATGTGGGGTGAAAGGGCTGTGAATGATATGCAAGCGCGTTCTGATAAAGCAAAACAAAGAACAAAAGATAACTCATCTCGGAGTCCTGCTTCAATAACAGAAAAAGCTAATGTAGAAGCTTTCACAGAACCGCCGAGTTTAATAGACCGATTGACTGAACATGTCAATGAAGCCTATCACTCAAGACATGTATGGACTGCAGTTATGTTAGATCGTGGTAGTAGTATTTTAAAAGAAAGTAGTGTTCATGACAGAGAGATGAAAGAACTATTTAAAGATGAGCGTGAAATTTCACATGCATCTGCAGATGGTCTTGTGCATAGTGAGCAAGATAGAGAGATGGAAAAACTATTTAAAGAAGAACGAGAAATTTCACATGCACCTGCGCATGATCTGACGCGTTGGGAGCAAGATGTTGAACTTTCCTTGGATCATAAAATAACAGTGAAATCGACAGCATCAGTTTTGGCTAAGCTGGGTAGTGCCGGAATTGAATTGCTAGAAGCTGGTTATGACATCAGCGAGGCAAAATCTGGAGAAAAAATGAGGGCAACGGAATTAGCTGGAGCAGAGTTGGCGGGAAAAATGTTTGGATCAGAAATATGTGAAAAAGGTGCTGAGGCATTAGCTAAGAAACTGGCGATTGAATCTAGGGGTGTATCATTATTATTAATTCCCGCTTCAATGGTGGGTTGCGGAGCAGTGGCTGGG
>BMAG01000065.1 GCA_014132595.1 Gammaproteobacteria bacterium | reverse complement strand
GCAAATCCCATTCCAATGAGACTGAATGCCATCCCCCCTATCGCGCTTTGAAGCGCAATATGACGAGTTGCTAGACTGAGATGAATCAACTCATCGACTTTTTTTAAAGTGTTTTCCATAATAACGGCGCTCGCAGCTTCTGCAGTAACTTGACTTAATTGTCCAAAAGCAACGCCAACTGTTGCTGCCGTTAATGCAGGTGCATCATTGATGCCATCACCCATAAACAAAGTCGGTGCTTTTTCCATTTCAGATCGAACAATTGCAAGCTTTTGCTGTGGCGACTGGGATGCATGTAATTCCTTTAAATTAAGTAAGTTACCAAGATATTGAACTTCTGATTCTCGATCACCTGATACCAGCATGATTTTATTAAATTGATGTGATGGCGCCAAATGACCTATAAATGATTTACTCTCATCCCGAGGGACATCATGAAAACGTAGGGTAGCTGCGTATTGGTCATCGATTAAAATAATACATTCTAAACCTGCTGCAGTAGGAGGTAATTTCCCTACTAGATTAGGATGAGAAAACGCTAATTTTTTTCGATGTGTCACATTAATTTTGTGATTTTGAACAATCCCTGTTAAACCCTCGCCTGGTTTTTCAGAAATAGAGCTTGCATTCAGAGCAGTTAGATTATTTTTTTCAGCAGCACGAAGAACCGCGCTTGCTAAGGGATGTTTTGAGTAGCGTTCCAGACAAGCCACATTTTGTAATATGAATTCCGGAGTCATTGTATCAATGGTAAGAATTTCTGTTAAAACAGGTTTCCCATAAGTCAGAGTTCCTGTTTTGTCGAAAATGGCAGTTCGACAAGTAGGGAGACGTTCTATAACAGTTGGATCTTTAATAATAATGGATTGTTTAGCTGCCATTGAAATTGCGCTAATTATCGTAATTGGAATCGCAATGAGTAAAGGACAAGGTGTTGCAATGACAAGAACTGCCAGAAAGCGGATTGCTTCACCAGAAAAATACCAGGCAGTCAATGCAACCACTAGAGCAACTGGCGCAAAAATTGTGCCGATCTGATCACCGAGTCTGCGAAGTGCAGGTCTTTTTTGTTCAGCTTCCTGGAGGACTGCAACAATAGATGCGTAACGCGAGTCAGCAGGTAGTTTTTCAGCGCGCAATGTCAACGCAGAGTCGCTGTTTATTGCCCCAGAGATAACGGATGCACCCGGTGCTTTGGAAATATGATAAGGTTCGCCTGTAAGATAGGATTCATCCATCGAGCCTTGTCCTTCAATCACGATGCCATCGACGGGGCAGGTTTCATGTGGATAAACAACGATTTCATCACCAATTTGGATATCCAATAATGGAATATCTACAATCCCATTTTCAGTTTTTCGATGAACAAAGGTTGGCATGCGTTCTGCAAGTGCAAGTAAAACAGAAGATGCTTTTCGCATCGCGTAGGTCTCAAGGGCTTGGCCGCTTGAAAGCATTAAGATAATAATGACAGCTGCAAGATAC
>BMAG01000064.1 GCA_014132595.1 Gammaproteobacteria bacterium | reverse complement strand
GTGAAGATTTTTCCCGAAAGGCCGAAAGAAATGGCCGTGAAGATTTTTCCCGAAAAGCCGAAAGAAATGGCCGTGAAGATTTCTCTCGAAAAACCGAAAGAAAAGGCCGCGAAGATTTCTCTCGAAAAACCGAAGGAAAAGGCCGTGAAGATTTTTCACGAAAGCCTGAAGGGAAAGACCGCGATCATTTCAAAAAATCTGGTTTTAAAAATGACAATGCTGAGCGTGGACGTTTTAGCGGCGAAAATAAAGAACGTGCTTTTAGAGGCGGCAAGAGTTTCAAAAAAGAAAATGCCGGCTTTAAAGACAAGAGCACCGGCGGACGTAAAGATTTCAAAGACAAACGCTCCAAAAATAGCAGCGGCAAGGGAGATCATTTTAAATCCGGTAAATATAAGAAGTCATTTGTCGAGCGCGATTAATAGAATTCATCTTTCATCGGCGTGTAGTTAGATTATTCTTGATAAACAAAATGCTGCTTAGCAGGTCCCTTCCCTCCTGCAGAGGAAGGGACCTGCTAAGCATTGTCACTGTCAACAAGAACCCTCTAACTTTAGATTGACTTCTTAGGGTGTTTTTATATATAAATTAGCTGCTACTACCATTTTTTATCAAGGAGAATGACTAATATGAGTAAAGCAAAAGACACCAAAAAAGAAGCAAAGAAAAAACCCCTGAAATCATTAAAGGAAAAACGAGCGGCAAAGAAAGAAAAAAGAGACAAACAGTAAGTAAAGTTTATTGTTATTAAAAACACGGTCATTCTATGCTACACCAGAATTGACCGTGTTTTTTTCTTGTGATTTAATCGACCGGATCTTGAGCAAATCATAATATATCAAACAAGCAGGCTCACCATTTTTTACATTTATCAAAGAGAAAGGTCTCTATGGCACAATATATCTATACCATGCAAGGCGTCGGCAAAGTTGTCCCGCCAAAACGCGAAATCTTAAAAAATATTTGGCTGTCCTTCTACCCAGGCGCCAAAATTGGTGTCTTAGGTCTGAATGGATCTGGAAAATCTTCCCTTCTACGAATTATGGCAGGGATAGATAAAGAATTTACCGGAGAAGCACGTCCGCAACCGGGTATTAAAATTGGTTATCTTCCGCAAGAACCTCAATTGGATCCGGCTAAAAATGTACGCGGCAACGTTGAAGAAGGTGTTGCACAAACGATTGCTCTTTTAACCCGCTTTAATGACATCAGCATGCGTTTTGCAGAACCCATGAGTGATGATGAAATGAATAAATTGCTCGATGAACAAAGCAAATTACAAGGCGAAATTGATGCCGCAGGCGCCTGGGAATTAGAGCGCAAGTTAGAAATCGCAGCCGATGCGCTTCGCTTGCCTCCCTGGGATGCAGACGTCACTAAACTTTCTGGCGGTGAGCGCCGGCGTGTTGCATTGTGTCGATTACTTTTATCTAATCCCGATATGTTATTACTCGATGAGCCTACTAACCATTTAGATGCGGAGAGTATCGCCTGGTTAGAACGGTTTTTGCATGATTACCCCGGCACAGTGGTGGCTGTCACCCATGATCGTTACTTTTTAGATAATGTGGCTGGCTGGATTTTAGAATTAGACCGCGGGCAAGGGATTCCTTATGAAGGTAATTATTCATCCTGGCTTGATCAAAAAGCAAAGCGATTAGAGCAGGAAGAACGTGAACAAACATCGCATCAAAAAGCCATGCGTGAAGAATTGGAATGGGTGCGCAGTAATCCGAAGGGTCGTCAGGCTAAAAGCAAAGCGCGTATGGCTCGTTTTGATGAATTGAGTTCTAAAGAATTTCAAAAACGCAGTGAGACACAAGAACTTTATATTCCGCCGGGTCCTCGATTGGGTGATCTTGTGATTGAAGCAACCGATATCAGCAAGGAATTCGGTGATCGTTTATTGTTTGATAATTTAAGTTTTTCCATTCCTGCAGGTGCAATTGTGGGTATTATTGGGCCCAATGGTGCGGGTAAATCAACTTTGTTTAAAATGATCATGGGTTTTGAAACTCCTGATAGCGGCAATATACGTATTGGGGAATCGGTTAAATTAGCCTATGTTGATCAAAGCCGTGATTCGCTGAATGGTAAGAACACGGTATGGCAAGAGCTTTCCAACGGACAAGATATTATGACGATTGGAACTTATCAGATGCCATCGCGTGCCTATGTCGGACGTTTTAATTTTAAAGGTACGGATCAGCAGAAATTTATTCAGGATTTATCGGGTGGTGAACGCAATCGTGTTCACTTAGCGAAACTGTTAAGCAGCGGCGGCAATGTTTTATTACTTGACGAACCGACCAATGATTTAGATGTCGAAACCTTACGCGCCTTAGAAGAAGCGTTATTAAGTTTCCCAGGTTGTGCGATGGTTATTTCGCACGATCGATGGTTCTTGGATCGTATCGCAACGCATATTATTGCCTTTGAAGGAGATAGTACGGTTGTTTTCTTTAGTGGTAACTATGCAGAATATGAAGCAGATCGATTACGTAGACTAGGCGATCAGGCGAAGTTGCCGCATCGGATTAAATATAAGAAGCTGGAACACTAGAGTATAACTCCTGACATGCAAAGCACAGCTACCATGGGTCTCTTTCTCCGCAGGAGGCAAGGACCCATGGTAGTGGGGCGGCAAATATTTAATATAGATTGTTGCTTGAAATCAATGCTAGTTACCCTTCCCCGATGTTTTATTATCCATTGTCAACTTCGGTGCCGTCGATTCATTTTTTAGAGTTTCCTTTTCCTCAAGCTTCTTAGCATTCTCTGCAATCTGATTTTCTAGTGTTTTCTTTCGCTCAAGCAAACAAGTCTTACTATTCTCAATCGCTTCCACATTAATTTTTTTGACTTCAGAAACTTGCTCTTTCACTTTATTTAGCGCCGTATCTAAAACAGCTTTATTATTTCCACTACCCAATCTTTTTTTTATGTCACTCGGTCTAATCATCGCATTCTCATTACCCGATGATATAACGGCCATCTCTGCAAGCATCCTGAGCTCGCCCATCACAACTTGATCGGCACACATCTTATCTGCATTTTGTTGCTGCATCACCTTATCAGTCGCTGCTAAACCAGGAACCTGCGCGACTATTCTATTGGGGTCGTATGATTGACTCACCACCGCATTCGCTAGACGTTCTGCATCTTGTTCGTTCAATTTTTTTGCCTGCCCATTATCTAAAGTTATTTCCTTATCTTCTAGTGCAGGTTTAAGATTATCGAAGGTTGTTTTTTGAATTGCCTGAGATTTTTCTAAAATCCCTTGATGTATCTTAGCCAAATTCTCCAGTTTCTCCGTCACTTCTTTTAACTCTATTAGAAGCTTGGATTCTTCTGCTTTTATATGGGCCTTCAATGGAATTGGATCTAAATTAAGATCTTCCAGTTCTTTTTGCTTTATTTCAGCTTGATAAGCAGCATAATCCTCTAAATACTTTTTATGAACGACTTCGGCATTTTCTAATTGTTCGCGAATCCGAAGGTCGTCCTCTATTTCTTTTGAATTTAATATTGCTAAAACAGATCGATGTATTGCTTCATTATCATATTCTTTTTGAATAGATAACGCGCGCAAATCGGACATCGCTCTTAGAAAAAGAGGAGATTCGGGATTCGTAAAGGCAACCAGTGTTGCAAACTGAATTTCATCAAATCGAGTCATTGACATCTGTCTTTCCCTTTAAAAAGTTTATAGTGTTTCTGTATACATATAATCAGGTATCACACAGGTCCATTCAAATTTACTTTCAATTTTTTCTTTTAAGGAAAGTGCTGCCTCGGGTTCTCCATGTGTGATAAAGACTTTTTTAGGATGATGATTAAAATTTTCCAACCATTCTAAAATTTCCTCATAATCTGCATGGGCGGACATATTACTTAAAATACTCACTTCCGCATTCACTTCAATTGACTCGCCAAAAACTTTTAATTGACGTTTCCCGCGAATAATATCAGTACCTCGTGTTCCTGCTGCTTGATAACCCGTAAATACAATCGTGCTCCGTTCATCACTTGCAAAAGTTCTAATATGATGTAGAACACGGCCGCCTTCTAACATACCGCTTGCCGATATAATAATTTTCGGAAACACTTCCTGATCTAAAAGTTGTGATTCTTCCTTGGTATTAATATAGGTAGCCACTTCACACACTTGCTTTGATAACTCAGCATCTAAGCGATGTTGCGACGAATATTTCATAAAAATATCCGTGGCATCTTTTGCCATCGGGCTATCTAAATAGATCGGCACGGATGGAATGCGATTTGATTTTTTTAGCAAATACATTAAATACAGCATATGCTGCGCGCGGCCTACTGCAAACGCTGGAATCACAATTGTACCGCCGCGTTTGACAGTGCGTGTAATCACCTCGGCTAATTGAATCAGCGGATCAACCTTATCATGTAAACGATTACCATACGTTGATTCCAACACTAGATAATCCGCTTCCTGCATAATAGCTGGTGCGTGCATGACGATATCATGGGGACGGCCTAAATCGCCTGAAAATAATAAGGTTTCGTTATAATTTTTTATTTGAACAAAAGATGCGCCTAAGATATGGCCAGCTGGAATCAATGTCATGCTAGCTTCATTATCCAATTTATATTTTTTTCTAAAATCAATAGGATGAAATAGTTCCAAAGTTCGCTCCGCATCTTCACGTGTATAAAGAGGAACCGCCGGATGATGTTTAGTATAACCATATTTATTTGCATTTTTTGCTTCTTCTTCCTGTAAAAAACCACTATCGGGCAGTAATACCGCGCATAAATCCCGAGTCGCAAAAGAGCAATAGACCTTTCCTCTAAATCCATTTTTCATTAAGACAGGCAAATAACCGCTATGATCAATATGGGCATGCGTTAAAATGACAGCATCAATGGTTTTAGGATCCACTGGAAATTTTACCCAGTTTCTTAAACGTAATTCTTTTAATCCTTGAAATAATCCACAATCGATAAGCACTTTTTTATTATCTAACTTTAATAAAAATTTTGATCCGGTAACTGTATTCGTTGCACCTAAAAATGTTAATTGCATTATTTATCCTTAATATTATTTTCAATTTCCACTAACGCATCAAATAAATCCGCAACCAGCCCATAATCAGAGACTGCAAATATAGGAGCATCAGGATCCTGATTGATGGCTACAATCACTTTACTGTCTTTCATGCCTGCTAAATGTTGTATCGCGCCGGATATCCCTATTGCAATGTATAAATCAGGGGCAACAACTTTACCTGTTTGACCCACCTGATAATCATTAGGCGCAAATCCTGCATCTACCGCAGCACGAGAAGCACCAATCGCAGCCCCCAGCTGATCGGCTAATTTTTCTAATAATTTAAAATTCTCAGCACTTTTAAATCCGCGTCCTCCGGAGACAATGATTTTGGCGGCTGTTAATTCCGGACGTGTCGTTTTTGTTAATTCTTGTTTAACAAAAGTCGCCAAGGAATCTGGGATAATTATATCGATGTTATCAACGGGAATCGTTTGATTTATGTCAATTGCAGCTTTTGCAAAAGCAGTTTGACGTATCGTCAAAATCTTGATAGGTTCCTTTGTTGATACTGTCGCCAACGCATTTCCTGCATACATATAACGTTCAAAAGTATCTGAAGAAATAATATTGACAACATCCGATACCATAGCTAGATCAAGCATTGCCGCAACACGTGGTAAGCAATTTTTTCCCGTCGTATTGGCTGATGCCATAATGTATTGATAATTTTTAGCAAGACTTACAATTAACTCTGAACAATTCTCTGCTAATTGATGTTCATAGCAAGAAGCATTCGCCACTAACACTTTTTTTATTCGAGGAAGCTTTTGCGCTTCTTTAACAACAGATTCACATTGATAACCTATGATGATAACATCAATCTCCTCCGTTAATTTGGAAGCGGCTGTTAATAGATGATAATTCGATAGCGCAAGTTTCTTATTATCATGCTCGATTAAAAGTAAAGTCGTCATTGCCAAACCTGTGTTTCATTTTTCAAACGATCTAATAATTCTTTTACAGATCCGACTTTAATACCTGCACGCTTTCTTTGCGGAGAAACCACTTTTACTATTTTTAAACGCGGCTGCAAGTCAAGCTGCAATGTTGCGGCTTGTATCACTTGAAAGGGTTTTTGTTTAGCCTGCATAATCATGGGCAAAGAAGGGTAACGAGGTTTATTGAGACGTAAATCAGTAGTAATTACAGCAGGTAATTGTAAAAGCAATGTCTCTAAACCGCCTTCGATTTCACGAGTGACTTGAACGCTATTTTTATCAACAACCATCTTCGATGCAAAAGTACCTTGCGGCCAATTCAATAAACCAGCAAGCATTTGTCCTGTCTGATTATAATCGGTATCGATGGCTTGTTTACCCAGAATGATTAACTGTGGAGACTCTTGTAATGCGATAGCTTTAAAAATTTTTGCAGCGGAAAGAGGTTCTATATTTAAATCAGTTTCAACTAAAATCGCACGATCCACACCCATTGAAAGTGCAGAGCGCAATGTTTCCTGACAAACAGGTAAGCCAATGGAAACTGCAACGACTTCAGATGCAATCCCTTGTTCCTTTAAACGTAACGCCTCTTCAACTGCAATTTCATCAAAAGGGTTCATCGACATTTTAACATTTGCCGTGTCAACTCCGCTTTGATCATCTTTTACACGTATGGAGACGGTATAATCAACAACTCTTTTCACCGTTACCAAAATCTTCATCATCCCTCGTTCCTTCACCCTTCCATAACCCGTAGTATTACTGATTGTGGTTTTATTTAAAAGAAAAAACCTTTCTTCCCTAAAAATCTCACGTGATTTACCTATTCATGAGGAGTATACTTCCCAGATCTCACTCGAACTCGATAAAGAGAGTTATAGTAACAAAATTTTATGCCAACTATCAAAGACTTAAGACGTTACCTTTTCGGGGACCCTTTAAACCCATTTAGCCCAAACATCTTAAGACATGTTTCTCTTATTGCTTTCTTAGCCTGGATTGGTCTTGGAGCTGACGGTCTGTCATCGACTTGTTACGGTCCGGAAGAAGCGTATGTTGCATTAGGAGCCCATACACATCTTGCTTTGTACATTGCGCTGGCTATGGCTATAACCGTCTTTATTATTTCATTGGGCTACAACCAGGTCATTGAGCTTTTCCCAAGCGGCGGCGGTGGTTATAAAGTAGCAACTCAATTACTAGGGCCCTATATCGGATTAATTTCAGGGGCGGCTCTCATTGTCGATTATATTTTAACAATTGCCGTTTCAACGGCGAGCGGAATGGATGCAATCTTCAGCTTTTTACCTCATCAATATTTGCATCATAAATTATTCTCTGAAGCCATTATGATTATTTTCCTGCTCGGTTTAAATATGCGGGGCATGAAAGAATCCATCAAAATTTTGCTGCCCATTTTTGTGGGTTTCGTCATTATTCATTTTTCCTTGATCATTTATGGGATTGCCGCACACAGTAAAGGTTTGCTGAGTCTCATTCCAGATACGGTCTCTGAAACTAAAAATTCAGCAAAAGTGCTGGGCTGGTTTCCGCTGCTCGCACTGACTTTACACGCATACTCGTTAGGTAGTGGTACTTATACCGGTCTTGAAGCGGTTTCCAATAACGTCAATCGCTTGAGTGAACCGCGCGTTACGACGGGGAAATGGACCATGTTTTACATGGCCATATCTTTGAGTTTCATGGCAGCAGGTACCGTGTTGTTATATTTATTATGGAATGCACATCCTAGCCATGGACAAACATTAAATGCGGTTGTTTTTCATACTATTTTAGGCGATTCAGGATTAGGCAAAGCGGTTTTATATATCACATTGACACTCGAAGCGGGCTTATTACTCGTTGCTGCTAATACGGGATTTTTAGGAGGACCTGCGGTTCTTGCGAATATGGCACTCGATAACTGGGTACCTAATCGCTTTCGTCACCTTTCAACACGTTTAGTCATTCAAAACGGTCTTATCTTATTTGGTATTTCTGCACTTGTTATTTTGTTATGGTGCCATGGCCGCGTTTCTTTCCTCGTCATTTTATATAGTATCAATGTATTCGTTACATTTTCTTTATCACTTCTCGGATTATGCGTCTATTGGGCAAAACGTCGTAAAACAGCATCACCTTACTGGTTTTGGCGGCTCGCATTTTCTTTATTCGCCTTTTTGATTACTTCCAGTATTTTATCCGTGACGCTCTTTTCGAAATTCGAATCAGGAGGGTGGGTCACAGTATTAATTACTTGCGCGGTTATCACACTGTGTTTATTAATTAACAAGCATTATAAAACGGTCGCCAAAAAATTGGCAGACTTAGACGCGCAACTTAAACATCCGATTACAGAAAAAAATTTACATCCCATTATTCCAGATCCATCACAACCGACCGCAGTCATTATGGTAGGAAAAAGTCAGGGCATTGGCATGCATACTTTATTATGTATTTTTCGCATGTTTCCTCGCCACTTTAAAAATTTCATTTTCTTAAGTGTTGGTATTGTCGATGTCGAAAGTTTTACGGGAGGTGAAGCATTAGAACAAATGCGTCATCAAGTGACAGATAACCTGGATTACTTTGTACAATATTGCCAACAATATGGTTTTGCTGCAGAAAGCTATGCAGCTTTTGGAACCGACACTGTTGAAAAATTAACCGGACTCGCTGAAAAAGTTGGAAAGAAATCTCCAAATTGCATTTTCTTTGCGAGCAAACTTATTTTTGAACATGATAATTGGATCACCCGTATTTTACACAATGAAACGCCTACAACCCTGCAAAGACAACTGCATTTACAAGGCAAAGAATTAGTCATCTTGCCAATGAAAATTTAGATCTCGTCTAAGCTTCATTCTATCTTGCTAAAAAATCACAAACTTCTCTCATTTATCGTGAAATATTGTGTTTTTGTATTTATACTATATTACTGATGCTGGTTAAATATTTAGCATCTTTACAAAATACCATGGTTACCATCATGAGGATATAAAAGTGAAACCTGAAACTACAGACCGCAAAGTTACAATCGAACAGCATAAACGTTTTTCCCAATCCGCATTATGGCGTTTACAGCGTGAATATTTTGACAAAGAAGGCATCAACGCTTGGGTTAACCAGGTACCTTTTTATATTACGAGTAACCCTTACATCGCAGCTTGTTATGCAAAAATTGTATTAGCCTTCATGAAAGACTGGGTTAAATTACATCCTGAAGCTAAAGAACATCCATTTTATATTATGGAGTTAGGCACAGGGTCAGGTCGTTTCAGTTTTTATTTTATCAAAACATTACTCGAACTAATGCATGATTTAGGAATTAAAGATCTTAAATTCTGTTATATCATGAGTGACTTTACGAAACATAATATTCAATACTGGGAAGCACATCCTGCGTTAAAACCGTATATTGATCAAGGTCTGATTGATTTTGCATTGTATGATATGGAAGCGGAACGTCCTTTACATTTGATTCGTAAAAATGTGAATCTTTCTCCTGAATTATTGATGAATCCATTAACAGTCTTTGCGAATTATATTTTTGACACGATTTCGCATGATGCTTTTACAGTTCTTGAAAATAAGTTATATGAATTACTATTTAGTTTACACACCGACGAAACGAATATGGATCGCAATCGTCCTATTCAAATGGATAAAATTGGTGTTGATTATAATATTCATGAAATCAAGAGCGCGTATTATGGTGAACCAGAACTCGATGCTATTCTTGATCTCTATAAAAAAGAATTACATGCCACAAGCTTCCTGATCCCTATCGGTTCCATTCGCGCTATCAAATTTTTGAAAAAATTATGCCATGATAAATTATTTGTTATTTCAACCGATAAAGGTTATGGCGCGCTGGAGCATCTTGATAACTTAGGTCATCCTTCTATTTCTTTTCATGGCAGCTTTTCCATGATGGTAAACTTCCATGCGATTAGCGAATATTTTAAAAATAGTGGCGGCGATGCGTTTTTACAGACACCTCGCAGAGGGATAAGAACCTCCGTATTTTCAAGCGGTTTCAAAATCAATGAGTTGCCGGAAACTCGCGTTGCAGTCTCTGACTGGGTTGAGAAAATGAGCCCATCGGATTATTTCACTTTACATAGCCGCGTCCGCGATCACTTTACGGATTATGATTTAGATACTTTAGCCTCCCATATGGAATTTGCTTGCTGGGATCCGCATATTTATCTCAAAATCAGTGCGAAAATTACATCGCTACTTCCCGAAGGAGATGTGGAAACAGTAACGTTTATCGCTAAAAATATGCCGCGTCTTGCCGCAAATTATTATCACATGCCAAAAACAGAATGTATTTTGTTTGAAATCGGCGTGTTTTTCCATGCGATTAAAAAATACGAACAAGCCTTGGAGTATTACAGGCAAGCGCAGCAATATGTTGGTGAGCAATTCGGTTTATTCTACAACATGGCACTCTGTGAACATCATCTAGAAAAACATCAGGATGCCTTAGAGCATTTCAAACATGCGTTTACCTTAGATCCTTCTTCTAAAGAAACGGAAGAGTGGATTACGTTTACAGAGAAAGCGTTGGCGGAGATTAAATAACGTCGATCTTAGTCGTCATTGCTCTCAAGTTTCCTAATTTGTTGATACGCAAAGCGCCGCTACTTTAGGTCCCTCCTCCGCAGGGGGAAGGGACCTAAAGTAGCGGCGCTTTGCGTATCAACGAATGATCTAAACTTTACCAAGCAGCCCTTCCACCGTCTGCTCCGTCATCTCATAAAGCGTTATATTTTTCTGCTCTGCCAATGCTGCCAAGCTCATTATCCTATTTTCAATACGCTCTACATACTCAGTAATGACTTCCTGACTTTTATTCTCTTCCTGCAAAGATAAATGGATTAACCCCCCAGCATTAATCAAATAATCCGGCACATAAAATATATCCCGTTTTGCAAGCTCACCCGCTAATTGCTTTGCAGATAACTGATCATTCGCAGCACCTGCAATGATCTTTGCCTTCAAATGCGGCAACGTCTGCGGATTGATAATTCGACCTAAAGCGCATGGAGAAAAAACATCACAAGAAACCGCATATATTTCAGATGAATCCACGATATTAGCGTTAAATTCTTCAAAGCAACGTTTTGCACGTTTTGTATCTGTGTCACAAACGGTTAATGTTGCACCTGCTTCATAAAGATATTTCGCAAGTAAATAACCCACACTTCCCACACCTTGAATGGCGATATGCAATCCTGCAAGATCCTCGCGTCCATCACGTAATTTCGCCGCGGCTAAGATACCTTTATACACACCCAGTGCAGTTGAAATAGAAGGGTTATCTTCTGGCTGATCTTCACGTATAAAACCAGTCACATGCGAAGTATATTTTTTTATAATAGACATATCCGCCTGTGTCGTACCACTATCAATTGTCGTAATGTATTGGCCATTCAGAGAATCCACACATTCGGCAAATCGTTTTAAAATAGCTTCACGATTAGCAATCCCCTTAGGCAAAATAATAACAGCCTTACCACCATCATGAGGCAACTCACTAATCGCTGCTTTATAACTCATCGCATGCGCTAATCGATTGGCATCCATAATTGCAGCATCCAATGTCGGATATGACAACATGCGACATCCGCCAATCGCAGGTCCACGTCCATATTTTTTTAAGGAAATCACTGCAGAAAAATCAAGAGACTTATCCTCAAAAATATGCAGTTCGTTCATATTACCTTTATTATTTTTAGGCATATTGTATTGTCTCTTTGTTGAGTTTATATGCCATGCATAATCCTTGTAAAACCAGATCAGGCAATATCACATCAAACAATGATTTATCTCGATATAATTGTGCAAAACCGCCTGACCCAAGAACCATAATAGATTCGTTTGCAAAAACTTCCTGTTTATAGCCTGCGATAATTTCTTTTAACGCACCTAACTGCCCATAGTACAAACCTGCTTGAATACTTTCACGAGTTGAACGCCCAATATAAGTTGAAGGAGCTTCGATATCCACTTCCATCAATTTAGCGGTATTCGATTTTAACGATTCCATACCCAAACGCATCCCCGGCAAAATAGTCCCGCCCAAATAATCACGCTTTTGATTAATGGCACAAACCGTGGTTGCTGTTCCCATATCGATAATAACAAGATTTTTATTGGGAAAATGATGAATGCCTCCAATGGCATTTGCAATACGATCTGCACCCACCTCCCCTGGATTCTTATATTTAATATGTAATCCAGTTTTGACGCCGGATTGCAGAACAAATAAAGGTACCTTCAAATACATGGAAATCGTATGTCGAATGGTAAAATCACAACTGGGAACCACAGAACAAACCGCTGCTGCAGAAATACGATCTGGGGAAATGGCATTGGCCTGTAAAATATTCAATAAAAAAATCCCGAATTGATCTGCAGTCCCAATTAAATGCGTTGCATAACGAAAACGCGCGACTTGCTTATCATTATCAAAAATTCCCCCCAAAATATGGGTATTGCCCACGTCAAGACAGAGTAACATACCATGCTCCTCAATAAATTCGCTAAACTTAGACTAACTCTATTTCTTTGGCAGGAGAAAATTTCATCGTTGCAAGATCATGTTCCAAATCTACCACAATCGGCTCCAACGTTTCTTTTTCATCAATCATGGCATAAGAAATAATAAAAATCTTATCCCCTACTTCCGCCTTACGTGCAGCCGCACCATTCAAACAAAAAACGCGGCTTCCTGCTTTTCCTTTAATGGCATAAGTTTCCAGGCGTTCACCATTATTCAAATTAACCACTTGAACTTTTTCATTTTCACGTATGTTGGCCTGTTTCATAATCTCTTCATCAATTGTAATAGAGCCCACATAAAATAATTCCTTTTGTGTAATCGTTCCATAAGCAATTTTTGATTTTAATACTGTAATATGCATGATTTCACCTTCTAAAATAAAAAATTATCGATCAATCGAACTTCATCTAACCATACAGCGCCTAAACGCCGTTCCCATTGTTCTACAATGTAATCCACTTTAAAACCCAACGTTTTTAGTTCTTCCGCAATTTGTTCGGGTTTTAGTGCGCTTTGTAATAATCTTGGAAAATGTGCCGCTTGTTTTCGTTGCATTTCATTTAGCCGGGTATTTCGTGAACTTAAAGCCAACCCATCTTTATCCCTAATGGTCTCACAACCTACAATTTCAGTGGGAACACACAGCGCATTCACCATTTTTTTAACCAACAATAATTGTTGATAATCCTTTTCGCCAAAATAAGCACGCATGGGTTGTATAATATTAAGTAACTTTAAAACAACCGTTAACACTCCATTAAAGTGACCCGGTCGAGACAAGCCTTCTAATTCAGCACTGATTGTATTTTCGCTGACTTGAACCTGATAACCATCCTGATAAATTTCTTTTGCATCGGGTATAAACACATAATCGACCTGATGTGATTTCAATATATCGCAATCGTGTTCTATGGTACGAGGATAAAGATCAAAATCACTTGCCTGATTAAATTGAGTGGGATTAACAAAAATGCTCACGACAGTGACGTCATTTTCAGCACGAGAGCGATTACACAAACTCACATGACCCGCATGTAAATGCCCCATGGTCGGGATTAAACCGACTGTCTTTTTAGCCGTTAAATTATTTCTAATTTGCCGCCACTCATTAATATTAGTAACAATGTTCATCGGATGGAAATCCTCCTGAGTTAACTGCTTGTACATAAGCTTCGATGCCATTTTTAAATTGATCGTAGCCGTCTACAAAGGCTTTTACAAATTTAGGTTTTAGATCCAGCGTCAATCCTAATAAGTCTTGTAAGACTAACACCTGTCCATCGGTATGAGGCCCTGCACCAATACCGATCGTTGGAATAGATAATAATTTGGTAAGCTCTGTACCCAATGCTGCAGGAACTCCTTCAATCACTAATGCAAAGCATCCTGCTTCTTGCAACATTAAAACATCTTCTTTCAAACGTTCCGCGCTCGATTGTGTCTTACCCTGCACTTTAAAACCACCTAACATATGCATAAATTGAGGGGTTAAACCGATATGTCCCATGACAGGAATCCCTGTTTCTGTCATGTGTCTAATAAAATCCTGATTTCCTGCAGCGCCTTCTAATTTAATCGCATGCGCACCTGCTTGCATTAAAACTTGTGCTGCCGTAATGTTGTCTGAAAATGATTTTCGATAACTTGCAAATGGCATATCACCAATAATAAATTTTTTGCCGGCACCCCGGCTCACCGCTGCAATATGATATTTCATCATCTCAATCGTCGCAGGTAATGTATCTTTATACCCATGCATCGTCATCGCTGCCGTATCACCCACTAATAAGCAATCTATCGATGTTTCTGCAAGAATACGTGCGCTCGTATAATCATAACAGGTGACCATACTAATTTTTTCACCACTGATCTTTTTCTTCTGAAAATCAAATATATTCATGTGCGTGTCCTCATTTTTTTTCAACTAACGTTGCATAACATTTCACAAAACTTTCATACACTTCTTTAAAGGGATCACCT
Organism: Gammaproteobacteria bacterium; assembly: GCA_014132595.1. Lineage (GTDB taxonomy): Bacteria > Pseudomonadota > Gammaproteobacteria > DSM-16500 > DSM-16500 > UBA4722. Next base: position 31,639 of record BMAG01000064.1, on the reverse strand, counting down.
TCAAGTGCCGCTAAATTTTTTTTAATCGTCAAAGTATCCCCTCTCACTAACGGGCCTGTTAATGCGGTCTTGGGATTAGTTATTAAATTTTGAGTTTGTTGCTGCAAGTATAATTGCGCGATATCCGCAGGCATCCCGAATTCTTGTTCTAGATTGGTAAATAATTTCTGCCATAAAAGACAGCTAAAATTTCCACTCAATACACATAAAGCATGGTATTTCGCTTTTAAGGACTTATCTAAACGCATATGTACATTGGGCAAGCCGGGTAATAAATTCTCAAACGAAGGCGAATCATGATCGATGATAAAGGGAATACGCTGATAATGATCAAAAGAATAGAGCGCGTCATTAAATGTCATCAAAGGATGCGCACCATGTGCTTTGGTACTGACTAGACTGCCGGAAAAGTGAATAAGTAATGCTTCAGTCGGGCTTAAATGGGTTGTAATAAAATTTTCAATCTGCTGGTCGTTAATAAGGATCAAAATATGCGTCGCATCCTTTAGCTTTTGCATTAACGCTGCATGAGGTTCACTACGCTGCCATACGGTAAAAGGAAGATTTAATAGGGTAAAATAATGTTGAATATGCCGCGAAACACGGCCATTGCCAATCAGAAGATACTGAGGTACTTGTCGCATGATCAAGTCCTTATATATATTGTTAAATGAAAATCGATGTCTCTGCTCAATGAGTCAGAACGCTTTGTAATCTACTCCATCCCTGAAATGCGGTCAAGGTCAAGACGACAAACAATCTTAAACTGCATTTTAATTAACCAAAATTGATGGCGTAAAAAAGCGTGATTCATCACGATCTAAAAAATGAATCACGCCTAATACTATATTTGACTACTTTTTACAACGACCCTAACTCCTTCACCTCTTGTAAAGTCGTTATATAACCACTCAGCATCATTAACAAACATCCTGATGCATCCATGGCTTGCATTATAGCCAGGCACTTCATATGAACCATGCAGCGCAAATCCACCATGAAAGTACATGCAGTAAGGCATGGGAGCACCACCACGTCCTACGGGAAACTTAGTAGATCTGCAACCCGCACCGCCTTTATGGTAAATATTAAATTGACCCAGTGCGGTATGACAGCCACGACCCGTGTCAGGACAATAACCTTTTCCTCCAGAGACAGGTCCCCAGTATTGTAAACTTCCATCTGGATTATAAGCACCAAACGCTAATTGGTTTTCATTAAGAGAAACCATTATAACCTTTTGGTTAGGTGGTGAGATATGTTTCCTGACAGGCGCATAATCCAGCATGTTGGTATCGTTCTGGTTTTTAGGAATAGCAATGCGCATCCCTCGTTGTAAATGTATATTTATCCTGTTAATACGCATTACTAAATCACGCCTGGCTGGATTAGGAAACAATTTTTGCCACGAATCGCCGCTTTTCACCGTATAGCAAGTAAATCGAGAGTCATTAGCGCATAATCTAGATCCATAGGTCGCACTTGCTGTGGTACTTAAAGCGACTAAACAAACACCGACTAAAACTGTCATTTTCGTTTTCATATCGTGCCCCCTCTTTTGATAATTATTGCAAGAGCACTCCTCGTATGATTCGAATTTTTATGACCATTTTCAGTTTAGTTGACTTAAAGCAAAAAAAGGGTTTTAAAAAAAATATATTTTCTTAATGAGATCAAGATGTTATATAATAGATAGAAATTTTCTTAATAGATTCAATTCAAAGCGATAACTACCATGCAGCATACCAAAGACATTGATTTTATTGAAATGAAAGGACGTCAAGGAAATTTAGGCATTATTATCTTACAACGTCCAAAAGCATTAAATGCATTAACTGTATCAATGGTGCAAATCTTACAACAACAATTATCAAATTGGGCATCTGATGGTTCAATAAAAGCTGTTATGATTCGCGCTATCTCAGGACGTGCTTTTTGTGCGGGAGGGGATATTCGCTCTATTTATGAAAAAAAATTAAAGAATGATCCCACCCTAGGTGATTTCTTTCGATATGAATATCAACTCAATAGGCAGATCTTTCATTATCCCAAACCTTATATTGCGTTACTTGATGGCATTACGATGGGAGGAGGTGCAGGCATTTCCATTCATGGTTCACATCGCATCGCTACAGAAAATCTATCTTTTGCTATGCCAGAAACAGGCATCGGTTATTTTCCCGATATTGGCGGATCTTATTTTTTATCCCGATTACCGCATAAAACAGGCTATTATTTAGGAATCACCGGTGAATCTATCGCTTATCAAGATTGTCTTGCTGTGGGATTAGTCGATACGGTTATCTCATCCTATTCACAAGAACAGTTAATAAAAAAACTCGCTGACACTCCTCTGCCCGATAAACAAACCATCTCCCAAATTATCCAGTCGTTTTCTGTAAAAACACCTGAATCATCATTATGGAGTCATCGTTCTAAAATTGAGACTTGCTTTTCAGAACCCACGATCGAGAAAATCTTACACGCACTCGAAACACAAAAGAATGTCTGGTGTTCAAAAACCGCCGAAATAATTCGTACCAAATCACCCACCAGTTTAAAAATAGCATTACGTGAATTACAAGCGGGTAGTCAGATGAATTTTGATGATTGCATGCAAATGGAAGAACGCTTATCCCTCTACTTCATGCGCTCTCACGATTTATTTGAAGGAATCCGTGCTGCTCTGATTGATAAAGATCGAACACCCCGCTGGGAACCTGCAACGCTCAATTTGGTATCTTTGGAAGACATCTACGTTTAAAAACAGCTTTGAAATTTCATTTCTGGCAAAAAAATAGCAGATATTTACATAAAACAGGGAAAGAAGTTCTAAACAAAAGGCGGTATAAAGCACCGCCTTTTGATGAATCTGCCATGAAGCACAGATTGATTTTTGCAAAAATTACTTTTTAGCGCGTTTAGCAGTTTTTCTTTTAGCTCTTTTTGCAACTTTCTTTTTACCACCTTTAACTTTTGCAACTTTTGTTTTAGCTGCTTTGGTCTTAGATGCTTTCTTTGCAACTTTTACTTTAGCAACTTTTTTCTTTGCTTTTGGAGCTTTCTTAGCTTTAACAGCTGATTTTGCTTTAGCCTTCTTTTTTACGTGTAGCATGGTCATTCCTTTTAAAATTTAAAAACAATACAAGTATATCAAATAAATTATTATTTGTAATACATTTTAAACAGAAGTCTAATTTTTTTAATCCCATTTAAAAAAATTATTTTTTATTTTAAAAGTTGGATAACCGATATTAAGAATTCACAAGATTTTTTTGTAAAATAAGCTTCGGTACTCCTCGAACTTCCCTAATCATTCTTAATTTTTCAAATAGCTTTAAAATATAATAAGTAATATCTAACTCCCACCAAAAAAACCCTTGTCTGGCTGCAGAAGGGTAATGATGATGATTGTTATGCCATCCTTCACCTAACGTAAACAAGGCAAGTATAAAGTTATTTCTACTATTATCGCTCGTTTGAAATCGTTTTTTTCCATACTTGTGTGATAAAGAATTAATAGAAACCGTGGTATGAAATACCATGATAGTGGAAATGCTAAATCCCCATACCACCATTTGCCAACCGCTTGTTCCTAAGGAGGCAGCAAAATGCTGTAGTAAAGCACCAAAGAGATAGAGAAGAATGACTAAAACTAACGGCACAATACCATCGTGGCGATCTAGGAAAACCAATTCAGGGTATTGAATAAAATCTTTAATACGCTCTGGATTATAAAAATAATTCTTGGTGGACATAAACCAGCCAAGATGGCTCCATAAAAATCCATGTTGGACAGGTGAATGCGCATCAATTTCCCTGTCTGCACACATATGATGTTTACGATGATGCGCAGCCCACCATAATGGACCTCGTTGCACAGCACTTAAGCCCAATATAGCGAATACAAACTGCCAAAATCGATTCGTTTTATAAGTACGATGTGCAAAATAACGATGATAAAAGGCACCAATAAAGAAAACGCGTAAAAAATAAAGAACAACCGCTGTGATGATGGCAACTTTGCTGCAGCCCACCCATATAACCATCAGGCAAGATAAATGAAGCAAAATGAAAGGAAGCGTACCTAACCAATCGATTTTATTAGGAAGAAGCTCAAGACTACTATTATAACTATTATTACAAACTACCCAGCGAATCAGGGACTGACGTATTTGTTTCATTTAAGATATATTCCGGTGTGATTGATATTAAACCTTCTTTTAAGGAGGCCTAGTCTAACCGAGTTAGTGATTAATATATACTAAATTCAGGGTTTCTGATTACGAATCTCTGCCAAAATGCTTATACTGGATATCACCATCATACAAATTGGCAAGATTAAACTCGCAAAAATGTTCTGAACGGGGAAATTTAAGATATTAAAGATAAATGCTTGCAGCCAATAGGTAACAAAAACAATCGCTATTAGATAAAGTATACAAGCAAGCCAATAACTCATTTCAGCCTTATTTTTGCGGAATAGACGCGGATTACGCAATGCAGAGGGCAATCCTTTCGTAAGCCATATCACAGAAGAATACCGTAATCGCGGCCGATCAAATAAATCCATTAAAATATAATAGCCGTCTAAATCCTGCAGAGGGCTTAACATACGAAAAGCGCCAATATAAGTATATAATGCAAAAACCCATAATAAACATTGCAGATAACTATTAGGCTTTGCCCAAATCAGTAAAGCACAAATCCCTGCCGTGACTAAATCAGCAAGCACTCCTGCAATATTCACAGCAATTCTGGACCTACGCTCTGCCAACCACATATCGGACGTATCCGTAAATGCAACAGGCCCTAACCAATACCAGCCAATGCCCACATGTTTTACTTCATAACCTAATGACTTCATCGTTATGGCATGACCCAATTCATGCAGGACAACCGAAAATACCATCAAAGGCATCGCTAAGAAAAAGAGCCATTTACTCATCGGTAAGATTTTGAAGAGTTGAATAGCCTCTGGAGTAAACGTGATAAAAGAAATAAAACCACTAACTGCAATCACCGAAAGCAGCGTTTTACCCAACGGTGTAAAAATTAAATACCCTATTTTGTGGTAAATTTTATCGATCCATTTATCTCCATTCTTAAAAGTTATTCGTGACTCAAGGATAATTTTAGCCCGTACCATCACACGTACCCATAAGGGTTTATTTGAGCATCTCTCCTCACTGATTCTTAAACTTTCTATAAACCCGCCTTTATCTAACTTTAAAATAAGGGCCGCAACCTGGTCCGGCTCAAATCGATTTAATTTATCTGCCAACGCAAATGTGATTTCTTGCATTGTTTTCTTGCCATTCAATTGCCGCCAAACAAACCATCCTGATTTTGCCAGTTTGAAATATCTTCCATTGACAGGGTTTTTTAAAATAATAATTTCCTGCCCAGAGGCCATCGTTCGCGGATACACTCGAATCGCTGAATTTCGCTTTGGTCTGCTGCGATCAACCATCAATGTCATTAACATATCTGAGACATCACCTTCTGATTCCATCAGTTCTAGCAAATATTCATGTTTTAATTCAAATAACACGCAATCTGTTAATGCTCGCGCCGTTGCATTCCGTAACTCTTGTGTAATCAGTGTCGCTTCACCAAACAGCATCGAAGGCTTTAATATAGCAAGCGTGCGCGTTTCCAAGCCGGGCTCTTCTGCGATCACTTCCACTTCACCCGATTCAATAAGATAAGATCGATCACCCTCTTCACCTTGACGAAAGATAATGGAACCTGCAGGCACTTGAATTTTTTCAATGTGATTTGCAAGCTCTTCCAATCGCTTAGGATTAAGTTGGCTAAAAGGTAAGGATTGTTTGATTAAATGCCGACGCAGCAAGGTTTCTGTAGAGAGCTGCATTGTCGAACTCAGATTTGGTGATTGTTCAAAAAAAAGATGCAGCTTGGCTAAATCTAGACGAAGTACTGTCATCGCGGTCTGTGCAGTCACCGTTGCTGTCCGCATCCCCGTCCTTGAAAAAAAACCGGTATCATTCAGTCCGATCGCTTCTCCTGGTGAGAGTGTTGCAATGGGGAAGGCAACCATTTTGGGTTTTTTTCTAAGACGCCGCCGTATGGGTAATAGCTGTGTCACTTCAGCTTCACCTTTAACTATAATAAAAACACTATCAACTAATGTATTTTCTGAAACAATGACTTCCTCAGATTTATAACGCACGACAGTAAATAAAGATGCCAAAGTTTTCAATTCAGAAGCGTTCAAGGTTGAAAAGCACGGCAATGCCTTTATCAAGGCCTGTCGTTTTGAGCTCGGTATAGTCTTATCCATAGACACCCTGGCATTATGCCGCAAAGCGGATATTCCATCCTTAGCAATTATGATATAATGATAGCTTCTTTGATAATGAGCAAGAGTCGATTATGTCAAGCCTCCAGGATGTTTATGATCAATGGCAAAACAATGCGGAATTTCGTGCTCAATTTAAAAAAAATCCTGAAGAAGCGTTAAAAAACGCGAATTTGAAATTAAACCCCGAGGATTTTTCAAAAATCCATGGGCTCCTCAATCAAAAAAATCAAGACATAGAAAGTGATGATCTGGATGGGAGAATCAGTAAATAACGGAGTTTTATGTCAGATGATCCTATCGTTATTGCAAGTATAGCAAGAACCCCGCAGGGACAATTCATGGGGGATCTAAAATCACTCACATCCACTCAACTTGGATCTATCGCAATCAAATCTGCTGTTCAACGAGCGCAATTAACACCGAACGACATCCACGAAGTGCTCATGGGCTGCGTCCTTACGGCAGGTCTTGGACAAGCGCCGGCACGTCAATCTGCGCTAGGCGCAGAATTACCAAGCAACGTTTCTTGCACGACTATTAATAAAATGTGCGGTTCTGGTATGAAAACGGTCATGCTTGCACACGATGCGCTTTATGCGAATGAAGAGCCTCAGATTTATGTCGCAGGCGGCATGGAGAGCATGACCAATGCCCCCTATCTCCTGCCTAAAGCGCGTCAAGGCTATCGAATAGGCCATTCGGAAGTGATAGACCATATGTTGTGGGACGGTTTAGAAGATGCTTACGAAAAAGGCCGTCACATGGGATATTTTGCAGAACTCTGCGTTCAACAATATGGGTTTACTCGTGAAGAGCAGGATCAATATGCCATCGAATCCCTGGAGCGTGCACAAAAAGCGATTCGTGATCAGTCGTTTAAAGATGAAATCACGCCTGTCCTCATCAAAACAGCTCAAGGCGAAAGTATCATCGATACAGACGAACATCCTCGCGCAGTGAGCGTTGAAAAAATTTCACGTTTACCCCCTGTTTTTTTAAAAGGAGGCACGATCACGGCTGCAAACTCCTCTTCAATTGCAGATGGCGCTGCCGCCGTCGTTTTAATGCATTATTCTGAAGCAATAAAGCGTCATATAAAACCTTTAGCCAAGATCATTGGGTTTAGCACACATGCAAAAGCACCCAATCAATTTACAACAGCACCGATTGATGCGATTCAAAAATTACTTAAAAAAATAAACTGGTCAGTTAATCAAGTCGATTTATTCGAAATTAATGAAGCTTTTGCTGTTGTCGCCATGGCCGCCATGAAAGACTTACAAATTCCACGCGAAAAATTAAATATCCATGGAAGTGGATGTGCCTTAGGACATCCCATTGGTGCAACAGGCACACGCATCATCGTGACCTTGATTGCTGCATTGAAACGCCATGGATTAAAACGTGGAATTGCTGCATTATGTATTGGCGGCGGAGAAGCAACCGCCATTGCTGTCGAAATAATCTAATTTAGCGAGTCATAAAGGATTTAAAGAATGGACACTCACGTCCTGGCTTTCGATATTCTTATCATCGGTGCAGGGCCTGCCGGTCTGTCTGCTGCCATACGTCTGTCACAACTGGATCGTACACTTTCTATTGCAGTATTAGAAAAAGGCGCAGAAGTAGGTTCGCATATTTTATCAGGTGCGGTTCTTGAGCCGCGTGCACTCGATGAGCTTATTCCGGATTGGCAACAAAAAAAAGCGCCGCTTGATACGACGGCTTCAGAAGATAAATTTCTCTTTTTAACAAAAAATCACGCCGTTCGATTACCGACACCTTCTCCCATGAAAAATGAGGGAAATTATATTATAAGTCTGGGAAAGTTTTGTCGATGGCTCGCAAACTATGCGGAAAGCCAAGGCGTGAATATTTTCCCAGGGTTTGCAGCAACTGATATCCTATATGATCAGGAACGTGTGATTGGAGTCCTCACCGGTGATAAAGGTATCGATAAACACGGTAAACCGACCGAACGTTATCAAAAGGGCATGACATTAACCGCGAAACAAACGATTTTTGCAGAAGGTTGCCGAGGCTCTTTAACACAAACCTTGTTTAACCGATTTCAATTACAAAAATCGTGCGGTATGCAAACATATGCATTAGGTCTCAAAGAATTATGGGAAATTCCTGACTCATTGCATCAAGCCGGATTAGTCATGCATTCCATCGGTTGGCCGTTGGATACTAAAACCTACGGCGGCTCTTTTATCTATCATTTCGACAAAAATTTAATGGATATTGGATTTGTTATCGGATTAGATTATCAAAATACTTATTTAAATCCTTATGAAGAATTTCAACGATTTAAAACGCATCCGTTTATTCGTCCATTTCTAGAAAATGGAAAACGGATTCAATATGGTGCGCGTGCATTAAATGAAGGCGGGTTTCAAGCGATTCCTCAACTGACATTTCCAGGAGGTTTAATCATCGGTTGCGGTGCAGGATTTTTAAATGTACCTAAAATAAAAGGGATTCATACTGCTATGAAATCCGGCATGATCGCCGCAGAAAGTTTATTGCCTTTATCCAGTGATGAATGTAAAAGCTATCCAGATAACATCAAAAAAAGCTGGATCTGGCCGGAATTATACAAAGTTCGTAACATTAGACCCGCCATGAATTGGGGATTAAAAACGGGTCTTCTCTATGCTGCCATCGATACTTATCTACTCCGCGGCCATGCGCCCTGGACTTTCTCCAATCATGCTGACTATTTACAAATATCACCCGCTCATCTTTGCAAAAAAATCGATTACCCAAAACATGATAATAAAATAACATTTGATTTAATGAGCTCTGTTTTTTTAAGCAACATTCATTATGACGAAAATCAGCCCTGTCATTTAAAATTAAAAAATCCAATGACACCGATTGAAGTTAACCTAAAACTTTTCGACGCACCGGAACAACGTTATTGCCCTGCGGGCGTCTATGAAATTCAATATAATGAAAATAACCAACCTCAATTACACATTAATGCCGGCAATTGCATCCATTGCAAAGCCTGCGACATCAAAGATCCCACTCAAAACATCACATGGACACCGCCGGAAGGAGGAAGCGGTCCACAGTATGGAATGATGTAAAAAATATTTTATGATCGATGTGGAGTATTCCCTGTTCGTGTTTGTAGTTGTTGTACCGTTTGATCAATAGCATTCGCTTTATCAGCTCGGTAAGCAGAGGGAAGAGCAAACATAGAGCTTGATATATAATTACTTATTTTTGGCGTCCACTGTGCTATTTCTTTACCTTTTACTGCACCATATCCTGCTCCCGCGCAAGCACCCAGCATAACTAATAAAGGATTAGCACTCACTATCCCAGAGAAGGAACCCGCTATGAATCCGCAACTGAAGGCGCACGCCAAAATAATGGTATTGTAAAATACCCATTCAGAAATCGTTCCAATGAAATGCTTTAAAATAGCTAAAGCATGCCATCCACCATTTAATTTAAGCTTGTTTTTCAGAGCCTCTGTAGATTTTGTAAGTAATGTAAGTTTGCTCTGAAAGTCTGTTTCAATCATAAGAGCATCAACAGGCAATGCATTTAAAGCCTCAATGACAGCATTAAATTCTATTATCGCGGATGTTTTCTCATCTCCTAAATCAACAAAAGATCTCTGACTCATTGGTTTTTCTGAGCTTTTTATAGAAGCCTTTAATTTATCAAGATCATCGAACAAGGCGGGAGCTGTATCACGAAATATCGTTCTTATCTTTTCCTGTTGGGCTGGTGTAAAATTTTGGTCATAGACACTACGTGTATCCATAAAATCTCCTTAATCAGTTATCAAAATTATTTGCGCAAAGATTTTACAATACTGATATGATTATTGCAAAAAATAATAATAACATATGGTATATTTTTGATCATTATGGTTTAATACCGCCAAACAGCTTAAAAAGCGAGGCAGTATGTCAAGCATTAGTGAATTTAACACGCTCGATAACCCATTTGTAAAAAAACTGGCTGCAAGCCTGCATACGAACGATTTCAATGGAACAGCAATCGAGCTAAAAAAAGCAGAAGAAGATGCAAAAAAATGGGCGAATGAATTAGCCTCAGCTAACCATGCCTTATCTATTGAAAAAAAATTACACCTTGAAGCAGAACGTAAATTATTCAAAGCAGAAAACGATCTAAAAAAATTACGTGCTGAAAATCCACATATTATTTTAAAAAACCAACAAACAGCCTTACAAATTGCTTTAAAGTCACTGAGTGACAATAAAAAGAAAACCGTGATCGGAGCGGTTGAAATGATGACTATCGGTATTACTCTAAGTGCATTAGCAATCACAACCCTTCAAATTGCATCATCCGATTTATTTTTAACTTTACTGAATTTTAAAACTTCAACCATATTAGGCATTGGAACCGTTGTTGGCTCAAGCGGTTTAATAGGATGGAAAGCGGATAAAAAAGCGGCTTTAACAACACGCATGGATGAAGATAGCGTGAGAGCATCGAAGACTGCTATCAACAATAGCAAAATTCGCTGTCAAGATTATACAAAACAAGTGAATCAAAAAATCGCTGAAATAAAATCAGCGCAGCATGATCTGGAAAATGCAAATGATCGAATAAGAATGGTGACTGAACGAGTACATTCTATCGAATTAAATTTAAATAAAGCAAATAAAGTGATTGATACACAGAATCATAAATACGCAAATAACATAAATACGACTTTTTCGAAAACCACAATGCCGCTTCATAAATTGGAAAGCACGGATGCATCTAATAATGATGTCAAACACATCAGATCTAGCATTACTCCAGCCTGATTATGAATGAGGAGCAAGAGGTTGTTTTACAAAATCTACTTTTAAGTCATTGCCTTTTATTTCTCTGACTTCTTTAATGCATTTATCCATTTTCTTTAGATCAGATTCATCAATTTTTTTAGAGTCCTTCTCAGGAGCTATTTCAACTAATTTTATGGATTCATAAAGATCTTTAGTGGCTTGCGCGCGCTTGCTGCTGTGTAACAATCTTCGATCAGCTATCACTTGCATTTTTTGAATTCTAAAAAGCATTTCTTCAATAGAAGGTTCTGTATTGTCAGGTTTGTGTCTCATCCTGTAAATCCAATTCTGCTTTTCCGTCCCATTCAAAACACGAATCATTTCTTGTACGCCCGTAGGGACACCAATTACGGCGTGCTTCTTCCACATGGGGTCATTAAGATTGTCTTTCAATGTTTGATAAAGTTCTTTTATTGTTTGATCTTTTAATTTTTGTCTGTTTTGTTCTATCTGATCATTGGAAGCTTGCTTAAAAGCCTCCACGTTTTCTTTAAAATCAGATAATTTTTTTGAAAATTTAACTTTATCCTCTAATTTTAATTCTTTAACTTCATTCAACATTTCTGCGATTCGAAGCTGTTTATCATTCGTGATAGCAAACAATATTTTTTCTAATGAATTATTAAAATCTAAGACATTTTTATTATCTTTATTTTCATCTGTTATCGGTATTTGTTGAGCTTTAACTACTGAATAAAATTCAGTAATTATTTTATTACTCTCTTTTAATTCGGTCTCCCATGATTCTCTATCTGCTTTTAATGCATCTACTTTTGCTTTCATTTCTTCAGCCTTTTCGGTGGCTGTCTCTTTTAACTCATGAGCCTTATCTAAGGCTGCATCCTTCAATTCTTGCGCTTTTTCTTTTGCTTTATCAACGGCTCCCGCGACTGCATCAACTGCTCGACCAAAACTAGAGCGCTCTTCCGGTTTTTCTTTTTCCTGCTTTTGTCTTGCAGCATGTCTTTCTTTTATGCCGGGAAATCTTGCATGAGCTTCTTTTATTCTTTTTGCTTTCCCTTTATTAGGATCATCTTTCCAGAACATAAGACCCTCCTTTTAAATTTATTAAATTAAACAAATTGATCTAATTCAAGTATAGATCAGAGAATTGATAACTATAAAATAATATCGAATATTTATTATTCTTGAATAATCAATAAGTTAACATGGAAAAGAATACTTTTATTATATATGTATGTCTATACTTAAGTTACCTTCAACAAAGCACAAAAAACTAAAGGAGCGGCTATGACAAACTCCCATAAAGAAAATACGATTGAACAAGCACGAGCAGAAATTGCAAACCTAAAAGATATATTGTTATCGCGTAAATTTGAAGGTGTCTGGTTATCCAGTATGATTAAGGTTAATGGAAGAGATATGGGCCCCGTGCCTAAAACAGTATTTGAAGCTTATACTGCCCTTCGAAAATATGAAAAAGAAGATCCTGTTAAAGCACTTGCAGCATTTTATTCAAAATTTGTCGTTGCCGTCAGACCTGAATTCGATCATTCATCCCGTGATGAGAAAACTCGACGATATTATAAACTCATGGCTGATCGAAAAGATAAAGTCACGAATATTTTTCCGAATAATCCCAAAGCAATAGAATTATTCAACGCCTACTTAAAATTAGAAGTACAATCAACCCTATTAGAAAAATCTCCTGAACAAAAAGGCTTTTTGGCGTTTCAGGCTGATGTTGAAAAGGAAATGGAAAACATTCAATCGATGTCTCAGCAGTTAGAAATATTTGAACGGTTAATAAAACATGAGAAGAAAAAGGATATTTTGGAAAACGACTTTAGCTTACTAATGAAAGTAGTAGATCGTATGAAAACGGCAGATATTAGTAATGACGTTGATCTTTATGCAAAAGATGCATTAGTAATACTCGATAGTATTAAGTCTAAGATGGGTCATAACGATCAAATTGAACAGATAAAAGATAGTATCCAACAATTTCAAGGACATCACACTGAATTAATGACGGATTTAAGTGATAAAGAAAAAGCTCTTTATTTCAGATCGTTTTTACAAGTAGCAGCCATTACCGTAGGTAGTCATTTAGTTGAGCATTCAGGATTTCACTCATATACCAAAAATATCATGGAGTTTGGTCTTGGAATTGGGTTAGCAAAATCGGCAGATAAAGAGAAAATAGGACCAAAATTCGATGATCCATCGTTGCATAGCATTCATGCGGTTGATAAAGCTCAAAGCTTATCAGATACCTATGTCAATGTGACGAATGCACTCTTGCAGCCAGAAACAAAAGATCGTCTTAGCGCACAAGGTGGTTTAGCTATGTCAGTCGCCCTTTTTCCTACACTTGCAGTTCCTGTTGCTGTCACATCCGCGATTTATAATGCAGGCGGAGTCGCTCTTAATTTTTATACTGAAAAAAATCAATTAGCCGCAGCTGAAAAAGCCGCAAAAAAGACAAGAGATACACATAAGAGCGAAATGGAAAAATATCTCGAAACTCAGCAAAAACATGAAACAGACACCGCTCCCAGCAAGCCCATGAAGCGAACATCCTAATATTAACCAATGTCACCCATCATCACAACGCCGCTCGTAATCCCTGCACATTTTTTTGCTGTAAGAACAATGCTTTTTCAACCGCCGCCTCTGCTAAAATAAATTTCGCATTCACTATCGGCATTCCGCAATTTTGTGAATTTAAAATCAAACACAATTGAGGATCCGTGATCACAAGACCTTGGCACCCTCTATCTTTTAATTGCTGAACAACAATCATAAGGTTCTCAAGTGTTTCTTTAGAAATCTTTCCCATCGTCTGTTTTTCATTAATTGCTGATTCAACCATTGCCATTGTTTTTCTGTAAGGAGCAACAGCATCTACATTCGCGTTTTTAAATTTAAGCGCATACATTGGATCAGCCATGACAAGCGAGCTGCCTAGAAGTCCTATTTTTTTTATTCCTTTTTCAAGACAAGCTTCCGGAACAACATCGCTCGTTGCAATAACAGGAATAGAACTACGTTTCCGCACATTATTCATCACTCGTTCAACATTCGCATCTGCTACAATCGCAAAATCCGCACCCGAATTAGCGAGTTTCTGAATCGATTGAACTAATGATTCTTCCACTAAATTCCAGCGACCTTCTTTTTGAGCTACATGAACTATCAACGAATTCGGCTGATCAAACAGGATATGAGGATGATAATGCTTTATGCTGTTCTGCTCACAGCTTTCCCGCAGCTTATTCATGAAATCAATAGAATCTGTTAATTCAACACCTGCTAAACCCATCGTAAGTGTATTAACTTCTTGTTCTTCTTTTACTACTGCCAGTTCTATTCTGCGAAAAAATATCATATTAAAATTCCCAAAATAATGAATATCGTTTAACTAATTGTTTCCATTTGGATACCTAATCTCTTTAACAATGCCTGATCGCGTTGAATTTCTGGATTACCCGTCGTCAACAACACTTCACGGCCATAAAAAATAGAATTCGCTCCTGCAATAAAACAAAGTGCCTGCAATTCATCCGACATTTTGACACGACCCGCCGATAGTCTGACACGTGCTTGCGGCATCATAATACGAGCCACCGCAATCGTTCTTACAAAATCAAAAGGATCAATCGCAGGCATTTCTGCCAAGGGTGTTCCTTCAACAGGTGCAAGATGATTGATAGGCACACTTTCGATGGCGGGTGACATGTTAGCAAGTTCAACCAGCATATTCGCACGATCTTTAACAGCTTCTCCCATACCCACAATACCGCCGCAACATACTTTCATACCGGCATCACGCACATGTTGTAGCGTTTGCAGACGATCATCAAACGTACGAGTACTAATAATTTTATCGTAAAACTCACGTGAGGTATCGATATTATGATTATAATAATCCAGACCTGCCTCACGCAGCGCCGCTGCTTGTGATTCTGTTAACATTCCCAATGTCAAACAGGATTCCATACCTAATGCTTTAATTTCCTTAACAATGGCTGCAATCGCTGGAATATCACGATCTTTGAGTTCACGCCATGCAGCACCCATACAAAAACGAGTGGCTCCTGCTTCTTTTGCAGCCTCTGCCTGGCAGCGTACGGAATCCACACTCATTAATTTTTCAGCTTTAATACCCGTATCATATCGTGCAGCTTGCGGACAATAATGACAATCCTCAGGACATCCACCTAATTTGATATTCAATAAAGTACTCAATTGCATCGTTGACTCAGGAAAAAACTGACGATGTACCGTTTGTGCCTGATAAATTAAATCTGGAAAAGGCAATTCAAATAAAGCAAGTGCTTGCTCAGTTGTCCAAGTTTTTTCTGAAGTTGATTTTGTTTTTTGTGGTTGACAATGTGTCATCACGGTACTCATAAATGGACTCCTTCAATTTCTTTGCGTATCACTTGGTATGCACGCCGTAAATCAGCTTCTGTTATACAATAAGGCGGCAATAAATAAATAATATTTCCTAAGGGACGAATAATTAACCCATGTTTTAAAAATCGTGCTCGTAAATTGACGCTGACTTGTGAACCATAATCTGCGGCCAATAATAAATCGAAGGCTGCAATAGTACCACAATGACGTATTTTTTCTACATTCGAACATTGCATCAATTGCATTAATTCTTCACGATGAATTTGTTCAATCATTTTAACTTGCGCTTTAGTTTCTTCGCGCTGCAATAAAGTCATCGATGCCAACGCTGCTGCACAACCCAGCGGATTTGCCGTATAGGAATGACTATGACCTAATGCTTTTGTATAATCACTTCCTAAAAAAGCCTGATAAATCGATTCACGACATGCGGTGACGGATAATGGTAAAAAGCCACCGGTCAACCCTTTTGATAAGCAGATAATATCTGGTGTCGTTTCAGATTTTAAACACGCAAATAACTCACCCGTACGAAAAAATCCCGTCATGATTTCATCATAAATCACCAATACATCATAAGATTTCACTAAAGCCGTTAATTTCTGCAAAAACTCAGGCCGACACATATTCATCCCGCCAGAACCTTGTATTAATGGCTCTATTATTAGTGCCGCGGTTTCATTCGCATATTGATCTAAATGTGCCGCGAGTTTAGATAAAATAATCTCTTCTCTTTCCAGAACCGTTTCATCTGAATGCCATGTACCGGGATAATCAAACATATCAACCGCAAAACATAATTCAGAAAACTGCTTAAAATAAAATGACTCCTGACTCATCGACATCGCACCAAACGTATCACCATGATAACCGTTATTAAATGCTATAAATCGAGAACGTTTTGTTTCACCCTGATTGCGCCAAAATTGATAAGCCATTTTAAGTGCCACTTCAACCGCGGTCGAACCATTATCGGAATAAAATATTTTACTAAATGTTTTCGGCAATAAAGCTAATAAATTCTCAGCCAATTTCACAGCAGGCTCATGCGTAAATCCTGCAAATATCACTTGTTCTATTTTTAATGCCTGCTCATAAATCGCATTGGCAATCGTAGGCTCTGCATGACCATGGATGTTCACCCACCAAGATGAGACTAAATCTAAATATCGTTTTTCAGATGCATCGATTAAATAAGCCCCTTCACCCCGCACAATGGGTATGGGTAAAGGTGTGATTTGATGTTGTGTTAACGGATGCCAAATGGTCGCATGGTCACGTGATGCTAAAGTCACTTCAATCCCTCCAAAATTGCAGATTGATTTTCAAAAACCCACTGTGTCAATGTCGATTTTGTTAAAGAAGAAAACCGTGGAATATGAAACAAGGTCCGAACATTCCCTAATCGTTCTATAGTGAATTGACTCTCTTTAATTAAATCACCTGAATAGATAACACCCTGAATTTCAATATTCCGATGACGCAACGCATCGATCGTCAACAAAGTATGATTAATCGTGCCCACCGTACCGCGAGAGACAATAATCACCGGCAAACTCAACTTTCTCATTAAATCAAATAAAGTCTTTGTTGCATTGATGGGATGAAACACGCCGCCCGCTCCTTCAACAATCAAAGGATGCGGCACCTCCGGCAACTGACACTGATCTAAATCAACCGCTGTATTTTCGAGATTCGCCGCTTGATCAATTGCAAGCCCCGCTTGAAATGCATAAGTCGAAGGAAAAAAATGCGTCTTATCCAGTCCTGTTAAGCCTTGCACAATATCATGCTCGACTTCATCTTCTGCTAACCCCGTTTGAATAGGCTTCCAATAATACGCACGCATCGCGAGTGTCAAAACAGCCGAAGCCACAGTCTTCCCCACCCCTGTATCGGTACCTGCAATAAAGAACTTATTCATAGTCTGCGATATTTCCCGTAAATGACTTCGTATGAAATAGTAATTTCTGAATTAAATTGTCGTAATACTTGTCGCAATTGACCCGAGGGTAATGGTAGATAACGCATCCTGGGAGCGATAGCTCCAATTTGTTTTAACGAACTCAAAAATGCATACGCACTTGAGTAAGTTTGTTGGTATGTTTCCACTTCCAACGTGACATTAGGCAACATTGTTTCTAACAAATGATCCGCTGGAAATATAGGTGTTGCCACCGGCAAATTAAATTGCTGACACATCATTCGCCATTCTTTAAATGAATTTTCCCCCAAAATCGAGAAAATAAACTCGCCACCCCGTTCTAACTGATTTGTAATATCAATACAACTTCTTTGCAAATCCATAAACCAATGCAATGTCATACTGGAGGTAATTAATTCGTATTGTTTATTCAACGCAAGTTGTTCACCATCCATCAGAACAAAATCAATGGAGGAATGTGATGAGACAGATTGTTCACATTGATCAAGCATGGAGGGCGCAACATCTGTGATTAATAATGAGGACTCAGGAAATAATTGAATAAGATGCTGCGTTAATAACCCCGTCCCACACCCTATTTCTAAAACCGACTGCGGGTGAATAGACTCCAAACGTTGTGCCAACTGAGCTGCCACATGAGCTTGTACCTCGGCCGCCGTACGATACGTTTCAGCTCTTTTATCGAAATTTTGAATAATTTTATGTTTTGTACTTAACATGGCCAAATTTACGAGGTAAGTCAGTGGCGCTCATACTAACCAGATACGCAATGAATAACAAGTCAACCTTCTGACTCTACGAAAAAGACTATATATTTCAATATTTCGAATTCATTGATCAAAGTATATTCAATTTTATTGACTTACTGAGATTAAAAGCATATCCTTTTGTTTATTTTTTGGTGTGTTAGGAGAAGTTAAGATGGGTATTTTCTCTTTTTTAAACCGTAACGATGATCAGGATTTTTTTGGGCCGTTAAGATGGGCTATTCTATCTTTAAAGAAAGAACCAAAGGATATTCATCTCACTGTTAAAATCAACTATGCAGAAACCACCGGTCAAGAACTCATTAATGATGACCCAGAAAACTATTTAACTACCACTTATCAAATAAAGACGGTCAAAATTCGTAAAACAACATTTACAGACACGCCTTTATATATAGTTAAAAAATCAGCTGAAATACAGCCTTTGCTTGATCCATTAGAAGATTTCTATTCTTATTTATATACTGCGGCACATAATATTTCTGATGATTGTATTTATGATATTGGACAAAATGCTTATACATTAGTAAAAGATATGGATAGCTATCTGGTCAACCCAGATCAAACCACTCTAAAAAAAGTTGAAAAGGCTAGAGATAATTTACGAAACGCATGTAAATGTATCAACACACGAGATAAAGTTTTTTCAGCTTTAGTAGGCGGCGTTCTAGCCGCAATTGTCGTCATTTTATGTCCCGCTGCAGCCGTGCCAGTTGCCGCTAAAGCAGCCCTAACAACAGGAGCCGCCATACTCGGTGCATTGGCTGGAAATTCATTATTAAATTACCTCAGTAAACCCATTCAACAATATGCACCGCTTGAAGAAGCGATCAACTCATTACTTCCTGATAACAAATCAAATCACTCAACCTCTTTTTCATCCAACAAAATTCGTCATTCTAAAATGGATTATGCTGCACGACTTACGCTTTCTCACGCCCAATTAGCTGATACAAAAGATAGTGACGAGGATAATACAGGAACAAGAAGTTTTCGACGACTCTCACCTTTCGGATGCTGCACAAAGTAATTTCATCTCACTTGCGAAGCCGTAATAAGACTAAAGAGACAAGGACAAAGATAAGGGCTTTGACTATAACTTCCTCCTTGACCAGTCAGATTTCAAAACCTTATTTTTCATGGATGAAAAATCAGAGCGTACAGGGATGTATTTACAGCGTGTTTTGAAATCTGACTGGCCAAGGAGGAAGCCCTCATCGAAGACAAGAATAATCTAAAGACGCATATAAATCTCAGCAAATACCCCATAAAACATAGGGTTTTCCCTTACTATTTTCATTCTTCAAAACCCAAATTATTTTAAATTCACAAATAAATTAAAATCAATCGTTTCAAAGTATTCACAAACCAAAATAAATGTATATAATTAATTTGTACGACCTCACTCACGCAACTTCTTAAGGAGCAAGACCATGCCAGCAAAGAAAAAAACCAGCAAAAAGAAAAAGTAAGCCACAAGCTAGGGAAGATGTAAAAGTCTTCCCTAGTCACTTAACCCTCACTTTCATCACTACAAATCATAACCTTCTCACAATAATCATCTTCAAATAGTCTGTTTCAGGAATAGCTAAATGCACCGGATGATCAGGCGCCTGATGTCCACGCTCAATCATTTGCAATTCGCATGATGCATGCAAGCCCGCTCGGCGAATTGTTTGTAAAAGATCATCATAAGACATATGCATGGAGCAGGAACAAGAAATCAAAATACCACCCGGCACAAGCAATTTAAGCGCTGCTTCATTTATACGAAGATAAGCAAGCGCCCCTTCTTTCTTATCTTTAATTTTTTTAATAAAAGCAGGCGGATCAAGAATAATAACATCGAATTTTTCTTTAGATTCTCCCAGTTTTTTTAAAGCAGAAAACGCATCATCACAAATCGATTTTACTTTATCTGAAATTTGGTTTAATTCAGCATTTTTTCCTATCAATGAAATCGCAAGCGGTGATGAATCAACACAAACAACTTCAGAAGCCCCCCTACAGGCAGCTTGTATTCCCCATCCACCTAAATAACTAAATACATCAAGAACTCGCTTATCAGAAACATAAGCACTCAAACGGGATCGATTCAAACGATGATCATAAAACCAACCTGTTTTTTGACCTTCCGATAACGGTGCTACGAAAGACACATTATTTTCTTCAAGCATTAATTTTTCAGGCGGACTTCCAAATGCTATTTTAACAATTTTTTCCAATCCTTCCTGCTGACGTATTCCACTATCATTACGCAATATAATACATTGAATCTCCGGCAACACCGTTCGAAAAGCTTCTAGAATCATGTCCGTTTTGACATCCATTCCAGCCGTATTTATCTGTAAAACCAATATATCGCCAAAACGATCGGCTACCAAACCTGGCAAAGCATCGCTTTCTCCAAACACTAATCGATAATAAGGTTTAGCAAACAACCGCTTACGCAATAACAATGCGTTTTGAATGCGTTGAATTAATAAGTCCGTATTCAATCGCTCATGTGCCCTACGTGTGAATAAACGGGCTGTAATCAAGGAATGCGGATTAATATAAGCCACACCCAATTTTGTTTTATCGGAGGATTCAACAAAGACCTCCTCACCTGCAATAAACTCATTTAAGGGCGATACCTTTGTATCAATTTCATTACTATAAACCCAGACGTGACCTGCACGTATTCTTCGATCTTCGTTCTTCTTAAGGCGTAGTGTTTTAAGCTGCATGTTCGTATTTTCTAAGTGTAGGAATAAGGCCATGAAGAGTAATCATATTGCACTGAAAAAGCAATGATTCAAAGAAAATTGACTTTAAACAGGTTCAGGTTCAGAAAGTTCCGAAGGCGGATCAGGTTGATCCCAGCCATAAACATCATCTCGAAATTGGAGTTGACCTTGATCATCAACCCAGGCCGTCAAATAAGCAATGATCACAGGCATCGGTCTTGCAATTTTAATATAACTTGTTTTCCCTTCCTCCAGTATCGATTGCATTCGCTCCTCACTCCAATTCGGATTACTGCCAAGCAAATAAGTCACCAAATCAAAAGGCTTCTCTAAGCGAATACATCCTGAGCTAAAATCCCGCTTTTCCGCATCAAACAATTCTTTAGCGGGCGTATCATGCATATAAACATCATGTGAATTTTGAAATTCAAATTTAACTAAACCCAGCGCGTTATTTTCACCCGGCTCTTGCCGAAAATGATATTGAAATCCGCCTTCTTCCGCAGCTGACCAGTCAATATCACTCGCACTGATTTCATAGGAATTATCTTCATCTTCACGATTAAGAATTTTGATATTCATTTCATCCAGATACCCTGGATCATTTAATATTTTAGGTATGATATCTCTTTGCGCAATTAATTTAGGCACATTCCAATAAGGATTAAAAACAACCCGTGTGACGGTTGATTCAATTTCAGGGGTGGGACGCGTTGGTTTACCTACGATTGCTTTCATCGTTAAAACCGTATTACCATTTTCAACCAAATCAAGCTTATAAGCAGGTATATTCACTAAAATATAATGATCACCCAATTCCCCCGACAATTTTGACCATCGCGCCATATTCACTTGAATCTGTATAATACGCTGTGAAATCGGAACATTGAGTGCAGCACGTGTATCACTACCCACAACACCATCAGGGTTCAATCCATGATTACTTTGAAATACCATGACAGCATTCATCAAATTATCATCATACGTATCTAAATTACTGTTATTCCCATCACTCAATTCACCCGTGGCTTCAAGTCGGCTGCGTAATGCCATAACTGCAATGCTCTTCATCCCGGGCTTGAGAAGTTTGGATGAAAGCGTCGGTAAAGGATGAGAAGCTGCATTTTCATAAATGGTGAGTGCTTGTTGCAGCGCGGCATAGTTTTTTGCAGCGATATTAGAAACTGTCGTATATTCATTTCGACTATTAGGGAAAACATTTTGTAGAGCCATCGCTTGAGATGAGAGCACAAGAAATCCCATTAATATCAATTGCTCAATCCGCAATCGAAATAACGTAAACATGCAAACCTCACTCTTCAGTAGCATAATCCTATTTTAACATGAGGCATACCTGAGTGTCTGTGGATAACTCTTAAATACAGCCATTGTTGTTGTATAAAAATTACTAAAAAATTAGTTACTTTATCAATTTAGCACTTTTGGCCAATAAAATTAATTGAACTTCATTTTTAATCTTTAATTTTTTAAAGATTTGATTTCTATACGTCATTAAGGTTTTAGGGCTTATAAAAAAAATCTCAGAAATGTAGGATAGATCCTTGCCTTCAATCAGAAGTAAAACAAGCTGCATTTCACGCAACGTCAACGTATCAAAGACAGTCGCATGTAGGGGACTTACATGTTTTAAAGCCAGCTGTTGTGCAATCTCAGATGAAACATAGCGTTTTCCTGCCATCACTGTCTGAAATGCTTTAATGAGCTCTCGCGCTGAACAGTCTTTTGAAAGATAGCCAAGCGCTCCCGCCTCCAGAAGTCTGGCGGGATAGGGATCATGAATGGTAATACTAAGTACAATAATTTTAAGGGAAGGATTAGAAATCATCATTTTCCGAGTCGTTTCAAGACCATCAATACCAGGCAGATTAATATCCATCAATACCACTTGTGGATTCAATTCTTTTGCTAATTGAAGCGCTTCTAATCCATGCGATGCTTCGCCGACAACCTGCAGATCAGGGATCATCTGCAGGCTAGCTTTAATCCCCACTCGCGTGATCTCATGATCATCTACTATTAAGACGGTAATCAA
Source organism: Gammaproteobacteria bacterium (assembly GCA_014132595.1). Classification (GTDB taxonomy): domain Bacteria; phylum Pseudomonadota; class Gammaproteobacteria; order DSM-16500; family DSM-16500; genus UBA4722. The sequence continues at coordinate 8,608 of BMAG01000064.1, read as the reverse complement.
CTTAAATTAACCTTTAACCAAAAAACCCAGATGGACGCGTATTGTGACACAAATTTTATGTGATTTAACCTGATTTATAGCATATTTTGGCATTTTATACGGATGTTTGAGGGATAATTTTTACTGCATTTGGCTCAACCAAATCAAGGAAAATAAGTAACGCAACTTGTTCTTTTTCACGGAGTTTTTCAAATCCTACATCCTTAAACATCAATGTTGCATGAGGAATCAAGGCCCGAGAGGGTATAAAATCATCGATATTTTTTAAATACATTCGCCATGCAGGATTCGGCTCTAGTTTGCTAATAGTTTGCTCGATTGGCTCATGTAATGCCGCACATAAAAATGCCAAGAGTCCACGATCATCTTGTGTAATAGCTGCCACATACTCCCTGCATTCCATTTCATTTCCCCATGCTTTCCAGGCTTCTAGTAAAGATAAAAATTTAGGATGCTCAGATAACCGTTTCATATCAACCCATGATAAAATTTTATTTACCGCCAATTCTTTCAAGCGAAGAATTTGATCCGGTGTAAAATCCCGATATTCAACAGGAACATAATCATCCTCATTTTCCATATGTTCCTTAAATTGTTCTCTTATTTCATGCACAATAATATAAATACTATTAGTAGCCTTAAGAATGGCATTACTAAATGCAGCAAATCTCTCTTCTCTATCGGGCATACGTCGCAATAATTGATGAAAAATACGATGAATCAGTGTCGCTGTATTACAACTCAAAATACTATTATCACCCGCAGGAAATAAATCTGCGCTATCCATAAATGCACTAATCACATTTGGTATATTTTTTACGGGAATTTTATGCATCGTCAAGCTGTCAAATGCATCGAGAAATTGAGGAATTCTCTCATCTTTGTTAAGCCGCACTAACGCAAGGGCAAATCCTTCTTCATCTGAAGATAAATCTAAAATTGCTTTCATTTCAGTTTCAGAAAAAGATCCGCTTGGAATGGAAAGTCTAAAATAGATATCAAAAACATCAAGTGTGCAGATGCGTTTATTTTTTCGTGCGATCGCTTCAGAATGATAAAATTCAATTTTAGGCTCATACATGCTTCTTAATCGTGGAAACAAACGAATCAGCAATTGCAGTAATAAATCCTTTGGTATTTTTTCAGCGCGATTTAATATTTCATCACAGCGAGATTTATCTTCTGCTAATTTTTCCGCATCAAAGTCATAAACACTGTCCGCTAAATCCGTAAATAATCCTTTATTATCACGCACACCATAATAGACACGCGGTTCGAAGACTTCGATTGCAGTAATTGCAAAGAAATCAACCGGATTCACTAATTCTTTCACCCATGAAAATCCAAAACTCAAAGTGTTCACATAACGCGTAATATCCCGAACATTTTCAAAGAAATATTGCAGCATTGAATAATAAATATCTGCCCAATATTCTTTATCCCAACTATCTTCAGGCACGACTACCAACAATTTCTTCAAACGATCCAACAAGATCACCATTAAATCCTGTTTTGAAATGCCGGGTATATTAAAAGGCAGCTGAATTAATTTATCGATATATTCAGCACCACCCACACCATGCACCCGATTCATCGCCTTCATCACATATTCTTTATCAAATGCCAGGATGTAAACAGTATTCGCAAAATCACCAATTGATTTGACGATTTGAAAAATCTGATTTATTTCTTGATCCATTAGCCTTGGAATATTATCGATGAAAATAATAATCTTATGTTTTTGATGGGCGAGTAATTCATTCAACTCTGATTTAACCATTGTTAAATCACGCCCAGATTCCCAACCCGATACATCTTTTGTTGTTTTTCGTGATTTTCCAAAACGTCTAAACCATGAATGTTTAATCCGCATTGCCTTAGGCACAGGTTTATGCGTGAAAAATGAAATATATAATTCTAAAAGATAAATGATCTTATCTGATTTTTCAAAATAAGTAGCATTACGCATTTCTGAAGTAAGACGACGAAAAAAACTATAAACTAATTGATCCTGACCCGAATAACTCCATGGACTAAAATTTAAAATTATAGGTCTTTCATCATCAAACATATTCCCTGATGCAAAATGCAGCTCTTCCAACGTCAAATTAATAATGGATGTTTTACCCGATCCCCAACTACCATTTAAGCCAATGACTAAACTTTCCGTATTTTTATGATCGAGAATACAACGTGCCAGTGACTTTGAAAAAACAGTCCTGCCAAGCCTGTCTTGTTCACTTTTTTGAATAGGGCGATCTGCATCAAACATGAGAATCACTCCTGAATATATTCATAGTATATCTCAAATCAGAGGTCAGAAACCTGCAATGAGTAATGCACACACTAACGTGGATAAATATTTAGCAATATCACTTTATTGGACACATTACTATTTAGCACTTGAGATTGAGTTTAACTTGAAGTATCTTTCCAAATAAGAATACTTCTCAATTAGACGGATGACTTTTTATGACTTTACCCAGATTTTTTAAAAAAACGAAGGATCTAACGCTTGAAACCCCCAAACGATATCCATCGGCTTGCAGAAAGCAAAGCTGTCATTTTTTTAAGTATCGAAATGATGCAGAATACTGTGCCAAGAATAAAAAGATGCTAAAAGAACAACTGACCGACATTTTATTAATTTTGAGCAACTTCTTATCAGGAGCCTGTCTTTTCGTACTTTTGCATAGCCATCTTATTTCAGTGTTCTCACCCTGGTTATTGTTGGTTGCAGTACCTTTTGCCCTTCTTGGAGGCCGAATCATTTATAATAACGTATCCCGCGAAGACTCTCCCCCGTCGACCCCAGCTGTGCGTAAAAAATAAACATTTTTCTTGTAAGATACGCTGCTGTTGTGTTACTTTGACAACTCTTATAGTTGAGCGATCATTATGAAATATTTCATAACTTTTATTTGTGGCTTTCTTCTCTCCACACAATTGTCAGCTTCCATGTCACAAGACAAAACGGGCCTCTACTTAGATTGGCTAGATTACCATATGAATCCAGGTCAGAATTTTTACGAATTCGCAAATGGCACTTGGCGTAAAAACCATCCCATTCCTGCAGCTTACCCTTCCTGGAGTGTCTGGACTGTCTTACAAGAAAATAATACAAAGATCATTCATACTCTCATTCAAAACATCGCTAAAAATCCTAATAATAAACCCAATAGCATTCAACAAAAAATCGGTGATTTTTATAAAAGCGGAATGGATGAAACGGCACTTAACAAGCTAGGCAGCACCCCTTTACAGCCTGAATTTTCACGCATAGAAAACATGAATCAGCTCTCTGATTTGCAGCATGAAATAGCGCACTTACAACTAATAGGCATGAGCACACCCTTTATTTTTGATCAAATGCAGGATTTTACAGATAGCAGCAAAGTCATCGGCATTGCAAATCAGGGCGGTCTTGGTTTGCCTGATCGTGATTATTATTTATTGAACGATAAAAAATTCGTTGAACTTCGAAAAGATTATCTCTCACACGTCACAAGAATGCTAAAATTGTTAGGCGAAACTCCTTTCAACGCAAGTCAGGACGCGCATACCATTTTGACAATAGAGACAGCCTTTGCTAAAGCTTCTCTTTCGAGAATTGAACAACGTGATCCCCATCATATTTATCATCTTAAGACTCTTGACGAACTACAAAAAGTCACGCCTCATTTTGACTGGAAATTATTTTTTGCTGACTTAGGTTATCCTGACATTCAACAAATTAATCTTGCAACACCCACTTTCTTTGTATGTATAGAAGACCAACTAAAAAATCTTTCTCTTAAAGATTGGAAAGTGTATCTACGATGGCATCTTATTCAAGCAACAGCACCTTATTTATCTAAACCTTTTGTCGATGAAAGCTTTTATCTACAAAAGAAACTCACGGGTGCTAAGCAATTATTGCCACGTTGGCATCGCGTCATGAATGAAGAAAACGAAGCACTTGGTTTTGCCGTTGGAAAATTATACGTAGAAAAAATGTTTCCTCTTTCTTCAAAACAAGCAATACAAGATATTCTTGACCATATTCGCAATACGTTAGAATTAGATTTGAAAACCGTGCCGTGGATGTCATCCGAAACTCGCACGGCTGCTCTCCATAAATTAAGTTTAATGAAATACCATATTGGCTATCCCGATAAATGGCGTGATTATTCTGCTTTATCTATCGATCAGGGGCCTTATGTATTGAATATCTTAAAATCTGCCGAATTTGCAAAACGCTATTCTTTGAATAAAATTGGAAAACCCGTTGATAGACAAGAATGGGATATGATTCCACAGGAAATTAATGCCTATTACGATCCTTCAAAAAACGAATTTAATTTACTAGCAGGTATTTTACAGCCTCCCTTCTTCAACCCCAATGCAGGAGCGGCTGTGAATTATGGCGCAATCGGCTATGTCATTGGGCATGAGATGACACATGCCTTCGACGATCAAGGCGCACAATTTGACGGACAGGGTAATTTAAAAAACTGGTGGACGGAAGATGATTTAAAAAAATTCCAACTTGCCGCTCATTGCATTGTACATCAATATTCGCAATATAAAATCAATGGGCAATCCGTACAAGGCAATCTTGTTTCAGGCGAAGCAATAGCTGATTTAAGCGGTATGACACTGGCCTATAATGCCTTTCATGAATCATCGAACTATTCAAAAGCCGTTGCCATAAAAGGTTTTACTCCCGATCAGCAATTTTTCCTAAGTGCTGCACACATCAATGCGGCAAATATGAGGCCAGAAGAATCTCGCCGTCGAATACTTATAGATCCTCATCCACCTATTCAACTACGTTCTAATGGGATTTTTGCAAATATGCCAGAATTTCAGAACTCATTTGCTCTCTCAAGCAATAGCCCTATGATCAATAAAGATAGATGTAAAGTTTGGTGATCATGAAATAGCTAAAAAAGAAAAACCCTGAATGAATAAATCCATCCAGGGCCATCTGTTTTCAATTAACAAATTACGACTATTCGTCAATAACTGTCACGTCTTCAGCTTGCAGGCCTTTTTGACCTTGCGTTACTGTGAACTCAACTTGCTGACCTTCAGATAAGGTACGATAACCTTGACCATTAATTGACTTGAAGTGAACAAATACATCGTCCCCTTTTTCACGTTCAATAAAGCCAAACCCTTTACCAGCATTAAACCACTTCACTTTTCCAGTTTCACGAGCCATACAAATAACCTTCATCAAATTAAGAATTAACGCTAGAACAAATTGCTAAAATTTTATTTCGGATGAAATAGATATAACAATTTCATAGCGCAGCTTAGAATAACAGAATTTTTTGCTCAAGTCAGCAAGTTGTATGTATTAAGAATAATTATTTAACCAAATATTGATTTATGTCAAAAAGATACTGGTCATTAATAAATCAAATGAGAGATCCATACAATTGCTTTATATTTATTTCTTTGTCGCAGTGACCATAAAGTTGATTCGCACCTCATTTTTTATAAGCTTTGTATCAGCCCATTCGCCTTGTCCGACACCAAAATCTGTACGTTTAATGACGGTGCTGCCTTTCATTTTTGCATTCGTAGGACCGTATTCTTCTAACGTTAAATCCAAGGTCACAGGTAATGTTTTATCACGAATCGTCAAAGTTCCATTAGATTCAAATTTTTTGTCACCCACTTTTTTAAATTGGCTGGATTTAAAAACAGCTTGAGGAAATGCTTTCTCATCAAACCAATCTTTAGATTTGAGTGTATCTGTTAATTTATTATAGGCATCGTTAATAGAACCTATCTCAACTGCAATATTCACGTTGCTTGCTCCCAACTGGTTAGGATCAAAATGGATGTCGCCTGAAAATGTTTTAAATTGACCCGACACAGGAGCCCCATTTTGTGTGGCCGTAAAAGTCAAACTACTTTCAGCAGGTTTAATCGTCCATTCAGGAACAGACCCATAGGAATAAACAGAAACAATGAACGCACTTAGCAAAAGCAAGAAATTGATAGCCCGTCGAATCATAAAAACATTCTCCTTAAAATATCGTCTTTATCGATAAAATGATGTTTTAACGCAGCGCACACATGAAGAATGATTGCAGCAATCAAACCATAGCCTAACCATTTATGGGTTTTTTTGAATAAATGAATCAAATCTGTATGAGATGAAATAAGATCCGGAAAAACAAACCATCCAAAAAAAGAAACCGGGAGACCTGAACTGGAAGTCATGAGCCACCCTGTCAACGGTATTGCAAACATAAACACGTAAAAAGCAAAATGCACTGTTCTTGCAGCAAGTGCCTCCCACCACGGAATTTCTAAATGAGGAATAATATTAGACACACGCCAGATACTGCGTAGAATAACTAACAACAGTGCCAACATTCCCCATTCTTTATGCCATCCATATAATCTCAGCTTTTCTATAGAAAGAGGCAATCTTACCATATACAACCCCAGCGCAAGCAATGCAATAAGTAAAATAGCCATTAACCAATGGAAAAGAATCGATATCAAACCAAAATGCGTTTCAGTATTTTTTAATTGCATCATTATTTTTTATAAGCTTCCGCTTCAATATTAAGAATCACTTCATCACCGACTCCCGGGATGAAAGTATTGATACCAAAATCAGAACGTTTAATTTTTGTGCTAGCCGAAAAACCTGCTGACATTTTATCTGAAATTGGATTTTTTCCCATCTTATTTAATGTGACCAATAAAATCACGGGTTTTGACACGCCATGCAAAGTTAAAATACCATGCACCTTAGCCGTTTTTTTATTCACAATATCCACTTTATCACTCACAAAAGTTGCTGTTGGAAATTTTTTAACATCAAAAAAAAGTTCCCCTCTCAGATGTTTATCAAGCTCGGGAATCCCTGTCACAATATCACCCGTCATGATCACTGCATTGACTTTACTATTTTTTGGATTCGCCTCATCTAATAGCACATTACCGGAAGCCATCCATTTTCCAGAGGGATTTGAGAATCCAAAATGATTCACATGCCATAAAACAGCAGTATGCATCGGATCAAGTATGTAAGAATCAGCCGCAAAAACTGTATTAACCGACAGGCACAAAAAAATAAATAAAATATAATTAACAAATAGCCGTTTCATAGAAAGCTCCTATTTAGCTTTTTCATCCTTTTTCGGAGTCAAGCTTCCGCCGACAATTTTATTACAATCTCCTTTAGGCAAGAAAATAAAAGCATCCGGTTGATTGTCTTTCGTCGCAGAGCCTGCACAAGATGCAGTCGCTGTTTGACAATCATTCATCGCTGTTTTAACAATGCCATAACATTTTTCCATCTTAGGGGGGTTTTCCGCATTGGCATTGGTGATCAAAACAGTGGTGGCAGATAAGGTAAGTAAAGTGGTGATGGCTAACTTAACAATCTCATTGATATCTTTCATTTTAAATTTCCTTACTTATAGTCTGGGCAAAAATGATAGAATGTTCAGTATAACATAATCCTAGAAATGACTATTAACAGATACTTTTTCAATGATTAAACTTAGCTTCTTATAACGATTTTAAAATATGTTTCATTTTTTGCGCAGATTATTGAGAATCATTTTAATTATAATCACAAGTCTCTTCGGAATTCCGTCCGTCCATGCCTCTCCTAAAGAAATCATAGTTATTCGACATGCGGATAAACTTTTACAAGTAAAGTCTGGCCCTTTTCTATCACCTAAAGGGCAAGTAAGAGCGATTGCTTTTGCCATCTATTATTTGAATAAATTTCCAGAGCCTAATTACATCATCGCAAGCAATCCTTCCTCGTTAAAAAATAAATCATCGTTAAGAGAATTACAAACGGTTGCCCCGCTTGCTAATGAACTCGCCGAACGTCATCCATTATCAGATTATACCGTCATACGTGACTATCAAAACGGTGAGGAAAAACGATTAGCAGAGGATCTGCTGCATGATAAAAAATTTAATGATACAGTTATTCTTATTTGCTGGCACCATAATAAAATTCCTGATCTATTGATGAATCTGGGCATTGATATGAGGAATATCTCATTAGATATCAATAATTTTGATACGGTGTTCGTGATCGAATACGATGCGAATGAAAATGTCATCCAGTTTAATATCCTTAATAAGCAATACAATGTTCTATTTAATGGATCTTGGGCGCAGTTTTATTATAAAATGATGTCATAATTCAAATTATTTTTTATTCCGAATTGGATAACTGATTAACGATTTTTAATAAATTGACCATCTCTTTTTTTCGCACAGCATTCACACCCCTCATTCCCGCTTGAAAAAAATAGGGTTTAGCTATCTCTAGCGATTTTAAAAATTCGATAAAATGTCCCTGGAGATACCACATCTCTTCAAGCGTTTTTTGTTGTTCTACCGAATGAGGAAGTAACGATATTTTGTGTGTGTATGCTTCAAGAATATGTTGTAATTTTTCTATAAATTCACGTGGAAAAGATGACAAAGATCCATTGCTATCTAACAAAAGATTGGTAAGTGAAATCAACGGATATTGTAATTTCAGCGTATTTTGCATTGAAAATTCATCTAACAATCCAGTTTTAAATCTAACAAAATTCATAACTTGGCAAAATATTTCTTATCAGCT
>BMAG01000063.1 GCA_014132595.1 Gammaproteobacteria bacterium | reverse complement strand
GAGGGTTAGGGTGAGGGTAAGTCACAGGTTTTCCCTCACCCTAACCCTCTCCCGCTCTCAAGAGGATGTTCTTGTCTTATTTCCTGGGCGGGCGAGGGGAATTTCTAAGCAAAAGTTGTGTCAATACGTTGTCTTAAATCATAGTATTAAGGTACACTATGCCAAGCTTTTTCTAAAACAATAGGGATATTGTTAACCTTCAATTCCGCAGGAGCGTTGAGCAGAGACTTATGCAATTAAAGAAAATCAAACTCTCAGGTTTTAAATCATTTGTTGATCCCACAACAGTTCTCGTTCCGAGTAATTTGGTATCTATTGTAGGCCCGAACGGCTGCGGTAAATCGAATATTATCGATGCTGTCTGCTGGGTCATGGGTGAAAGTTCAGCGAAGTATCTTCGCGGAGAATCCTTAACCGATGTGATATTCAATGGGTCTACTGCACGTAAACCCATAGGGCAAGCCTCTGTCGAGCTGGTTTTTGACAATCAGGACGGTTCTTTAGAGGGTGAGTATGCAAGTTATGCAGAAATCTCCATTCGAAGGCAGATTACCCGGGATTCTGAATCGACATACTTCCTAAATGGGGTACGGTGTAGACGACGAGATATCATTGATATCTTTTTAGGAACAGGATTGGGCCCGCGTAGTTATGCCATCATTGGCCAAAACATGATTTCACGGATCGTTGAAGCCCGACCTGAGGATATGCGGACTTATCTAGAAGAAGCGGCAGGCGTGTCACGTTATAAAGAACGCCGGCGTGAAACGGAAAATCGAATGACGCACACCAAAGATAATTTGGCGCGTTTAAACGATGTCCGTGCGGAATTGGAAAAACAATTAAGTACTTTACAAAGACAAGCTAATGCTGCTGAAAAATATAAATTATTAAAGCAGGAAGAGCGTCTGGTGCGCGGGCAATGGTATGGTATTCAATGGCGTACGCTTGATAATCGTCTGATTAATGAATCTTTACAAATTCAACAACAAGCGACTGGTTTAGAGTCTCGTCAGGCTGATTTGGGCGAAGTTAATTTACGGATAGAATATCAACGTGAAGTTGAGCATCAAGCCAATGAAGCATTCCAGGAAGTACAGCGTCGTTATTATGCGACAGGCAATGATATTGCGCGCTTGGAACAAGAAATTCAGCATCATGAAGAACGGTTAAGACAATGGCAGACCGATATTCAACAGGTCGAGGATGATCGTGTCCTTATCAATCATGAGCTTGAAACCGCTAAAGAAGAAGCTCAACAACTGACAGAAGAAATATTACAGCTTGAACCTGAAGCAGAAAATGCAAGCTCAGCTATGCAGGCGGCTGTGTATGAGTTAGAAGAAATTGAAGAAGCCATGCAAGAGTGGCAGTCTCAATGGGATGAGTTCAATCAACTGACTTCAAAAACGTCGCAAACGGCGCAAGTTGAGCAAACACGAATACAACATCTAGAACAAAAGATTTCAGAGCTAACGCAACAGCAATCAAAGCTTGATCAGGATAAACCTCAATTTGATTTTGTTAAATTAGAGAATGACCTGGAAATGCTTTCTCAGCAGGTTTCTGAAGTTGACGAGCAGGCAGAAGACCATAATCAGCAAATGGTAGAAACACGAAATAAGATCGCATCACTTCAAAATGAGCAACAACAAACAATACAAAAACTGGATCAAGTCCGAAATGAATTGCAAAAAGCACGCGGACAGCAAGCCTCACTGGAAGCATTGCAACAAACAGCTTTGGGGCAACGTAATAACCCCATTCTTCAATGGCTAACGGAGCATCAACTGGATCAGCAGCCCCGGTTAGCGCAAGGCATTGAAGTTGACGCAGACTGGGAACAAGCTGTCGAAAAAGTGTTGGGTGCTTATTTACAGGCAGTCTGTGTAGACAATCTGTCTGATGTCTCCTCTTATGTGGGAGAGTTAAATGAAGGCAGTTTATGTGTTTTTGCGAAAAACCAGTCTAATATTGCTCGAGCTTCCCATACGCATTTACTGAGTAAAGTGAAATCCCCTTGGCCGCTGGATGCTTTGTTGGCGAATGTCTATGTCGCGGAAACAGAATCTGAAGCTTTTGAAATGGCTAAATCATTAGCACCCCATGAATCAGTTATTTCGCGCGAAGGAACCTGGCTTGGTTCATCCTGGTTGAGGATTACACGTGATGAAAATCCAGAGGCGGGCGTATTTCAACGAGAACAAGAATTAAAACAATTGTCTCAAACGATTTCTGAATTAAGTGCATCACATGATGAGCTTGAAGAAAATCTGACGCTGTGCCGTGACCAGTTGAGGGAACTTGAAAACCAACGTGATGCATTACAAAAAACAGCGAATCAAACGCATGCCAAATCCGCAGAAATGCATGCCCAACAAAAAATGAAACAAACGCAGTTGGCTGATTTGCAAAAACGGGCAGAGCGCTTCCGTCTTGAATTAGAGGAAAATAAAGATCAATTGGAAAAAACTCACGCAGAACTTAGTGAAACTCGCCGTATTTGGCAACAAGCGATGTCAGAGTTGGAACAACAAGCAAAGCAGCGTGATCAGTTGAATCAAAAACGGGAAACTTCACGTGATCGACTTCATACAGCTCGCAATAATGTGGACACACTCAGAGATGAGGCGCATCAATTAGAAATTCGTTTGCAAACGAGCAAATCACAGCAGACAGCTGTCAAACAAACGATGATCCGATTAGAGTCTCAATTAACAACGTTAGGGGCTCGTCAACAAATCTTACAAAATGAATTGGATAATGCGCAGCCGATTGAAAATCGTAGAAATGATCTGGCCGTTTTGCTTTCGGCTCGATTGGAGATTGATGAAGACTTAAATAATGCGCGTTTTGCGATGGAATCTGCACGTCATGATTCTCAGGAGCTCGAAATACGTAAACAGGATCTTGAGGCTGAGGTCGTGAATTTCCGTAATACACTTGAAAAATTGCGTGTGGATTGGCAAGGCGTCAAAGTTAAATCAGAAACCTTGGTTGAGCAGCTTACGGAAGCAGGATTACAATTAGAAGTCATCTTGCAAGATTTACCAGCCGATGTGGATGCGCATGAGTGGCAATCACGTCTGGAAGGCATCACACAGCGAATTACTCGTCTAGGTGCTATTAATTTGGTTGCTATCGAAGAATATGCGACATGTTCGGAGCGAAAACAATATCTGGATAAACAATGCGATGATTTGCAAGAAGGTTTAACGACTCTTGAAAATGCTATTGCTAAAATTGATAAAGAAACACGAGCAAAATTCAAAGAAACATTTGATACCGTGAATGCACGTTTTCAGGAACTCTTTCCTATCGTTTTTGGTGGTGGTAAAGCGTATCTTGAATTAACCGGTGAAAATTTATTAGATGCGGGTATTTCTGTAATGGCATGTCCGCCAGGCAAACGTAATAGCACGATTCACCTTTTGTCAGGCGGTGAAAAAACCATGACTGCGATTGCATTGGTCTTTTCGATATTCCACTTAAATCCTGCTCCTTTTTGTATGCTGGACGAAGTGGATGCGCCGCTTGATGATGCGAACATTGGCCGTTTTTGCCAGCTGGTTAAGAGAATGTCCGATAAAACACAATTTATTTTTATCAGTCATAATAAATTAGCGATTGAAATGGCGGAAACACTGATTGGTGTCACCATGCACGAGCCGGGGGTATCCAGATTAGTGAGTGTCGATGTGCAGGAAGCAATGAGTATGGCAGGAGTGCAGCATTAATGGCGAGTGATGTGAGCTCAATCACCCAGGATTTTGTTATTATCAGTGTGGTTGCAAAACCGGGTCAGCCATTTGCATCTTATGATTTACTGCAGGCAATTTCTGCAACGGGCATGCAATTTGGGGCAATGAATATTTTTCATTATTATTGTCCTTCATCCATGGAAAAAAAACCTTTATTTAGTTTAGCTTCAGCGACGGAACCGGGTGAGTTTGACTTAAATCAGATGGGAAATTTTTCATGCAATGGTTTAACGTTATTCATGGATGTTCGTCAAGTGTCTGATAAACGAAAAGCTTTTACTCTGATGGTTGAAGCCGCTGAACAATTAGCGGAAGACTTGCATGGCGAATTGCGGGCGGGTACGCGAAACCCATGGAATGATCAAGTTAAGCAACAGTATCTGGAAAAAATGGTATAATTCAAATGTCAGTACTTCTGGATGAAAACAAAAAAAATCTAGAACAAGCAACCAAGAAAATCGAATCTTTACGTCAAGAAATCAACGATCATGATTACCATTATCATGTGCTCGATGCACCTGTTATTTCAGATGCAGAATATGATAAGAAAATACAAGCATTAAGACATCTTGAAAAACAATATCCAGAATTAGTAACCCCTGACTCACCGACACAACGGGTGGGTGCAAAACCGCTTAAAGAATTTAAACAAGTCACCCATGAAATACCGATGGGTTCGCTTGATAATGCCTTTTCAGAAGAAGAAATGTTAGCCTTCGACAAACGGGTGCATACCTTGTTAGGTTCCAATCAGGAAATTGACTATGTTTGTGAGCCTAAGATGGATGGAGTGGCTGTTAGTATCCGCTATGAAAATGGTCGATTAGTGCGTGCTGCAACCCGTGGAGATGGAGAAACGGGTGAGGATATTACACAAAATATTCGCACCATCAAAATGATTCCTTTAAGCTTGCGCGGCAAACAAATTCCTAAGGTTTTAGAAGTGCGCGGTGAAGTGTATATATCTAAAAAAGGTTTTGATGAATTAAATGCAAGAGCCAGTGCGCAAGGTGAAAAAATTTTTATTAACCCGCGTAATGCAGCAGCAGGCAGTTTAAGACAACTTGATTCCAATATCACTCGTTCAAGACCGCTTTCGATTTATTTTTATGGAATAGGAAGTAAACCTACGGGTGAAATTCCTGACACCCAGTCTGATTTGTTAAAAGCATTCAAAAATTGGGGGTTGCCTGTGAGTCCTTATGTCAAGCAGACAAAAGGAATGCGCGGTTGTTTTGATTATTTTAAACAGATGAGTGAAAAGCGAAATCAACTGCCTTACGAAATTGACGGTGTTGTTTTTAAAGTGAATTCACAAGAAGATCAAAGACAACTAGGGTCAGTCTCAAAAAGACCGCGTTGGGCCATTGCTTATAAATTTCCTGCAGAAGAAGTGGAGACGGTGATTGAATCCGTCGAATTTCAAGTAGGACGTACCGGCGCTTTAACACCGGTTGCTCGCTTACAGCCTGTATTTGTGCATGGGGTGACAATCAGTAATGCCACATTGCATAACATGGATGAGATCAAGCGTAAAAAGGTGCATATCGGTGATTATGTTATTGTTCGGCGTGCAGGTGATGTGATTCCAGAGGTGGTGAGGGTAGTGGAGACTCGCAAGTCAGCCCATATTAAAGCGATTCATTTACCCTCGCATTGTCCTGTTTGTCATTCCAAAGTCGAGCAAATAGAGGGAGAAGCGGTTGCTCGGTGCAGTGGTGGTTTATTCTGTCCTGCGCAGCGTAAGGAAGCGATAAAACATTTTGCTTCTCGTCGTGCCATGGATATTGAAGGATTGGGTGATAAAATTATCGATCAGTTAGTGGATACGGAGTTAGTGCACAATGTTGCGGATTTATATTCTTTGAAAAAAGATCAGCTTTCGAGTTTAGAAAGACTTGCTGAAAAATCAGCGCAGAATATTTTGGATGCATTGCAACAAAGTAAAGATACTACACTAGGACGATTTTTGTTTGCTTTAGGCATTCGAGAAGTGGGTGAGGCGACTGCTAAACAATTAGCAAATCATTTTGGAGAGTTGCCGGCCTTGTTCACTGCAACGGAGGAATCATTACAGGCTATTCCAGATATAGGACCTGTGGTGGCTGGACATATTGTTGCATTTTTTTCTGAAAAACATAATCATAAAGTGATTGATCAATTGATTTCAGCAGGTGTTCGTTGGCCTAACATCGAAAGAAAATCGCAGGATTTACCTTTAACGGGTCAGACATTTGTATTAACGGGAACTTTACAAAAAATGACTCGCTCTGATGCAAAGGAAAAATTGGAGAGCTTGGGTGCTAAAGTTGCTGGCAGTGTATCCGCAAAAACCCATTATGTGGTGGTGGGTGAGGATGCGGGCTCTAAACTGCAAAAAGCGACTGAGCTAGGCGTGAAAATTATGAATGAAGAACAGTTTTTTCAGTTCTTGAAACAATTTTAAATTGATTGCTTGACCTCGGAAACTATACTGACTTCGTTTGTCGTTTATTAAACATTTCCTTTATCCTGGAGGATAGCTTTATTTTTCGTTTCTTAAAGAAATTAAATCTGCCTGCACTTGTGTATTGTGAAGCTGCTTCCTGGGTTTGATCTGGTAAAACTTCAGGATGACTTTTTTTCTTATGGAATCTGTTCGAAAAAAATGTATTTCTCTTTTTTTGAGGAAAGTTTTTGGTAGAAGTTGTTTGTGTTGGATTCGATTCAGGTTTCCGAACTGCATCAACATTTTTTTGCAATCGGGGGGATTTTCGTAAAGTTGCCTCTTTTGAGTCGAATGTTCTTTTTAAGGTATTTTTCCGCTCGCTAGAAGGACTTAATTGATATTGAATTCTGCTGGAGGTCATTGTCATTCCTTTTTCAAAATGAAATGACGATCTTAAAGTCTGTTCTTTACTTTCATTGGAAGGACTTGTGGTAAAGTAAATGACATTTTCTGATTGACTCGATGTAGATCTTGAACTCATGGTTGAGGGTCTGGGTGATTTTCTTGGACTATGACCATAAGTTTTGATTGTTTTTGTTTTTCTAGTGCTTTGAATTTCGAGCTCATTTTCTGGAATATAGGTTCTTTTTTTGCTAGCTGGAGTGCTTGTCTCAATGGGTTTCAATGGATTGCTTAAACCACCTTCTAATTTGATAACAAACGGAATCAGTTGAAATTGACAAGATTCGTTAATTCGTTTTTCTAAATCAAACAAGACTTGCATCATAGAAGCATCGTCTTTATATTTGATTTTATTTATCCGTACAATTTCTGAAAGTTTTTTTGCAACATCGTCTTCTAATAGGCCGGCCTGAAGAACAACCGTGACCAGCTCTTTGAGATGAATGATTTTGTTTTGAGAAATATAATCTGCAATTTTATAAATAAGGTTATTAATTTTATTTTTGTAAACATCGTATAAATTAAATCGAACTGAATAATCAATAATGTCTCTGAGATGGGATGTGAGATAAAAATAAGAATCTTCTTCAAAGTTATTAAAATAATTAATTTTATCATCTATTTTCTTTCTTGCTATTTCCTGAATAGAGCTTATTAAATTGATATTATGAGTCTTCTTCGCATAAAAATAAATTCTTGAAATTTTACTTGAAAAATAGTTGTATACAGTTAATTCAGGATAATAATCTTTATATATAGAATCAAGAAAACTCTGCTTTGCAGCATCGTTACTTTTTCCAAACACTTGTTCGCATTCAGATTCAATTTCATTATTAATTTGATTTATTAAATGAGGATAATGCTGCAATGTGTAAAATGCCTCATCATCTAATGCGGTTAAAGTGCCTTTTTTAATCCGTTCAATGACATCCTTATGGTGATCTTCTATGCACTTAGTTTTCGCTTTTTCTAATGCTTCCGAAACTTTACTTGCTAATTCTGGTGGATAGAGTCTGTCTGCGGGAAATTGCTTTCGCACGATTCTTTCATCAACTATTGCTCCTTCAATCGCAAGTATTTTTAGAGTCTCCATGGTGTCTGTGATTTGACCTGTAGATTCTAATCTCTTTTTCATCACATAAGATACGCAATCAACCCACATCGTTATAATTTGATTATTTGTAAATTTAGGTGCGGGTTTTATAAAATCGTGAATCGCTGAACATTCGAAAAGAGGGAATTCTCGGTTGGTCTCATTTTCAAATGCTTGTTTTATATGTAATGCTTGTAAATATGGAGCATGGCGTGTGCAAGGATTCGAATCATTATAAGTTGCTTTGTTATAATGATTGGGATCTGATGTGTAATAGATAGCGGCTGCGTCTTTGACCGTGTATAAAATTTCATGATGAGCCATCACGGATCCATTTTTAAATCTTTTAACACTGCCACCCATTTGAACATTTCTAAATAATTCTTCGAGTTTCGATATTTTTTCTTCTTTGCTAAGTTCAGAGGCTTTAATATGAGATTTCTTGCCGCGACCGCTATCAACGTCTGTATGATGGACATCTTCAAGATCATCGATGTTGGGTAATATAAAAATTCCTTGTCCTGCATAAAATTCATGGAACAAAGTGACAGAGCGATGTGGAGTGCCTTGAGAACGATATATTTTATGTGCTTCAATTTCTGCAGACGATTTGTAATCTTTTGTTCTAGTCGAGGATACTGAGGCAGGTGCACTAAGACCTCTTACAAATAATAATCCTTTATCTTTTGCAGCATTGAGGGACTTATGAGTGACTATTTTTGATTCTGCGACACGTTGCTCTGGCAATAATTCAAGTTTTAATGCTTCACCCGATAATAAAGTATTGTTGGCATGGAGCACATCATACATTGGATAGAGATGTTTAAACTGTTTTATATCAGTCATAGTACATTGATAGGCTTTTCCATGATCGTATTTGCTTTTAATCCCAAGATTCATTCGGCCTTTGCTATCACCTTGACGCTCAATCAAGCTTCTTTTTTCTTTAATTAATTTCGCCATCTCTTTAAAAGCTTGTTGATTATATTTTGCGATTTCTTTATAAAAATCTAAATATTCTGCCCTGAAATCCATGACTCTTATAATATCAAGAGAGTCTGCATCGTGAATTAGTTTTTGGTAGATATTTTTGCGAGGTATGTTATGACGATGGGTGATCCAACGTGGTTTGTTATCGGATGTTATTTCTAATTCATAATATTTTTGATCGACATCTTTATTTGCGGCAGCTTCAGCTAATAGTTTTGCTTTTGCAGGATCAACGCCTAATTTTTTTGTTAGATAACCATACAGAAGCCATGCGCTATTTTTATCCCAGTAATCAACACCTTCATTTTTTCTTGCCGCATCGTGAAACAAGGCTGCTATTTGAATTAATTTAATGTCATCATTCGTTAGCGCTAATGCTTCTTGATCACCATAGCGGCGATATAAATTTGCCAAGACTGGAATATCAATTGCGACCCGTGTGACATGCTGAATGCCATGAATTCTTCTAGGTTCAAGTTTTCTTTCTCTAGAATATTTGATCGAGATAGCATAAGGCACGGAATAAATGTTTTTATAAACATATTCAACATGTGCTTCAAGTGGATCGGTAAGCGCGGGTGCTGCTAAGGTATTGTTTAGAAGAAATCTAGGTAGGGTCATGAGTCTATTCCGCATCAAAAGTATAAATTTTGTTGCGTTTTATATCACCAAAAAACACAATAATCAAACATTATTTACACATTATAGGATTAAATGTATAAATATAGATCAATGAAAAGGAGGGTAGCATTAACCGCTCATGCTAAGCTAGCGAGGTATTTGCTTGTATTTTAGTAAGTTGTGCTAGGATGGCATCGCCTGATAATGGATGACTGAAATAATAACCTTGAACCATATCACAATGGTGGTCTATTAAAAATTGAAGTTGTTGAGGCGTTTCGACACCTTCAGCAACCACTGTAATTCCTAGACTATGTGCCAATGCAATGACGGCGTTTGTGATGGATGCATCATCCTGACTATTTGGTAATTCTTTAATGAAAGATTGATCTATTTTGATTGTGCTCACCGGAAATTGTTTCAGATAACTTATCGAAGTATAACCTGTCCCAAAATCATCAATACTGATGTTTACCCCCATCTCTTCAATTCTATGTAGAGTTTCAACAGCCATATTCACATTATCCATGATGGCTGTTTCAGTAATTTCAAGTTCCAGATATTTGGGATCTAATTTCGTCTCAACAAGTATTTTTGAAATCATTTGCGCAATATTGGAATGACGAAACTGTTTAGCAGAAAGATTAACAGCAACTGTAATAGGCTTATAGCCTTGTTCTTGCCATAATTTATTAGTTTTGCAGGCTTCACGTAATACCCATTCACCGATTGGGATAATGAGTCCTGTTTCTTCTGCAATGGGTATAAATTTTTCAGGACTAATTAATCCTAATACCGGATTTTCCCAACGAATTAATGCTTCAACACCCATAATGGTTCCATCCGATAACTGCAACTTAGGTTGATAGTAAAGCGTGAACTCATTATTATTAATGGCCTTACGTAATGAAGCATCTAGTTTAATACGTTCATGTGCATCCAGCTCCATTTCTTTAGAATAATATTGATAAACGCTGCCCCCCGCTTGTTTTGCTTTGTACATGGCCATATCTGCATTCTTTAATAAATTTTCTAACGAATCGCCATCTTCAGGATAAATGGATATGCCGATGCTACAGGTTAAGACAAATTCATTGTTGTCTACTTTGATGGGTTGCGAACAAATTTGTAATATCCTTTCAGAAATGGTAGTTGCAAAATTAGCTTGATCAATATCATGCAAGAGAATAACAAATTCATCACCGCCTAAACGTGCTAAGATATCATCTGCACGTAATAATTTTAAAAATCGGGAAGAAATTTCCTTCAAAACAACATCGCCCACTAGATGACCCAGCGCATCATTAATCGTCTTAAAGCTATCTAAATCAATATATAAAATGGCAAATTTGTTTTTTTTACGTTTAGCATAACTAAGTGTTTTTGTGAGCATTTCATTAAAGAAAAATCGATTAGGCAAATTGGTTAGGCTGTCATAATGAGCTACACGCACCAGATGTTCTTTATGTGTGGTTAAGTCTTTCTCTATGGTTTTTCGTTCAGCAATTTCTTGTTGTAATTGCAAATTTGTTTGCTGCAACTCTTGAGTACGTTCTTTGACGCGATATTCTAATTTATTTTTTGAGGTTTCAATAATATCCATCATACTGTTGATTTGATTGGCTAATGATACGATTTCATCATTGCCTTTTATCGAGAGGCGTTGCGTCAGAGTCGGGTCTTTGCTAATTTCAGAAACGTTTTTGTCCAGTAATTCAAGACGCTTGATAATGACGATGTGTAATAACCATAACATCAATATCGAGAATAAGACGCCCAGGGTTATAAAACAGAAAAGAAAATAATTTATCATTCTTAAACCGGATAAATAAATAATTCGAGTACTACTTGTTTGCAACATGCCAATCGGTTTGCCATAAATATCTTTAATCATGAGATAACCATGAATTGTATTTTTATCGTAAGGATTAATCATAAGTCCATTTGGGAGAGAGTAAGCTGCTTTAAATGCTTTTAAAAGTGTACGATTAGATTCGATTTGTTGTGGTAAATATAAAACTGTTTTGACTTGAGTTGTCTCATTGATATGTTGCAGTATTTTAGGCGAGAGTAAACGTCCAAAAATAGTTTTGCCGACATAAGTTCCTTGTCTATACCCATTTGTCACAAGGCTTGAGCTGATTAGCATAATTCCATTTTGTATCTGAATGAAACCATGAATATGGTTTTTTGATTTCACCAAAGGACTGTCTGAGTAAAGATAATTTTCCAATCCATTAGGAAAGGATGTGTACTTCTGTGTCATCGTATCAATCGCTTTACCCGCAACTTGTTTACCTTGCGCATTCCAATAACTAATAAAATTAATATTAGAGTTTACAAAAGTAGGTATTTTAAAATTAGTGGATATAAATTGCGGATTTTTACCGCTCATAAAATTGTAGGCCTCGGTCCAATGTGACCAGTCTGCGGTGTAGGCATCTAAAGTAGTAATATTTTGGTCGAGTGCTTGATAGACTCGATTGATGTCTCTTGTTGCACGTTCATTTTCTAATGTCAGGAAGTGATGGAGTAAAAAATAATGAGAGGCAGAATAGGTAATGATTAAGAACCCTGCCCAAACAAGGCTTATTAAAATCAACACTTTATTTCTAAGTTTCATGGCTTAGATACCTCTGCGACTACCAAACCCAAGTTCAATTATTATACTATAGATAGCTCTATTAATCGAATTTTCTTTTTTTTCAGCGGGTTATTAGGGTATGACGGCGTTGTTGCGTAACTCACTGATTTTATGCGTGCCCGTGTGCGTGCCCGCGCCCGCGTCCGACTTTTCTTAGCTTTTATCCAATGCCTTAGCCATTTTAATTAACATTGCAACAATACGAGTTAAGAACTCTCTGCCTTTTAAATGATATGGTTCTGTAATAATTTGCAAACGCTGACAAATATCAAAGATACCTGCACATTCAGTTGCAGATCTTTTAGCCATGCGATAAAACCTCAATTTTTCATTGATGGAATACTCTCCCGCGCCTTCTGCGATATTGAGAAGAATAGAAGCTGCCGCTCGTTGAAGCTGATCAGCTAAATAAGCTCTGCCTCTAGGTAAATTTTCTATGACGGTATTTGCCAACACAACAAACTCGATAGCAGCCTGGTAAACATCAAGCTTTTCATGATCAAAATAATGCATATAAACTCCTAAGAAATGAGTGAAAAGAAAAGGGGATGGATATAAAAGAAAGCCATGAGAAAAATGCTGAAGTCAAAAAAACGAAGAGATAAGCAAGGATTTGCTGTAGGATTCAGTTTACTAAGACCAACCCAAACAAGGAAGCCCTGCTTATGTCGAAGAAGATAACGTATTGCGTTCGAAATTGGAAGGATTACAATCGTGGTTTGGGCATGCCAAGATCAGAGAAAAAGGATATTTAATGAGTTTGTCGAAGAAAAGCCGCACGCGGGCGCGGGCACGCACACGGGCACGCATAAAATCAGTGAATTACGCAACAACGCCGGATATGACATTTCGAACTTAATTTTTGAGTTTCAGGAGTACATAAACTGCCCCCGTTCCTCCTTCTTTAGATTTTGCTGAACAAAAAGCCAGAATATCGCTTGTTTGGCGTAACCAGTGATTGAGTTTATTTTTCAAAATAGGATCCTGATTTGCGCGACCTTTCCCATGTATTATCAATACTTGACGTATTTTTCTTAATTGGCATTCTGCAAGAAATTGAGCTAACGCCTCCCTGGCTTCAACGACGATGAGGCCGTGCAAGTCTAATTTCGCTTCGATGTCATATCGTCCAGTACGCATATTACGAATCACTTTAGGTTGAATGCCTGGACGAAAAAATTCAATGAGTGTGTTATAACTGACCGATTCATGAATTTCGTAATCCGAAAATTGGAAGAAATCCGAATTTTCGTTTTCTAACGATGATTTTTGTGAGCGCTTGATAGCTTTGACAGAAGATTGTGCAATATGTCTTTTTTTTTGAATCAATCGTTTAACGCCTTTCATTGCTTCTTTAAAAGCGGCTTTGTCCGTATCATCCGTTTCAGGTTTTTTAGTCATTGTTTAAGTTGTAGCTTAGTCAGTATTCTTGATACAATCTTACACTAATTTGGTAACTACTATGAATGATAAAGACATATTACAAAAATTTATTTTTGAAAACGCGCCTGTTCGCGGTGAAATTGTACATCTTGATGAAAGTTATAAGACCATTCTAGATCAACACGCTTATCCGCCGTTGATTCGCCAGTTATTAGGAGAGGCATTAGCAGTGGTTTGCTTGTTAACCGCTATTCTCAAAGGAAAGGGGCGATTGACGATTCAATTTCAAGGGAAGGGCAAGTTAAAGCTTTTATTAGCGCAATGCGATCATGATCTTAACATACGAGGCATTGTTCAGTCAGAAGGTGAGCTGTCACGCGATGAATTACTCGATTCACTCAAGCAGGGAGTCTTGGCTATCATGGTGGATCCTGATATGCCAAATGCCACGCGTTATCAAGGTATTGTTGCCTGGGAAGGTGAGTCATTAACTCAAGCGATTGAAGGCTATTTTATGCAGTCTGAACAATTGCCTACGCGGCTATGGTTGGCCGTGAGTGATAGTCATGCCTCTGGATTATTTTTGCAGGTATTACCCAAAGAAAGGCCTGAATTATCCAAAGATGATTGGCAGCATCTGACATTATTAACTGAAACAATTCAACCTGAAGAATTATTAAAACTGGATAATACAACCTTGTTGCGCAGGCTTTATTCGCAAGAAGAAGTGAGAGTCTTTCAACCGATGTCTGTTCACTTTCGGTGTACTTGTTCAGTGAAGCGTTGTGAAAATGCCATTTTAATACTGGGACAAAAAGAAGCGGAAGAAGAATTGGCAAATAAACAAAAAATTACAGTAACCTGCGAGTTTTGTAATAAAGAATATGATTTTGATCGTATTGATGTGGCTGCCATTTTTAAAAAAGGCGGCCACTCTTCAACACAAGTGCATTAAAGGTGAAATGACGTTATGTTAAATATGTTTTACGATTTTTTTGTAGTATTGCTTTTTTTTATCACTTTTAAATTATACGGTATTTATGTTGCAACGACAGTCGGTATTGTAGGCAGCATATTACAAGTCATCATCACGCGACTCTTTCATAAAAAATATGATAAAAAGCAATTACTGGTTATGGCGATTTTTTTGATATTTGGCGGCATGACGCTTTATTTTCATAATCCGATTTTTGTAAAATGGAAACCGACCATCATTTTCTGGATTTTCAGTCTTTCTTTTTATCTCAGTCAATTTATTGGCAAGCAATCTTTAGTCCAACGCATGATGGGACATGCTTTTGAGGGGAAAGCAACTGTTTCTAAAAAAATATGGCATCGATTAAATCTTGCGTGGTGCTTATTTTTCCTTGTTTTAGGCGCGATTAATATTTTTGTGGCTTATCATTTTACAACGGATGTTTGGGTTAATTTCAAATTATATGGCATTTTCTCTGCCATGTTATTATTTGGATTTGCACAGGCATTTTTCTTAGCGCGATATATTGAAAAATAATTCTATGAATACGATTGATCGCATACCTTTTATTAAGCAGCGTTTACAAGCTGCGTTTTCCCCCATTCGACTTGAAGTGCAGGACGATAGTGCAAAACACAAAGGGCATGCAGGCAGCCAAGGCGGGGCAGGGCATTATACGATTTTTATCGAAGCAGATTGTTTTAAAGGTAAATCTCGCGTTGCTATCCATCGAGAAATATATCAAGTTTTAAATGATATGATTCCCGAACAAATTCATGCGCTGCAAATTAAGAATACATAGTTCTCATTTATAGTCAAAATCTGCATCACTTCTTTAAAAAGTATCACTGTATTCTTTTACTATATAATGTTACTTTGTTAGTTTGTCGTAAAAACAAACAGGAGGTTTGATATGAAAGCTATTTCATGGATAAAACCATTTTTTCTCGCAGGGCTCGTCGTTTGTTCAATTCAAGCGTTTGCGGATCCGACTTTGTCAGATAATGAAATAACGAACAAAGTAAAGATGAAAATCTCAGAAGATCCCATGCTTCGTCATTCTCAGATGAATGTCAATATTAATACAGATCATCAGGTCGTTAGTTTTTCGGGAGTCGTTTCATCCGAAAGTGAAGCGAGCACACTCGTCGAACTGGCTCAATCCACGGTAGATGTAAAAGATGTCAATACCACGGATTTGAAAGTTAAAGATAGCAAACAACCTTTATCCGACACTTTTCTGACTGCTAAAGTGAAAGGTAAGTTTCTCAAGGAAAAATTATTTGGCGATAAAGAAGTTTCAGCATGGACAATCAAAGTTGAAACAAATAATGGTGTCGTTTATTTAACTGGAACGGCGGATAATAAAGAGCAAGTTGAAAATGCAGTTAAATTAGCAAAAGCTGTTTCAGATGTAAAACAAGTAAAATTTAGAATTACGGTTAAAAAAGGTGATCGCGTTGCAAATTATGAAATGAAAAATTATTAATTTTTTATAAAAGGAGATTGAATGATGTTTTCTCGAATCGCTATTGTAAGTCTGGGTTTAATTGCTTCACTTGCTTCATTTTCAGTAAAAGCACAAGAAAACACAACGGTTGTTGAAAAATATGTTGTTGTATCACCCGCACCTAAAGGCGAGTGCGTTTCTGTCGCAAGTCATTGGGAAGGAAATATTTGGGTTGCTGCACATGATGAATGTAAATATGAAAATAGATCAGAAGGCGTTATGTGGATTAATGCTTATTGGTCTTGTACATCTTCTACTCCCGATGGTAATTGCAGTACATGGGTATTAGTGCCCGGTCATTGGGTTGCAAAATAATTTATTTCTTATTGCCTTCCCTCTTTTTGGAGGGAAGGTTTCTGATTGTCAGTCATCGCTTTCGCAAAAATAAAAATCATTTTAAATAATAATTTGCAAATAGCTTGAGTTAAGGTTAAATTTCGTAACCAAGCTAGGAGCGCCTCTGATGAAAAATATTTTTAGATTATTGTTTATCGTTATTTTCTTCTGTCATATCAATATGAGTTTTGCTGACTCATTAGACAATAGTAGTAAATCGAGTGTTGCGCAACCACAAGTTAAAGTGATCTCAAAGAACCCCGTTGTTAACAGGGAAAAACAAGAGAAGCAAATTCTTCCTAATTATTTTGCAATTACTTTATATAAACCCACTTACATATTACCTTATTATTATACAGGTTCACCGGATAATGCAGTTTATCAAAATAATACCCCGAATAATGAGCAGCTCAAAAGTGCTGAAGTAAAATATCAATTCAGCTTTAAAGTACCAGTCTGGAAAAATATTTTTAATCATCCTTCTTCCTTATATTTGGCTTATACGCAATTATCTTATTGGCAGCTTTATAATCATCGCGCTTTTTTTAGAGAATCGGATTATGAACCTGAAATATTTCTATCGAATGAAGTCAATTTTCATCTCGCACAGAATTGGCGGATAAATTTACTTAACCTAGGTGCATCTCATCAGTCGAATGGTTACGGTAATGCACTGGAAAGAAGCTGGAACCGTCTTTATGTAGATGTTACTGCATCCTCGGATAATTGGATGGTAAGTATTAAGCCTTGGTATATTATGTCTACCAATCATAATAACAATAATATCGGAGAATTTTTAGGCTATGGGAGGATATTGGTTGCTTATAAATATAAGAAGCAAGTATTCGCAGTCTCTGCGCATAGTATTTTTGAAAGCGGCGGTAAGCGGGCGACGGGCGAAATGACCTGGAGTTTTCCTCTTACTCCTTACATTAAAGGCTATATTCAATTATTCAGCGGCTATGGCCAAAGCTTGATTGAATATAATCATCGCACAAACAGCGCGGGCATTGGTATTGCATTAAGTGACTGGGTTTAATGACGGCTTTAGGTGATGAGTAGAGCGTCATTAAAAATTCAACTGAGATAATTGCTCTGCTGTTAGTAAAAATACTCCGCCGCCGCCTCGCTGAAATTCAAGCCAGGTAAAAGGAATATGAGGGAAAGCTTCTGCTAAAGCGTATTCACTGTTACCGACTTCCACAATCAAAATCCCCTTTGGGTTTAAATAGTGATTTGCATTTTTGAGAATTTTTAATACGATATCCAATCCTTCTTCCCCTGCGGCTAGACCGAGAGTGGGTTCATGATGATACTCGGCTGGCAGTGCAGCCATATCGGCAGCATCGACGTAGGGTGGGTTGCTCACGATGATATCGTATTTAGAGTTTGGTAAATCGGTGAATAAATCAGAACGATGTAAATTGACGTGATCGACAAGATCATGACGCAATACATTAATTTTTGCGACGGCTAATGCATCCGTTGAGATATCACTCGCATCCACGATGCTATCAGGAAAAGCTTTAGCGCATGCAATTGCAATGCAGCCGCTGCCTGTACATAAATCCAGAATACGATGAACCTGATCAGGATCAATCCAGGGTTGAAATTGATTTTCAATAAGCTCTGCAATCGGGGAGCGAGGAATTAAGACACGTTCATCCACATAAAAAGTTAAATCTGCAAACCAGGCTTCATGAGTCAAATAAGGTACCGGGACTCGTTCAGAAACACGACGTCCGATGAGCTGAGAGACTTTTTCTCGTTCTGAATCGGTTAAACTAGCATCTAGAATACTTCGATCAATGTCCTGTGATAAATGAAGTGTGGGTAAAATTAAGGCGACGGCTTCATCCCATGCGTTTTCAGTACCATGGCCATAAACAAGACCCGCTTCATTAAAACAACTTGTTGCAAAGCGTAAAAAGTCGCGAATGGTGCGAAGATTGCTCATGTCCATCATGGATAAACCCTCAATTAGAAAAGGATGACTATTCTACTCATTTATCCAGTAAAGTGTATAATCCTAAATCCAATAGTTAATAAATAGTTTTAGTCATTTTTTATACACTCGATGGAGAAAATCATGTTCAACGCTAATTTAGAAAATAGGGACACTATGAAACCTGTGATGAATAACAAGCTCATTCAAGCGATTTTTGATAAAGCAGATTGCCTATATGATTTAAAAGATCTTGAAAAAGCATTGGATGGGATGGCGGATTCTATTACCCAGAAATTAAAAAATGAAAATCCTTTAATTATATGTGTCATGGTAGGGGCGCTTATTCCTGGCGGTCATTTGTTGACACGATTAAATTTTCCATTAGAGGTCGATTATATTCATGCTACACGTTACCGGAATGAAATTCGAGGCGGGGATTTACACTGGCTTGTAGAACCGCGTCAATCATTGCAAAATCGGACAATTTTGCTAGTGGATGATATTATGGATGGCGGTTTAACGTTAGCGGCCATCATTGATTATTGCAAACAAGCTGGCGCTAAAGAAGTTTATTCAGCGGTAGTGGTGAATAAAGTTCGGCAACGAGAACCCGGCGTTAATTTTGTGCCTGATTTTATTGGTGTGGATACACAAGACCGATTTTTATTTGGGTTTGGATTAGATTATAAAGGCTATTTACGAAATGCTCCGGGGATTTATGCGGTTTCCAAAGAGCACGAAACTTTATAAATGATATAGCATGCGAAGCAGTTCTTCTTTGAAAGATGGATTGCTTCGATTTGCTCGCAAAGACAGTGGTCATTCATAGATGTAATATAGACATTTTAATTTAATGGAATGCTAAGGATAAAAGATGATAGGATTGCTATGGATCGTTGCGTTTTTGGGTTGCGTGAGTGTATTAGCTTATCAACGTGCAACTCTATCTGTTTGGACAATGGCCATAGGGCTTTTTTTAGTTTTTCTCACTCTGTTAAGTTACACATCCGGGTGGATTTTAAGTCTTTACTGGATTATTTTTATCATTCTTTTAATTCCTCTCTATTCAAGCGAGATACGATATACCTTCATCACTCGACGTCTATTAGACTTTTATCGAAGCAATATGCCCAATATGACAACGACAGAAAGTGAGGCACTGGAAGCAGGCACGGTAGGATGGGAAGGAGAATTATTTCAAGGCGATCCAGATTGGGAAAAGTTATTAAGTTATCCTAAGCCGATGCTTTCAAATGAAGAGCGTGATTTTTTAGAAGGGCCCGTTCAAATACTTTGTTCAATGATTAATGATTGGGATATTACACACAATCTAGCAGATCTTCCTCCGAAGATGTGGCAGTTTCTCAAAGACGAAGGTTTTTTTGCGCTTATCATTCCAAAAGAATATGGCGGCAAAGCATTTTCAGCGTATGCGCATTCACAAATTTTAACAACGGTTGCAGGCGTGAGTTCATCGGTTGCCTCAACGATAGCCGTTCCGAATTCATTGGGTCCTGCAGAGTTGCTTTTACATTATGGAACGGAAGAACAAAAAAATTATTATTTACCCCGTTTAGCAAAAGGTTTAGAAATACCTTGTTTTGCTTTAACGGGCCTTGAAGCAGGTTCAGATGCGGGGGCAATGACGGATAAAGGTTACATTTGTTGGGGTGAGTATGAAGGACAAAAAGTCTTAGGTATTCGTCTTAATTGGAGCAAACGCTATATTACTTTAGCGCCGATCGCAACTGTCATTGGGCTTGCTTTTAAATTATATGATCCAGAGCATTTACTCGGCGGACAAAAAAATCTCGGTATTACTTGTGCGCTTATTCCAAGAAACACACCTGGGATTACTATCGGTCGCAGGCATTTTCCTTGTAATGCTGTCTTTCAGAATGGACCGACACAAGGCGAGGATGTTTTTATTCCTGTAGAATGGATTATTGGGGGCCCTAAAATGGCAGGTCAGGGCTGGCGAATGTTAATGGAATGTCTCGCGGCGGGGCGTGCTATTTCTTTACCCGCGAGTGCCACCGGCGGCGGCAAGATGGCTGCATTTACAACAGGGGCTTATGCGCGGATTCGCCGGCAATTTAAAATGCCCATTGGTCGTTTTGAAGGTATTGAAGAAGCTTTAGCACGGATTGCAGGTTATACCTATTTGATGGATGCAGCGCGTAGTTTTACAGCCTCTATTATTGATACAGGTGAAAAACCTGCAGTTGCCTCGGCGATCACAAAATATCATGTGACGGAACTGGGACGCAAAGTCATTTCAGATGCCATGGATATTCATGGAGGGAAAGGGATTTGTTTAGGACCTAGAAATTATCTTGCGCGTTTTTATCAGGCCATGCCGATTGCCATTACCGTGGAAGGTGCAAATATTTTAACACGTAGTCTTATTATTTTTGGACAAGGAGCCATGCGTTGCCATCCCTATGTATTAGCCGAATTCAATGCGGCTCATATTCAAGATGAACAACAGTCGTTGCGTGAGTTTGATCAATCGGTAATGGGACATATTCGTTTTACCATAACGCAATTTTTCCGTACATTTCTGTTGGGGATCACGAGCGCAATCATTGTTAGAGCACCAAAAACTGCAACAAAACGTTATTTTCAACAGGCGACACGATTTAGTTCAGCTTTTGCTTTGATGACAGATATTTCTCTGTTGGTGTTTGGGGGGTCATTAAAACGTAAAGAAACGATTTCTGCACGATTAGGAGATATTTTAAGTTATCTTTATTTATTGTCTGCTGTATTAAAAAAACATCAAGATCAGGGTAGTCCTAAAGAAGATTTACCGATTGTCAAATGGGCAAGTTTGATGTGTCTTTTTGAAATTCAAGAAGGGTTTGATGGTGTTTTGACAAATTTTCCGAATCGATTACTCGCTCGATTTTTAAGGATATTGATCTTTCCTGCGGGCATGCGATTTACTAAACCGGATGATAGAATTGGATTTAAAGCAGCACAATTATTGTTAGCGCCGACAGAAACTCGTACACGCTTAACGGAAGGCGTTTTTACGGCAGATGTTCTTAATAACGTGTTGGCAGTGATTGATAATGCTTTGCAAAAAGTAATTGCAGCGGATCCTGTGGAAAAAGCAATTAAATTGGCAGTGCATGAAAAGGTTATTAAAGGTGAAACTTTATTGGAGCAGGGTAGAGCAGCTTTAGAGAAAGGGATTATTTCACATGAAGAGATGGATGTGTTAATAGCCTCAGAACAGGCGAGAGAAGAAGTGATTAAGGTAGATGATTTTGCACCCGAGGAGCTGGTAAGAA
Source organism: Gammaproteobacteria bacterium (assembly GCA_014132595.1). Classification (GTDB taxonomy): domain Bacteria; phylum Pseudomonadota; class Gammaproteobacteria; order DSM-16500; family DSM-16500; genus UBA4722. Next base: position 164 of record BMAG01000063.1, on the reverse strand, counting down.
ATTAATCTTTTGAGAGTCTTGCTGATGAGAAAGTCATTGATTTGTTGCTATCCGCAGTCGTCATTGCGAGCGAAGCAATCCCTCTTCAGATAAAGCTTAAGGCACCCTAAAACTGCTTTTTGAAGCTTTGCTTTCGAGATGGATTGCTTCGCTTCGCTCGCAAT
>BMAG01000062.1 GCA_014132595.1 Gammaproteobacteria bacterium | reverse complement strand
ATTACAATGACGGCAGCAATACGCATCGCTCGCAATGACGGCATTACAATGACGGTAGCAATACGCATCGCTCGCAATGACGGCATCGCAATGACGTAGCAATACGCTTCGCTGGCAATGACAGCAATCATTTAATTGGCAGGTAATAAAATCCAGTAGCGTCCGCTTTGTTTCATGTGGCCTGCTGAAAAGGCAGCGTTTTCGCCTGCGCCCCAATAAATATCACCGCGGATAATGCCTTTGATAGCGCCGCCTGTATCTTGTGCGATGAGTAAGTGTTGATAAGGGCTCAGAGAATTTTGCGGATTATTTTGAGGTGCTTCTGTTTTTAGCCAGATAGGTGCACCTAATGGGATAAAATGGGTGTCTACGGCGAGTGAGTGTTCTGGTGTGAGGGGGACTTGTTCTGTTCCAAGAGGACCTTTTGTTTGCAAGGTAAAAAATACAAAAGATGCATCCTGATTTAAAATATCCGCGGCTTGTTCTGGGTGTTGTATGAGCCAGGTGCGGATAGTTTGCATGGATAGATTTTTTTTATCGATGGCATTGTTTGCTATAAGGACTTTTCCAATAGGTGTATAAGGGCGTCCGTTGCTGCTTGCATAACCCATAATGCGCTGTTGATGATCAGGTAATTCAAGTAATGCTGAACCCTGAATTTGTGCAAAGAAAATATCTATGATGTTATCAGTCCAGGCAATGATATTGGCATTTTTACCTAATGCACCCTTATTAATCGCAGCACGGTCTGGATAAGGTATCAGTAAATTATCTTTTAATTGACCCACAATCGTTTTATTGGAAAGTTCAGCATTAAATAAACCCAGATTGACTTTGACTAGATCGGTAGGCACTCCGTAAATAGGAACAGTATATTGTTTGGTTTTTTTTAAGCTTCCCTGTAATTGAGGTAAGTAATAACCTGTAAAAAATCCTTGAGGGTTAAAATTGTCCTTGACGCTGTAAGGTATAAACCAGGTTTCAAAAAAATCTTGCGCTATTTTTTTATTGGGGTTTACAATTTTATTGGCAGCGACACAAATAGTTTGCCATGTTTGATTTGTTTTACTGTGAGGTAAATCACTAAAGGGAGCTTTGGGATCGCGTTTTAATATTTCTTCGCAGGATTTTTTAAAAGCGATTAATCCTTGTGTTTGATCATCTTCTTCCCAGTCGGATAATTTTTTAAACGTTGTTTTGGAGAGACTTAAGTGATGATCGAATGCAAAATGATTGTAATAAATAACAAAAAAAGAAATGGATATAAAAATAATTAAAAAAAAGATTTTACTATATTTACACATTGAAACACTTCACTTAAAAAAAATGTAATGGTACCATGAATTTTAAAATTTCACTACAAAAGAGGAACTTTTATGCAACTTAAAAAAATAGTATTCATCAGTTTCATGGCTTGTTCGTCAGTTTTTCCAGCTTTGTCTTCGGCAGAAAGTGGTGCGTTTAATCCGATGAGTTTATGGCAGCGTGATAGCTGTACAGTCGATGGTGTTGCAGCGGGTGATGTGAATCTGATGGATGGTCAACCAAAAAATGTTGTTTGCACCTGGCAGGAGGGTGATCCTGATATGGAAATTACGCTGCATGTAGGTCAAATTGCAAAAGTGAATGCGATTTGTCGATATACGCATGCTGAAGGCAGCTTTAATGTGATCAGTGATATCTACGGGAATAAATCGAGTACGATAACCAATAAAAATTTACATTCTACTCCGATGACATTTACGGTTAATAATGATTTAACAGATCCTAATTTGAATGTGTTAATTTCGTTGAATGCAGGAAATAAATTTACTCAATTGAAGCAATGGGTCAGTCGAACCAAGAGTGACTTTACACCAGGTGATACGATGAGTTGTTTATTTAAGCCAATGGCATAACTCGACATTGTTGGGTAATTCACTGCTTTTTGGTGTGTGAGCTCAGGCACGCACGCGGGCTGAGTTATCCCACACAAATTTTGCTTAGAACGTCCCCTCTCCCGCCCACAGAAGATAATTTAAAAACTATTTTCGAGTGCGAGAGAGGGTTAGGGTGAGGGTAAGTCGCAGGTTCTCCCTCACCCTAACCCTCTCCCGCTCTCAAGATGGTTGTTCTTGTAGCATTACGTGGGCGGGAGAGGGGACGTTCTAAGCAAAATTTGTGGGGAGAAGCTGGGCTCGCTTGCGTTTACTTTTAAGAGAGAGAGGCGGGGTTTGCGGTTAGAGATGCGAGAGTTAAGTGATGTTTTCTGCGGACTCTTTCTAGGCTGATTAAAGCGCCTAATCCGAGAAATATTAACCAGCAGGCGATCAAGCTGAATTTTCCAGAAATGTGATATAAATAATTGTCGATGATGGGTGTTAATCCACCCAACAGCGACATGCCAATGCAGAAACTGATCGAGCTGCCGCGATAACGAAATTGCATGGGGAAGATCGATTTTAAATAAGCGTTACTGGGGCCGAGAAAAATTTCATTGATGGCAATGATGCCTATCATTGCGATGATGGTTATGAATAAATTTCCTTTATCGATGATGGATAAGAGCGGATATGAAAAAATAACGAGTAGTAAACAGGCAAATCGCATGACTCGGATGGGAGATATTCTATCGGCCATGGAACCTGCAGACATGAGCGTAAGGACTGCAAAGAGGTTCAGTACACTCACAATCCACATAAATTGATGCGTTGTTAAGTATCCTTTCGTTGTTAGAATGGGTAGGATCACCAGGATGACTGTTGTGTAAAGTGCGGTGGCTATTCCGCCTATAAAAATGCCTGCTAATAATTCTTCGGGGAATTTCTTAACAAGTGTGATAAAGCTATGCTGTTTTAAATTGGCTGGAATAAAATGCGGGGATGGAGTGAGGTTTTTGCGATAAAGTATTCCCACAATGCCTAAGAAGCCGCCTAGTATAAATGCAATTCGCCAACTCCAATTTGGCATGAAAGGATAAGTTAAAAGAATTCCGATGAAGGAGGCAGCTAACCCACCGCATAACATGATTGCACTCAATAAACCGCCTGCCCAGCCTTCTCGCTGTGTTGTTGCGTGTTCTACGACATAAATTCCTGCGCCATTATATTCTCCACCAAAACAGGCAGCTTGAATTGTTTTTGCAAGTAAGATGATGACGATTGCCCAAACGCCGATGGTTGAATAAGTCGGTAAAATCCCTAATACAAAACTGGATAAGGCAATACCATACATCGAAGTTAATAAAGCTTTAGGTCTTCCAAAAACATCTCCTAGATAACCAAATAAAGCACCGCCAAAGGGGCGGGCTATCATGGCTAATAATATTAAAAAATAACTTTTGACGAGAGAATGATAGGCAGAATCGGCAGGAAAAAAAAGAGGAGCTATGATGGGCAAAAATAATGAAAATAAGGCGTAATCATAGTACTCAACCATCGTACCAAAAGCCGCACCTAAAAATGCTTTTTTAGAAAGTAGGATTTTATTTGTCATTTTTTAAAAACGCCTTGATTGCTTTGATATATTTATCATGCGCATCGATTGCAATCGCATGTCCGCAGTTTCTAAATATTTTTAATTGAGCATTCGGAATGTGCTCAGCAATAATTCGGGATTGGGAAGGCCTGCAAATCCAGTCATCTTGTCCACCCAGAACCAGTGTAGGACATTTAATTTTTTTTAACTGCGGCACAAAATCAAAATGTCTTAGGAATCCGCCAAAGCCTTCATTAAGTGCTTCATGTGACCAAATCGTTTTTGTTTTGGCGAAAACAGGTTTATGTGTTTTGCGGGAGGTGAGTGAATAAAAGGGATCCATGGTTTTAAAAAATTGCATGATATGTTTATGATCTTTAAAAGTGCCATTCCAAAGATGTTCACAGATAGCCATTTGTTTTGCGTTTCCAAATTCAGAAAGATATTTTTTTGATTCGGCTAAACCTCTGTAGCTTGGCATCGTGACGGATAGAATTAATTTTTCAACATGTTTAGGGTAGCGTATTGCATAACCTTGCGCGACAATACCGCCATACGAGCCACCTAAAATGTTAATTTTTTTTAATCCTAAATGTTTTCTTAATGCTTCAATATCTTCAATGTTATTTTTTAAAGAGTAATCTGATTGACGAGATTTCTTGCTGCGACCGCAGCCACGATGATCAATAAAAACTAATTGCGCAACGTCTTGTAACTCAAGAGAATGTCTTTTAAAGCCTAAATGATCTCCGCCAGGGCCGCCATGTAACATAAAAAGAACGGGTTGTTCGATAAAATCTTTTCCAACAGGTGCAAGTTGCATACCTGCAATATCGAAGTAAATTTCAGTACCGCGCAAAGTGGCTTTCATGGGAGTTATTTCTCTAACTGATTGTAGCTATTAAAGATTCTTAACTTATCATTTTTTAATTTAAATCACCAGATGTAGAGATCAATAAGGCGTATGATTGCTTTTTAATACTATATTCTGTAACCTAACGTTTCATTTTTATAACGAGGAAATGCTATGCGTAAGCTCTTCTTGCTTCTTTTTGTTTCTATCATGGCTATCGGGTTATTCATCACAGATGCCGAAGCTGCACGTTTTGGCGGCGGCCGGAGTTTTGGGATGAGTCGAACGATATCCAACAGCAGTTTTAATGCAGGAAGTGCAACACGTTCTTTTCAAGGTGCAACAGCTGCTGCCAATACAGCTCGTTCGGGTTTTAGTAAATGGGCAGGTCCTTTGGCGGGATTAGCAGCAGGCGGGTTGTTAGCTTCTCTTTTTATGGGGCACGGTGTAGGTACAGGCATTCTTTCCTGGTTAATGATGGCAGGACTTGCCTTTTTTGTATGGCGCTTAATTAGCAGCCGTTTTCAACCGGCCGCTCAACCAGCTGCACCGATCGATAGTTATCAATATCAGGCTGCCAGTAATTCCGTGGGTAACAATGCATTTAGACCGGAAGTGGTTGTGAATAATACACGTCCGATCGGTTTTGATGAGGCAGCTTTTTTGCGTCAGGCTAAAACGACATTTATTCGTTTGCAGGCAGATTATGATGCGAAAAATAGTAATGATATTCGCGAATTTACAACACCTGAAGTATTTGCTGAAATTCAATTGCAATTTCAGGAGCGCGGTAATGAACCGAATCAAACAGAAGTCATAACGATTAATGCTGTATTGCAGGATGTCCAAACAGAATCACAGGGCATGGTTGCAAGCGTTCTTTTCTCCGGTATGATTCGTGAACAACAAGGTGCCTCACCCATTTCTATTCAAGAGATTTGGCATTTTATCAAAAATGATCAGTCGCAAAACTGGTTAGTTGCGGGTATTCAACAATAGTTACCGTTGTGAATATGCCTTTGTCTATTTCGTCTCAGACAGTGCATGTATGGCTAGCAGAGTTGTCTGATTTCAAGTCAGATATGAAAGCTCTGCTAGCATTCCTTAGCCCCGATGAAGTAATGCGTGCAGAGCGCTTTCATTTTCAATTGCATCAAGAACGATTTATTATTTCTCGCGGATTGCTGCGTCGAACACTGTCTCTTTATACAGACATACCACCTCAGGAAATCCTGTTTAGCTATGGCTTGCATGGTAAACCTTATTTAGAAAATAATCCAAACGAACTTCAGTTTAATGTGTCACATTCTGAGGGTCTTGCCATTTTTGCAATAACAGCTCAGCAAGAAATCGGTGTGGATATACAAAAAATCGAACCTCATTTTAGAGAAGATGTGGCTAGGCGATTTTTTAGCCCGGATGAATATAGAGAACTGATGACGCTCACAGGAGAGACAAGAATAAAAGGATTTTATGAACGATGGTGCAGAAAAGAGGCGATGATTAAGACATTGGGTCAGGGGGTTTTTATGTCTTTATCGGAGCAGTATTGTGTAGAAAATATTGAAGTGCCGGATGGTTATCAAGGTGCGATTGCAACGGTTCGGCCGATTGAAAATATCATTTATAAACGAATGGAACCTTCATCGGGTTGAACGCCTATCGTGATATGAAATCCTATGGAATAGCCTCTAAAATTTAGTAGTTTTGGTAAATGATATTTTTTTCTTAAGTGTAATAAGGAAAGGGATTCGACTAACAGTACATAATAAAGTTTGCGGCCTATTTTTGCGGTTACTAATTCTTTGATAGTGAACGAGTGTTCTTTGTGAAGTTCTTCCTGCTTAATAATTTTTTGTTCTTCTGGATAGACAACCGTGATATGCGCACCGGCTGATTTTGTGCCGAAGTAATCCGGTTTTTTAATCAATGAATTTTGTAAAAGAGGGAATAGTTGATGAATGTAATTATCATCTATATCAAGATAAACTAATTTATTTTCAGATATCGCGAGTTTTCCTGTGGTTGATAGCTGCTTTGCTGCCTTCAATAGTTTTGGATTATCTAATTGACCGATTAAAGGCAGCATTTATATGAACACTTAAGCAATTGCCGCCAGTGAATGCATTTTTTCAGCGTTATTATTATTTGCATAGGAATCAACTGACTCGATGGTGATTGTGGCAGTTGTTAATGTCGTGCCTTGTTCATTAATAACAGCGGCACGCCAGACTCCCGTACAGGTAATCGATTTACCGCTAATGAGGCCATAACCTAAAGTACGATAGGCCTGTGTGTGGAACTTTGTTCCTTGATAGGGAAGAAAATAGCTGCTTCTATCGCAGCTGCTATGGGAGGGTGGAGTCCAGTCTATGCGGACTTTACCGCTGTTATTTTCTGCTTGCTCAATGGTGACATGCGCGTATAGGCGTTGACCTTCTTGTTTGAGGTTTAGGTTTGCGTGAATTGAGTTTGCTTTAGGCGCAGAGGATTCTGTCGAAACTGAAGCTGCAGTTGCGGCTGGAGTTGCTTGATTTGCCGCCACATTGGAGGGAGTCGTGTTATTAGCAGGAGGGGTTACTGGCGTATTCGTGGATGCTGCAAAAGAACTCACGGTCACTAGGGTGCCTAAAAGAGTGGATATAGCTATCAAAGTACGCATTATTCAATTTCTCCAGTCGGTGTTTTTGAAGTAGTTTAACAAGGAATGATCATGGTTGTCATCCTGAACAAAGTGAAGAATCGCTTCAATTTTAAGGGATGCTTTACTTCGTTTAGGCTTTTGTTTAAAAAACTTTTGGCATGGCAGAGGGGTGGATGATTGCGCCGGGATATTGGATCACGCGGCTTGCTAAAAGATGACCATAACGGGCTGCCTCGATGGGGGAGTAATTTTGCCAACGTGCGGCGAGATAACCGGCGTTAAAAGCATCGCCTGCCGATGTGGTATCAATGACTTTTTCGACGACTTGTCCGGGTACCCATTGTCGTTCACCTTCAAAAGAGACAAGACAAGGCTCAGGACCGCATTTTACAACCACTTCTTTTGCTCCAAATTGATGGAGTCGTTGTGCAGTTTGTTCTGGGCTGTTATCCGCAAATAATTTTTTTTCATCATCGAAAGTGACTAAGCTGATATCGACTAATGACATGATTTCTTGAGTCGCTTGTTGTGCGGCTGATACATTGGGCCAAAGTGAAGGTCTGTAATTGGTGTCAAAAATAATCATTGCGCCTTTCGCTTTTGCTTGTTTTAGCAACGCAAGTAACCGTTGGTATTTTTCTTTTTCCAAGATGGCAAGCGTGATATTGGATAGATATAAATAATCCATACGCAGCAAGGTAGCTTCTATTTTTGCTGCATGCTCAGCACTAAATAATTCACGTGCTGCCGATTGTGAACGATAGAAATAAAAAGATCGTTCACCGGTCTCATCAGTGCGGATTAAGTAAAGCCCAGGGAGTTTATGCGTGAGTTGATGAATATGTTCCGTATGGATGCCTTCGCGCTGCCAGTCTGCAAGCATCATCGCACTATAAGGATCCGTGCCTAATAAGGTGATATAGTTAATCTGTACTTGTGCCGCTTGAAAAAGACGAGCGAGATAAACGGATGTATTGAGAGAATCTCCCGCAAAACTCATACCGAGTGTTCTATCTTGTTGATGGCAAAGCTCAATCATGGCTTCGCCGATCGCCGCAAATTGACGCATTAATGAGATTCCTTGCTCATTTTTTATTTCTGTTGCGTCTTCTTAGCTTTTTTGGCCCATGCGGCCCTCTACCTCTTGGCATAGCTTAAGTCTCCTATAACAAATAATAATTTTCGGGGTGTGATTCTAGCATAGGCTTTGTAAACAGCCATCATTTTATTTCACACGAGAGTATGAGATGATAGCGCAAAAAAAGGAACCTGCCATGACCTTACATGAAATATTAAAACAAACACCTGTTGTGCCTGTCATTGTGATTCATGATGAAAATGACGCTGAACCGCTTGCGCGAGCCATCATTGAAGGCGGGATCAATGTCTTAGAAGTGACATTACGAACACATGCTGCTTTTATTGCCATACAAAAGATAGCCGAGCGTATTCCTGAAGCTATTGTCGGGGCTGGTACGGTGATTAATCCGTATCAATTAAGAAAAGCACGGGATGCAGGTGCTCAATTTGCAGTCAGCCCTGGTTTAACGACAGAATTACTATCGGCTGCTCGTGAGGATCAATTTCCTTTTTTACCGGGGGTTGCTAGTGCTTCTGAAATTATGCAGGCGCTGCAGTTCGATTTTAATATTGTCAAACCTTTTCCTGCCGAAATTTTGGGTAGTACCAAGTGGATTATTACGCATAAAGCTGTATTTCCTCATCTCTCGTTTTTTCCATCAGGCGGTGTCACTCGCGATAATATGCATCATTATCTTGCCTTGGAGTCTGTTATTGCGGTCGGGGGTACGTGGTTGACGCCTCATGAACTCATTAAGCGTAAAGACTGGGCAGGTATTACAGCACTGGTTAAAGAGACGCTGGCTCGATAAAAACTTGCCCGTATTATTTTTTGATTAATAAATCCGGGTTATCAAGAAGTTTTTGCGTTGCTGCAGTCAGAGGAATGATTAACTCTTTGTGTTTGCTGTTTTCGCCGCGTAGAAAAATAATATGTGATTTGGCGATTTTGAATAATTGACTTAAGAATAGAATCAGTTCCTTATTGGCTTCGCCTTCATGTGGTTTTGCATGCAGCGCGATATGCATACCATTGGAATCAATTTTTAAAAGTGAGCTATTCCTGGCGTTCGGCTTTGCAAAAATCCGAAGAATGACTTTATCATTTTGAATTTTATACCACATAACCATTTAAATACCATTCATAGAGTAGATCAGCGGTATTTTTATGAATAGCGCCTTTGAAGTTTATTTCTCGATGATCGGCAAGTTTTATGAGGTCCTTTTTCATCAGTGATTTTAGCGAATAAGTTTCTCCATTCATAAAAATACAATCTTTTGAAAAAAGTAATTGTGATTTTAAATCGAGATGAATGCCAGATTTGGATATTTTATTTAAAAATTTGATTTTTGTTAAAGGGCTCTTTGGAGGATCAAAAAAGACATGAGATTTAGGTTCAGTCAAGAACCTTCCTAAAAAATGCTGAACGTCTTTTTTATCAAATGTCATTTTCTTTAAAACGCTAGAGATTTTTTGTATCATTTGAGTGGAAATTTCTGCGGGATGCGCATGTACTTTTAAATCAGGATCTGAATAAATGCCAGGTAGTTCAAGACGATCTTGTAAATACATTAAAAATTCATTGATTAAAAGCTGATGCGAAGGTGCGCGAAATCCGATGGAGTAGGTCATGCAGTCTCCGACGGCGATTCCATGGTGTGCGTAATTCGGCGGCAGATAAAGCATGTCACCCGGTTCAAGCAACCATTCTTGTTCGGGATTAAAATTTTTTAAGATTCGTAAGGGTGCATTAGGAACGAGCGTTTGATCTTTTTGTTTGGAGATTTGCCATACACGTTTGCCCGTGCCTTGCAATAAAAAAACATCGTAGGAATCAAAATGAGGTCCAACACCTCCGCCATTCGGAGCAAAACTTACCATTAAATCATCGAGGCGTGCATGCGGAATAAAATTAAATTCTTTTAAAAGTGTCTGGGCTTGCGGTATAAAATGATTGACGTCTTGAACGAGCAACGCCCATGTTCCTGAGAGTTTTTTCAGATTATTGGCTTTGAAAGGCCCATAGGATAATGACCATTGTTTTTGTTTGTATTGCACAAGACGTGATTGCACTTCATTTTTTGTTGATAGCGATATTAATTTTTCTTTTGTTAATAAATCGCCAAATCCTGGATAGGCGTTTCGAATTAAAAGGGGCTTTTTTTGCCAGTATTTTTGTAAAAATTTAGTAGGAGACAGTTCGCCTAGTATTGCTTTTTTCATATTTTATTGTGTGCTTTCGTTATTTAATCATTGCGACGTATTGTATTATCCCATTCTTGGATTTCTTTGCAATACTTTGATGTTGTGGTAATTCACGCTTTTGTTCCCGAGCCCGCGTGCGTGTCCGCATCCGTCTTTTCCACACTTCGTAACGGCAATATTGCTACTTCTGGTCCCTTCCCCCTTGCGGAGGGCGGTTAAGAAGCGCGGAAAAGACGCGTGGAAAAGCCAGTGACGGGCTCGGATCGGAAAAAGCGTGAATGATAGAACAACGTCCCATATTTTCGCTAATGATTTGATTGAGAGTAACTCTCTCGCTATAATGAATGTAATATTCGTTGGAAGTATCCTTATGTTCTCTGAAGTTCATAATCGAGTCAGAAAAGCGGGTCAGGCGCCAGGAACTCCGACTTATACGGGTGAACACAGTACAACGCCGCCGCGTATTACAATTATCACTTATGAATCGGAAAATACAAAAAAAACTGTTTCAGATAAAATTGATGAATCCTTGTTAGAGACCAAACCTCCTACGCTGACCTGGGTGAATGTTGAGAAATTACAGGATGTCTCAATCATCGAGCAGCTTGCCAAACGCTATGGGCTCCATCCTTTGACGGTGGAAGATATTTTAAACGTTCAGCAACGTCCTAAGGTTGAAGAATTCGAAAAATATATTTTTATCACTTTAAAAATATTGTCATGGAATGCTAAAACAAAAACATTTGCGATTAAACAAGTCAGTTTGATCGTGGGTATTGATTTCGTTTTATCGTTTCAGGAAGTCGAGACAGATATTTTTGAGAGTATTCAGAAAAAAATTTGTAATCCCAATAATAAACATCTGCGTGAGTTAGGCACAGACTATTTAGCTTATCGCTTAATTGATGCAGTGATTGATCAATATTTTGTGGTGCTTGAGGGATTGGGTAATCAGATCGAAGAAGTCGAAGAGCGTATTATTGCAGCGCCCACGACTCAGAATTCTCGCACACTTTATCAATTAAAACGTAAAATGTTGCAATTACGCAAAGCAATATGGCCAATGCGTGAGGCAATTAGTCATTTGCTTCAGGCAGATAATACGATCATCACTTCTTTTACACATGTTTACTTGCGTGATGTTTATGATCATGCCGTGCAGGCTATTGATACGATCGAAAATTTTCGCGATATGTTATCGGGCATGCTGGATGTGTATCTTTCGAGTTTGACAAATCGCATGAATGAAATTATGAAAGTTTTAACTATTATTTCAACGATTTTTATACCGATTACGTTTATTGCTAGTGTGTATGGGATGAATTTTGAATATATGCCTGAGCTGCATTGGCGATGGGGTTATCCCACTGTGGTGGGTGTGATGGGTTTGATTGTCATTGTTATGCTGATCTTTTTTCGTCGGAAAAAATGGTTCTGATTTTCAACCCAGTTATCACTGACCCAATCGCAAACGGTAAGGTTCACGATTGGAGTGGTGGCAAACGCGGCAATATTATAAATAATCTTAAATCAGCGATGAATTCTTTAAAGAATAAGTTTATAATCCCCTAAATCGTTTTCTATAGGGGTTTTTGATGAAAAATTCATTTAATAAGCTTGTGCAGGGCTATCAGGTATTTAGAGAAAAATACGCTCACGGTGATAACTCGGTCATGCAATATCTTTCGAATTATGGTCAAAAACCTCAAGTCATGGTCATTTCCTGCTGTGATTCCAGAGTTGACCCCGCTTTGATTTTGCAATGTGATCCGGGTGATTTGTTTGTTGTTCGAAATGTGGCGAATATCGTACCTCCTTATGAAAAAGATGAGGCCCATCACGGTACCAGTGCGGCTTTAGAGTTTGCGATTTGCTTTTTAAAAATTAAGCATTTGGTTTTGCTGGGACATAGTCAATGCGGCGGTATTCAAGTGCTATTGGATAACAAAGATAAAAATCATAATGATTTTATTACTAATTGGGTCTCTCTGGTTAAGTCAGAACAGCCTCATTTACATAATGCAGATGATTATGCAAAGCATGCGCTAAGCCTATCTTTGCAAAACTGTCTGACCTTTCCATGGATAAAAGAAAAAGTGCTTCAAGAAACATTAAAAATACATCTGTGGTTTTTTGATGTTAAAAAAGGCCAAATATTTACGTGCGAAAACCAAGAGCATGGTTATCAGCCGCTTGAAGATATTAACCTTTAGGATGAACGAGGTGATTTGGCTGCTCGTTCTTGTTCAATTTTGACAGGGCCGTGATTCATGAGTTCTACTTTATGCAGCATTTCTGCAAGTATAATCTTAGTAGCTTTTGGAGGCTTCTTTTGAAAAAACGACCTTGCTTTTTGCAAGGCGGATGAAGTTCCTGCGGCGAGTTCTTGATTAAATGCAATATGCTGTTGCAGTTCATCTAGATTAATCTCATTTTTTTGATATCGTGACACAGCCTTTAATACTCCCTGGATGCTACGAAGTTCTAATGTATTTTTATCAGAGAATTTCTTAGGGTTTTTTTGCTGAATTTTCAATAACTGTTGCTCTTTGCCTTCTAACTCATTAATAGGTGACTTAAGATCATTAATTAAATACTCAGGACAATGATAAAGTATTTTCTCTTTAGTGATAGGTTTACCTAAAAACATATCACGAAGAAGCTCTGATTGGGTGTAAGCTTCCTGAAATTCAAAACCATTTTGAGTAAGTTTAAACAAAACCTCAACGGGGCCTTTTATGACACCGACTTGTGTATAGTCGCCGACTTGATTGGCCAATTCAACAGGGTAGTTTTCATGGTGCATATGAAAATATACGACACCATCCTTTTCATACATCCTATTGACAGTTTCAGGTGACTTTATCACAAGACCAATATCCGCTTCGTGCGTGCAATAACTTTGCATTGTAGAGGCTCCAAAAAGTGAGGGGGCTTGTGAATAATGTTGTCCAAGAAGTTCAATATTTTCAGGCGAGATTAGCGCATTTTCTTTTAGCCATTTTTTAAAACTATCAAGTTCAGAACGATCTGCATCTGCTTTTATTTCGCTTTTATCCAGTTTTTTTTCACTAACAAGGAGATCTCTTTTTGCATCTGTATAGCATTGATCTATACCGCTGTGACTTCTTGAATTGACAGTAGAAGTGAGATCTCTTTTTAAGCCCTCATTTTGGGATTTATCTAACATCTCTTGTCTTGTGAGTTTATAAAAATATCTTGTTAGAGTCATATCAATAGCCCTCTTTCATAAAATTGCGATATTTTAAGTATAGTCGATAAAAAGTTTTTTGCTTTGATAGAATAAGCTATTGATTATAAATAAGTATTTCAAAATATATTTGATTTTGCGTCATTTGGTTGAAAATGATTATAATGTGTCTGTTAATAAATATAAGATCGATGAGGAGAATAGGATGGGTTTAAAAATATTTTTTAAAAATGCCAGTGTCAGTATCGTGGTATTTATAAGTCTATTTTTTGTAATTTCAGTGTATGCGGTGCCGAAAGAAATTATCCTGATTAGACATGCCGATAAACTAGATCAAGCGAATCCGGGTCCATTTCTATCACCTGCAGGCTTAGTGCGAGCGCAACATTTTTCAACGTATTATCTAGGTCATTTTCATGAGCCTGATTTTATCATCACCACTGCTCATACACATTCATCGAATCGTGAATTACAAACAGTGATGCCGCTTGTGACTCAATTTGCACTACGACATCCGAATGGCGGGCAGCCCATATTAATGAGCGATGAATATAAACATGATAAGGACAAAAAAAACAAATCTAAACTACAAAAGCTTTATACTGATTTATTAAATGATCCACAATTTAATGATAAAATAATCCTGATTTGTTGGCATCATGGTGAAATCCCTGCTTTATTGGATGGACTCGGTGTGACACCGCATCAACATAAATTAGCGGATGATAATTATGATACTGTTTATGATATTACTTTTGATAAGCTGCAGGGTGTCATTAAATTAGCTGTTCTTTCAAATCAATATCCCGTATTATTAGAAAAAAAATGATTTTTGATAAGGAATTCATCAATGCGGTCAAATTACTTGGCAATGCTGTTTTTTATTTTGTTGTTTAGCACTGCAGTCAATGCGATTTCTTCATCCCCTTCTCAACATACTGCTTTTATGCATTTAGCAGATGAATATTTTGATCATTTTTACTTTCCAGAACACCCAACTGAAGCAACTCAGTTGGGTATTCACACGTATGATGATCAGTTAGAGGATTATTCCAAAGCGGCTGTGTTGCGTGAAGTTACCCTTTTAAAAAAATATGAAGCTAGCGTGAGCGCTTTCAATCCGATGACGCTCGATGAACAGACACAAGCGGATCGTGAACTATTGCTAAATGCTATTCGCAGCCAATTACTGACGTTGCAAACGATTCGATTTTGGGAAAAAAATCCGGATATCTATTCAAGCGGCATTACTGAGAGTATCTTTGCTTTAATCAAACGGAAGTTCGCACCTCTTCCTGATCGTCTTCGATCTGTCATTGCTCGTGAAAAGCGCATTCCAGAAGTTTTTGAAGAAGCGCATAAGAATATAAAAAATCCTCCTAGAATATATACAGAAATAACCTTAGAACAATTACCTGGACTAGTAAAATTTTTCCAGAATGATGTTCCTGCTGCATTTTCTACGGTCAAAGATGAGAATTTAAAAAAGCAATTTGCAGAGAGTAATGCGGGTGTTATTAAGGCATTATTGGCTTATCAGACCTGGCTTAAAAATGAAGTTTTACCTCATTCCCACGGTGATTTTCGTATCGGAAAAGCTACTTTCATCAAAAAATTAAAATATGATGAAATGGTAGATACCTCTTTAGATAAGTTAATCGCCATTGATCTTGCTAATATGCGTCAAAATCAAAATGAATTTAAGCGTATTGCTAAAGAAATTGATCCCAATAAAACACCACAGCAAATTTTAGCGGAATTAGTGGTTGATCATCCTGCACCTGATAGGCTGCTAAAAGACTTTCAATCTAAATTTGCTAATTTAGTTAAATTTATTCAAGATAAAAAAATTATTACAATTCCCTCGGATGTCGCGCCTATTATGGAAGAAACACCTCCGTTCTTACGCGCGGTCACAGCGGCTTCCATGGATACACCAGGCCCTTTTGAGCAAACAGCAAAAGAAGCGTATTTTAATGTGACACTGCCCGATCCTTCATGGAGTGTCGATAAAACAAATGATTTTATGGCAGCATTTAATTATCCATCGATTAGCTCCACCGCTGTACACGAAGCGTATCCAGGACATTATGTCCAATTTTTATGGATAAATCAGATGCACGATCGTCTTCGGCAAATAATAGGTGCTAGAACAAACACGGAAGGATGGGCACATTATTGTGAACAAATGATGCTGGATGAAGGATTGGCAAGTCCTGCTTATGGGATCAGAGATCAACGTGAAGCAAACTGGATGAAACTCGGGCAGCTTCTGGATGCACTTTGGCGTAATGCACGTTTTATTGTGGGCATTGAACTGCATACAGGTAAAATGACGATGGATCAGGCTGTCGACTATTTTGTTAAAGAGGGATATCAATCTCGTTCTGTGGGTATCATGGAGGCAAAGCGTGCAACGGTTGATCCTACTTATCTTTATTATACATTAGGAAAATTGCAGATTCTAAAATTACGTGCGGATGTTGAGAAAAAAGAAGGCGCGAATTTTAGTTTACAAAAATTTCATGATGATTTTATGAGGCAAGGGTTTCCGCCTATTAAAATTGTTCGCAAAGCAATGTTGCATGATGATTCGGCGACTTTGTAATCTAGTTCTTCATCGAAAGCACAATAAAAGATTCAAACTATTTATGATGCGTTTGAATCCAATTGCTGAATTTATCCAGAAAACCTTGTAAAAATTTAGCCGTACCTTCATTGGTAATACGATCATTTTCATCAAATAATTCATTTTTGTAGACGAGATAGACTTCAGGTTGTCCCAGAACGATTGCCTCCAGTCCCACTAAAATACTTCTTAAATGCGCTTGTGCTACCGCTGTTCCAATAGCACCGGGACTTGTTCCGATAATCCCCGTAGGTTTATTTGCCCAGCAATTTTTTCCATAAGGTCGGGTTCCCCAATCGATCACGTTTTTTAACACACCAGGGATTGAGCGGTTGTACTCGGGTGTAATAAATAAAAGTCCGTCACTGTTGACGATTTCTTTTTTAAAATTAACTACTGCTGTGGGCATGTTATTTTCATTGTCTTGATTAAATAAAGGAATTTGCGAGATATCCAGTACATTAAATTTTAATTGAGGATGATTTAGCTTATCCAGTGCGTGCATTAATTTTTTGTTAAAAGAATCTTTTCTTAAACTGCCTGCAATCACCGAAACGTTGTACATAGATTTTTCCTTATGCGTAGGTTTGGTTCCTTAAGTACGTATTTTAACTCCAATGTTATCAATCCACTAGCGATTGTGTCTTTTTAGTGAATTTTTTCTTAATAGTATGAATAAGTTATAAATAGATGATTTTTTAGTAAATGATCACAAATAAAGCAATTCAATAGTCTATACTCAAAATATGACCAATTAAAGGGTCCTAGTTTATTCGTTAATTAAATTGGGTGAATTAATGAATATGATATTTGTATCATACCAATGGAAATGTTTTCAAAAAGGATTTTTTAATACCATCAAAAAATTTCTTTTGACGAAATCTTTTGATGCGTTTATTTTTGCTTTAAGTATGTTGTGTGTCACAAGCACGGTTTATGCAAATCCAGTCGGGGGACAAGTTGTTGCAGGCAGTGCAACAATTACATCACCTAATGCAGCAACCGTTCAAGTGAATCAAGTGAGTGATAAGGCGATTGTTAATTGGGAATCTTTTAATGTTTCCCCTTCTGAACAAGTGAATTTCCAACAACCCAATGCAAGTTCTATGATCCTCAATCGTATTAATCCTTACCAAGGTGTTTCTGAAATTTATGGAAGAATAACAGCGAACGGTCAAATCTGGTTAGTTAATCCTGCCGGTATTTATTTCGGTCCTTCATCACGCATAGATGTGGCGGGTATTTTGGCAACAACTGCAGGAATTAGTAATCAAGATTTTATGGCAGGTAATTTTCATTTTGTTCAATCACCTGACTGGAATGGTGCCATCATTAATGAAGGTTTTATTAAAACAGCACAAGCAGGATTAGTCGCATTGGTCGGATCAGGTGTTGTTAATAATGGTTATATTGAAGCGAATGTCGGTACGGTGGTTTTAGCAGCCGGCAGTGAATTTACTGTTCATTTTTCGGGTAATAATTTGATTGAGTTTACGGTGGATAAAGAAGTCTTAAAACCTGCGCGTGATCGATATGGAAATACTTTAAAAGACGGTGTTAAAAATATGGGAACGATCGTTGCGAATGGAGGGAAAATAGCAATAACAGCACATACGGCGAGTAAAATTTTAGATCATGCGATTAATATGTCAGGGATTGTTGAAGCAAAATCAGTCGGAATAAAAAATGGTGTCATTATATTAGGGGCGGGTAAAAAAGGAAAAGTATCTGTTACAGGAAAGATGATTGCATCAGGAAAAAAATCAGGTGAAAAAGGCGGAGCCATTTATATTACGGGAAGACAAATTAAACTTGCTAAAAATGCATTGATTGATGTATCGGGTGATAGAGGAGGCGGTGAGGTATTCATTGGCGGTGGTTATCGCGGACAAAATGCGGCTATTCAAAATGCTAAAAATACCTGGATAGGCTCAGATGTTAAAATTATGGCAGATGCTATATCGAATGGTGATGGAGGTAAAGTCATTGCTTGGGCGGATATTAAAACGCATTTTTATGGCAGTATTTCTGCGCATGGCGGACAATTTGGCGGCGATGGTGGATTTGTTGAAACATCCGGTAAAAAATATTTAGAGGTCAATAATTCCTTTGTAGACTTACGTGCACACAACGGCAAAACAGGTACATGGCTGCTTGATCCAACGAATATTTATATCGCATTAAATCAGGCAAGTGCTACAACAGCGGGTATGACTGGTACTGATGATACCGCAAACATTGGATCAACAACTTTTCAGGCGACGGGTGCAATTAAAGATTCTTTATTAACAACTGGAACATTAACTTCTGCCTTAGCGTCAGCAAATGTTGTTGTCACAACAACCAATGCCGGAGGTATAGGACTTGGAAATATTACGATTGTGGATCCCGTCAGTTGGGCGAGTGCGAATACATTAACATTGACGGCTGCGAATAATATTACGATTAATGCAGACATAACAACAGGTAGTGTTGGATCATCTTTAATATTGAATGCCGTAGGGGATGTCACTCAAACTGCTGTAATCGGTGGATCAGGCGGTTTAACAAAGCAAGGTGCAGGAACATTAACACTTTCACAAAATAATACATATACCGGAACGACAACTATTACTACGGGGATTGTAAAAGTTCAAAATAATGCGGCTTTAGGTTTAGCGACTGCTGGAACAAGCATTGCATCAGGCGCTGCGATAGAAATTGATGGTAGTGGACTTGTGATCGCAGAGCCTATTACATCCATGATTGGGACAGGGGTCAATTCCACGGGTGCTTTACGTAATTTAGCAAATAACAATGAGTGGAGCGGCAGCATTGCCTTAGGTGCAGGCGGTGCAACTGTTTATTCGGATGTAAATACATTAACTCTATCCGGTGGTATCACAGGGGCAACACGTCCGCTGACGATTGCAGGTGCAGGTGATATTTTAATTAATTCTGTGATTGGTACAACGACGGGAACATTAATAAAAAACAGCAGCGGGTTATTAACGCTTACTGCTGCGAACACTTATTCTGGTGCAACATCGGTTAATGCGGGTCAACTTATCCTGAGTGGGAATGGCACTGCAATCAGTACGGCCTTTTCTGTTGCGAGCAGTGCTAAATTAATACTAGATAACAGCGGCACAAATAATGCTGACCGCATTGCAAATGCGCTGACATTAAATAGCGGTGAGTTTGAAATTATCGGCAATGGTGGTGCCAATACCACAGAATCTATCGGTACTCTTACATTGCCTTTAGGGTATTCAACAGTGACTGTCACACCGAATGCAGCGTTTAATACGCAACTGACATTTGCATCGTTTAGTCGTACAGCAGGTGCAAGTGTTTTATTTCGAGGTGTTAACTTAGGGCAAAATACAGTCGCATCGCAAACAGCAAATAATTCGAATATTGTATTTACGACAGCGCCCACATTAACGGGTGTTGCAGGTGCATTATCAGGTACGACTACCGTCAATATTTTGTCAGGTGCAATTGGTGATGGCGGTGCAACAGGAAATACAGGTTCAGGTACCGATTTTGTAACGTATAATCCGACAGGCGGATCTGTCAATGGGTTGCGTCCCTTATTAGCTTCTGAATATGCAGCAGCACCGGCCGCCAATGTCAATTTAAAATTGACAGCAAATCGAACGGCAAATGATACGTTTTCAATTAATTCTCTTTTGTTATCGGGTGGTGTGACTTATAACTATGATTTTGATGGTGCTGCCAATACATTAACAATTGGTGCGGCTGCATTGAGCGGGAATGTTTTATCAATCAATGGTTCTAATGTCATTGAAACCTCCTCTGCAGCACCGGGTAATCTTGCATTTGGCACGGCGGAGGCAAAATTATTTGCCGTCAGTGATTTAACATTAAGTTCCAGTGTGCCTGTGAGTGGAACGGGTAGTTTATCTAAACATGCAGCGGGTACTTTATTTGAAGATCGTAGTGTGGCATTAACCGGAGGAGTTCGAATCACTGCCGGCACTTTGACAGCAGGGATTAATAATATTTTTTCAACAGCGCAAGCATTTACCGTGTTGGCACCGGGTACGCTTAATTTGAATGGGTTTAATAATACGATTACCACATTGACAATGAATAGTGGCGCAACCTCAGGCGGTGCTATTACGACAGGAGCAGGTACGCTTACATTAGGCGGTACTGTTACTTTGAATGCCAATGGTTCTGGTGAGGTCGGTTCAACGATTAGCGGAAATGTTGCTTTGGGTGGTACGACTCGTACGTTTACGATCAATAATGGTACGGCAACGACTGATTTATCGATTTCAGCGATTATTAGCGATGGTGTTGCAGGTATTACGAAAAGTGGGACAGGTACACTTTCGTTATCAGGCACAAATACCTATGCTGGTTTAACGACAATCAGTGCAGGTACGTTAGAGGCTGCTAATTCATCTGCATTAGGGGGAACGGGCAGCGGTACAAGTGTGAGTGGTACGCTGCAAATCAACAATGTAGCGATTGGATCAGAAGCAATAACATTAAATAATGGTGCGATATTAAACGGCACAGGAATTGCATCTCTCAGTGGAAATATTACATTAGGTGGTTCTGCTGCAAATAGGACTATTTCTACGACATCAAGTACTGATAGCTTAACACTAGATGGTACGATTGATGGTTTAGCTGCTGCTCTTACATTTGGCGGGGCAGGCACCGTTAATCTTCAGAACACGGTCGGTGCTGTGACCCCATTAACCACGATTACTTCTAATTCAACCAGTACATTAGGTATTAATGGCGGCATGATGAGAACGAGTGGTTCTCAAACGTATAATGGTATTGTTACTATGACGAGTGCACCTGCCACTTTTGAAGTAACCAGTGCGCTTTCTGATATTTTAATGCCGAATGCATCCAATAATCTTACGCAAACAATCACGTATGCTGTCAGCGGGCTGGGTTCGATACGCGATATCTCATTAGGTAATAGTGCAGCCACCGCAGTGATTCCGACGCTGCCTTCTGGGTTGCGCAATTTGACATTAACATTTAATAATGCCGCTATCAATTTACCCGCATTGACATTAACAGGTACCTTAACGGCATTTTCATTAGGCGGTAACATGACGCAAAGTGGGGCGCTCGATATTTCAGGACTCACCACGTTGGGTTCAGGGAGTTTTGATACGACTTTAACAGATTCAAGCAATAATTTTGGTACATTAACAGTGAATGGCGGTGTGAATGTGTCTGTGAGAGATACGAATTCAATTATATTGGGTGGTGCAACCGCTGCAGTGAGTGGAGATTATAATGTTACATCAGGTGCTGCGATAACAGATTCAGCACGAATTTCAGCAAATACTTTGACAACAAACTCAGTCAGCGGCACAACACTTAATTTTGCAAATCATACAATTTCTAATTTTAATGCAACGAATACAACCAGTGGTACTATTACGTTAATTAATACAATTCCAATAACTTTAACAGGCATTACTCAAGGCGGTACGACTGTGAGTATTACTAATACAGGAACGGTTTCAGTTCCCGATGGTGTTACGATTGGCTCAGGGACAACGCTTTCAATCACTGCAGATGATTTAAATTTAAATTCAACAGGTGCCATTAACAGCGGTACAACAACAACGATTACGCAGAGATTAGCAGGAGGCAGTATTGGATTAGGTAACACGGCAGGGATTATGACCATTAGCGGATCTGAATTGCAACGTATTACAGCCACAGCTTTAACGATCACGAATTCAAGTGATGGTGCAATTAATGTTGATGGTATTACAGCGGCTAATACGGAAAATATATCGGGTGCGATTACGTTATCGGCAACGACCGGAACTTTAGGTACATTATCATTTATCAATAATGCATCCAGTTTTAGGACGTTAACCGCTAATTCTGATGCAGGGACTTCTGTCGGTGTTAATTTATCGACGACTGTAGGTGCATTAGCATTTACGGTAAATAGCGGAGATCTCTCCGTATCCGACAATGTGACTGCATTAAGTAATACAACACTCGCTGTGACTGCTAATGATTTGAATCTAAATACAAGTGGAGCATTGCAAAGTACAACAACGATGAGTGTGACGGGAAATGTAGCGAGCAGCAGTATTGGCATAGGAAATACAGCAGGTACAATGACGATTAGTGGATCTGAATTGCAACGTATGACGGGAACAGCTTTAACGATCACTAATGCAAGTGATGGTGCAATCAACGTTGATGGTATCAGTGCGGCTAATACGGCAAATATTTCAGGTACGATTACCTTGTCTGCGACAACAGGCACTTTGGGGACGCTTTCTTTTATCAATAATCCATCAAGCTTTAAAACATTAACCACCAATTCTGATGCAGGTACTTCTGTTGGTGTTAATTTATCAACGACCGTGGGTGCACTAGCCTTCACGGTAAATAGTGGTGAGCTCTCTGTCTCTGATAATGTGACAGCATTAAGTAATACTACACTTGCAGTAACCGCAAATGATTTGAATCTGAATACAAGTGGTGCATTGCAAAGCACGACAACGATGAGTGTTACTGAAAATGTCGCGGGCGGCAGTATTGGTTTAGGAAATACCGCAGGCACGATGACCGTGAGCGGATCTGAATTGCAGCGTATGACGGCGACAGGCTTAACATTCACGAATTCTAATAATGGAGCTATATCTGTCGATGGCATTAGTGCTGCGAATAGCGCTAATATTTCAGGTACAGTCACAATCAATGCAACGACAGGTACATTAGGCACATTGTCATTTATCAATAACCCATCGAGTTTTAGAACATTAACAACGACATCGGATGCGGGTACAACAGTGGGTGCCGATGTTGCAACCACTGTCGGTGGTTTGTCATTAACGGTAACAGGCGGTACTTTAACGGTTTTAGATAGTGCCACTGCCTCAAGCGATACAACCATTGCAATTACAGCAAATGATTTAAATTTAAATGCAACAGGGGCATTGAATAGCGGTACTTCGACGACGATTACGAATAACATTGCAAGCAGTGATATTGGTTTAGGTAATGCGGTAGGAAGTATGAGTATCAGTGGTTCGCAATTACAAAGAATTACAGCGGCTACTTTATCTATTGTTGCTGCATCGAATGGTTCTATTTTTGCAGACGGTATCACAGGTGCAAATACAGCGAATATCAGCGGGATAACCTCACTGACGGCAACGAATGGTACCTTAGGAGCTGTCTCTTTTCAGACGGCTTCTTCAACCTTTACGAATGGATTAACAGTTTCATCGGATAATGCAGTCTCTGTAGCCGATGGAATTTCTTTAAATACGACAAATGCAGCGATGTCGATTACTGCTATTGATTTAAATTTAAATACAACAGGTGCATTAAGTAGTGGATCAGGCAACATCACAATTGCTGCGAATACAGGAACATTGGGTCTCGGTGATGCAGCAGGTACAATGACTTTAACGAGATCAGAATTACAACGCATTAGTGCTAATAATTTAACGCTGACGAATGCCAATAATTCACCTATTCATGTGGAGGGAGTGGAAGCTTCTGATCTAACAAATATTGCAGGTACTGTGACATTAAATGCGGTCACAGGTACATCAGGCCGTGTGGATTTTCAAACAGCTGCATCGACTTTTAAAACCTTGTCTGTTTTAGCAGATGAAGGCATTACGATTGATGTGCCGCTGACAACCACCGTTGGCAATTTAACGCTAAATTCGAATGCGACGGGGGCGACTGGCGAGTTGGATATCAATGCGGATGTATCATCTGCGGGTAGTATTAGCTTTACTGCGCAAACTGCGGGTATTGTTCTCGGTGCTCCCATCAACATAACAGGCAATGGAGTTACTTTTAATAGTGCTTTAAACGGTACATTTGATTTAAACATAGATGCAGGCAGCGGCGATTTAACTTTTGTTGATAACGTAGGTGCTATTAATCGATTAGGTAATTTAACGATAAATAATGTTAATAATATTGTGAATACCCTTCAATTAAATGTCGCAAGCTATAATCAATTAGCCGGTCATTTAACGACATTGAATTCACAGGGATTGAATGCAACAAACGGTGCAGTGGTGAATGCAAATAATATTACAGGTGCGGTTAATGTGGCATCTTTATCTTTAAATACCTCGGCGGCTAACCTGACAGGATTTGTCAATGGTTTATCAGGACAAGCCGCTATTAATGAAATAACTTTATTAAATACGATTACAGCGGGCACTCATTTCTTTGATGGTATTGATATGTTCCGCCAAGTACCCCCAGTCCCTCCCACTCCACCTTCTCCCGGTATTCCAGGAACCCTTGCTCAGATCATGTCTTATTATGAGTATATGAATTTAGTGAATACTGGTTTTCAGGAGGTGAGCGATTATACGGGTCAAATTTATCAGGAAATTGCTGACCGAGTATGTATTTATGCAAGCAATTATCTGGTTATTTGTTCAACTCGTGGCGGGAGTGTGGATTAAGTTCAGGAACCTTGTTATTCGAGAGCGTCTGTGTGATAGTATATCTATTTCAAGGATGATTTTTTTATGTACTTATATCCTCATTTGGCTTTGATGGTTGCCGGTGCTATTTTTGGTTTTGTTGCCTTGATGCATTTACTGCGCTTGATTTATAAAGTTCCGATACGCATCTCAAATAAAACAGTTCCCTTGTGGGTTAGCGGGTTAGCTTTTTTGTTAGCTTTGTTTTTATCGCTCTGGGTGACGAATGCCCATTGTTCGCCTGCTCTCGGTTTTCAATTAAAAAGCGCCGTTTTAGCTGACGGTGACTTCATCCCCGCTAAATATACGTGTATTGGCGATAATGTTTCAATTCCTTTAGCGTGGCATGGAGAACCAAGTACCAC
This sequence comes from Gammaproteobacteria bacterium, assembly GCA_014132595.1. Lineage (GTDB taxonomy): Bacteria > Pseudomonadota > Gammaproteobacteria > DSM-16500 > DSM-16500 > UBA4722. The sequence goes on along the minus strand of BMAG01000062.1, from coordinate 4,201 downwards.
AAAATCCTATGTTTTAATTGTTAATGATCCTGATGCACCTGGCGGTAACTGGATTCACTGGATTGTCTTCAACGTGCCGGCAAGCACTCATGAGATGGTTGAAAACCTTTTATCAAAAGATGCTCATTTTGGTAAAAATAGCTTTGGTAAATCTGCGTATGGCGGTCCTTGTCCACCCAAGGGCAAACATCGTTATATTTTTAAATTATATGCGCTGGATAGTATGTTGAATCTTCCAGAAGGAAGTCTGCCTGAAAAAATAAAAGATGCTATGCAAGGTCATATTCTTGCCACCGCCTCTTTGATGGGCTATTTTTCAAAATAAATAAAGTGAGAAATATTTAAAACCCACTATTCTTCCATTCACGTAAACAAATAAAAACTTCGAGAGGAGTTTTTAATTTTTTACGTGCATAATTTTCAGCCGATTGAATCACGGAAGGAATTTGACACCGTAAAAATGGATTGATTTGTTTTTCTATTGCGATTGTTGATGGTAATGTGGGTATATTTTTCTGCCGCTGTTCTTTCACTGCATGAATTTTCTTTTCAATCACGGGATTTGATGACTCAACTATTTTTGCAAATTCCAGATTAGCGAGTGTGTATTCATGACCACAATAAATGTGTGTTGCATCAGAAAGCTGAAATAATTTATTCAGTGAATGATACATTTGTTCATAGGTTCCTTCAAAAACTTTTCCACAGCCTGCGCTAAACAAGGTATCACCGCAGAATAAAATGTCTGAATTATAATAAGCGACATGATCCAACGTATGCCCAGGAATTTCAAGTACATGCAGCATGGACGAACCACAAGTAACCTGATCATTGTCTTGAACCGGCTGTGTTACAAATTGACAAGAACTTTTATTTGAAGCAATGACTGATGCTTTTTCCCAATGCTGAATCAGTTTTTTTATACCGCCTGAATGATCTTGATGATGATGTGTCAATAAAATAGTGATTAAATCGATTTCAAATTTATTTAATTCATCAATAACAGGATCGGCATCCCCTGGATCAACGATAAAAGCTTGTTTATTTTTTTTATCAATCCACGTCCAGATATAATTATCCTTAAAAGCACGAATCACTATAATTTCTTCCATCCCAGTTCCCTCCCGCTAAATCTTTTCGTGAACGTAAACGTTTGCGCGTCCGCTTGCGTCTTTTTAACCCCAAATTTTAATCCACATTCTCCTTATCCGCATTAACAATTCAACACTCTTGACATCCAGTGTGTGGTATGAGAAAACTTTATCTTCAGCAAAAGGAAGACTCATGAAACGGATTATTGCTGCAGGCTTTATACTTTGTCTTAGCTGTCAGTCGCAGGCTGTGGCTCCTCTCGTTTCTCTTCAGAATACATTTATGAATCGATTTTATGTCAGCGCGGGTGCCGGCTACCTGTTCAATAATTTAAGCGGTAGTAATTCGCTGGGTACCGGCGCAGGATGGCCTAATGATTACTATGGCAGCAATAAGATTACCAACGAACCGTTTGGATTTATGGAAGCAGGGTTTGCCTGGCAGAGGCCTGAAAACTGGTTTCCTGGATATAGTGTAGGTGTTCGTTATCTTTCTGCATCTTCTACCAAAGTTTCGGGTTATATCAATCAATATTCATTACCTGCTTTTTATAATTATAATTTTTCCTATGATGTGCAATTATCAAATTTAATGGGTATATTAAAAGCAGATATTTACCGTTTGAATAATGTGATGCCATATTTATTGGTAGGTGCAGGCGCCGGTGTTTACTCTGCTTCTAATTATACAGAACAGGCAACCTCCGGTGTCACACCGCGTGTCAGTCCCGCTTTTGCAAGTACCTCGGGTACTAATTTCTCATATCAGCTTGGTGCAGGTATTGATGTGGCTGTCTGGAAAACGGTATCCATTAATTTTGAATATGATTATATCCATTATGGTACAGTACAAACGGGCAAAGGCGTGAATTATACGACCGCAACAGGCACGAATTATTCAAATGAATCACTTCAAAATAAAATCAATGCCAACACATTACTTCTAGGCTTAACCTACTATCCCGAATAATTGCAGGAGTGAATTACAAATGGATTTGAAACGGTGGTTAGTTTCTTCGACGCTTTTATTATTAATGACACTCAATGCATATGCAGGCAGGGATCCTATTGGTTGGTCGCAAGCGGGCAGCATTCCTTCCACGACACAAGTCAATCAGAGTTATTCTGTTCATTTTACCATAACCAATAATTTACCTTTTACGATGCCGACACCATTGGATATTTCTAATCATTCTTCGCCATTATCAGAAGTGTCTATGGTAGATAGCTGTTCAGGGCTGCGTTTGACAACGGGACAATCATGCACCGTCGGATTAATATTAACACCAAAAACAGCAGGCACTAAAAATTTAAGTGTTTTTATGGAGTACGGTAAAAACAAAGTTCAAATTCCTGTTTCTGCTATTTCAACCAATACATTGGGGGCTGGCAGTTCAATTTTACAAGGCGATGTTCTGGTCGGGTTCCCTTCTTCTATTTTAAGTAATACGACTTATCCATTAGAATTTAGCTTTACCAATAATGGATCAACGACGCTTAGTAATCTCATGCTTGCACAAAGTGCAGGCAATACCGCGGGATATACCCAAGGTAGCGCAGTGAATTGCACATCGTTAAGCCCCGGGGGGCAATGTGTGATAACGGGTTCATTTACAACGTCTGCGACGACAGGTGTCGCAATGGTTGGCTATACACTCACCTCAGGCAGTATTTCTGGTCAGGCGACGACATCCACCGTGATTAACAACAGTACGGGGAAAAGTGTGCGTACGTTTACTTATATCAACAATTGTAATCAGGATATCTGGTTTGGGGCCGTGAGTGCAAATATCAATGGTAATGGATGTAAATCAAATAGTGATTGTACTTATCCCTCGCTTTGTAATCCCGGTGCGAATGGAGGTGCGGGTTATTGTTTTTATCCAGCGCCTGCACCTTCTAATGGAAACTATCTACTTTCCAAAAATGGCGGAACAAACACCGCAACGATACCGGATTACGGGTTTCCTTTTGTCTGGAGCGGCAATATGGCCGGCAGAACCGTTTGTACCGGGTCTGGCTGTCAAACGGCCGATTGCGGCGGCGGAACGGGTGCATGCCCAACCGGCTCTGGATTTAATCAACCGGCAACATTGTCAGAATTTACGCTGCAGCGTAATACCGTCGATAATTATGATATTTCCATCTTGAATGGAACAAATATTAGTGTACAAATCACGCCGACAACCAACTTTACCTTCGCGAATGCCTATAGTCCGGCTGAGTATAATTGCACATCGCCGGGTAAAGTGACACAAACGAATGGGTTGGGCGGTTGTTCATGGGTTTTTGATCCCACAGCAGCTCCGACACCTTCACCTTTCTATCGATATCGTTATGTGACACCGACGTCGAACCCAGGTTGCACGGATGCTACCAGTTGCCCGGGGGGTACTGTGTGCGGGCTTTATTATGATCGCTCAGCGAGCCCAACCACGCTTAATAGTTATTGCGGTACGGTGTTAGGTTATGATACACCCAATCAAGTGTGTAGTTTTAAAAATACCAGCTTGACGGTTCCCTCGAGTGCAAATAATCCGGGCGATGTTTATTTTAATTGTGACTCAGCATCCGGTGTCACATCGAATGGTAATATTAATGGGACAACAGGTAATTTGGCGGCTGGCACTGCCTATACCACTTGGGGACTTTTAGCCTGTGTGGCGCAACCTAATATGGATTTGGGAACGTGTTTCAATACGATTGCAAATCCACCGCCGAGCACGACAAACGGCTGTGGATGTGTGGATTGGGCAACCTATGGCTCAGGTGTCGTTGTACCCAGCGATACTATCCCTTGTGTGACGAATAATACGATCTGGTATAACAATGTCTTGCCTGGGATCGTATTTATGAAAAGAGCCTGTCCGACAGCTTATTCCTGGCCCTTTGATGATAAGGCGAGTTTATTTGGATGCGATGATATTGGCGGAAGTCGTACAACGAATACGGTGAACTATACAGTTACGTTTTGTCCGGCGTGATAGCCTTCATCGATGCGCCTCTTCCCTGTCATACCCGCGAAGGCGTATTGCTGTCGGTCCATTTGCTAACTACTATCATCATTGATTATTACCACTGTCATTGCGAGCGAAGCATATGGCTGCCGT
>BMAG01000061.1 GCA_014132595.1 Gammaproteobacteria bacterium | reverse complement strand
CAACTTACATTATTATTGTTAAAATTATCAAGTGATTATAAAAAACAACAGGCATCACAGTTTGCGGTTTTAAAACAGACAGATTTTTCCAACAGTTAAGCTTATCTTAAGAATTTAGCAATATAATGACTGAATCTCATTTTAATGATAAACGGGGGAAAAAAATGAAGCTTTTTATAATCTATTCTGATTTAAGCGATGATTTAGATCGATGGAAGGAAGTATTAACACAAATGACAATTAATTTTAAGCATTCTGTTTGTTTAGTGACGCCAAATGTGCCAGAGACGGAGGCCCGATTATTATCGATGGATTCACGTTTTTCACAGGTTTGTGTTTCTGAGATGAAAAATAATAAATATCATATTCATCAAATTACAGAAGCTCAAAGAAATATGGGTTTTAGTGAGGAAAATACTTTTATCGTTATGCCGGATTTATTGAAGGGTTTAAGTTTTCAAGAAATAATGCCTCTTACAGGTGTTATTCTCATGAAAGAGGATAAATCTCACTTTAGAAAATTAAAAAATTTCAGCGAAAAATATACGCGTTCTAAATCTGAAGAATTCTCTGATGTATCAGCGCTTCTGATGCTTACGATTTATGAGCATACGCATTGGTGGCCAATCACTCCAAAAAATAATTTGGAAGCGCAAAGAAATTTTTTAATTAGTGTTTTGAATCGTGCAGATAATTTTCCTAAAGAAAGTAAGCAAGAATGCATTCTAAAAACACAAGAGGATTTTATTAAAAAAGGAATGATGGATGATGTGCTTTTTTCTCCGCCGAATGTGACAGGTTTAAGATGGAAAATGTTCAGTACGACTAATACCCCCATGCATGATTTGATAAAAAATGCAGAGACAAAAAATGTGGTTAAACCATCTCAAAATCCTGAAAGTCAAACGACTGAAAGTCATCGGCTTTTATCAAGGCCTGTATCAAGGTATGGTGCAACTTAATTTTCTAGGCGTCATTACTAAAAACTGTCATTGCTTCATCGGGTTCCTGCCCCCGCAGGGAAGAAACCTGAAGCAGCAATGACAGCATTTTCACTTCAACAACAACCAACACTCCGTCAGCAATTGAGTTTCTGCCACTTCATGCTCAAAATTGTAATAACAAAAAATACAAGGCAAATCTCCCAATTCTTCCCCAGAAGAAGGCAGCCATTCACGATACAGCGGATAGATTGTATCACCTATATTCTCACGCGAGCCTTTATGAATGGCGATTGCATATCGACCTGCAGGCAAACGTTTTTCAATCACATCGTCGCCTTTTACGGTGAAGTTCTCCGGTATCGTAATACCCAAGTCAAACCTAAAATCATCAGCCTTCGTCAACTTAGGATCATTATAAGCAAAGCCAAACGCTTCTCCCGCTTTCGGCTTAAGATCCATCGGCTGTGCTTTTGCCCATCTCACCAGTTTATTAACACTATTTCCCAAATAATTGGGATCACCTCGATGTTCCAATACGGCTAACCGTCTGCCTTTCATCTGTTTAATTTCAACGTTCATTTTGATATCCTTGGATTGCTGCAATGTATAGGGTGGTTTTTCCCACATTTGCCAACTCGATTCCAATCGAAATTCACGAGGGCTCAACCCGCAAATTTGTTTAAACGCCCTTGAAAAAGCTTCATGTGATAAAAATCCCGCATCAATTGCAATATGAATAATCGATTGATCTTTATGAACAATAAGCTGATGTGCTGCACGTTTTAACCGTAGCCAGCGAATATATTGCTGCAAAGACAATCCCATATAAGCTGTAAATAAACGATGAAAATGATATTTTGAAAAACACGCGATATCGCTTAATTGATCTAAGCTGAGTTCATCATCCAGATGCTTGCCGATAAACTCAATCACTTTATTTAATTGCTGCTGATAATTCATGTTAATGCTCAATCACTCATCGTTTAATGTACGTTTATAGATTACTCGTTTTTAAGCGGCGTTATTTGATGATTTTTGCTATAATACCTCAAAATAAGGGAATTAAGCCATTTTAAAGGAGCATTATGGAAAACAGCCTCTATTTAAACTATGCAAAACAACTCGATCATAGCCTTCGTAACCGCCAAGCGATTGAACCTTTAAAAAATGCAAACTTAACCTTAGAAGATGCTTATCATATTCAAAAAGAGGGTATTTTGTTGCGGCTTGCCCGTGGAGAAAAAATAACGGGCTATAAAATGGGATTAACTTCTCAGGCAAAACAAACTCAAATGAATATATCAACTCCTATTTTTGGTGTTTTAACGGATCAGATGGAAATTAAGAACAAAGAATCATTTTCCATCACACAATTCATTCATCCTAAAGTAGAGCCAGAAATTGCTTTTATTTTAGGAAAAGATTTAAAAGGGGAGGTTACCATGGATCAAGCGTGGTCTGCTTGCTCAGGCGTTTGTGCTGCTCTTGATATTATCGATTCTCGGTATATCGATTTTAAATTCACATTAACCGATGTGATCGCAGACAACTGTTCTGCAGGCGGTTATGTTTTAGGACCCATCAAAGATCCAGCAACCATAGATTTAAAAAATCTTCCGATGGATTTAAGTGTTAATGAAGTCACCGTTAAAAAAGGCAACTCTAATGCCATTTTAGGTAACCCTATAAATTCTCTGATTATGCTTGCACGATTACTCGATGCAGAAAATTCTTTTATCAAAGCAGGCAGCATTGTTCTCTCAGGCGCCTCCACGGATGCCATTGATTTAAAACCCGATTTACGAATTAAGAATACGGCTGCGGGGTTGGGGGCTGTTGTTATTGTGGTTTAGAAGAAGTATTTTCAACCCCCTTCCTGTTAAATACTCATCAATCAGCGATTATTATAAAAACAGTGAATTAGGCAAAAAATGCACTCTATGCCGTATGATTGTATTTAACTTAAGCAATGCTATACTATGCCCCATTATACTAAAGCAAAATATCAAAAACATCCGAGGATTTAGAAAATGCAATTTAAATTATTCTTCCGCATCTTAGCGGTGACATTGTCAATTGTGACCTATCAGACAAGCTTTGCAGAAACAACAGATCAATCAGCCGCTTTCACGAAAGCCGCGGATGGCTATTTTAATTTTTACTTCCCCAATTACCCTTCCATGGCCACTGAATTAGGAATTCATGCATGGGATGAGAAATTAGAAGATTATTCAAAAAATACTATCGAATACCAGATCAATACACTTCATCGTTTTGAAGCCGAAATCGATGCCATTTCACCTGAAACGCTGGATGAACAAACCCAAGGAGATCGTGCACTGGTGTTAAACGACATCCGCAGCAAATTATTAACCTTGGAAACGATTAGACCCTGGGAAAAAAATCCGGATACTTATTCAAGCGGAATTACCAACAGCGCCTTTCTTATCATCAAACGAAATTTTGCACCGGTGAATGATCGCCTGCGTGTTTTAATTGCGCGTGAAAAATTAATGCCAATCGTCTTGCAGGAAGCCCGTGAGAATCTAAAAAATCCTCCCTACATTTTTACAGAAATTGCACTGGAACAATTACCCGATGTCATCAGTTTTTTCACAAACGATGTGCCTGCGGCATTTTCTGATGCAACGGATCCCGACTTAAAAAAACAATTCAATGATAGCAATGCTTCTGTTATTCGTGCATTACAAGATTATCAACAATGGCTTAAAAAAGATGTGCTGCCTCATTCCTATGGCGATTTTCGTATTGGAAAAACAGCCTTTATACAAAAATTAAAATACGATGAAATGGTTGATACTCCGTTAGATAAACTCCTTGCGATTAATGAAAAAGATATGCGTAAAAATCAAAGGGATTATATTCGCATTGCTCACGAGATTGATCCTTCTAAAAATCCACGACAAATTTTGGTTGATTTGAATTATCCTGTTCCTGGCCAAGTGCTTTCCGCATATAAAGCCAAATTTAATAATTTAATTCGTTTTATTAAGGACAAGAAAATTATAACCATTCCATCTGATGTGCAGCCTATTATGGAAGAAACACCGCCTTTTGAGCGTGCCATTGTAACCGCATCGATGGAGACCCCAGGACCCTTTGAGCCAACGGCTGTGGAAGCCTATTTCAATGTCACGCTGCCGGATGCAACCTGGAATAAACAAAAAATCATGGAATATATGCCGAATTTTAGTGATCCTGCGTTGAATAATACTTCGATTCATGAAGCCTATCCGGGTCACTATGTGCAATTTCTGTGGCTGCATCAAGTGCATGATCGAATACGTCAAATTCTCGGTGCTTTAACAAACGATGAAGGTTGGGCGCATTATTGTGAACAAATGATTTTAGATGAAGGTTTTGCAACGCCTGAATATGGTATTTCTGAACAAGAGGCAAAATTAATGCGTCTGCGTCAACTGAGTGCTGCACTCTGGCGTAACGCCCGATTTGTGGTAGGTATAAAAATGCATACCGGTCAGATGACTTTTCAGCAAGCCGTCGATTTTTTTGTGAATGAAGGTTATCAATCACGCGTGATCGGTATCATGGAAGCAAAACGCGCGGCTTCTGATCCGACATATCTTTATTACACGTTAGGAAAGCTGGAAATACTTAAATTGCGTAAGGATTTAGAGAAAAAAGAAGGCGCCGCTTTTAACCTTCAACAATTTCACGATGATTTTATGAAGCAAGGACATCCGCCGATCAAGATTGTACGAAAAGCTTTGATGCATGATGATTCGAAGGTTTTATAGTTGATCTATTGATTCCTTATCGATATATAATTCGTATTAATAATTATTATCGATAAGGATCGTTGGTCAAAAGAAAGGATTTTTCATTAATTCCATGTGAAAGCAGGTACATCCTGATTCAGACCCATGAGGGCTCGTTCTGCAGTGGCTAACGCTTGCGTGGTAGTCACACTCGCTCGGTTACGATTAATATAATTTCTTTCTTGAGCAATAAATTCCTCTAGTTGGGCTCGTTTTTCTGCTTCATTAGCAACGGTCAAGATGGCTTGTAGTTCTTGTATTCTAGCAGTGGTTTCTTCTGTACTGCGCAGTGCTGAGTTGGCGGCGAATACCCCCGCTCTGGTCACTCTGGTCATCGTTACTCTCCTCGGGTTGGTTTTTTAGCGCACAAATAGTACAGGATTTTTCGCGCACAATCAAGGAATTTGAATGATTTCAAATCAATAAATGTCCGTTTCAAAGATTAACGACGTCCTAATTTTGAGGGAGGTGAGGCTGTGGCAGCCGCTGTGCTATCCTTTTGCAGTTTTTTATTAAAAGCACCCTGTTTTGTTAGGCTAGCTGAATAGTATTTGTCCTGATTCGCTGCATCTCGAGTCAAAGATACATGTTTTAAAAGACTATTTTTTGCAGACTTATCAAGTGCAAAATGATAATCCTTTTTAAGATAGCTTATCATGCTCTGAATTGCTTTTTTAATTCCCGACGTTTCTTTTGTGGATTGCGGTTTAAAATTGTTTATTTGAGTTTCTAATTTTGATAATTCTGCATTTAAAAATTTCTTTTGCTCTAAACAGGCGGTAACGATATCCTCATTTTTTCTATCCTGCATCGATTGCGTAAATGTTGTCTGTCCTTCAGTAATCGATTTTTTTGTTGCAGCGAGCATGTCTTTGAATGCAGCCATATCGGACTGTGTTTCCTTATCTATATTCTTAGATTCATCTAGCTTGCTTTGAATTAGCAACATCGCTCGATCTAATCCATCTATCATTTCATTGTATTGAATTTTAACCTTGTAAACCGCTTGTTCCTGTTCGGTGAAATTTTCTAAGTGTAATCTTTTAGAAATGGGAGGCGATGTTTTCCAGAAAAAATCAAGACTCTTTGATCTTTCTAGTTCATCAATGCTGCCGGCCAGCCGATACAAAGTTTGCAGGTGGAATTTTTCCTTATTGAATTCTGGCGGATATTTAACACCGGGTTTTTTTTGCATTTCTTCAATGTTTGTTGCTAAAATTCTTATCCATCCTGGAATCTGTTGAATATTACGTGTAATGGTGTCGATTTTTATTTTATTTTTTTCTTGATTAATGAGATCAATAAATTCGAGAGCACCTCTAATATTAGGATTTTGGTAGTTATTTTTGTCAGATTGTAAAAGAAGAAGTGCCGCTTGAATATCAGCCAGAACTTTTGTTAACTCATCGAGAATGACGTCTTTTGCCGGTGCGGCAAGTTCATCTTTTGAAATAGTTTGTAATAATTTTTGATTGGTCTTCGTTCTTTGAACAAATGAGTTGCTTAATTCGCTGGCATCCATAATTCCTATTTCTTTTAACGTGCTCATAACAAATGTTTTGCAATTAAATTTCATCAGTTGATAATTAGGATAGGCCACACGAGATCCTAACTTACTTTCTTTTTTTAATTCATCATATATCTCAGGAGATACATTTTTTGCATCATCGATGTCGGAACTAAACATTTCAAGAAACCGTTTCATTTCCTCACGTGAAATTTCATAAGTGCGGTGTTTAACGGTATTATGACCATATAATACTCTGCTAGAATTTTCTTCGGTGGAAATAATACCTTCGTGCGTTGTAAAATAACGCCTAAAATCGTCCGTGGGTTTATCCTCCGCAGTATAAGCAAATCCGATCTCGGTTAGAATTTTAGTCGGTTGTGAAGGATCTTTTTGTTCAGATAGCATCAATGCAGCATGACCGCCATCAATCTCAATATAACTTAAATAATACGGCATATTCTCTCACTCCTATATTATTTAGGTAAAACTCACTTAACCAAAGTATAGACTCTCAAATTGATTTTAGAGAAAGTCACGATAAAAAA
>BMAG01000060.1 GCA_014132595.1 Gammaproteobacteria bacterium | reverse complement strand
ATCCAATTCCCAGCCAAATCGCTGCAATAAAAAAATTTCTACATAATAAATAAGATAAGTTTTCTTGCCTATTACCACCTTGCCGATAACCTAATGCTAAAAACAATAAAAAAATCCCAATGATAAGGCTTGTTACAATCACGCTTCCACCCGCAACAGGCAGCAATTGACGGATTGTTAATATTTCAACTGCGATCGAAACAAAACCTTCCACAAAAATGATAAGAGGTAAAATTTGGAACATTACGAAATAAGGCTTAGAATCTGCTTGAACTTCCATGATGTTTTTAATTCCTGAGTATTAACTATAGAAGTATAAACAACCTTTTCTTAAAATCAATTAATGTGATGTCAAGAAGGTTCATTTCTGGGCGCTATTTTAACAACGCTTGTTCTTATGCATTTTTGGGGTGTTGCATGGACAGTATTTTTTAACTTCTTTTTGCTTATATCTTTATCTCTCATTCTCGCAGAAAACAAAATGTCGTTGGCCTTGGGAGCTATCTTCGCCTTCGCTGCGAGTTTGATTGTCTATACTTGTAACATAAAAATTGAAAATTCGATTTTCGATTTAACAAATCAATATGCAAACTATCATGTGGCCAATGGAAAAGAATACAAATTGCAAGATGACGTAAAAATACTGATGATCAATGAAGCGGCAAGTTCTTCATTAGATAAAAATAAAAAAGGATTTCCGTATGCTGAATTAGTTAAAAAAATATTATTCACTGATCTCAAGCTGCGAGATGCAAATATATTAATATTAGGAGCCGGTGGTTTTTCAATATCGGCGGAAAATACTTTCGGTAATCGTATCACTTATATTGATATCGACAGACAAATCAAAGAAGTAACTATCCCCAAATTTATCCAAAATTTAAATAGTAATTTGATTATTGATGATGCAAGACATTATCTCAATGTCGCTCCTCAGAAATATCAAGCCATTCTTGCGGATGCTTATAGTGATATTAAATCCGTTCCTGCTCATTTAATCACACGAGAATACATCATGCAAGTTCGCAAACACCTCACCAAAAATGGCGTTGCGATTTTTAATATACTCGCAAATCCTATGTTATCTGATAGTTATTCTAAACGTATCGATAATACGATAAGATCGGTTTTTCCGAATTGCATGGTCATTCCTGTCAGATATACAAACAAAGTAACTAATGTTTTATATACTTGCAGCAACAATACCACTTATCAATCAGATAGAGTTATTTATTCAGATAATTTAAATAATTCAACGACTGATTCATTTTCATGGTAAGAAATGCTTCTATGGAAATAGGGGTATTACACGCATCTGAAACAAAATCACTCGAGTTATTTGAAAAATATTTTGAGGAATTATTATCGCCATCAATAGATTAGGTTACTTATTCTTTCTTTTCTTTGGCCTTACATTTCGGTCATGAGTCTTTCAATCAGCTGCGCCTCTAGCCTCTTAATAATATTATTCTAATATGTTGATATTACATAAAAAATAAACATTGCAAAAACACCACAAAAACTGAAAACGTCTGCTAGGATTAAAAATGAAGCAGCTTCGTCTGTAGTGTGGGATGAGTATGCTTCAAATTTACGAATACAAATAATGATTAAAGGGGGATTTTGAACCAGACAGAGGGGTGAATTGTGATTAAAAAAATGCTTGTATTTATTGCGGCAATGCTAATGATCACTTCAACGTATGCAAACCCGGAAGGCGGTGTTGTCTCCGCAGGATCGGCTACTATCACAACTCCTCAAGCCAATACCGTACAAGTCACTCAAACCACCGATAAAGCCATTATCAACTGGCAAAGCTTTAATATCACATCTCAAGAAACGACTCGATTTGTTCAACCCTCAGCTGATTCTGTTGCCTTGAATCGAATTAATCCTCAGCAAGGTGCTTCACAAATTTATGGTCAACTTCAAGCGAATGGTAAAATTATCTTAGTCAATCAGGCAGGTATCTTTTTTGGTCCTAATTCTGTTGTCAATGTTTCGGGCATCATTGCTTCTGCAACTGATATCACGGATGCAAACTTTCTTGCAGGCAAATATGTCTTCGATCAAAAATCTCCTTACTATAACGGTTCTATTATCAATCAAGGCACCATCCTTGCTGCGAATAATGGGTTAGTGGCATTGGTTGGCTCTGCTGTTTCTAACGAAGGCATGATTCAAGCGCACTTAGGAAACGTCATACTGGCTTCTGGTAATAAGTTTACAGTGGGATTCGATGATACAGGTCTTATTAATTTCACAGTGGATGAAGCAATATCCAGCGCAGGCCTTGATCAGAATGGCAATACACTAAAAAATGGTGTGAATAATAGCGGCACCATTATTGCAGATGGCGGCACGATCTTGATGTCAGCAAAATCAGCCCAAGGTATTTTAGATCATGTGATTAATATGACAGGGATTACACAAGCGCGATCTGTCCATGAAAAAAATGGTGTGATTTTTCTGGCTGGGGATGATGAAGGGATAACGTATGTTTCAGGTATCGTGGATGCTTCCGGTATGAATGTCGGCGAAACAGGCGGTGTTGTCAAAGTGCTAGGTCATTTTATTCATGTCGATAATCCTGCGGTGATTAATGCGAGTGGTGATCAAGGCGGGGGTGAGATTTATATAGGGGGTAATTACCAGGGGAAAGGTCCTCTTACAAATGCTTCTACCACCTATGTTGCGCCTGATGTGAATATCACTGCAGATGCAATAACGCAAGGGAATGGCGGCACCGTCATCGCATGGGCAGATGTGGCAACAGGATTTGAAGGCAGCGTCAGTGCAAAAGGCGGATTACAAGGTGGTGATGGAGGTTTTGTAGAAACATCTGGTAAAGAATATTTGAATGTCGATCAGATTCGTGTAGATCTGACTGCGGCATTGGGTGAAACAGGTATGTGGTTGCTTGATCCTACCGATATCCTTATTCTCAACAATGGAGGGTCTAATTTGAATATTAATTTTGCGAGTGGTGCCTATACACCTACTTCGGGTGCTAGCTCGTCCATTATTGATCTTGGTCTGTTAAATACTAATCTAAATGGCGCTGCCAACATCACGATTAATACTTCTTCATCAGGCGGAAGCACAGGTAACATTACATTAAGTGGAGGTAATATCTCTTGGAACAGCGTACGTTCTTTAACAATGACGGCAAATGGCACTATTGTTCTAGGCGGATCCATTACCAATGCTGGCACGGGCGGTGTAACCCTGAATGCAGGAGGAACTATCATTTTTGCTCCAGGAAGCACGGGAACTACGACGGCTGGGACACAAGTCTATAATGGTGCTGTAGCGATTACAGCGTCTTCTCCTGTTACTTTGCAAGGCTCGGCCATCACACTGGCCAACACCCTAAATGCCAATTCAAATAACTTAACGATTGCAGCCAATACCATGTCATTTAATGGCGGTGCCGGCTCTATTGGAGGCACAGGCGCTTTAACACTAGCACCTTCTACTGCGAATGCCCCCATTGGATTAAGCGGCGGCGCCGGAACACTGCAATTCACAGCGGCACATATTGCTGCATTAGGACCTGGTTTTAGTAGTGTGACGTTAGGGAGTACTGGCACAACGGGGGTGATGACGATTGGAGGAGCATCGAACTTTGGCACGAATGCCGTGACGCTAAATGCCGGCAGCTTTGCGAATACAGCCGCCAATGTGGTGACAGCAGGAACATTGGCACTGAAAGCAAATACAGCAGGCGGTGCCATAGGCACAATCGGCAACCCCATTTATGTTGCAAGCAGCAATCCAACACTCAATCTTTCAGTCAATACGACAGGGAATGGAAATGCGGTTTTTTCATTCGGAGGTCCCACCAGCTTTAGCAGTGCATCGAACCTAGGTACAGGCACTTTATTGGTGTTTAGCGGCGGCAACAATAGCATTTCGCAATCAGCGCCTATCACTGCAGGCACACTATCTATTTCATCTTCGGGCGGCACTGTTTTAACGAATGCCAGTAATGCTGTCTCCAATTTAACAATACTCAATACGGTCAGTGGCGATATTCAATTTACAGACAATATTTCTGCACTGACAATTAGCGGCGGCATCGGCCAGGCAGGCACTGGAGCCATTGTTATTAATAATACCGGGGGTTCTTTGTCTACCGCTAATACCGTTTCAACCAGCGGCAGTGGAAATATTACTTTGACTGCAAACACTACTCTTTCTATCAACAATGCTATTACCAGTACTTCGGGTCAAATTTCGCTAACAGGCAGCAGCGGAATTAATGTCGGTGCTAATGTCACCTCAACCGGCGGCAATTTGGTGCTTAACAACGCTCTTACACTGACGGGTGCTAATATTTCGCTATCTGGCAATGGACTTTTCTTGAATGGTGCCATCATAGGCGGAGGGAATAATTTAACATTAAGCTCAGCCGGTACTGATATGTTTTTTAATACAAATTCAATGACAGGCATAAACAACTTACAAATCAGTAATGCAAATAAAATTGTATTTAATTCTAATAACACCAATATTACGACTACGGGCACTCAAACTTACAATGGAAGAATTTGGCTTTCTGGGGCTGATGCAACAACATTGACAGGAGCAGGCATAACATTTGCTCAAGATGTCACAGGCTTCGCACATAGTTTAACTTTAGCCGACACCGGAACTTCTACATTAAATGGGGCAGTTTCAGGTTTAACTACCTTTCAAACCAATGCAGTCACTTTAAATAATGGGAATGTCACCACTACTGGAACACAATCGTATGGCGCTGCAACACTCGGAGCAAATACGACATTAACAACCACCAATAGCGCGGTCAGCTTTGGGTCTACGATTTCTAATGCTTCTGCGCGCACATTAACAATTAATGCAGGAAGCGGTGCCGTTTCATTGACAGGTAATGTAGGCTCTGGCACAGCGTTAGGTGCGATTGCATTGAATAGCACCAATACGACAACATTAGGCGGCACTGTGAATGCAGCTAGTCTCACGACCGATGCAGGCGGCACCACCGCAATCAATGGCGGCAGTGTCACAACCTCGGGTGCGCAAAATTATAATGATGCTGTGACACTCGGTGCTGATACCACTCTTAGCA
>BMAG01000059.1 GCA_014132595.1 Gammaproteobacteria bacterium | reverse complement strand
GCTGTGCTGCTGATTGGTAAGTTAAAATTTCATGATTAGGATGAAAAAAATATTGCGTACTTAAATAAGTAACCAAATTATCAAAATCAATCATTGATTTTGCACCTTGTAAAATTTCCTGATAGATGATTCCAGAAATTCCATAAGGCATTTTTTTATTTAAAATATCTGAAAAATATTCAGTTGCCTGATTGTCAATTCCACGAAAATAATCAATCCAGACTGAAGTATCTATCAAATACATTTTATTTTTTGTCCTGATCTTTTCTTAACTTCTTATAATCATAATCTGTGCGAATCGAAACTTTACCCTTGAGTTCACGAACATCACGACGACGATGATTTTCAACAAATTCCTTTAATGCTAATTCGATTAATTCACGCTTACTCGAAACATTAGTATATTGAAAAGCCTCTTTCACCAAACTATCATTTAGTACAATATTTGTGCGCATAAGATACACCTCCACATGTGTATCTTAATACACATTTTGACGCGCTGTAAAGCAGACCCGCCTTATTTCTTTGCCAACTCTAACAACAACTTATTCATTTTCTGAACGAACGACGCAGGTTCCTTTAATTGACCGCCTTCAGCCAATAATGCCTGATCAAATAAAATTTGTGTCCATTCATTAAAACGTTGCGTATCTTTTTCATCACGTAACAATTGCACCAAGGGATGCGCGGGATTTAATTCAAAAATAGGTTTGAAATCTGCTACCTCCTGTCCCGCTGCTTTTAATAATCTCTGCAGCTGCATGCCCATATCATTTTCATCTGCAACCAAGCATGAGGGTGAACTGGTTAAACGATGTGAAATACGCACTTCTTTCACTTGCTCACCTAATATATCTTTCACCCGATTAATAATATCACCAAACTGTTCTTTCGCCTGTTCATCCTGCTTTTTCTGTTCTTCTTTAACCGCTGTATCTTCGCCAACAATTTCATCTAAGTTAACATCACCTTTAGCAACAGATTGTAAGGGCTTGCCTTCAAATTCAGACAAATGTCCAACCAACCATTCATCGATTCGATCCGACAATAACAACACTTCAATATTATTTTTACGGAAAATTTCCAAATGCGGGCTGGCCTTTGCTGCATTAAATGTTTCAGCCGTCATATAATAAATTTTCTTTTGTTCCGGCTTCATACGGCTAACATATTCTTCAAGAGAAATGGTTTGCAAAGGGGAGTCAAGATGCGTTGAAGAGAAGCGAAGTAACTTCGCAATTCGTTCCCGATTCATAAAATCTTCTGCAGGACCCTCTTTGATAGCATTCCCAAACTGGCTCCAAAAAATAGCGTACTTTTCAGGCGAATCTTTAGAAAGTTTATCCAACATATCTAAGACACGTTTGACAAGTGCGCTGCGCAATTTTGTCATGGTGGCATTATCTTGCAAAATTTCTCGTGAAATATTGAGCGGTAATGCATTCGTGTCTACAACGCCGCGCACAAAACGCAGATAATTTGGCATGAATTGTTCGACTTTATCCATGATAAATACACGCTGAACATAGAGTTTTAAGCCCCGTTGATGCTGATGCTGCCAAAGATCAAAAGGTGCTTTCGAAGGTATGTAAAGTAAACTGATATAATCTAAATTACCGCCCTCAACTTGATTATGTCCCCACACCAAAGGATCTTCAAAATCATGTGAGATATGCTTGTAATGTTCTTTATATTGCTCATCTGTAATGGAATTTTTAGGCAATACCCATAAAGCCGTCGCACGATTTGCAACTTCCCATTCTGTCTCACTTGCTGCAGTTTCATTTTCCTTAACATCCGCACTAGCCATCTTATGCATCAGGATAGGTAAATTAATATGATCCGAATATTTTGTGATGATACTGCGCAGACGCCAATCATTTAAAAAATCATCCTCGCCTTCTTTAATATGCAAAATGATTTCCGTACCGCGGGTTTCTTTCTCAATGTTTGCAATCGTATAATCGCCTTTGCCACTCGACTCCCACGAAACACCATGTTCTTTTGTCAAACCGGCACGACGCGTATTTACGGTGACTTTATCGGCAACAATGAAAGCCGAATAAAAACCGACACCAAATTGCCCTACTAAATGCGCATCTTTCTTTTGATCGCCTGTTAAACGTGCCAAAAACTCACGAGTACCCGATTTTGCAATCGTTCCCAGGTTTTCAATCACTTCATCCCGGCTCATCCCAATCCCATTATCACTGATTGTGATGGTACGTGCTTTATCATCCATGCTAATCCGAATATTGAGTTCTGCATCCGCTTCATACAAAGCAGAATCGGAAAGCGCTTCAAAACGTAATTTATCCGCCGCATCAGAGGCGTTAGAGACTAACTCGCGAAGAAAAATTTCTTTATTGCTGTAGAGGGAATGAACAACAATATCTAATAATTGGGTGACTTCAGCTTGAAAATGAAGCTTTTCGGGTTGATGAACGGTGGACATAGCGGATAACTCCTGCGCTCTCTTATTAATAGGTACTAGGATTATAGGGGCGGAAAAATAATATTCAAGGGGTGAGACTAGTGAGCACACATGACTGAATTACTTCTTAGAAGAGTGCTTGCTTTCTACATAGGGTGATTGCTTTACAACCTGCCCTTTTTTCAATAAAAATGCGAGCCTTTCTTTAAGCCACTCCTTAAATTTGATGGGCTCAGCTATTTTATTAAAACGACTGTCGGATACACTAATGCTCGCACTATGCAAAGTCACTTTCTTTTGCCAGGTATCGCCTGTATGAGCAAGCGTTAAAGAAGTTTGACATTCTAATTTGACAAATTGACGTTTCCATCGACCTTTAAATCGGTCCGTTAATTTCTCTTCTTTGTCTTCAATGATTGTCGGTAACCCTGGCTGACCTTGTCTATCTTCGTAGTGTATAGTTTCTTGATATCGATTTAATTCTTTTATTCCTACTCCATCCACT
>BMAG01000058.1 GCA_014132595.1 Gammaproteobacteria bacterium | reverse complement strand
CTAAAACAAGAGATGCAGAGTCCCCGGGCCCAACCTCAGGCTCACCATTTGGAGATAAAGTGAAATTCGCTCAGCCTAAAGTAAAAGAAAAGGAGACGCCTGGCCTCACATCAGCCTCATCTTTGAAAAGTTCTTCTGTGTTTAGTAAAGGTTCATCTTTACCCTCAACACAGAAAGAAGAAACGGAGTTAAAGAAACGTTTGAGAGAGATTCATAGTAAAAATAATCCAAAGTCTTCATGAGGTAACCTAAATTAAACTTAAGATCTTTAAAGCAGCTTCAATAGAATGTTCTCTTACAAAAGTGCGATCACCTGTAAAAAGGTGATGTGTGGATTGAGTTATAGCTCTTGTGTTTGCACAAGCAATCCACACTGTTCCAATAGGTTTTTCTAAGCTTCCGCCCTCCGGTCCTGCTATTCCCGTCAATGCAATGCTAACCTCTGCCTGGCTATGCCGTAATGCTCCTTCCGCCATTTCCTGTGCTACCTGCGCGCTAACGCTGCCATAAGCTGCTAACGTCGCAGGATTGACTCCTAACAGTTCTTCCTTAGAAGCATTACTATAAGTAACAAACCCACGCTCAAACCAAGCAGATGAGCCAGGAATGCTGGTGATGACATAGGCAAGCCCGCCGCCAGTACAGGATTCAGCGGTCACTAATTTTAAGTCTCGGCTTTTAAATTTTTCACCGACTTCTTTTGCAAGTTGTTCTAGGTTTTTCATATCTCAATATGGGTTCCAAATTTATTGAATTGAAAAAGGTGAATCAGGCATTAATGAATTTACTTTTTATTTTGTTCTGTTATATGTTTGAGCGCGCGATATTCTTCAAACAATTCTTCTTCGGTGAGCGGGTTTTCTAAAATTAATTTTTCAAGATTGGGCGCTGATTGTTGTAGTCCTTGCAATTTCATTTTATCAGGTCCTCAAAATTGTTGGCTTGTCAGAGCATGGGTTGCTTTACTATGATGACTGAACAAAATAAAACGATCAAGTGAGATATATAAATTTCATGAAATTGACAAAATTCAAACGTCGAGTTATCTTTGCATAACAGTGCTCAAAACACTCAATTAGCGGAAACCGCTCCCGATATGTGCGGTATTTTTATGCCTATTTTTTTTGGCCGGGAGTTGGTGAATACAATACTCGAAAGAGAAATAAACCAACCGTCTAATTGCGGTTTTGAGCTCCTGGCATCTATTTCGTTAATTCAAAAAACAATTAAGAGCTTATTATGGACATAGCATCCATTACTCAATCTAGTTTAGATACACTCACCACATCATTGTCCAAGCTCGATGCTCTCTTAAAAATTGCAAGTCAAACGGATCTAACTGGGCTTGAAGCCGAAACAGTATTTCATTATTTTTGGGTAACAGAAGAGCTTTTGGAAAAAGCTAGAAAATCTTGTGAACGATTAGCAGAGGTTGTGTCGTTTTCATTAAAGAAGAGTTAGGTCAGGAAGATGATATTTTTCGTCATATAAATATATTTGCATAAAATTTGTTAAGATATTGTTGTTTTTTGTCAATGAGTTACAGATTGTTGTACAATACTGAGATTGAATCTCGGAATGTCCAAATGCCATTTTTGATTAAACGAACCATGGAAGCCTAGCTGTTATTGGCTGCAAAAGAATACCCCATCGAGAGAGATAAAGGAGTTAGTCATGAGACAGTATATGAATCAATTTGTCAGTTTATTTATATTATGTTTTGTGATGTGTTTTCATGGATTATGTTTTGCTGAAACGAATGCCGCTCCGTCTGGCATTCTTTGGCAGCCATGGTCAGATAAGTCGTTTGAACAAGCAAAATTAAAAAAGAATCGGGTGTTTTTATATATCAAAGCGGATTGGTGTCATTGGTGTCAGTTGATGGGTGATATTACGTTGCATGATAATCAAGTGATTAAAGTAATTAATGCGAATTATGTGCCTGTGAAGTTAGATGTGGATAGGGATATTGATATTGTAAAGCAGTATCGCCCGACGAGTTTTCCTACGATGATTATTATGGATTCTGGGAAAAGGATTATTAAGCGGTTTTCTGGATTTATGAAGCCTGAGGTTTTAGTGCAGCGGTTGGCTTTTTAGATTTATTAAGAGTAAGGTCTGATTTTTTCGATTAATCATGGCTCTGATAGGGGGCTATGATCCATTCAAAGTTTGATTTCGATTGTTTTATTGCAGTTTTGCTTAGTGCTTCCCCTCTCCCGCCCACAAAAGCTGATAAGAACATTGTTCTTTAGTGCGGGAGAGGGTTAGGGTGAGGGTGAGTCGCAGGTTTTCCCTCACCCTGGCCCTCTCCCGCTCTCAAAATTTGTATTATTGTTTTATTCCGTTGGCGGGAGAGGAAAAGTGCTAAGCAGAATTAATTAAAATAGGGAACATGAAAATGGTAACAGAAGAAATATTAAAAGAAAGGGCGCGGTCTTTAAGGAAACAACATACTTTTGCGGAAATGAAACTATGGCGGCAACTAAGAGCTCGGCGGTTTGAGCAATATAAATTTAGGCGGCAGCATCCGATTGGAAGTTATATTGTGGATTTTGTTTGTTTATGGAAAAGATTAATTGTGGAGCTTGATGGTGGGCAGCATGCAGAGCAGCAAGGTTATGATGAAAAGAGAACAAGCTTTTTGGAAAATGAAGAATATAAAGTGATGCGGTTTTGGATCATGAGGTGCTAACAGAAATGGGAAGAGTGTTGGATGTTATTTGGGATGAGCTTGTTAAGAAATAACTTTTGGTTTCCTTTATTCTGCTTAGTACTTCCCCTCTCCCGCCCAAAAAAGCTGATAAGAACATTGTTCTTTAGTGCGGGAGAGGATTAGGGTGAGGGTGAGTCGCAGGTTTTCCCTCACCCTGACCCTGACCCTCTCCCGCACTCGAAAGCTTTATTCTTGTCACATTCCGTTGGCGGGAGAGGGGAAGTGCTAAGCGAGATGGAGGGATTTGAAAACGCGGTATTTTGAATAAATATCAACCTATTTGATGCTTATATTATCATCATTAAATGCCGTCCTTAGCCTCCAGTTGTTCAATCCAAACCATCATGCTATAAAACATCCTTTCTTGATTCAGAGTACGCCCTCATGACACTTAATCCATGCGACACCCACAAACAACACACACCCATGATGCAGCAATATTTGCGTATCAAAGCGGATTATCCCGACACGCTTTTGTTTTATCGCATGGGGGATTTCTATGAATTATTTTTTACCGATGCCGAAAAAGTCGCGCGTTTGCTGGATATCACATTGACGGCACGAGGTCATTCCTCAGGTAAACCGATTCCCATGGCAGGTGTGCCTTATCATGCGGCTGAATCGTACATGGCAAAACTAGTACGGCAAGGATTGTCCATCGCGATTTGTGAACAAATAGGTGATCCCAAAACAAGCCAAGGACCTGTGGAAAGACAGGTAGTGCGTGTATTGACGCCCGGCACGGTAAGTGATGCGGCATTTTTAGTGGAAAATCAAGATAATTTATTAGCGGCATTACATGCCGAAGAAGATCGATTTGGTATTGCGACGTTAGATATTAGCAGCGGCCGTTTTAATTTGCTGGAAGTGTACGGGATTGAAGCGTTGCAAAGTGAATTAGAGCGATTGAAACCGGCGGAATTATTAATCAGTGAATCAAGCACGCTGCCGATCACTCTGAAAAGTCTGCGTCGACGGCCGCCTTGGGAATTTGAAATTGAAACGGCGTTGCGATTGTTGACAGAGCAAATGCAAACTCACGATTTAGCAGGATTTGGTTGTATTGAAATGGGCGTTGCACTATCCGCTGCGGGTTGTTTGTTACAGTATGCAAAAGCAACGCAACGCGGACAATTATCTCATGTACGAGCGATTCATGTTGAGCAGCGTAATGATAGCGTAATTTTAGATGCGGCCACGCGTCGTAATTTAGAATTAGTCTCAAATCTTTCTGGCGGCACTGAAAATACATTGGCATCCGTGTTTGATTACACATCCACGGTAATGGGCAGCCGCTTACTGAAGCGTTGGCTCACGCGGCCATTGCGTCAACAAGCAATTTTGCGTGCGCGTCAAATGAGCATTCACATCTTATTAGAAGATCGTCGTTATCTTGTTTTACAGGATATTTTACGAGGAGTCGGTGACATCGAACGTATTGCGGCACGTATCGCGCTTAAAACAGCACGTCCTCGTGATTTAATGGAATTACGTCATACTTTAGGTTTATTACCCGAATTACAAAAACGTTTAAGCAGTTATGATTCACCCTTATTAAATGAATTAGCTGATAAAATTAGTGAGTATCCAGAGTTACATGCATTGCTTGTTAAGGCCATAGTAGAAAATCCCCCAGTTACAATTCGTGAGGGCGGTGTGATTGCAACAGGCTATGATGCGGAATTAGATGAGTTGTTATCACTCAGCGAAAATGCCGGTAGTTTTTTAATGGAGTTGGAAACTTCAGAAAAAAATCGTACTGGTTTATCTACATTAAAAGTCGGCTATACGCGTGTTCATGGTTTTTATATTGAAATAAGTCGTCTGCAAGCAGCTTTGGCACCTGCTGAATATATCCGCCGACAAACTTTGAAAAATGCAGAGCGATTTATTACGCCGGAGTTAAAAGCGTATGAAGATAAAGCATTAAGCAGCCGTGATAATGCATTAGCACGTGAAAAAATGTTATATGAGGCCTTGTTAACGAGGGTAGGTGAAGAGGTAGCCGCATTACAAAATTCTGCTTGCGCGTTAGCAGAGCTTGATGTATTAGCGAATTTGGCAGAACGTGCGGACAGTTTAGATCTATGCTGCCCTGAGTTAACGAATGATTCCGAAATTACGATCACCGCAGGAAGACATCCTGTAGTGGAATCTGTATTAACACATCCGTTTGTACCCAACGATGTATTATTGACGGATCGCGAACGAATGATCGTCATTACAGGCCCTAATATGGGCGGCAAATCCACGTATATGCGGCAAATTGCGTTGATAGTATTACTTGCGCATATCGGTAGTTTTATTCCTGCAAAATCCGCACGCATTGGATCGATAGATCGCATTTTTACACGCATAGGAGCCGCAGATGATCTAGCCAGTGGTCGTTCAACGTTTATGGTGGAAATGACAGAAACGGCTACTATTCTACATAATGCCACACAGCAAAGTCTGGTATTAATGGATGAGATTGGGCGTGGTACAAGCACCTTTGACGGATTGTCACTTGCATTCGCTGTTGCTGATTATTTGGCAAATAAAATTAAATCTTTTACTTTATTTGCAACTCATTATTTTGAACTCACCACTTTAGCTGATCAAATTTCAACAGTGAGGAATGCCCATTTTGATGCAACCGAGCGAGGTGATTCTATTATCTTTTTACATACAGTAAATGCAGGGCCTGCAAATCAAAGTTATGGGATTCAAGTTGCACAGCTTGCAGGTATTCCACGCCATGTGATTCAACATGCAAAACAAAAACTTCATGAATTAGAAAAAGAAGCGAATACCACTCTCCCAAAGACAGTTTCATCTTTGCGGCAAGGTGATTTATTTGCCTTGTCTGCAGATAATCCGGCGCTCATTTTGTTAAAAAAGATAAACCCAGATCAAATGTCGCCAAAAGAAGCTTTGGATTGTTTATATCAATTGAAAGAGGCATTAAATTTTTCGTGTAGTGGGTAATTCTATTTCTATTGTGCTTCTTTCAGAAGAGGTTTTGGGTTTATTGTTAAAAAAATTGTCCACTGTTTTTTTGATAGTGGGTGCATTTTCTGCCACTTTATTTGCTAATTTTACCGCAAGAATAGCAGCAGAGATGCCGATCAAAAGAGCGCCTGCCGGTTGTGCACCCGGAATGCAGAGTAATAACATACCAGCGAAGGTAATGCCTGTGAGTAAAGAAATATCAAGAGACTTTCTTAAATCTGTTGCACATTTTGCTTTGATATTATTTTCATATTCATGTCGTTTAGGATTTTTAAAATCCGGTTCTGCTCCGATAAGTTCTTTTGCTTTTTCTGATAAAGGATGGCTTGGATCAGTATAATATTTTTGATAATAATAATTCCAGCAATCGACATTGGTTCTCGTTCTGTTTTGAATATCTTCTTTTAATTCATTCGCGTACGTGGTGAGTTGAAGTAAACGTTCTTTTTTACGCTCAAGTGCCCAGGTGGCAGCTGAATTTCGTTGTCTGACCCAGGGAGTTTTTTCCAATCTATAAATTTCTTCCTGTAGTTTGGGAATGGTTTTTTCGTTAAGTTTATCCCATTGTTTTAAGCTGTCTGACAACCAGTATGCAGGATCTTCCATTCTTCTAGCCGCGCGTATTACCTCATCACAGGAGATCACAAAAGCAACCCCTAAAGCTGCAGCCATCCCTTGAGCCGATAAAGCGGCAGCCGCTGCTGCACCTAATGTTGTGCCAACACCGGTGATAACGATAAGCCCTATACCGCTTGCGATGTTGCTAAACCCTTTTACTTTTGTGACAAGCGGCCGGTGGGTTTCATCATCCATGAGTTGCTGGCCGCCGCGTAAAAGAGATGAACCGGCTTCTACATAATTAAGACCAGGATGATGTAATGCTTCGGGAGAAGGTAAAGCAAATGTAGCGATCTCACTTAAGATCGTGTGAATTGCAATGCTATAAAGTGTAATTTCGTAAGTTCTTACCTCGGGTTCACTTTCCCTAACCTGCGGAACTTGTTTGAGAAGATCCTCACCCGCTTGTTTTATTTGATCTTTCAGTGTTTTTTGATGCAGCATAGCGTAATTCCTCTATGACATTGCTACCTACTCTAAGTATAGATGGCTATAAAAAAAGGGCGGGAATTTTAAAATTTTTTAATGAGGTGAGATATCTAATTGAATTATAAAAGAAAAATATTCCTATTTGTTCGGATTGACGGGTGATAGAGGTAATAATTCTATACTTTTAGCACCACGCTGTTTTTTTAAATTGGGCATGTGTTCTCGTAAGGCAGTACCATATTTTTTGACAAGCATCGCGACGGATAAGCTCAATAAAATGCCTCCGGCGATTTGTCCTCCTGGTAAACAGAGCAACAGCATACCTGAAAAAGTAATACCGGTAAGTATGGCGATTTCAATCGATTTTTTTAAATCTTTTTTACATTTTGTAAGAGCATGTTTTTCACGGTCGACTGCAACTTTATCATCCATAGAGATGGGTGTTTTGGAAATTAAATTTTCTATCTTTCCAGATAACTCTACATCAAAAGGCTTTCTAAGCAATGTCTCATACGTTTTTTGACATGTTGTGTTGACTTTAACTCGTGCTTGAATATCTTGCTCTAATTCCGCAATTGCATGTTGAAGCAGTGTTAATCGCTTTTTTTTATGATCTAAGGTCCATTTGGCAACTTTATTATTTTTCCAGATTGAATGTTGCAAATCGAGGACTTCTTTTTCTAACACGCTAATGGTTTTATTCATTTTATCCCATTTTTTTACGCTATCGAGAAACCAGTACTCAGGATCTTTGAGTCTTCTGGCATCGACAACAACATCATCGCATGAAAGTATAAAAGCGACTCCAAGTGCTCCCGCAATTCCTTGGGAAGCTAATGCAGCACCTGCTGCAGCTCCTAAGGTTGTACTGACACCTGCGACGACGGTCAAGCCTATGCCTCTTGATAGATTGAGGACTCCTTTTGTTTTTGTTGCATAAGGCCGATGAGAGTCTTCATACAAAAGTTGTTTGCCTCCTTGAAAGATGGCAGCGACAGCATCGACGTAGGTCCAATTAGGGTTACTTATATTATTGATTCCAGGAAGAGTAATTGAGGTAATTTCAGAAACTACCATTTGGATGAAAGAGCCGTAAAATGCGAAACCGGTGCCTGTAACGTCGTCTAATGCAGTGCCCATCAACAATGGCACATGTGTTCGAGCTTCATTTTTTAAATGTTGTGCTGTTTCATGCACTTCATTTTCGTACCAGGCAGTTTCAAAGTTATTTCTATTTTTCATAACCACGCTCTCTGTTAGTGCGACAATAAATTAAGGTCTTCTAAATAGAACGTTTTTCACTTTTTCAGAAATGGATTTTTTCTGTTTTTGTACAGGATCAGCTTTTTTGTTGAGTAATGCCATTGTTGCAACATATAAATGCTTGGCTTCGTTATGGAAAATAGCTTTCGCATATCCCTGATTTGCTTTTGATTCTTCGATTGCTTTTAGTTCAGCGGGTGAAATTTTTCCTTCCAAAGCTTTAAAACAAGCTGTTAATACAGCTATTCTTTGGGTTTGATAAGTGGATTGTTGTGTTTTTATTTTTTCAACTTGGTTACTGATATTTCTCTTTAATAGTTCTACATCGTTATCTCTGGGTTTTGTAAATGCTGCACTCGATTCTGAAGTTGTTAAGGTAGTAGAAGCATTTTTTAATGGTTCTGTCTGTGGTTGGCCGACAGATGCTGGGGTAATAGAGGGGGTTTTTGCTTGCTGTATTTTTAAATCTATATTCTTAGTAAATTCTTCTCCAAAAACTCGTTGTCCAAAATCTCGTGCAAGGCTTAGTGCTTTTTTTAACCGAGCACTTTCTTGTTCTAAGTCATCGGGTTTTATATTGGTAAATCCTTCGTTTAACCATTCATATTCTTTAGGTAACTCATCCGCCTTTGTATGCAGAACATTCTCTATAAGATTTTTAAGATCATGAATTCGTTTTTCTTGTTGAGATGTAAGGGTAATGTTGGGATGTTTATCTTTTAAGTTAGCAAAGTTTAAATATGCATAAAGAATATCAAGTTCTTTCTTAAGTTGGAGGTTGCCAGAAAAAGTAGCCTTTGAGTTTTTTGAGCCTTCGAGTCCAGTTGGTGCCGGTCCACCCATAATTGATCCCTCCTCTGATAAATTTGACTATATTTAAGTATAGCAAAGGATTTTGATTGAGGAGGATTATCAAATTATTCAATAGAATAGAAGTGGAAGTGCGTAAGCGTGTTTATTCCACTTGCGTAATAGAATGCCGTAAATTTGCAATCGCTTCTTTCTCTAATTCCATCCAGCGTCCTCGTCTTAAGAATCGAGGAAGCGTAATAGAATCAAAACGAATTCTGATTAAACGGCTGACTTTGACACCTTGTGATTCCCAAAGTTTACGTACCACGCGGTTGCGGCCTTCTTTAACCAATACATGATACCAGTGATTAGAACCTTCGCCGCCCGCATCAGTAATTTTATCGAAATGCGCGGGTATTCCATCCAGCGGAACACCGTCTTTCAAATTTTTTATCATCTCAGGACTGACTTGCCCTTGCACGCGGACAGCATATTCACGTTCAATTTCTTTGGAAGGATGCATCAACTGATGCGCAAGCTCCCCATTATTCGTGAGCAACAGCACACCGGAAGTATTAAAATCTAATCGTCCTACTGAAATCCAGCGGCCATTTCGCAAAAGAGGCAAGCGGTCAAAAACAGTCGGTCTTTTTTCAGGATCATTCCGAGAACAAATTTCACCTTCCGGTTTATGATAAAGCAATACCCGTGTTTTTTGAGCAGCGCTTTTCATGAGCGGCACATCGCGCCCATCGACACGTACTTTAGCGGTGATGTCTATACGATCGCCTAATTTGGCGATTTTACCATCAACATGAATGCGGCCTTCCTGGATCCATGTTTCAATTTGTCTGCGTGATGCGAGCCCTGCATTGGCGAGTACTTTTTGTATTTTTTCAGTCATTGGATGTTGCAGCTTCTAACTCTTGTGTGGATTCCGTTATAGTTTCTGTGTTTTCTGCAGGCATTTCCGTTTCCTGACTCGTCAGTTCCAGTTGTACTTGTAATTTTGCTTCCTGGCAAGCAAGATCTTTTAATTCACTGAGGGTGGGTAATTGATCCAAGCTTTTTAAATTAAAATGATCCAGAAAATTTTTGGTGGTGCCATAAAGCGCGGGTTTTCCGGGTACATCGCGATAACCAATAATACGAATCCATTCACGTTCCATTAAGGTTTTGAAATGATGAGAGCTTGCGCTGACACCGCGAATTTCTTCGATCTCTGCACGTGTAATGGGTTGACGGTAGGCAATTAAAGCCAGTGTTTCTAAAAAAGAACGAGAATAACGTGGTGCGCGTTCTTCCCAGAGCCGCGATAACCAGGGACTTAATGCCACTTTTGCTTGAAACTGAAAACCGCTTGCGACTTCACGTAACTCAATTCCGCTGTCTTGATATTTTTCTTGAATAGTAGAAAGAGCCGCTCTTATTTGCTGTGCTTCAGGCTGATCTGTTTCATCAAATAATTTTTGTAACACAGCAATTGTTAAAGTCCTGCCCGCGACCATTAAAGCTGCTTCACAAATTTGTACGAGTAATTCTGGAGTGACATTGTTCATAAATATTAACCTGTTGTAATAACGGCTTTGAGATGAATAGGCCCAAATGCGACCGATTGCACGAATTCAATCACATGATCTTTCAGCAACTCTAACATGGCGAGGAAAGTCACAACGACGCCCAATCGACCTTCTTCGGGTGTAAATAAACTGGAAAAAGTGACGAATTCCTGTTGTTGTAATGCCGATAAAATATTCGTCATTCGCTCACGGATATTCATAGGTTCAAGCTGGATCTGATGGCTTGCATTTAATTCAGTGCGGCGCAATACGTCAGAAAGAGCCAGCATAAGTTCCTGTAAAGAGACGGAAGGTTGGGGCTTTTCAAATACCATATCATTGGTGCTGATGGTTGCTGCAAAAGTATCACGGCCATGACGTGGCATTTGATCCAGTTCATCGGCAGCTTTCTTGAAGCGTTCATATTCTTGCAAACGGCGTATTAATTCTGCACGAGGATCTTCTTCGGTCCCTTCGATGTTTTCAGGGCGGGGCAATAACATGCGAGATTTGATTTCGGCTAAAATGGCAGCCATGACTAAGTATTCTGCGGCTAATTCTAATGATACCGTTTTCATTAATTCGACATAGTCCATGTACTGACGAGTGACTTCAGCGATTGGAATATTAAGAATATCAATGTTTTGCTTTCGGATCAGATAAAGCAACAGATCTAAAGGGCCTTCAAAGGCTTCCAGGAATACTTCCATGGCATCTGGAGGAATATAAAGATCTTTAGGCAATGCAGTGAAAGCAAGTCCGCGCACCATCGCAATCGGGGTGGGATTTTCCGGGGATTCTGGTGTTTGAGTGGTATCATTCATGGGGGGTATTTTACCGGATATCGTGGCTGAGTGTTAAGTTATTTTTTTTACAATTCGAAAGACGGTGTTATACTCCGTGCCGATAAATGAGCACTATGGCACTAATTGATTTGATTTAAAGAGCAGGCGAAAGAAAATGCAGTCCTTAATAAGTGAAGCCGTTGCTATCTTAAAAGCAGGCGGTCTGGTTGCAATGCCCACCGAGACGGTTTATGGGTTAGCTGCGGATGCGAGCAATTTAGAAGCAGTACGTAAAATTTTCAAGGCTAAACAACGACCTATGGATCATCCGTTGATCGTGCATCTGGCAGATCCAACACAGCTGAAAGACTGGGTGAGCTTTGTATCGCCGATGGCAGAACAGCTGGCCAAGGCTTTTTGGCCAGGTCCTTTAACCTTAATTTTGCCTAAAGCGCCGCATGTATTAGATTTGGTTACCGGCAAACAGCAAACCATTGGGATTCGAATTCCGAGTCATCCTGTGGCTCAAGCTTTATTACAAGCTTTTGGCGGCGGGCTGGCTGCACCTTCTGCGAACCGTTTTGGACGCATTAGCCCCACGACTGCGGCTGCCGTTCGTGAAGAGCTCGGGGATGCGGTTGATTTCATTTTAGAAGGGGGTGCGTGTGAAATTGGGTTGGAGTCGACCATTGTCGATGTGACGGGTAAGCATCCTGTTATTTTACGACCCGGTATGATTACAGCGAAGCAAATTGAAACTGTTTTGCAGGAGCCATTATCAAAACATTCTGGATATCATGCGCCGAGAGTCTCGGGTTCACTGGAGTCTCATTATGCGCCTGTGACAAAAACGCAATTACTTAATAGTGAAGAAATAAATGATTTAGTCAAAAGTATCAATGAAGCTGATTTACCAATCGCATTACTCATGAGAACACCGATTGTCACACACAACAAAAACATCATTTACATAAAAATGCCATCAGATGCGAAATCTTATGCGCATGAGTTGTATCAAACATTAAGAAATCTGGATCATCAGCAGCTTAAGCGCATAGTGATAGAAGAAGTGCCAGAAACTGATGAATGGACAGCAATACTCGATCGCTTAGTGAAAGCGAGTTTTTCTGAAAGGAAAAAGAAAAGGTAAGTATCTCTGTCGTGTTTTTTCTGGCTTTCTTTGTTCCTGACTGCTGTTCGAAGGATTAGCTTATTTAGTTAACTACGACCGTCATTGCGAGCGATAGCTGCGCAATCTATCTCGAAAGCTAAGCTTCAAAAAGCAGCTCTATCGCCTTAAGCTTTGCTTGAAAGATAGATTGCGCAGCTATCGCTCGCAATGACGGTGGTGGTTAGAACAGCGCGCACCGTAGTAGGAGAAAGAATGCGTTTATTGTCCTTGAGCCAATGAAAAACCTAATTTTCCATCAAAGGTATATAGATTTTCAGTTTTGATCACATCGAGTCCCAGCGCATCAAATTGCTGTAATAACGCAATAATATCCTGATGTGATATGGATTTTAAATTTTTGATGTCTTTTGTTGCCTGAAAACGGCAGCTGCAATGACGTGTGTAAGGTGCATCAATCATGCAATTGGGCCAGACTTTTAAGCCGCGGCTTGTAATCACGATCAATTGTAAGGTTTCGTTTATTTTTTCTAACTTGGCGCCGAGTTCTTCGGGTGATAATTGAGGGTTATCGATGAAGATATCAACACCGACTAATTCTTTTTTAACGACAGATTTTTTACGTTCGCCATAGCATTCAATTTTTGCACGTACATCTTGTTTGTAATCAACTGCTTTAAAATGCGATGGTTTTTGGCCTAAGCGGGCAATGACTGCATCAGCGAATTCATCTGTATTCGCTTTTTGTTTACTGTATTTTTCAGAATAAATATCCGCTGTATGAATACCGTCTTCTAACGTTCTTAACCAGGCATTTTCAATCAACGTTGCCGTCTCTGGCTGATTAATATGAATTAACATCTGGATGGAAGCATTTAATAAACCGGAAGGATTTGCGATTTTTTTGCCTGCAATAGTGGGAGCTGAACCGTGAATCGCTTCAAACATGGCAACATGATTTCCAACATTCGCAGAGCCCGCCATACCCACTGAGCCTGCAATTTGTGCCGCGACATCTGAAAGAATGTCGCCGTATAAATTAGATGTGACAATCACATCGAAACGTTCAGGTTCTGCTGCAACAAGCGCGGTTCCAATATCAATAATAAAGTGTTCTGTTTGAATTTCAGGATAATCCAATGCAATTTCATTAAAAACCTGATGAAAAATACCATCCGACATTTTCATGATATTATCTTTTGTCAAACAGGTGACTTTTTTGCGATTAAATTTGCGCGCATATTCAAAAGCATAGTGAATGACACGCTCGCAGCCTGGGCGCGTGACTAATTTTAAGCATTGATAAACTTCATCGGTTTGCTGATGTTCAATCCCCGCATAGGTGCCTTCTTCATTTTCCCGAATAATCACCAAATCCATATCAGGATGATGGGTTTTAATGTAGGGCGCATAAGAAGTACAAGGACGTACATTCGCAAATAAACCGAGTGTTTTGCGCAGGGTCACATTTAGGCTTTTATAACCGCCGCCTTGAGGTGTTGTGATAGGGCCTTTCAATAATATTTTAGTTCTTTTTAAAGATTCCCAGGCACTGTCTGGAATGCCTGAGCTAAAACCTTGTAAATAGAGTTTTTCACCCACTTCAATGATTTCAGGTTCAATCGGTGCATTGGCGGCAGTTAAAATTTTCAATGTGGCCGTCATGATTTCAGGGCCGATGCCATCGCCATACGCAACTGTAATAGGTGTTTTCAGTGACATGATTATTTCCTCGTTATTTTATTCAATGAGCAGATTCAAGATGGACATCAGGTAAAATTTCTCCGATGATTCGTTCCATACGCATCGATCGTGAGCCTTTAACTAAGACGGTGACATCTTTTGTTAAGTAGGGTTGTAATGCAGCGGCTAACGCTTTGTAATCTGTAAAGTGTTTTGCATTAACACCAAAGGCATCGGAACTTTTAGCCGATAAGTTACCAAAAGTAAAAAGAAAATCGATGCCGGCGGCGCGTATTTTTTCTCCTGAGGTTTGATGCATTTGTTCGGCATTGTCGCCTAATTCTTTCATATCGCCTAATACCATAATTTTCGTGCCGGTAAAGCTTGCAAGTGTATGGATGGCGGCTTGTAACGAAAAAGGATTAGCATTGTAAGCATCATTAATAATACGTGTGCCGCTAGGCAGAAAATAAGATTGCATACGACCTGGTGCGGGAGCAACTTGTTCCAAACCTTGTTTGATGGCTGCCAAATCAATTCCTAATGCCATTGTTGCAGCCGTGGCTGCCAGTGCATTCATAACATTGTGTGTACCCAATAAAGGTAAATTGACATGGATTTTAGCTTGAGGTGTCTGTAATTCTATGGATTGATTGTCTTTAATCGTTGCGGTGACATCGGATGTGTTTTTTAAACCAAAACTAAAATAACGATGTTCGCCAATTAAGCCGCGCCAATAAGCAAAATGTGTATCGTCGCTATTTAAGATAGCAATGCCTTGTTCTTGCAATCCCTGGAATATTTCGCCTTTTGCGCGTGCAACGCCTGCAACATCTTTCAATCCTTCCAAGTGGGCTTCTGCAGCGTTATTAATCACAGCGACTTGTGGTTTTGTTAAACGGGTTAGATAGGCAATTTCACCAAAGTGGTTCATGCCCATTTCTATGACAGCATAACGATGCTGATCATTGAGCCGTAATAAATTGAGCGGTAAGCCGATATTGTTGTTAAGATTGCCTTCGGTTGCCAATACGTGGGCGGCATTATTTTGACAAGCGGCGCGCAGAATGGAGGCAATCATATTTTTTAAGGTGGTTTTGCCGTTGCTGCCTGTGACGCCAATAATGGGAATATCGAAGCGTTCGCGCCAATGTCGACTTAATTTGCCTAGGGCTTCTAATGTATCAGGCACCAGGAGTTGTGGGATGGATATATTTTCTAATGGGCGGGAAACAAGAGCAGCAGAGGCCCCTTTGTCCGCAGCAGCTTTGACAAAATCATGACCATCGAACTGTTCTCCTTTGATTGCAATAAATAAATTGCCAGGAAGCAGGGTGCGAGTGTCAATACTGACCCCTTGAAATTCGCCAGTTGAAACTACAGGAGGACAGCCCAAAAGGGAGGTGAGTTCAGTTAAGGACATTTTGATCATGAAATCAGCCTTAGTTAATGGATAGTGGCTGATTTTAGCATATAATGCGCGGCTGTTATCAATCATTTATTTTCAAGGTTGTTAAGAATACAGCAGGCCGGAGCATGTATTGATGAATACAAGTTTTGCTTAGTTATGCCCCTCTCCCGCCCATAGACGATGATTTGAAAATTATTTTCTAGTGCGGGAGAGGGGAATAACTAAGCAATATTTGTGTTGATTCTTTAGACTGCTTCATAGGATGCCAATGCCAATAGTAGTTAGAATATTTTGGAGCGTTCATGGTAATGCCTTTTGTACATGAAATTTCATATCAAGATCCACTCACTGTTTTTGCAAATTTTGCAGAAGAGTCGGGTGCGATTTTTTTTGATAGTGCACAACTACACGAACAATGCGGTCAATATAGTTTTATTGCTGTGGATCCGTTTATGACATTGTCGAGTAAGAATGATGTGATCAACATGGATGGATTGCAGAGAGAGGGCAATCCGTTTGATCTGTTGCTAGAAAATTTAAAAAAATTTCCATTATCGAGGCTCGCAGACCTGCCTCCTTTTCAATGCGGTGCTGCAGGATTTTTCTCCTACGATCTTTATCCGCATTTGGAAAATATTGTAAGTCACCAAATCGATGATATGGATTTTCCAGATATGGCCGTCGGCTTTTATGATTTAGTGATTGCGTTTGATCATTGTCTAAAAAAAGCCTGGATTTTTTCCAGTGGTTATCCCATTAAAGAAGAAACGTTAAGACAGCAGCGTGCAACAGAAAGACTGAATTGGCTGCAAAATAAGCTTAGCCAAGTTTCCATTTTACCCATCATTCCTGAAATGAAACTGGATGAATCAGTGATTCAAACCAATTTTACTGCGAATGAATATCAAGCGGGTGTACGCCAGGTCATCGATTACATTTTATCAGGCGATATTTTTGAGGCCAATTTAACGCAACGTTTTAAAGCGCATTTGCCGGAACATTTAACGCCGTTTGATTTATATCGAAAATTGCGATTATTGAATCCAGCACCTTTTGCAGCCTTCGTAAAATTTGATGATACAATACTCGCATCAGCCTCTCCGGAGCGATTTTTAAAATTAACCCAAGGCGAAGTAGAAACAAGACCCATTAAAGGTACTCGTCCTCGCGGGAAAACAACAGCAGAAGATGCATTCCTCGCACAAGAATTATTACACAGTGAAAAAGATCACGCGGAAAATGTCATGATTGTGGATTTGTTACGTAATGATTTATCGCGTGTTTGTAAAGACCATAGTGTGAACGTATTAAAATTATGCGGCTTAGAAAGTTATGCTACAGTGCATCATCTCGTATCAGAAATTAAAGGACAGCTACACGATCATTTAAATGCCGTTGATTTACTACGAGCAACTTTCCCAGGAGGTTCTATCACCGGCGCCCC
Organism: Gammaproteobacteria bacterium; assembly: GCA_014132595.1. Classification (GTDB taxonomy): domain Bacteria; phylum Pseudomonadota; class Gammaproteobacteria; order DSM-16500; family DSM-16500; genus UBA4722. The sequence continues at coordinate 70,442 of BMAG01000058.1, read as the reverse complement.
TAAAATTCGTGCGATGGAAATTATAGCGGAGCTAGAGCCGACACGCCGAGGCCCATATTGCGGCAGCATCGGCTACATTGGATTTAATGGTGACATGGATTCTTCGATCGTGATCCGCACGTATGCGATTAAAGATAAAGACGTCACTTTTCAGGCGGGCGGTGCTGTAGTCGCAGATTCTGACCCAGTTGCCGAATATAATGAATCTATTATTAAGGCAAAAGCATTACGAAATGCGTTGATCTCCCATGATTTTATTCATTGATAATTATGATTCTTTTGTTTATAACCTAGCTCGTTATGTCGGAGAGCTCGGATTTTTGCGCTGCGTAAAACGGAATGATCAAATTTCACTAGACGACATAACCGCTTTAAATCCTTCGCACATTATTATTTCTCCAGGCCCATGTGATCCTTGTCAGGCAGGTATTTCAATTGATGTAATTCGACGTTTCGGTGAACATATCCCAATTTTAGGCGTTTGTTTAGGACATCAAGCCATTGCTGTGGCTTATGGGGGTGCTGTGATTCGGGCAAAGCATCCAATGCATGGCAAATCGTCCATCATTACGCATCATGAAAAAGATATTTTTGAAGGCCTCACAAATCCATTGCGAGTAGGACGATATCATTCATTGATTGTTGATGAAAATCGTATTTCAGATGATTTATCTATAACCGCGTGCTGTGATAAAGGTGAAATTATGGGAATTCGCCATAAAAAATTTCCAGTCTTTGGTGTGCAATTTCATCCCGAATCTGTGTTGTCTCAAGAAGGACATCGATTGTTGAATAACTTTTTAACTTATTTCTGAAGTTTTAAAGCCTAACCGTTCAAAATGTCCTTCCAATTCATCAATGTTATTAAAACGAATTTGCACATAGCCACCGCCTCGGTCTTCACAATCAATTTTAACAGCATTACCAATATGATCAGAAAGTGCAATTTCAAGTTGTTTGATATTGGGATCGCTGTAAGGGCTTTCTTGAAGAGGTTGTTGTAATTTTTTGGCTTCTTGCTCTATCTTGCGTACGCTCCAGTTTTTTTGGATGCATTGTTCGGCTAATATTTTTTGATGCTCGGGTGAAAGACCCGCTAAAATTTTCCCATGACCTTCGGTGAGTTGGCCTGTGCTTAGTAATTCTTGTACATGTGGATCCAATTTTAATAAACGTAGCGCATTGGTAATAGTCGTGCGGGATTTTCCGACAGCTGCAGCGACTTCTTCGTGTAAATAGTGAAACTCATCAATTAAACGTTGATAAGCTTCTGCTTCTTCTATTGGGTTTAAATCAGAGCGATTGATATTTTCAATGATAGCGGCTTGAAGGGCTTGTTCATCGGAATAATTGCTGATTAAACAGCTGACTTCTTGCAAACCTGCTAACTGGGCTGCACGCCATCGTCTTTCTCCGGCAACAATTTCGTAACGACCTTCTTTAAGCGGTCTTACAATGATAGGCTGCAGTAAACCACCCGTTGTTTGAATGGAATTCGCTAATTCTTGTAATTGAGCTGGATCAAAATGACGGCGCGGCTGATATTTTCCTCGGATGAGTTGATCCACGGATAACTGCTGTAATAAAGGTTTCGGTTTAGCCATGGATGATCCTTAAAAAATTATTCCTTGTTGTCATGAAGTTCCAGTTTTTCACTTGCAGTGAGCCAAGCCTCTTCGGTCATTTTTAATTTTTGTTGTAATTGAGTTTGCTTTGCAAGTACTTCCTGTAGTTTAGGCTTGTTTTGTTCTTCATAGATTTCAACATCTGCCAATTGTGTTTCAATGGGAATCATTTGTTTTTCTAAGAAAGCAAGCTCGTCCGCTAATTTTTTCACATTTTGCATTAAAGGTCTACGCAGCTCGCGTTGTTTTGCATCTTCCTGTCGTAGTGATTTGCGGGAAACAGGCGGTTTTGCTGGTTGTGTTAAAAAATTAGCTGCGTCTCGTTTTCTGTAATCCGTAAGCCAACGTTCATATTCGTTTAAATCACCAGTAAAGGTGGATAAAGTGCCGTCTGCAACCAGTAGTAATTGATCGACCGTGGTGCGTACTAAAAATCGATCATGCGAAACTAAAATCACAGCGCCCTCATATTCTTGTAAGGCCATACTAAGCGCATATCGCATGTCTAAATCTAAATGGTTGGTCGGTTCATCTAATAATAACAAATTAGGCTGCTGCCAAACGATCAACGCTAAGGCCAACCGTGATTTTTCACCGCCGGAAAAATTTTTAACGGCTTCAAAAACTCGGTTGTCAGAAAAACCAAAGCTGCCAAGAAAGGTTCTTAATTCTTTTTCAGCGTGTCGTTCGGCAATTTTACGCAAATGATCTAATGGTGTTTCTGTTAAAACTAAATGATCAATTTGATGTTGGGCAAAATAACCTATTTTTAATCCGCTTCCTGTATCGCGGCGTCCTGTGGTTTGCGTGAGTTCGCCCGCAAGCAATTTAATTAAGCTGGATTTTCCTGCCCCATTGGGTCCAATCAAAGCTATTCTGTCATTGGGTGCGATACCTAAATTGACCTCGCTTAAAATCGTTCGATTGCCATAGACAATACTCACATCTTCTAAACGGACCAGTGGATTAGGACATTTACTGGGTTCTTTAAAATGAAATTGAAAAGGAGAATCCATTTGGACGGCGCTGATCGTTTCCATTTTTTCCAATGCTTTGATACGGCTTTGTGCTTGTTTTGCTTTAGAAGCTTTAGCGCGAAACCGATCGATAAAACTTTTTAAGTGAGCGATTTTTTTTTGCTGTTTTTCAAAAGCGGCTTGTTGAACTAAAAGATCATTTGCAAGCTGTTGTTCAAAGGTAGAATAATTTCCTGCATAGACTTTAAGATGTTGATGTGAGAAATGTGCAATGTGATCTACAACATGATCTAAAAAATCTCTGTCATGTGAAATCAACAATAAAGTGCCAGGATAATACATTAACCAATTCTCAAGCCAAAGTACCGCATCCAGATCCAAGTGGTTAGTTGGTTCATCCAATAACAAAACATCGGAGCGGCACATTAGCGCTTTTGCTAAATTTAAACGAACACGCCATCCACCCGAAAAACTGCTGACGGGTTTTTGTTGTTCTTGATGATTGAAGCCCAATCCGTTTAATAGTTGTGCTGCACGTGCGGGTGCGGTGTAGGCATCGATCTCACCTAAACGTGCATGGACTGTTGCAATACGATGGCCATCATTGTCTTCTTCGGCGATCTGTAATTCTTTTTGTAAGCTTTGTAATTCAATATCACCTTCTAACACATACTCTAAAGCCGATCCATGATAAGCCGGGGTCTCTTGTGCCACATGCGCTAGTTTTAATTGTTTAGGAATATCGAGTTGGCCAAGATCCGCCTGTAATTGACCTAAAAGCATCGCAAATAAGCTTGTCTTTCCTGAGCCGTTTGCACCAATAATGCCAATACGCTGTTTATGATAAATCGTCCAGTTTAACTCTTCGAGGAGGACATGTTTGCCGCGTCGCAGCGTGATGTTTTGCAATGTGATCATGATGTGAGCTTTTGTTTGTTTTTATAAGATCGCTATTTTACGTGAATTAAGATGGAAAGAATATAAAGAATATAAATCATTGAAAATTCCTTAAATTCCATGAATACTGATCAGAATCTATGATATTTGAGGCTTCTACGTGTCTGAGTCCTTATTAAGTCAACCGACGTTGTTTCTTTATTTTATTGCTATTGTGCTCTTGATCCTCTTGTCAGCGTTTTTTTCTTGCGCAGAAACTGCATTGATGGCAATTAATCGTTATCGCTTGCGCCATGCCGGCGCCTTAAAAAAGCGCTGGGCTGTCTTGATTTTAAAATTGCTTAAAAGACCCGATCGTTTATTGGGCATGATATTAATTGGTAATAATGTGGCAAATATTTTTGCATCTGCTTTAGCCACGATCGTTGCCATTCATTTTTACGGCGAAGAAGCCGTCATGCTTATTTCGATTTTGCTGGCTTTTGTCATTTTAGTTTTTGCAGAAGTCGCTCCTAAAACAATTGCGGCTTTATATCCGGAACGCGTTGCAAAAATAGTCGCCTGGCCTGTCTTTATTTTGCTTAAATTATGTTATCCGCTGGTCTGGTTTATTAATACCATTTCAAATGGATTATTACGATTACTGCGTATTAATGTGGCAGGACATGTGGTAGAACCCTTAAACCGGGAAGAGTTGCGCAGTATTGTCTATGAAGGTACGGGTAAGGTATTGCCTTATCAACGCATGTTGTTAGGAATTCTGGATTTAAACAAAGTCACTGTCGATGATGTGATGATTCCGCGCCATAAAATTATCGGTATTGATCTAGAGGATAAATGGGAACATATCATGCGGTTGATTGCAAAAAGCCAGCATGACTGGCTGCCTATTTATAGAGAAAACATTAATCAAATTATCGGTGTATTGCATGTGCGGGAAGTGCTGAACTTGGCTTTATCGCACACGCTGAATCAGGAAACGTTGATTCGATTGTTGCATGAACCTTATTTTGTGCCTAAAGGGGCATTATTGAATATGCAACTGCAAAATTTTCAACGCCAGCGCCAACGTATGGCCTTAATCGTAGATGAGTATGGTGAGATTCAGGGGTTGATCACTTTAAAAAATATTTTAGAAGAGATTGTGGGTGAATTTACCTTGAATGTGACTGAAAATACAAAAATGATTCATTTGCAATCGGATGGTAGTTATTTAGTAGATGGCGCGGTCACGATTCGTGAACTTAATCGAGTCACACATTGTCAATTTACCACAGAAGGTCCTAGAACATTGAATGGTTTGATTGTGGATATTCTGGAAATGATTCCTCGCGTGGGGGTTTGCGTGCGGGTAGAGGATTATGGAATAGAGATACTGGACGTTAAAAATAACCACGTGAAAATGGCGCATCTTTTTAAACTTTCTATTTAATAATTAAAGCTGCAGCTACACTGCGGCCTTCTGAGGTCAGCACATTGTAGGTTCTTGAAGCTGCATGTGTATTCATAATTTCAACGCCAATCCCATAGTTAATTAAATCGCCATAGATTTTGATATCCGGAAATTGAAGCTCGTGACCGGTTCCAATGAGTAAAATAGAGGGACGAAGCTCTACAATAGTCGCTAAATCTTCCCGGGTGAGTTCATCAATACTTTGTGGTGCCCAAGTATTAATCAGCCTCTCTGGCGTGATAATAATACTGCATGCAAAAAATTGATCGTTGACCTGTATTAAACCAGGTTGATAAGCGCGGATCTGATACGTGGCAGAATTTTCGTCTAAGTTTAAAGACATGTGATTTCCTTGTGAGATTTGGTTGACAGCTTAGGTTCTCCTGATTATGGTACCCAAGGGTCTGTCAAACAATAGCTTTCTCTTTTGACACCCCATCATTGAGGTTCATCCTTGAAAAATTTATTATACAGGGTTTTTCTGTATAATAAATCCCTTCAAATAGAACCTCTCATCAGACCCAAAGAGAAAGTTATTGTTTGACAGAGTCCAAAGAATTGTATGAGAAAGCAGCTTATGAATGATTTTCCTCGTATTAAACGGTTACCCCCTTATCTTTTTAGTGTGATGGATGACCTGCAGCAAGAAGTGATGGCGACAGGTGCTGAAGTTTTTGATTTTGGTTTAGGAAATCCAGACCAGGCGACAGCGCCTCATATTGTTGAGGCAATGCGTGCGGCTGTTTTAGATACTTCCTGGCATCGTTATGCCCCTTCGAAAGGTATTTTGCCATTACGTCAAGCCATTAGCCGTTGGTATGATCGACGTTATCAAGTTGATATTGATCCTGAAAAAGAAACTATTGTTACGATCGGCTCTAAAGAAGGGTTAGCCCATTTAGCGCTTGCGATTACTGCTCAGGGAGATACGGTCTTAGTGCCCGATCCTTGTTATCCTGTGCATCATTTTGGTTTTGTGATTGCAGATGCAACGGTGAAACATATTCCTTTGTTACCCAATGCAAATGATTTTCTTAAATCAATTGAAACAACGCTCGTCTCGATGAATCCAAAACCAAAATTGCTTGTATTGAATTTTCCAACGAATCCTACCACGCAATGTGTTGATCTTGATTTTTTTGCCAGAGTCATTGAACTTGCGAAAGAACATAAAGTATGGGTGTTGCATGATTTGGCCTATGCCGAATTAGCGTTTGATGATTATAAGGCCCCTTCCATTTTACAAGTACCTGGTGCTAAAGACATTGCGGTTGAATCCTATACGTTATCTAAAACGTATAATATGGCGGGCTGGCGTGTTGGATTTATTAGCGGCAATCCCACCTTAGTGGGTGCGCTGACTCGAATTAAATCGTATTTGGATTATGGTTCTTTTGGCGCGGTGCAAGTGGCTGCGATCGCAGCACTTGAAGGACCGCAAGATGCTGTGGTTGAGCTTTGCAAGAGTTATCAGCATCGCAGAGATGTGATGTGTACAGGTTTGAAAGACGCCGGTTGGGACATTGAAGTACCCAAAGCTACGATGTTTTTATGGTTGAAAGTTCCTAAACAGTTCCAACACATGAATTCATTAGAGTTTGCCCAATTATTATTACGCGAAGCACATGTGAGAGTTTCACCGGGTGTGGGCTTCGGTGAGCATGGAGATGGCTATATTCGAATTAGTTTAGTGGAAGATGAACCGCGTATGAAGCGTGCATTGGAAAACATAAAACAATTCATGCAGCGTGTGTCATCGGGAACATTAAGGATATAAGTGCAATGAATGACACACAGAGAACATCGACTTTACCTTTTAAAAATTTGGCGGTTGCCTTATTGTTTAGTGTATTTTTAGGGCCAGTGGGTTTGCTTTATGCAAGCACGGTGGGCGGTGTTGTGATGATTGTTTTAGGGTTCATTGTGGTAAGCAGTATGCTGCCGGTGCCGATTATATTAGTGTGGCTAGGATCTTGCATCTGGAGTGTGGTGGCGGTAAATCGTTATAACAAAAAACATTTGTTGCTTAGAAATTCCCCTCTCCCGCCCATGGGATGAGATAATAAACACACTTTCTAGTGCGGGAGAGGGTTAGGGTGAGGGTAAGTCGCAGTTTTCCCCTCACCCTGACCCTCTCCCGCACTCAAAATATATTTTCTTGTGTCATTCAAGGGGCGGGAGAGGGGAATTTCTAAGCGGAGTAGAAAAATAAATTATAAGGATTTACATGCAAAAAAAAATAATAAAACGAAATATTGATATTACAGACTCACTTTTTCCACATTTACCTGCCGTATTGCAACGTGTTTATTCAGCCCGCGGGATAAAATCAAATACTGAACTTGAATACGGGCTTGAACATTTGCTGCCATATCAATCTTTGCTCGGGATTGATAAAGCCGTTGACTGTTTATTTGATGCATTACGCCTGCAAAAAAATATTTTAATCGTAGGCGATTTTGACGTGGATGGGGCAACGAGTACGGCTGTTGCGATTCGTGCTTTACGCAGCTTTGGCGCAAAACACGTTTCATTTCTGGTGCCGAACCGATTTGCATTTGGATATGGGCTCACACCTGAGTTAGTGCAAGTGGCAGTGAAAGAATTCAATCCCGCGCTCATCGTGACAGTGGATAATGGTATTGCCAATCATGCAGGTGTTGCAGCGGCTAAAGAATTAGGAATACAAGTCATTATTACAGATCATCATTTGACAGCCGATACTTTGCCTTCTGCGGATGCCATCGTCAATCCTAATCAACCGGATGATACTTTCCCGAGTAAATGCATTGCGGGAGTGGGCGTTATTTTTTATGTCATGCTTGCATTAAGACGTCATTTAACTGAATGCCAGTGGTTTTTTAAGCAGGCTATTCCAGAACCCAATATGTCAAAATTATTAGATTTAGTGGCTTTAGGGACAGTCGCTGATGTCGTCGCATTGGATCATAATAATCGTATTTTAGTTCAGCAAGGTTTGCGGCGTATTCGTGCAGGCCATTGTGTGCCAGGCATTAGTGCATTATTAGAATTAGGTAATAGAAATCCAAAACGGATTGTGGCAGCAGATTTAGGATTTGTGGTAGCGCCTCGTTTAAATGCTGCCGGCCGTTTAGATGATATGTCTTTAGGCATTGAAAGTTTGCTTTGTGATGATGCCGTACGTGCACGTGATATGGTAAGTATTCTGGATCAATTAAATGATGAACGACGTATCATTGAAAAAGATATGCAAGAACAAGCACTAACTTTTTTAAAAAAAATTCAATTAGATCAAATGCAGTTGCCGCGCGGTATTAGTTTATTTGATCCTGAATGGCATCAAGGGGTGATTGGTATCTTGGCTTCACGCATTAAAGATCATTTCCGTAGACCTGTCATTGCTTTTGCGCTTTCGACTGATACCGAGTTGAAAGGTTCCGCACGCTCCATTCCCGGATTACATATTCGTGATGTATTAGCACAAATTGCCTCTCAATCTCCGGGTTTAATTAGTAAATTTGGCGGACATGCTATGGCTGCAGGATTGACATTGCCACGCGCAGCATTGGATGATTTTTCACGGGCTTTTGATCAGGTTGTTTGTGATCAATTAAAAGAAGAAGATTTGCATCATGCGCTTTACAGTGATGGTGAGTTAGAAACACATGAGTTAACGCTTGAAGTTGCTGAATTGCTGCGTGAGGCAGGTCCTTGGGGCCAAGCTTTCCCGGAGCCTTTATTTGAAGGCGTTTTTGATATCGTTGAGCAACGGTTATTAACAGGAAAACATTTGAAAATGACCTTGGCTAAAGACGATAAATTATTTGATGCTATTGCATTTAATACTGATATCAATCAATGGCCCAATTATCGATGCGAGCGTGTCAACATTATTTATAAAATGGATGTCAACGAATTTAGAAATAAATCTAAAGTGCAATTATTAGTTGAACACATGGAAATGATAAAATAAATATTAAGTTCTGATTAATATTCAAGTTAAATTGTGTCAACATCCAAGTGATCATTGTAAGCGTTTGAAGAATAAAAATGCCAATCACATTTCGAAAGATTGCTTAAAACGGTATCACACGAACTATATCTGTTATAAGTTCTTGTATTTGTTGACTGCATATCCAGCAGATTATTATCTGCAACGATAAGATTTGCCTCAGGATATAATCCATTTTCTTCTTGATAAGTACGTTTTAATACTAGAGTATCTTTGCCGCCAAGACCTGTATTATATCCACAATAAATATCTGCAAGCGCATATCCGATATGATAGGGATATACGGATCGTCGAAGTTGAGTATCCCTCGAAAATCCAGTTAAAGCATTATTTTTATCTTGACTGTAAATGATCCAGCCGGCATCTCTCACCTTCCATGACATACTAGGAGTATGGGATATCTGATCAACATCTGGGCATTGAGCGCTGCCTAAATCGACGGAATTGTACCTTATAACGGCTAATCCATTTTGAGTGATTAAACAAGATATTGCGCCGCTTATTGTCAGAAATAAAAATCGTTTAGGCATTTTTGATACTCGTTTAGTATGTGAATAAATTGAACTTGATTAGAAATATTATCGAAATCTACTATAAAGATAATTAATAAACAACATCTACGCTTTCGTCGGAAAGCGCATTTTTTAGGGTTTCTAGGAGGCTATCCATGGGTTTGACCCGCCAGTTTTCGCCTAATTTCAGACTGGCTTTGGCATCTGCCCTCCAATAATCCACGGAAACATTGCAACGTCCGCCTCTATATTTTTCTAATAATGGCGCAAGTTGTGTGACATCAAACGCCTGTGAAAGACGAATTTGTAAATATTTGGCATAACGTTCACGTGCCGCATCCATGGAAAATATTTCACGGCTCAATAAACGATACCCGCCGCTGAAATCATCGACACTGACTTCGCCTTCTACAATGATGAGTTTATCTTTCCCCAGAAGTTCTCTATATTTTTGATAAGTTTCTGCAAAACACAAAACGTCGATGGGTGTGGTCGCATCATCTAATGTGACGACCGCCATTCGATCACCGCGTTTCGTTTGCAAGGTGCGAAGACCGATAATAATCCCCGCAGTCACTATCGTTTTTGCGGCGGGGCGTAATTCTGCAATACGTCCGCTAATAAAGTTTTTTAGTTCAGGCAAGTATCGATGAATAGGATGTCCGGTGATATACATGCCTAATGTTTCTTTTTCACCAAATAAACGCTGCTGCTCACTCCATTCGGGCGCATTGACATACTGAATGGTATCTTCTTCTGCAGAAATACTGCCAAATAAATCATGCTGGCCTACGGCTTTATTGCGAGAGGTTTGTTCTGCATGTTGTAATGCATGGCTTAAACTGTCCATTGCAGAAGCGCGATGAGGAGTGATTAAATCAAATGCCCCGGCTTTAATCGCTGCTTCTAATAAACGCCGATTTATTTTTCGTGAATACGTGCGTTTGCAAAAATCAAATAAATTTTTAAATTCACCGTGCCGGTTACGTTCTTCAACAATAGATTCAATTGCGGCTTGGCCTGCCCCTTTAATAGCGCCTAAGCCATACATTAAACTGTGGGTATCAATCGCTTTAAATTGATAAATACTGCGATTTATATCCGGTGGGCTGACTTGTAAATTAAGAGCCTGACATTCTTCTACAAAATGGACGACTTTATCGGTGTTATCCATATCTGCAGATAAAACGGCTGCCATATATTCTGCAGGATAATGTGCTTTGAGCCATGCCGTTTGGTAAGCAATCAATGCATAAGAGGCTGAATGTGATTTATTAAAACCATAACCTGCAAATTTTTCCATTAAATCGAAAATATAGGTTGCTGTTTCAACATCAACACCGCGTTCAACAGACCCTTTACAGAACGTTTCGCGCTGCATGGCCATTTCTTCCGGTTTCTTTTTCCCCATCGCACGGCGCAATAAATCGGCAGAGCCTAAGGAATAACCGGCTAACACCTGTGCAATTTGCATGACTTGCTCTTGATATAAAATTACGCCATACGTGGGTCTCAAAATAGGTTCAAGCGCAGGATGCGGATACTGCACTTTTGCACGACCGTGTTTACGATTAATAAAATCATCCACCATGCCTGATTGCAGCGGGCCCGGACGAAACAAAGCAACAAGTGCCACAATATCTTCAAAACAGTCAGGCTGAAGACGTTTGACTAAGTCTTTCATCCCGCGAGATTCCAACTGAAATACCGCAGTCGTTTTGCAGGCTTTTAATAAGGCAAATGTTGCTGGATCATTCAGGGGAATTAATTGAATGTCTAAAAGGGGTTCTTCTGCCATCTGACGTTTGTTATTGATTTCTTGAATGGCCCAATCAATGATGGTGAGTGTGCGTAGACCTAAAAAGTCGAATTTAACTAAACCCACGGCTTCCACATCATCTTTATCAAATTGAGTGACTAAGTGATTCGATTGTCCTTCTTCACAATACAATGCGGTATATTCGGTTAATTTAGAAGGTGCAATAACCACACCTCCCGCATGTTTGCCCGCGTTACGTGTGATGCCTTCGAGTTTACGTGCAAGATCAATAAGGGTGCGTACATCATCTTCCTGTTGATAACGTTCACGCAATTGATCTTCTTGATGCAAAGCGGCATCTAACGTAATGCCAATTTCAAAAGGTACCAGTTTTGCAATTTTATCGACATGACCATAACTCATGCCTAGCACACGTCCGACATCACGTATCACAGCCTTAGCTGTCATCGTGCCATATGTGATAATTTGAGCGACAGCATCAAGCCCATGTGTTTGCATGACATATTCGATGACGCGATCGCGTCCTTCCATACAAAAATCGATATCAAAGTCAGGCATGGACACGCGGTCAGGATTCAAAAAACGTTCAAACAACAGTTCATGCTGCAAAGGATCCAGATCCGTAATTTTTAAAGCATAAGCAACCAACGATCCGGGGCCGGAACCGCGGCCTGGGCCAACCGGTACGCCATTTTCTCGTGCCCAGCGTGTAAAATCGGCCACAATTAAAAAATAACCTGCAAACCCCATCTTATTGATGACATTTAATTCGGTTTGTAAACGCGCATCGTAGGAAAGACGTTCTTCTGTAAAAATCTCGGCCTGGGTGTTATGAGAGATTTTTAATCGGTCATTCAAGCCAGATTCTGCGGCATGGCAAAGATAACTCTCAACAGTAAAACCTTCTGGAACGGGAAATCGCGGTAAAAAACTTTTGCCCAGTGTGAGTGTAACATTGCAGCGTTTTGCTAATTCGACGGTATTTGCCAAACTTTCTGGAATATCAGAAAACAAGGCAATCATTTCTTCCTGACTTCGAAAATATTGTTGATCCGTATATTTTCTCGGGCGGCGCGGATCCGCTAAAATAAAACCTTCATGAATACAAACCCGTGCTTCATGCGCTTCAAAATCTTCGCGTTCTAAAAAACGAATATCATTGGTTGCAATAACGGGGAGGGCATGCATTTCTGCAATTGTTAATGCGGCATCAATATAATTTTCTTGATTAGGAAGTCCTGTGCGGCGCAATTCCAGATAATAACGGTTTGGAAAATGTGTCATCCAAAAATGGAGTAACTGATTTGTTTCAGAATTTTCATTGGCAAGCAAAGCTTTACCCAAGTCACCTTCTTCTGCACCTGACAAAACGATCAGTCCATCCGCTAATTCAGTTAACCAGGCACGTTGAATGATGGCTTTGCCATGCGTTTGTCCGTGAATGAAGCTGCGCGAAATGAGTTCTAATAAATTTTTATATCCTTGGTTATTTTGACAGAATAAAGTGAGCCGAAAAGGTTCTTTCGCTTGCTTGTCATTTTCTAACCAGATATCTGCGCCAATCAACGGTTTAATTTTTGCTTTGATGGCTGCCTGATAAAATTTCACTGCACTAAATACATTGCTCTGATCCGTGACTGCAACCATCGGCATATTGCATTGACGTGCTTTGTCTATCAAATAATCAATTTGAACGAGACCGTCGCTTAAAGAGTACTCAGTATGCAAGCGTAAATGAATGAAGCGCGGTTCCATAAGATAAGCCTTGGTTTTTTTAATCGGGTTTTAAGCGTGCCTTACATCATATCACTAAAGTCTTCCTATAAAAACCCGACTGGAATGGCATTGTCGGTGCTGGTTATAGGCAATAAAGAAGACGCTAAACAGATGATGCCTCCATTCCCTATTTTTTTATTTAATTTTTTAAGAACATTAAATTGTAAAACAATGGATTTATCAATTCTTGCAGATTTTTTAAACTCTAAAGGATAAATTACTTCGTTTTGTACAATCAACAAATCGATCTCTTTTTTATCTTTATCTCGATAATAATAAAGAGGCGCGCGTTTTCCATTGTGCCAATAGCTTTTTAAAATTTCAGTGAAGATGAATGTTTCTAGCATAGCACCGGACATTGCGCCTGCTTCTAGCGTTTCTGGACTCGACCATTCGGTGAGATAAGCACAAAGTCCAGTATCAAGAAAATAGAGCTTAGGTGTTTTAATTAATCTTTTAGTAATATTATTGTGATAAGGTTCCAGTAAGTAAATAATACCAGAGGCTTCTAAATGAGTCAGCCAATGTTTTGCTGTCATCGGACTAATACCGCTGTCTCTGGCCATATCAGTCATATTTAATAGCTGTCCTGTTCGTGCGGCGGCGGCGCGAAGAAATTTCAAAAATCCATGGGAATCAGCGATATTGGCAAGGTCACGAATATCTCGCTGTAGATAAGTTTGTACATAAGAACTATAAAAAAGATCTCTATCGATTTGTGATGTATACAAAGTTGGAAAGGATCCACGCCAAATAATACGATAAATTTCTTGCAAAGAAAGAGGCTGTGAATATTCAGCACGATGTTTTAATTGTTTTTCATTAGGTAAAAAAGGTTCTGCAATTTTAGGATGTTTCTGTTCTTCTTTTAAGGATAATCCGAGCAAATTGACGATTCCTATGCGGCCAGCTAATGATTCCGATACCTTCTGCATGAGTTCAAATTGCTGTGATCCCGCAAGCCAAAAAGCCCCAGGCTCATGCTTTTCGTCAACTCTCATTTTTATGTAAGGAAATAAAGTAGGAGCATATTGAATTTCGTCAATCAATATAGGTGGCGTAAACCGCTGTAAAAAAAGTGCAGGATCTTCATTCGCTAATTGAGCCAGATGAGGGTCATCTAATGTGACATATTTTCTAACATCTTTGCTCAAGTGTTTTAAAATGGTCGTTTTACCAACTTGGCGGGGGCCTGTGACCAACAACACGGGGAATTGCTGACTAACTTGTTGTAAAAAAAGCTCTAGAGTGCGTTGAATATACATAGCCATACCGTCCAATATATAATATAATTATATATTAGCCGATGTCTGGGGGAATAAAAAGAAGTTTTTTATTACCCTATTAAAGGTGCGAGGTGCTCTTAGTTCAGCTATCATATAGCCCACCCGTTATGTTGAGAAATAGGTCATGAATTTAAATTTTTTAGATTTTGAACAACCCATTGCTGAGCTTGAAGCGAAGATTCAGGAATTGCGGATGGTGGATAAGGACAGTGCGGTCAATTTGAGTGATGAAATTGCGCGTTTGGAAGTGAAAAGTCGCCAGTTGACGAAGGATATTTTTTCGCATTTAAGTCCTTGGCAAATTACGCAATTGGCTCGTCATGTTCAACGGCCGCATGCGATTGACTACATTAGTCGGTTGTTTACAGAATTTGATGAATTGCAGGGAGATCGCTCTGTTTCGAAGGGGTCTGCGATTGTGGGCGGGATTGCGCGCTTTGAAGGTCAGCCGGTGATGGTGCTCGGGCATGAAAAGGGCCGTAAGACGCAAGAAAAGATTGAACGCAACTTCGGCATGCCAAATCCGGAAGATTATCGTAAAGCATTGCGTTTAATGCAAATGGCAGAAAAATTTAAATTACCTATTTTTACTTTTATCGATACACCGGGCGCCTATCCAGGTATCAAAGCGGAGCAAAGCAATCAGAGTGAAGCGATTGCGCGTAATTTATTTGTGATGTCACGGTTAAAAACACCCATTATTTGTACGGTGATTGGTGAGGGTGGTTCAGGCGGTGCATTAGCGATCGGTGTTGGTGATCGTATTTTGATGCTGCAATATTCCATTTATTCGGTGATCTCACCCGAAGGCTGTGCTTCCATTTTATGGAAAAATGCAGAGAAGGCATCGGTTGCAGCGGAAGCGATGGGTGTGTCTGCAGAACAAAATCTAGATTTAAAACTGATTGATCAGATTATTCCAGAGCCTTTGGGAGGTGCGCATCGTGACTATGATGCAATGGCTTCAAAATTACAAATCGTCCTTGCGCAAAATTTAATGGAACTACAAGGCTATTCAACAGACCAACTCATTGAAATGCGCTATCAGCGTTTAATGTCTTATGGCCTTGCTGATTGATTGCATCAAAACGTTTTGTCTTGAGCAGGGTCTCGATAAAACGTATTGGATCGGTTATAGCGGAGGGTTGGACTCGCATGTGTTGTTGCATCTGTGTGCTCAGTTACGCAAACAATATCCGATACGTTTAAAAGCGGTGCATGTGCATCATGGTTTGAGTATTCATGCCGAAGATTGGATGCTGCATTGTGAAAAAATCTGTGATCAGTTGCAAATCGAATTGATTCAAAAATCCATTCATGCAAAAGCGCTGACAGGAGACAGTCCTGAAGAAGTGGCGCGTGATCTGCGTTATGCTGTTTTTGCAGAGTTAATGGAGACGGATGATATTTTATTAACAGCGCATCAACAAGATGATCAAGCAGAAACGTTGTTAGTGCAGCTGCTGCGCGGTGCGGGTCCTAAAGGATTGTCTGCCATGCCTGTTATCAAAACTTTTGCAAAGGGATTTCATGCAAGACCTTTATTGTCTTTGTCGCGTGTTGAATTAAAATCTTATGCCGAAGAGCAACAGTTAACGTGGATCAATGATGAATCCAATGAAGATAAAAGTTTTACGCGTAATTTTTTAAGACATTCTATTTTGCCTGTTTTAAAAGAACGATGGCCGACGGTTACCAAAACATTAGCGCGCGTTGCGAAACACTGTGCAGAATCGGAAGAATTTATTTCAAGCGTTGTTCGTGAAGATTTAGCGACTTGCCGCGGTGAAAGCCATCGGACGCTTTCTATTAAAAAAATAAAAATGTTGAATGCAATGCGTCAACGTCAAGTTTTACGTGCCTGGTTTATGCAATGTGGGTTTTCGGTACCGTCTTCTATCAAGCTCAATCAAATTCAACAGGATTTTTTGAAATCACAGGCTGACAAATTGCCCCTCATTCGATGGGGAAAAGTGGAATTACGGCGATATCGTGATGAGCTTTATCTTATGCAGCCGCTCAGCTCTTTTGATACAAGACAAATTTTTTCATGGGATCTCAGGCAATCGCTCGTGATTCCTGGTATTGGAGAGTTATCGACGACGATGACTGAAAAGGGTCTCTCTTTAAATATGACACAAGTCACTGTTCGTTTTCGACAAGGGGGAGAGCGTTGTTATTTCCCAAAGAGGCGTTGTCATCAATTATTAAAACATCTTATGCAAGAATGGGCTATTCCGCCTTGGGAGCGTGATCGAATTCCTTTATTGTTTATTGAAGATCGATTAATTGCAGTCGTTGGGTTTTTTTTGGCGGAAGATTATCAGGGTAGCCCTGGACGTCAATTACATCTCAGGTAATTGGCATATCACTGCGGGGATTGCCAAGTACATTTTGGGTCATTGACGTTATCGTGCGAACAAAGAAACCAATAAAGAGGTTTAGGATTATAATTCACAATAAAATGGATAGGGGGGAGGGACCAAAAATATCTTTGTTGGGAGGTCCATCCTGTATTTCCATTTAAGAGGGAAGCAACGAGTATTGTTTTGGGTACCTTAGGTGTGAGCGTAACAAGCGTTCTGTTAGTTGAATTATCCGGTTTTCCTGCAGGATATAACTTAAGATATAAATCAGATGCATATAGACCGTACTCACAGGTTGCAAGCGTGACGGTGGCAGTCGTGGTGGAAGGTGCATCTGGGTTTCGATTGTGATCGTCGATGGCGACATCATCTTTTTGATTGAGCTGATGGGTTGTCACATGGTTTTCATAGGGAACGACATTATCAAGGGTAAGGTATTTTTTGCTGAATGATGGATCAATATCGTTGATAGCGACATTCCATTCAGGGAAGGCTGATGAAGTGTGGCCTTTTTCAAGTAATGTAAAAATATCTGTATTATTGGGGTCAACTTGTACTTTTTGTTTATCTTGCCATTCTGGAGGAAGAGCAAGAGTGAAAGTATCTAATGGTGTTAATTGCCATCTTCCATTTTTGTATCCCCATAAGGCGGCGGTGGCATCGGCTTTTTTGACGAGAATAGGTCGATGTTTACCTGATTCTGGGAGTTTTGAAAAGTTGTCTTCAGACAGTATCAGCAGATCGTATCCTGCGGTGACTGTGAGGTGAGGGAATAGGGTATTTATTTTTATGGCCGGACATTGCTGATCGGGTTGTTGATCGGCGAGTACGGGGCTTATCAAGCACCAAGATAAAAGGAATAGGAATAATTTTTTGGCCATTTGTAGTGCTCCCTCGCGATATTTGTATATTTTCTTTAGTATAGCCGGAGAGTGAGCCAGCTTCAATAGTGATGATATAACAGCTTGTTTTTATTTGGGTTTAGTAACGAATTTGAATATTTTTTAGAAGAAAAAAGGTGAGCTCAGCATAGGATGCTCACCCTTTAAGATTTTTAATCTTTTTTAACACAGCATTGGCATTTGCATCGGCAGCATGCACATAAGTATTTCACTAATGCACCAAATGCTAATACAGGCAATGACACATCAAAGAAGTCACGGAAAGGGCTTAGATTAACATTGGGGCTGTATCCCAATTGTTGTGCGATAATGAGGCCACCTGCTAATGCGACGAGCAGAATGATCACGGTTGAGAAAATTTTAAGTACCATATCTTCCTCCATTGAATGACTAGAAAGTAAGCCTAAAGCCAGATGCCTTCTGAGTCAAGATTTGTTGTTAGAGGAAGCGCTCAAGATAGATAAAAAATTGCGCAAATCGCAAAGTTCATTGCAGCGGGATTTTGATTTTGTTACAGTCGCTTTCATTAAGTGGAGCGGTCAATGACACGATATATTTTTATTACAGGCGGTGTGGTTTCATCATTGGGCAAAGGTATTGCTTCGGCCTCATTAGGCGCAATCCTGGAAGCTCGAGGTCTTAAGGTTAATTTACTCAAATTAGATCCCTATATTAACGTGGATCCAGGGACTATGAATCCGTTGCAGCACGGTGAAGTGTTTGTCACTGAAGATGGAGCAGAGACCGATTTAGACTTGGGTCATTATGAACGCTTTGTGCGTATCACTATGAGCAAAAAAAATAATTTTACCAGCGGTCGTGTGTATGCAAATGTGATACGCAATGAACGCCGAGGGGATTATTTGGGCGGCACGGTACAGGTCATTCCTCATATTACGGATGAAATTAAACGTTGTATCATTGCAGGTGCAGGCGATGTGGATGTTGCCCTGATTGAAATTGGCGGGACTGTCGGTGATATTGAATCATTACCTTTTTTAGAAGCGATTCGTCAAATGCGTGTTGAGTTAGGTCGTCAGCATGCGTTATTTATTCATCTAACTTTAATACCTTTTATTCCAACTGCCGGTGAGATTAAAACAAAACCTACGCAACATTCTGTGAAAGAACTGCGTTCTATCGGTATTCAGCCGGATATTTTGTTATGCCGCTCGGATCGTCCAATCTCAGACAGTGCACGTTCTAAAATCGCTTTATTTACGAACGTGGAAAAACGTGCAGTCATTCCTTTACAGGATGTCGATTTTATTTATCAAATTCCTCATGAATTAAGTGCGCAAGGATTAGATGAAATTGTCATGGATATTTTAGGCATGGAAACACGGCCTGCAGATTTAACAGAATGGGATCGAGTGGTGGATGCTTATCGCCATCCTGAAGGTGAAGTGCATATTGGCATGGTAGGTAAATATGTTGACTTAACGGAATCTTATAAATCTTTATCAGAAGCTTTGCTGCATGCGGGTATTCAAACACGTACTCAGGTTAGAATTCATTATATTGATTCAGAAGACATTGAGCGAAATGGTTCTGATTTACTGCAAGCGATGGATGGCATTATTGTACCGGGTGGTTTTGGTAAACGAGGTGTTGAAGGAAAAGTCTTAGCGGCACGTTATGCGAGAGAGCATAAAATTCCTTATCTCGGTATTTGCTTAGGTATGCAAATTGCCATGATTGAATATGCACGTGATAAAGCGGGTATGAAGGATGCGAATAGCACAGAGTTCGATCCGATGACACCTTTCCCTGTGATTGCATTAGTCTCTGAATGGACCAATGCAGAAGGTGAAGTGGAAGTTCGAAATGAACACTCAGACAAAGGCGGCACGATGCGATTGGGTGGTCAGCTTTGTCAGTTGCTGCCAGGCTCTTTGGCGGAAACACTCTATGGCAAGAAAGAAATTATTGAACGGCACCGTCATCGTTATGAAGTCAATAATCTGTTATTGCCGCAAATTACGGCAGCCGGCATGGTAATTTCAGGCCGCTCGCAAGATAATTTAGTAGAAATGATTGAGTTGTCCGATCATCCTTGGTTTGTGGGCTGTCAATTCCATCCTGAATTTACATCGACACCTCGTGATGGTCATCCTTTGTTTAATGGTTTTATTCGTGCGGCGAAAGTGTATCAAACACTGCGGGAGAAAAGTAATGCAGGTCTGCGGATTTAAAGTTGGTTTAGATCAACCCTTTTTTTTGATCGCAGGGCCTTGTGTTATTGAAAGCGAGCAGTTTGCGATTGATACTGCTTCTTTGCTTAAAGAAATTACGCAGCGTCTTTCGATTCATTTTATATATAAATCTTCTTTTGATAAGGCCAATCGTACATCAGGTAAAAGTTATCGCGGGCCTGGGACTGAGGAAGGTCTGCGTGTTTTGCAGCAGGTTAAAAACAAAGTGGGGGTGCCTGTTTTAACGGATGTGCATGATGATAGTCCGATCGAAGAAATTGCATCGGTGGTGGATGTGCTGCAAACGCCTGCGTTTTTATGTCGTCAAACAAATTATATTGAACGTGTCGCGCGTCAAAGCAAACCAGTGAATATTAAGAAAGGACAGTTTCTTTCGCCGTGGGATATGAAGAATGTGGTGGAAAAGGCAAAGTCAGTTGGCAATCAACAGATTATGGTTTGTGAGCGCGGCGCGAGTTTTGGTTATAACAATTTAGTGTCTGATATGCGCTCGCTTGCGATTATGAGGGAGACAGGTTGTCCTGTGGTATTTGATGCCACGCATTCTGTGCAGCTCCCAGGTGGTTTAGGGAATGCCACAGGCGGTCAGCGTGAATTTGTGCCTTTATTAGCACGGGCGGCAATTGCTGCCGGTATCTCAGGAATTTTTATGGAAACACATCCGGATCCGGATCGTGCGCCGTCGGATGGGCCGAATATGTGGCCGTTAGGAAAAATAGAAAAGTTGTTGGGTTATTTGAAAGAAATAGATGCTGTTGTAAAACAAAGTCAATTTGCGGAATGATATTTCAGTGTATCGGAATGTATAGTGAATCCCTGTCATTGCAAGCGATCTCTGTAAAGGTTACATAGTTCGTTGACATTAAGCAATGACGATGGTGGTTACACATCAGGGAAGGCTAGGATGATGGCCCAGTCATTCTTCTTGTTGTTGCAGGGGCATCGACTTTTTTGTCTTGTTGCTTTTTCTTTTCGGGCTCTCCACTGCTCCAGGCTCTTCTTATAAAGCCTAAAAAACCTGAATTTTTTTTCAGAGGCGGTTGCTCCAATGCTTGTGCAATTTTACCTAAAGCAATGAGCGCATTTTTATCGGCACCTTGAGGCATGCCTTTTGCAAGACTGCGTATATCATCTTGACCATTATTTTCATTTGCTATCCTCATAAGGCTATCCACTTTTAATTTATTAGGAGGCACTGTTCCTTCAATGACTCCCTCAGCGTCTTTTACTCTGTATTTCAAGATGCGATCTTCAAAATAAAGGTAAGTTGCCATATCTTTCATCTCTGCCGCTTCTGGTTTTTGATTTAGTAAGAAAATACCGTTTTTCCCGCATAAAGGATCATCACATAGCAAAGATAAAAAAGTATTAAGAAACGTAGCTCTTTTCCCATTTTTTGCAACAGGTGCTTTTCGAATAGTTAACGCATCGCTCGTTAGGGTAATTTCAGGAGATTGTTCATCGGGTTTTTGTTTTGCGCTGAGATAAATAGTCGAGTCAACTTCTACAAAGCTTGCTCCACCTTTAAGAACAGCCTCTCTCGTTTCTTGCCCTTTTGCAGTTTGTAGTTCTTTAAACATAGCGGTGGACTTGAAAGAAACAGTGCCGTTGTCATCACAATGTAGGGTGAATTTTTTAGTTGAGGAGTCAACAAGATTTTGCACGTATGCGAATTTTCCGAATTCTGCCCCTTCAGATTCCATAAGAGACATTGCTACAGCTTGAAATTTGAATTGAAAATAAGATCGTGTTGCAGAAGTAAAGCCACTTTGATGAAAGTTGCGAGCAATAGTGTCTGCTAACGTTTCTCGTTCTCCTGGAGGAACAGTAGAAAGTAAATGTTTACTCAGCATTTTTTTAAAAGCGTCTAAGCCTGCAGCGGTTCCCTTAAATTCAATTCTTTCGGTGATTATAGTTTTATAGCTTAAAAGTAGAAGTCTGGAACAAGTCTTTGCAATAAAATGAGTTAATGCATAATCCCCTATTTTCCCCTTGTGTAAGATTTTTTTTATCATTTCTTTAGCAGCAGGTCCATCCATCTGATCGATTTTGGATGAATCTAATAATTCCATGGCCTTAGCTGCCGAAGCTCGACTCGCTGGATACTGAATTTTATTTTGATTAGTCGGATGGTTAGGATCTTCATTATACCATTTCTCAAGCTCTGCTCTCATTTTTTTAAGCACATCCCGTGCATCTTGTTCGCTCATTTCATCGAGCATGGGTGTCATCGTCTCAGCTACTTTTCTTTGATCAGACTGCTTGGTAATGAAATGTTGCGGCATTTCATAGAGTGCTTGTTGTTTTTGTGTCAACCCTAAATCTTCTGCTCTTAAATCAATGAGTCGTGGTATTTTTGGAGTGTGCCCTGATTTTGATAGAATACTTAACACTTGTTTTTTATTAACCTGGTCTAAGCTAAAAGGTTCAGTGACTGATATACCTTTAAGAACTTTATTTCTTATGATTTTACCTTGAGCAGTCATTACAGTATAGGTAAGTTGGTTATTTACTTTTCTTAGATATATTTTACCGGGTTTAGGATTAACAACATTTTTATCAGTTGATAATACGAGATCACATTTATCAATTTGCCCAGATAATAGTGACCTATTAACATCTTTTGTAATTTCAAGAGGAGTATCGGCAGAGATGGGTTCTAATTCGAGATGGCCAGGTTCAAAAGCTTTTCTTTCTCCTGGAGGTGTAGGTGTAGATCGATAGGTAAAAGGGGAAGGAATTTTGTAGGATCTCATAATGTTTCTCCTGAATAAATACGTCGTTTTATAAATTATAGACGCAAAAAGTAAAAAGTGTGGTGAAAGGCTTTATGAAAAAACACAATAAATCAATGGGTTAAATACAGCCCCCTTTTTTTACCTGATTTTAAGTTTGTCATATATTCATAAATGATTAGTTTTGCTACAATGCCACAATCTTTTTTAAATAAATCAGAAAAATATGACCGCACATGAATTGAAAGAAACCCCTAAATCCAAAAAAAAATATATGCGTCTTGCGAACGATAAAAAAATTGAAGAATTTAAAACATCGGATGAGCTTACGCTTGATATCACGCCTGTCAGTCCTATTCCTCGAAGAGCCAAAGGATTTTTTCATGTTAAGTATGAGAAAGAGATTAAAAAGGTAGGTAGTGGTTTTATTTATATTATTAAAAAAAATGGGACGCCTATTTCTTTTGTATGGAAAACAAAACGGGAAAATCTTAAAGAAGCCGTGAAAGAAGGGGTTTATAAGCCGGAAGCATTGACAGCTCAAGTGATTTCTGCGATGGGGAAATATCGTTCTAAAGTTTTAGAACAGGTTTATGAAAGCGGTATTATTTCAAATAAATATCATGAAAAAAAAGAATTATTAGATTTTAGTCAAAGAAGAGTGGAATTACTGCAGCCTTTGGAGCGCTTGATTAATAGCCGCGTTGAGTTAAAAGAGGTAGTGTCTGCTCTTCAAAAATATATGGATGATGTAGAGAATTATAAAAAAGAGTTTCAGTGCAATCATCTTGTAAAATATGATGTCGATGTTCGCAAAAAATTTGAAAACTATTTAGAGGCCGATATTGTTCAAATAAGAGAAATACAAAATCGTATTAGATTTGCTTTTCTTGATTCTAAATCATTTCTCAAATCCGATGGAATCAATAGTTTGCGTTTGCAATTGCGCTTGATGATAATTGATATTAATAAACAAGCTCAAACGATGAATCAAAATTTAACTTATGCAAGATCGAGTTATGTGATGCAGTCTTCTCACGAAATGAGTTCGGGTTTTGAAAAAATCGGTTTTACTTTACGTGAAGCGTGGAAAAAATTCTTAAGCTTGTTCCCTGAGTCTTTATTTAGGGGAGATTTTAATCATATATGTGAAGAGGTCATGATGACGATCGATAGTCATGAACCTGATTTGCATAATGCTGTCACTGTCGAGCATCAAGGTGATTTTTCTAAAAGTAAGGACGAATACGTCTGCCTAGAATTTTCAACAAATGACAAAGCGGCCTTAGCCGCTATTTGTAAAATTGAGGGTGTTGATCGTATTGAATGCGAGAAGGATGAATTAGTATTTACAAAAGCAGATAAAATGAATGTAAAAACAGTTTTAAATACAACTCGTTTTATGCAATATAGTTCTTTGTGGCATTCATTTGAGAGAAAATCGGAGGATGAGCAAAACCAGACTTGGGGAGAAGCCGCGATATGGTTTCTTGAAAAAACTATGGAGAGAGTACTTTCTTTCGTATCGAATGTGTCAACCGGTATTGTTTATTTAATACCTGATATTGTGTTAGGTACATTGGGCGGACTTTTTGATTTTGAATTTAGTTTGGTTGAATATCTTAAAATTTATAGAAAAATAGAACGGCCCGAAGCTCATTATTTTGATCTTTCCAATGCCATGAAAGTAAAAAATAAACCGTTTGCATTTTCTATTTTTTTATTTATTGGAGCAACCGTGCGATCAGCCGTAAGTGATATGTTATGGGGAGCTGTACTTATTGCGCAGCAGATCGCGAAAATTCCTAAAATAGTCATCTCTGATTATCATGTCGGTGGATGGGGAGATAAAAGTGAAACTTTAAAACAAGTTTTTTCTGAACTGGATGCTAATATTAAAACGATCCAAGGAGAAATGGAGGCCTCAGGTCTAACACTTGTAGAAGAAAAAAGGGATTGTCATTTTGCTCGGCCTCCTTACATGCTGAGTGCTGGGGAGTGGAATGACGTGAGTGTATTACCCAAAGGCATAAAAAGTTTTGGAAACACAATTTTAAGCAGCGTTCATTATTCATCACCTGTGCGAGGCTTTATTTATAACTTCCTTTATTACATCGGATTTGGAACGATCATAGCTCCACAGCATCTGAATTTTATGCCTGACTTTTATAAAGAGGTATCTGCTAAATTAGGGATGCAGATGGCGCATGGTATCGTGGGACAGGGTATATCAAACGCCGTCACACAAGCACAAGGGTCAGCGTGGATTGCGGAAATATTTGAAAAAGGCCCGAATAGTTTTATAGGGCAAATGGTGACTAAATTAGAAAGTAATTTAGTCGATATTGCTGTGATCACCTTAATAGCGCGTACCTTTGGGGGTGTCTTAGAAAAACTTCCCGGGGTGGGACATGTGATAAATGAGGAATTGGGATCTTCTAAAAATGCAGGATTAGTGACTTACGCTGCTAAAATTGCAATTTTGCTAAAAGAAATCTTTGAAAAAGGAGAAACGGGCGAGGTCAGTGAGGAACTGATTGATGAGACGAAAAAGCTCATCAAAGAATTTCAAAAAATCTCTCCTTTACCCGAGGAGCAAAAACTCATTGATAGCACTCACTTTATGTTAAAGCTCATGACCCATTCAGAGTTATTACCCCACTTGCCTGTCTTATCTAAGCGTAAGCTCATACAACAAGCTCAGAGATTATTTCCAGATCAACCCGAGATGGTCACTGCAGTGGAGAATATGCTCTATCCTGATCCGCCTTATTCTATTGCGGCTAGAACGTTGCATATCTTGGGAAAATATTTATCGACAGCATCGCGGTTGATTTTCTCACCCCTCACAGGAAATATTAAGCAGCCGCTGCGTGATGCTAAAAAAATTATTTCAAAAGATTTGGTGCGACTCGTGCGATGCTTGCATAACTTTTTTGAAGTTATAGGACTACTCATCTATGCAACAGGTTATTCCATGGGACGTGCCATTGCAGATTGCTTCTGGAATGGTATTTTTGCAAGAATAGAGGCTCTTATTAGAGGAAACAAACATTCTTTATCTCAAGGAAGTGTTGGGGTAGCTACGTTTATGAGCCGTTCTTATTATCAGATGGGAGCTATCTTTTCTGGGCCGGTGAATCAAATGAGTCATGCGGTGACTTCTCAAGCACCTGTTGTGGTGGTTCATGAGCATTTTGGGAAACTTTTTGAAGGGTCTAAAAAAGAAATGCAATATAGATCTGCATCGGTCGAGAGGACAGGAGATTTGCTTAGAGTACGAACTGGTAAAGTATAAATAATTCTTCAATGCGGTCTTGCTACAATGGGTCCCTTCCCCCTGCGGGGGGCAGGGACCCATTGTAGCAGCGCCTTAGTTATCAGCGAATTATCTAGCATAGAGATAATTCAGCTTGTGGTTTTTGAATCTTTTCACAAAATCGCAATCTTCTCTTGTTGTGTTTTTAATTTTTGTAACGTCGTTTTGATTTCCGCTAATTTTTCGCGTTCTTTCTCGACAACTTCAGGCGGTGCTTTATCCACAAAATTCGGATTTTGCAATTTCATTTCGGCGCGCTCGATTTCTTTTTGGAATTTAGCGATTTCTTTGGATAGTCGCGCAGACTCCTCTTCCTTGTTAATTAAGCCGGCCATGGGTATTAAAATTTCTAATTCACCCATGAGTGCGGTGGCAGATTCGGGATGTGTGTCATTTTCAGCCAGCCAGGTGCAGTTTTCTAGTCGAGCTAGTCGTAGAATCAAGATTTTATTTTCCTGATAACGTTCTTTGTCGACAGAGTTTCCTTTGCGCAAAAGCACATTTAACAATTTTCCGGGTGGAATATTCATTTCACTACGGATGGTTCGAATTGCAATGATAAATTGTTTGATCCATTCGAGCTCGTTTTCAATGGTCGTATTTTTTAAAGCAGCATCCACTTTAGGATAGGGCTGTAACATAATAGTATCACCTGTGACACCTGCTAATGGCGCAACACGCTGCCAAATCTCTTCTGTAATAAAGGGCATAATCGGATGAAGTAATCGCAAAATATTCTCTAAAACGAACAGTAACGTATGTCGGGTGCCGCGTAGTTGTTCTTCAGAGCTATCTTCAGAAGTTAAAATAGGTTTTGATAATTCTAAATACCAATCACAAAATTCGTTCCAAACAAATTCATAAAGGGTATTGGCTAGTAAGTCAAATCGATAAGAGGCTAATGTTTCGTGAGCAGTTTTAATAGTATCTTGCAAACGTGATAATATCCATTGATCGGGTAAAGAGAGTGTTTTGGCATTATCAGTGAGACCTACGTCTTTGTCTTCTGTATTCATTAATACATAACGTGCGGCATTCCATAACTTATTACAAAAATTACGGTAACCTTCTAAACGTGCGATATCAAATCGGATTTCACGGCCATGGGATCCAAATGCACAGAATGTAAAGCGTAAAGCATCTGTACCATAAGCTGCAATACCGTCAGGAAATTGTTGTCGAGTTGCTTTTTCCACTTTTTGCGACATAGCAGGCTGCATCATGCCATGCGTGCGTTTTTTGACGAGTGCCTCCAGGTTAATCCCATCGATTAAATCCAGTGGATCTAAAACATTGCCTTTAGATTTAGACATTTTCTGGCCTTCGCCATCGAGGATCAATCCTGTGATAAAGACTTCTTTAAATGGAACTTGCTCCGTGAATTTAAGCCCCAGCATAATCATACGGGAAACCCAGAAAAAGATAATATCAAAACCGGTGACTAAAACATGGGTGGGATAAAATGTCTTTAAATCTTCGGTTTGATCTGGCCAGCCTAAGGTTGAAAATGGCCATAATGCCGCTGAAAACCAGGTATCTAGTACATCATTGTCTTGTTGAAGCATCACATCGGAGGGTACGTTATTTCGTATACGGGCATCCAGTTCATCATAACCCACATACACTTTACCATTTTCATCATGCCAAGCAGGAATACGATGTCCCCACCAAAGTTGACGGCTGATACACCAATCTTCAATATTATTTAACCACTGAAAATACGTTTTACTCCAACCTTCTGGCACAAATTTAACATCGCCATTTTCTACAGCATTAATAGCAGGTTCGCTTAATGGTTTCATTTTCATAAACCATTGCTGTGTAAGATATGGTTCAATTACAACTCCTGAGCGGTCTCCTCGGGGTACTTTCAGCGTATGTTTGTCAATTTTTTCGATTAACCCTAATACATCTAAATCTCGTATGATTTGTTCACGTGCTGCAAAGCGTTCTAATCCTTGATACGAGTTAGGTGTGCTTGCATTTAAGTGAGCATCGGGTGTGAAAATATTAATAGGTTTTAAGCGGTGGCGTTGACCCACGGCGTAGTCATTAAAATCATGGGCCGGTGTGATTTTGACGCAGCCGCTGCCGAATTCCTTATCGACATAATCATCGGCAATAATGGGAATCGTACGGCCTGTTAATGGAAGTTGCACGTGTTTACCAATTAAGTGTTGATAACGTTCATCGTCAGGATGTACAGCCACAGCTACATCGCCTAACAAAGTTTCGGGACGCGTGGTTGCAACGGTAATGGTTTCATCCATATCAATCAGAGGATAACGGATATGCCATAATTTGCCTTCTTCTTCATGATAAACGACTTCTAAATCGGAAATGGCGGTTAATAATTTAGGATCCCAATTCACTAAACGTGTGCCGCGATAAATTAATCCTTCATCATGTAAACGAATAAAGACTTCACTGACAGCTTTAGACAGTGAATCATCCATGGTAAAGCGTTCGCGTGACCAATCAATAGAGGCGCCCAGACGTCGTAATTGACGAGTGATATTGCCGCCGGATTCATGTTTCCATTCCCAGATTTTTTCAACAAACGCATGCCGGCCGTAATCATGTCGGGATTTGCCTTCAAGCAAAAGTTGGCGCTCAACAATCATTTGTGTCGCAATGCCCGCATGATCAGTACCGCCTTGCCAAAGTGTGCGTCGTCCTTGCATACGGTGATAACGAATCAAAATATCAATGACACTGAAGCAAAAACCATGTCCCATATGCAGGCTGCCTGTGACATTCGGCGGCGGTAACATAATGCAATAGGGTTCACCGGAACCTTGGGGTGCAAAATAATTATTTTTTTCCCAGGTTTGATACCAGGTATGTTCGATGTCTTGCGGGTTGTAAGTTTTTTCCATAGTTTATACTTCTGTAAATGTTGTTAATTTATGAGTCGTGATATTGCAGCCTTGTGAACGGTACAGCCTATAACGTTCACGACCTAGGCTTGTTATATCAGGATTTTCTGTTATTAATTCCAGAACACGCGAAAATTGTTTATAAAATTCAGGGACGGAAGAACTTAAATTCATCAAAATGTCGTGCTGCTTTGGATGCAGCGTGTTGTAACCTATTTGAATGGGCGGCACAGGATCAGGACCTTCACCGATTAAATGATGAGGTAAAAAACTGTCGTTACGATAAGTCCATAACAGCTCATCGAGATGATGGGCGGCCGTTTGATTTTCTGTATGAATATAAATGCGGCGCTGTTGTTTATAGATTTTTTCAATTAAACGACAAGCAAAGTTAAGACGTTCTTGTTCGCTTGTCGTTTGTATCAAATAGAAATCTATTTTTGGCATCTTAGTTTCGCGTGTTGGTTCGATTAATTAAATATTGCATCAATAAAGGAACAGGACGACCCGTGGCGTATCGGTCACTGCCTCCCATCATCATGGCAGCGGTGCCTGCTACATCAAGATGCGCCCAGTTGAATTTTTTAGCAAAGCGGGATAAAAAGCAAGCGGCTGTGATGGTGCCTGCTTGTTTGCCGCCAACGTTTGAGAAATCCGCGAATGGGCTTTTTAATTGATCTTGATATTCATCCCAGAGTGGTAATTGCCATGCACGATCATGAATTTCAACACCGGCTTCAAGAAGGGCTTTTGCAAGCGGTTCGTGGTTGCTTAATAATCCGGTGGCATGCTGTCCTAATGCGATAACGACTGCGCCCGTTAAAGTGGCTATGTCGATGACAACGTCAGGTTTATAGCGTTCACTGTAGGTGAGTGCATCGCAGAGTATCAAGCGTCCTTCGGCATCGGTGTTTAAGATTTCAATGGTTTGGCCTGAGAGACTGGTTACGATATCTTCGGGTTTGGTCGCAGATCCCCCTGGCATGTTCTCGACAGCTGCAATAATGCCCACGATATGGAGTGGTAATTTTAATTCTGCCGCTGCTTTGATGGTGCCTAAGACGGTTGCAGCGCCGCACATATCGTATTTCATGCCAACCATGGCATCAGCGGGTTTTAATGAAATACCGCCGGTATCGAAAGTGACGCCTTTACCGACTAAAGCAACCGGTGCCTGTTTTTTTGTCGTGCCTTTATATTCCACGCAAATTAATTTGGCAGGTTGGGCACTGCCTTTAGAGACGGCCAACAAGGCATTCATTCCCAATGTTGCCATTGCTTTTTCTTCTAAAATTTTGACACTGATGTTTTTGTAGGCTTGCCCCAGTTTTTTAGCTTGTTCTGCGAGATACGTTGGCGTACAAATATTGCTCGGCACGTTAGCCAGGTTTTTAGTGTATAAAACTCCGTCATTTATGCAGACGGCCTGATGTAGAGCGGTTTCACAAGCTTTAATTTGGATTTTAGGTATGGATAATGTCATTTCGCGCAAGGTGGGTTTTGGCTCTTTTTTGCTCTTGAATTGATCAAAGCAATAGAGGGCTTCTTCAGAGACTGCGACTGTTTGTTTTACTTTCCAAGCATCATCCTGCTGATCAACATCAAGTTCTGTTAAAAAAGTGACGGCATCTTTAATTTTGATAGTGTTTAATGCTTTAACACTGCACATGATAATTTTTCGATAATCGCATGCTTTAAGCGCTGCTTGTTTACCACACCCCACTAGCAGCACACGCGGCGAATTTAATTGAGGAACCTGATGCAAAAATAGGGTTTGACCCATTTTCCCTTGAAAATCACCCTGTTTTAATAAATTTGTTAGATAGTTTTTGCTAATTTTATCGATTTGTTTTGCAGCAGGGGTCAATGCCATTTCTTCAAATAGGCCGACAATAATACAATCTGTATGCTGATGGGACACATCATTTGAATCAAGGGTAAATTTCATATTAGCTCCTGGCATCTTAACTTTGTATAATGTGGGTGATTTTACATAGTTTAAGACAGAAGTGCTAAATGATTATTTCCCGTTATTTGATGAAAGAGGTCTGTTACGCCTTATTGGCGGTAACACTGGTCTTGTTGCTGGTTTTTCTGAGTAATCAGCTTGTGCGTTTTTTAAGTTATGCGGCCTCTGGCAAAATCGCGGCTAATGTTTTGATGCAAGTCATGGGGTTTGAGATTTCTTTTTTGTTAGCCTTATTACTGCCGCTGGGTCTTTATCTGGCAATCATCTCAACGTATGGCAGGTTGTATGCGGATAATGAATTAGGTGTCATGCAATCTTCTGGCTATAGCACTCAAAAATTAGTGGCTTTGACGGTGAAGCTTGCCTTGGTTGTGATGATGATTGTGATGCTGCTGACTTTATGGATTAATCCGTCGATTGCAAAAATAAAAGATAAACTGGTGTCTCAAGGTGTTGCATCCGGGAATGTGATTAATAACTTAATGCCGGGACGTTTTCAGTTGAGCGGTGATGAAAATCGAGTTTTTTATGTGGAGAGTATTTCTCGTAATCATCAACAGGCACAAAATATTTTTATCGCGGAACAAAAAAAGCCCACGACGGATGGCATCTTGAATCCGTGGACTGTTTTGTCTGCTCAAGAAGGTTATCAAATGACGGATCCTGTGACTAAAGATAAGTATGTAGTCGCGGTAGATGGGTATCGTTATGAAGGAACGCCCGGACAGAATGCTTATAAAATTATTCAATTTAAAAAATATGCGGTGAGGCTTCCCGATCAGGATGTGGCTGCGGTTCATCAGGCGCAGGAGATGATACCGACTTCTGTTTTATGGCAGCATTATTTTGAAAATCCTCGTAATGCGGCTGAATTACAATGGCGTCTTTCTATGCCATTGTCTGCTTTGCTTTTAGCTTTATTGGCGATCCCGGTAAGTTATGTACGTCCGCGTCAAAGCCGCTATGCGCACTTTTTGCCGGCAATTTTAGTGTATGTGGTGTATGTCGAGTTGTTATTTACGGCACGAGATTGGGTTGAACAAAAAACCTTGCCGATCAGTTTAGGTCTTTGGTGGGTGCATGGTGCATTGATCATTGTGATTGGATTTATATTCTTGTGGCAGACAGGCAGATTGTCTTTTGCGAGGAAATCTCAATGAAAATAATTCAACGCTATATTGCCCAAAGTGTTTTAATTTCTACCTTGCTGGTTTTTTTAGTCGTATTGGCATTGAGTTTTATAGTTGGGTTGTTAAAGGAGCTGCATGATATCGGTGTCGGTGAATATGGATTTATGCATGCGATTATTTATGTTTTTTTGCAATTGCCTCATACGCTTTATCAGTTTTCTCCTTTATTAGTTTTAACAGGGGGTGTGCTTGGGTTAGGTTTATTGTCTGCGAGTCATGAATTAATGGTGATGCGCATTGCAGGCGCCTCTGTCTGGAAAGTGGTGGGCGGAGTGGTGAGTGCGGCGTTGCTGATGATTGTTTTGATGAGTTTGTTAGGCGAGCTGATTGGACCGCATGCAGAATATATTGCGGAAAAAAACAAATCCAGCGCGATGAGTAATGGACAAGCGGTTGCAACTCAATCGGGTCTCTGGGTCCATGAAGCGAATAATTTTTTGCATATTGATCATATGATGGGTCATCGTCATCTGGAAGGTATCACGCGGTATGAGTTTGATGGCCAGCATCATTTATTGGCTTCCTATTATGCGAAGTCGATGGATTTGGTGGATGGTCAATGGGAACTACATGATTTGGTCAAAACCACGTTTAAAAAAAATCGCACTCAGAGTGAGGAGCTTGCCAATGGGGCATGGAATTTAGCTTTATCCTCTACCTTATTAAACGTAGGTGTGTTGGAACCTGAATCGATGTCACTTGTGAAATTGAATGAATATTCTCGTTCTTTGGAAAAAAATCATACGCAGGCGAGCAGTTTTCAACTTGAATTTTGGCAGCGCGTCTTTCAGCCGCTGGCTATTCTTACTATGATTTTATTAGCCGTTCCTTTTGTTTTTGCAGCCCCGCGGTCTATGAATGTGGGTAGAAGAATGTTACTGGCTATTATTGTGGGTTTTGTTTTTTATATTGTTGCAGCGCTTTTAGGGCAGTTTAGTATTGTCTTTCAATTTCCGCCTATGATTGCAGCATTGTTGCCAATATTGCTCTTTGCAGGGATTGGTTATATTGTAATGTTAAAAATGCGAAGATTATGAAAGAGTTGTTTAGCGGAAGGTACGTCCAGGGGTATGTGTTGGAGCAGGGTCTACCGAAGCATCTTTTATTGGTGAGACGGCTGGAATTTGTATTCGGTAAGTCTTTTCAGTTTTCATTTTGCTAACGGCTGTGCCAAGTTCGTCTGCTTTACCGCTGAATGGATGAACAGTAGGTAGTGTTACATTTAAATCATTGGCTTTACAGATTAAAATAAGCGCCCGCATTCTGCCTTCGGTATTGGTGTCTAATATTTCAAACGGTCCCTGAGGCCCGCATCGATTAACAAGCAATTGGACCATTGAAAAAGCAATCATTAGATCTGTTTGTTCTTTGAGCTCATCAGGCATTCCAGCATAATTTTCTGGTTCTTGTGTCACATTCACTTGCATTTGATTATCCTTAAATGACTCACAAATATGTGTTTTTGTGTGTGAATGTACATATTCTTTGGGCATAAATTGCTGGATGTCGTCGGAGAGTGGAGCTGCTATTGCGGAATGAGAAGGTGTCATTAAAGGTATAGATTCAATGAAAGTCCATCCTTCGAATTTAAAAAATAAATTGTCGTCAAAATCCGATTTGCTATCGGGCGAATGTATTGGAGAAAGAACTTCATCATCAGGATATGAGTGCGCAACAGGATCGACATCAAACGTACTTAAGATATCGCTAGTACTATGAGAATGCGTCAGTGGTTCTGTTCGTGCTGCGACAGTAACGTCTTCATCTATGGGCACAGTAGATTTAATTTCTACAGGCGCAGGTGTTACGGTAGGACTCATTTTTTCTTGTAAGTCTCGCTCGGTATGCGATATTAATTTGTTAATCGTGTTGATATAGTTAATATCATTTCTAATCAGTGATAATGCATCAGGATTGTGATTATCATTGGAAGATTTTCTCTTAAAAACAAAAAGCTTTTGAGGTAGAAAACTAGATCTTTTAGTCGCCTTTTGTAAATCAGCATGTAATTTAGTGAGATTCACACTGATTTGATTTAAAGTCGGAGGTGGAGTTTTTTGCAATGCCGCAATGGATAGGTCAATTAGGTTATTGATTTTGATGATTTGCTTTTCCTGATTACCTGCGGTTTTAGTATTTCGATTATTAATTTCAAGACCTTGTTTTACTAATTTTAGATAATCAATCATTTTGATTGCAATGAGTTCAGGAAGTTGTTCCTGTTTTATAGAAAAGTGCTGCATATTTTTTTTAGGGGTGTTTGTAACAATTGCAAGCATTTCTTTTTTCTGAAGTTCAATATGTTTTGAAATGGTATGATAGAGCGAATCAATATTTTTAATCTGGACTTGATCTTTAAGCGGTAAATGATCCAAGCAAGATACTAAGTCTCGGTGTGTTTTACATTTTGGAAGTTTTTCGAGAATAGCTTTAAAATCATGATCAACTGCACCTGTCGATTCTGAAAGTCTGTAAGCAATATAGCTGCCTAATTCAGAAACAGTAATAGAAACAACCTCACCAGGTTTTGCAGTACCATTTAGCCAATTGAATATAGATTGGTATTTGTCTGCTTTAGCTTGAGGTAAGGCAACAACAAAATTATTTTGTAAATGAGCATAATAATTTGAAAAAGTGTTGAAAAACTCTTTTTTCTTGGCTGAAGGATGTTTGCTGTTGGTCTGAGCTGTAAAAACAGATGGGTCAGGAACAAAATCATAATTATTTTCTTTAATAGATTCCTGGGTTGAGCTTAAAAAATCTTTTCCATCTTTACTGAGCGATAATATTTTGTGTAATTTTAATCTTGAAGATTTAAAGAAAATGCTTTTGCCTATAAAGGGCTTTGTGTTTTGAGATCTTAAGGCGCTGCTGATAATGTTGAGTGTGAATTGATCTTGGTTACGGTAAGCTTGTTCCATGACTTTGACCCAATAGCTGTTTACTTTTTTACGTGATCTAAGGTCAGTACATGCGTTGATTTCTGATGTTATTTGATGAATACATTTGATACGATATGCCTCATAATTCGGTAGATCTTCAGGCGTCATTTCTTTATAAGGCTTATTCGTGCTGGGATTTATAGTAAAATATTCTTTATCGGTATTGGCCAGTGCCATTCGACCATTATTTTTAAATTGCCGAGCGACTTCTTTAATAAGTTCTTTTTCAATTTTATTAAGTTTTTTCTTTAATTTAGTAGAAGAGGGTTTTAACAAGAATGCATTTAGTTTCTTATCCTTATATAGTTCTTGAATATATTCCCGAGTAGGATTGCCTTCGAGAATACTTTTTCGAGTCATAATGATGAGATAAAGAATCATTTCATTTTTTGAAGCGTCGGCATTAGATATAATATATTTTTTTGATAACATTTGTTTTATTTTATTTATTTTTTTGCTTTTATTTTTATGAACATGAAGTTTATAGTTATTCTTTAAAAAATTAACTTTATCTTTAGCTCTTTCAATTTCGATTAATTTGTGATGAATATCGATGAGTGCGGTCTGTAAATTAGGGTCGGGGAGGATGTTTTTTTCTTGTTGTTCTTTGATATAGGCTTCAGTTTTTTTCAAAGATTTAAAGTGTTTTTCTAATTGATCAAGTGATTCGTCAATTTCCGTCATAAGGTTTGGAAAGTCAATACTTTTATATTTAATATTGTCTTTTATGACTTTTTTTATGTAATCAGAAAATTCAGTACGTTTAGATTCGGTGAGATCGAGCAAATTAACGTCTTTAATCGCAGAAAAATCTGTGAGTTGAGAGTCGTGGTGATTTATAGTTTCTGCGGCTTTAACTTTTTCTTCTATGTCTTTCAATAAAGTGCCAGCTTCCTCTAAAGTCTCTTTATATTTATCGAATGCTTCCGCTTTTTGATTTTGGATTTCTCTTATTTGTAGTTGCGCGCCACCCATATCTGTATTTAAACCAATGACGGCGAATTTTTTTACTTGCCTTTCTAATAAGAGAATCACTTCATCAAGATTACCAAGTCTTTGCAAGAAAGATTCATTTTCATGAAATTTACACAAAATCATGCGACCAGGATCAATGAGCAGCATCTGGATAAGGTCTTCACGCGTAATAAAATCGGGTAAAGTGGCATCGGATCTTAATATATAGTTTACAGTCGAGACAGCTCTTATATATTCTTCATTCATTGGAAGATTCGATAGTGTATTTTCTGTTTCTTTAGAAAGAGTTAAAGGAGGGGCTTGAGTAAGATCAATGTCGATTTCTGTTTCTAATAATAAATAATTATTAGCTTTATTTTCAATTTGCTCCATTAGGCTTTGATAACTATTTCCTGATAGCCTATTCAAATGAATAAATTCATCGAAGGTGTCAGGCAGGATTGAAAATAATTTTTCAAAATCATTTTGATCATTAATATTTTTTTTCAACGATTTGATACGTATATCATTATAAATAAGTCGTTTTATATTTAATTGTATATCATCTTTGGCGGTTTTCGAGTATAAAAAATTATGGAAAATATTCCATTTTTGTTTAGCTAGATCGATTGTTTTTTTGTAAATGACTTTAACATTAATTTTTTCAGCATCAGTAAATTCATCTGATAAAAGATAAGCGTCAATTTGCATTCTTGGGATTGACATATGATAGGATATAGTTGGAAATTTATTACGTTTATTTTTTACGGAGTCAGCTTCAGGGTTTTCTTCCTCTGGATAGCCGCTTTTCATCAATAATTCAACAAATTTTAAACCGTGATTGGCATATTCTTCAGATCTTGCAGGATAGTCTTGACTTCCTTTTCCTAAAATTAAACGGTCTAAAAATGTTTTGTTTGAAAAAACAGAAAGTAATGCTTCATCGTTTTTTGTTATTTTTGCTTTGTTAAATTCATAAAAATTAACAGTACACCATTCAATAAGCATCTCTTGGGTGATCTTTGAGGAAATATTATCCGATAATAATAACGGAATTATTTTATTATTT
The DNA here is from genome assembly GCA_014132595.1 of Gammaproteobacteria bacterium. Taxonomy (GTDB): domain Bacteria; phylum Pseudomonadota; class Gammaproteobacteria; order DSM-16500; family DSM-16500; genus UBA4722. The sequence goes on along the minus strand of BMAG01000058.1, from coordinate 33,601 downwards.
AATGCCTCCATTTTACTTTTTAGTATAGAAATCCTTGCGTCATTTTGAGTTTTTTCAATCTCAGAAAGAGCTGAAAAATAGGCTTCGAATAATTGTTCGGGGGAGGTATAAATATCTTTGATTATGTCGGCTTCTTTGTCAGTTAAATTCGTTTTGGCAGTCATGTAGCTATTAACTGCTAATCTTACAGGATCTACACTTTTATTCAGCCATGTTGACTTTTTCTTTTCTAAATCTTCCGATGGTATTAGGTTGTTAACAATTCCTTTTACGAGTAAATTTTCAATAAACATTTTTCCCTTTTGATGATAATTCCTAGCATTTTTGTTGTAATCAGTACTTCCTTTTCCCAGAATTAAACGATCCATAAAATGCTGATTGGAAAAAGCAATTATCATAAATTCGTGTTGCTGATCTGTAGGTTTATCACGATCAAAATCATTGAAATTGTGACAGCACCATCTGATCAGCATGTCTTGTGTGATAGAGGCAGGTAGTTCTGAGTTTGATTTTAACCAATTTATGATTTCATTGTTTAGATGATCGGTTACATTTTCTGAAACTATGTCTTTAACTTCTTCTGCTTCATGATCTGCTAATGCGACGTTTGCTATTTCGGGTACAACATCACCTATAGATTCGGGCTGAACCTTATCCTTTTCTTTGAAATACTCTTCAAATAGTGTAGCTAGATCTTTTCTTAAAGCCATAAATAAACGACCTCTGATATCATTATAAAATTTTTAAATTAAGTTCATTTAGTCCTCTTCTGCTTGGCTGCTTTAGGCGGTTTAGGGGTTTTTTCTTCTTTTCGGGTTTTTTCTTTAACCTTATTTTTATTAAAATTTGGCATAAACGATTTTTTCGACGGAGCGGAAGGACGTAACTCAGTATGTAATTTAGAATCATGCTTGTTTTCTGATTGCGAAAGTTCCGATGTGCTTTCCAGAATGTATTTATAACTAGGCGCTCTGTTTATTGTTAATTCTTGCATTGTTGTTTGTGAAGCTGTTGCTTGTGCGACTTCAGCTTCTGGGCTATTTGCTTGCGCTAGGGCACCAATGTCTGGGAAAGTGGTTGTGGCCTTTTTCTCAGTGGGGTTAAATTGAGTCTTAATTTTGATAGCTCGTACCGGATGGCTTGCAACATTAATTGCTCGCCATGGAGTGGTTTGACTGGCATTATAGCATTTTGTGGTTGCCAATTTAATCATGTCTATAATATCCGGTGAAATGTTTGATTCCTTCATGATGTCTTGTCCAATACTTTGATGATATAAAACAGTTTTCGCAAGATCATTACTCATGAGATAGAGCGCTTGCCGCATCTTTTTATCATCGTCTTTAATTTGCGAGAGACCTTGTTTTAAAACTTTAAAATCCAACTTGTCTTGTGTTGAAGGACCGCCCATTAATTTTTTGACTAAACGTTCTTTCCGGTCAGCTACAAACGAATAGACGAGTGCACCTAAGACCGCCGACACTGACAATGCGATAAGAACAGGAACAATGGCAAAACCACCTAAGACTGCAGTCGTTGCTCCTGCGCCTGCAATAGCAACACCTGCGATGGGTCCTAGAACACCTGACGTTAAAAATAAGCTTGCAACTTTCGGTATGATCAATGCAAATAGTTTAGCAACGAGAAAGACGCCAATACCCATCAAAGCACCTTTGAATATTCGTTTAATCCATTTTTTGGCTGTTGAATCTTGCGGAGAGTGATCTTTATGTTTTTTTAATAAGCTTTGTAGCAAAAATGGATTAGCAAAGGTGATCTCACTCGTTACATCTACGATCAAATCAGCTTGAGGTTTTGTTGGATCATATTTATTTTTTAAGATGTTAATAAATAGATTATCATCATATGAGTTGTATGATTCACGGTTAGTTCTCGGAAATTGATTTGAAGAATATTGATTATAAAGTTCTATGATAGCAGATTTTTCTTTTTCAATATTATCCTTCTTAAAACTATCCGCATTTTTATCAAGATAAGTGGATAAAGACATTGGGAAAGTTGAAAGCAACATCAAATAATAATTTTCTTGATTCCCAGGTGTTTCAGATTTTTGAAATGAGTTAATTATTTCTGATAGTTCGCTAGGCAATAACCCTTGTTGAATAACTTTCTGCATGATTGATAGTAATTCGAGCCGCATAAATAGCCCACTCAGAATAACAGGATTTTTTAGAGCCATTTTTATAGCAGGAATTTTTGCATTCAGGAAAAAGTAAGTCGAGTTTGTTTCACATTCGAGCTGTATTAAATCACACATTTCGGGAGTATATTCTTCAGTTCCATCGTAATCATAAACGCTTTTAATCATAAGGCGGTTTCTAAAGCTATCATCAGCGACCGGAGCTGAACCTTCTACGGGTGCATTGCCAATCGCACCGAGTGTATTATCCATGACGTAATAGAATGCAATATTCACAGCATATAGAGCACCACGTGCTGTCATATTGGCTTTATTTTGCTTATTTAGCTCAATATGTAATTGGCTATTATCTGTTTTGTTCCATATCCCATGATCTAATTCAGTTAATAAATCCCACCCTAGTTTCTTTTTATTCATCTTACTAGGGTCGCCACTTGTAATAAATGTTGTTATCGAGTCCATATGTTGTGCTTGTCCGAAAGCAGAGATCAGTGCAGTTTCATAAACATTGCCGTTTTCATCAGGCGTGCATAATTTCTGTATATCATTCGGTTCAAAGCCTTTTGTTAAGCTAAGCGCCATTTCTCTGAGTCTTTTATTTGATGGAGGGGTTCCGCCTAACAATGCCTTTCCATTTGTCCAAGGACCTAAATTTTTAAGATAAGCAATTCTTATATTTTTAGGAATTAATTCAATCTGCCGAGCTGTTAACTTATGTAGTTCGAGACGGTTGAGGTAATTGTTGAATACTTCAGGATTTTCAGAATTTATAACGTCAGCATTTGATAATAAAGCCAAATAAATAAGCCATTGATGGTCTGGTTTAGATATGGCGAGTGCTTTATCTAAATCTTCTTTGGACCAGTTGTTGAAGAGATTCATTGCTTGATAATCAGGTTCTGCCTCAGCTAGTTTATTAACAACAACGCTAAGCACAGATCGGAATTCTATATTATGATCTAACAACCATTGACGCATATTTGTATTGGTAATAATGGCGGAGGCTAAAGTTTGATGTTTTGCTATGTCATCTTCAGAACGAGAAAAAATTTCAAATAGATCTGCAAAGTCGTGTTTTTTTTCAGTCAGTGAGTCAGAATAGCTTGAAGTGAGGGCACTCTTAACTTTAGATTGGGCATTTTTATCTTTACTTATTTCATTAATAACAAGTGGTAAAGTTTGTTTTTTATGTTTTATTATCTCTAGGGGGTCTTTAGTATTGATGTTCAATTGATCCCACGGAATAACACCCGATCTTAAAGTATTATGGTCATCCACCACTTTATATCCAAGTCCTTTCTCAGTTCCTTCGATGTACACAACACCGCGGCTAGACTTTCTGAAATCTTCCGGCATACTTGACATCAAAGCAAAATCATAGCCTACGTCAATTTGGCTCAGATAGTGTTTAGCATAGATGCCTTTGACATCTTCAGGTAATGTGTCAAAAATTTCATGTGCCATCTCAGGTGTTAAAATTCTTATAATAGTGTTTATCATGGGCATCGTGCTATTGGATTTAATAAGCATGAGCGTGCTGATGATATTTTGAATAGCTCGAACATTTTCTTGATCTTCAGGCAGATTAAAAGGAAGTCTGCTCGCATGTAATATATTTAAAGCTTGTGTGACTTTCTCAAACATTTTACTTTCATTAACAGCGTTTAACTTCATTCTAAGTAAATCAACACTCACGCCATTATCTAGACATTTTCTTATTTGTTCATAAAGTTTGATAGAAGACTGATGAAAGTCATTTGCATTAAACTCAATATTTTCTTTAAAGTTTTGCGCATGGTGTAATGCGGTCAATAATGCATCTTTTTTGGGTTTATCAATAACAGGATTATGATCCAATATATGTATCGCATCCTTCAAAGGCAAATAAGAAGCTAATCGCAATAATGCATCGATCTCTAAAAGATTGGCATCATGATGTTCAAGGATAGAATGAGCAAACGGTTTTTGCTGAATGATGTTAGTTGGATCGTCAGAAAGATCGAAGCAATACTGACAAGCTTCAACAATTCCTTCTCTTTCAATCTGTGCATTGTTTAATTGTTTGAAAAACTCGTTTTTCGTGGATTTATCATCCGCTATTGATTTTAATATGAATTTGCAATTTGTGATATTGTTTCCTGTGGCATCGCCTATTAAAGTAGATATAGATATTTTATTCTGACACATCGTTCTTATAATCTGTCCTAATTGTTTTCTATAGTATTCAAGGATTTCAGCGGATTCCTTATTTTCAATTAAAATACTGAGTGGTTTCATAGCCGCAATAGAAAGCGGTTTTCCCATGGAATGTATTACGTTTTCTATGATAGGGATGTTAGGGTCAGTCTTATTTTTAACTTTTCTATTTTCTTTAAATACGGTAAGATCAGCTAATATTCTTTCGATTTCGTTTAGTATTTCCTGTTTTTTTTCAGGGTTCGTTCGTAGTTCATCTTTTAACATCAATAGCTTATCATAATCGGTCGACAATAATTTTGATTCATAAATATGATTGAGCTGAAGTATAATATTATTTTTAATGTCAACGTTATTTTCACTAAATTGTTCATTTATTATTTTTGATATCTGGGCATAAGTTAAATCGCTGAAGTCAGATAAATCATAAAGCATTTGTGTGATGGTTGCTGCATCTAATGTGGTAATTTCTTTAAGCTTCTCTTCTGCATCTCGAGATTTTATTTGCTTAAGTGCATCATAGGTCTCAGCTCTTGTAAGCAGATTGTCAGCGGTTTCTTCATAAGATTCAAACAGTGCTTTATAGGGTTTTCTTTTTTCTTCTAATTTTTTTCTTATTTTCCTAGCAGCTTCCTTAGGTTTACCTGAAGTTGCAGAAGAGATGGCTCTTTCATGGATATATGTCCTTCCTACGATACTAATAGCTGTTAGAGTTTCAACATATCTTTTAGGAGCTGTGAAAAAAGTGCTATATATATCGTTAAAATTATTTTTTAGATCTGTAGAAGCCTCCTTGATTGCATTCTGAGTTTCTTTCCATGCTTGTTCTTTTTCTTGAATATTATCCGTCTGTAAAAATTTGACAGCTTTTGTATAAATGGAAAGAAGAGCCACTATCTTCCTTGCATTAACTGAGTTTACACTATAAGCATTACCTCTATTTATATTAAATACGTCCATAACCTTGGTTATAGAAGTATCATCTATCGTGATAGGATCCATCTCATTCATTTTTGCTAAAGCATTTTGAAATAATTCTTCAAGTACCCGCGGGTCAAGACTGTATAGCTGGGTCGTATTAATTTCATTAATATATTTTTTTGCAAGATAGGCAATGATATTGACCGCTAATCGCGGTGGTAAATTATTATCTCGTTCTGATTTGTTTTCAGATGTGATAATTGGTTTTTTGAATTCAGGAATTTCTACTTCTGGAGGAGGTTCTTTTTTTTCATCAGCTTTATTTCCGACGGGTTCTTGAATAGACCTTTCCTGTTTAATTTCAGATTTTTCAACAGGTACAACTTCATCAGCTAAAACGCCCTCTGCAAATTGCTTCATTCTGGATTTTTTGTTTTTTTTGGCAAGTATTTGTGTGATATGTTTAATTTTTTCATCAATAATGACTAACGCCTGAGATGCATATTCTGTTTTGTTCTCTTTTTCTAATTCTTCTTTCATTGATCTTAAATGAATCCTGTAAGTTGCCAGATGACTTTCATCATCAGATTTTTTCTCTTCCGCAGCAATTTTTTGTAATAGCTCATCCAGATTTTTCATATAGTCAATTTCAGCGGACATTTGTGGATTCTGCGCTGAAATTTTAGTTGAATCTGTATCTTGGCGGCCTAATGATTTCATGGGTCTACAACCTCACGGATTGTTTGGATTATCTTTATAAAAGTATAGACCATGAATTTTAAAATTCCTTTTCGGGCTAAATATTACATACAAACAATAGGTTATCTTTGATAGTCACTCATTGTGAACAGAGTTATCCCTTGCAAATGTTGCTTAGAAATTCCTCTTCACGCCAATAGAAGGTGATTTAAAAGTATTTTCGAGTGCGGGAGAGGGGAGTATTTAAGCAAAATACAAGGAGATAACCCAGATTGTCAGCGATAACTACGCACTCCATCTAGAAGGTAAGATTCAAAAAGCAGTTAGCTTTTTTTGAAAGAAGGATTGCGTAACTATCGCTCGTAATGAGTGCGGTAAGGAAAGGTATTTATATTATTTTTTCGTCTTTTTTCTTCTGCTGTGGTGCGTAGAGCTTTGAGCCGCTGCTGTTTTGTGACTCGGTAAAGCCGCGAAACTAGCAGGAGGATTTGTTAAGCTCGAATTTGAACTCGAACGCGAAAGTGGACGTATTGAAGGTTCTACAGGCCGTAGCGTAGGTGAAGGAGAAGATGACTTTTCCTCTCTTTGGATATCAGGGCCATGCTTAGATCTTTTTCTTTTGCTAAGTAATTCTTGAGGTGACCTGCCCTCCACTTGATCAACCTTTCTATCTTGGCTTGCTTCGGGCATCTTTGTCTGTCCCCTCTTCTTTATATCACGTTGAATTGCACTTTCTAATTTTTTATCTAAACTCCAAGGTGGTGACAAAAATTTAGAAGCATTACCCAGTGTAAATATCGTTAAAACGCCGTAAGGAATGACATAAATAGCGTTTACAAGGGCGCTCCAATAGGGCTTTTTTTCATAGTAACATTTATCACTTAACAGCTTCATAATATTTTGTGTTTCGGGCGAAATGTTTTCTTTTGAAATATCATTTCCCCTGCTTTTATGATATAAAATATTTTTAGCTAAATTATCCGAGTTAGTTTTGTTGTTCAAAAATTCGTGCATTTTTCCCGGATTAACATCCCAGTATTTTATTCCATTGACAAGTGTTACATAATCTAGCTCATCCTTTGGAACTCCTGATGCCCAATCTTTCACTGCATCTATGCTACTTTGTATAATATTATCTTTTTTCAATAAATTATAAGTGACAACGGCTATTGCTCCAATGGCTGCCGCAACCAGAACAGGAGCTAAAGCATAAGCCAGTGCAGCAGCAATACCTGCACCCGTTAAAATACTTGCAGTCATAGCTACGCCAGATAGAATAGGGGTGGCCATTGTAGTCATTGTGCTAGAGGATGCTAAAATGTTAGTTAAAATGGAGCTTACATTAGGCATCAGACTACCGATAAGTTTTGCTCCAGCATAAGTTAAGACACCGAGTAAAGCACCCCAGAGTAATCCTTCGAGTAAACGTTTTGGTATTGAGTCTGATGGCTCATGATCTTTATGATCTTTAATAAATTGCTCAAGCATTACTGGATCTGAAAAGGTTGTCTCGCCTAACATTTTTCCTATATCAGTTTTTTGATCTTCAAGGAGGTTTTCTTTTGTATAATGTTTTCTTAGGGCGCGTATCAATTTATTGTTTTGATAGCCATTAGCGTTCAAAATTGTTGCGCAATCTGGATCTTCTGAAATAATTTTAATGGCAGCGACAGTTGAATATCTGCAGAAAGGATCTGGATTCTCAAGAAATGCCGCTTTAACAAAAGGTGTTAAGGAGGGTCTATAAGGATCTGCTTCTTCATAATGGCAAAAGCCGGTCAACATTAATTGATATTTATATGGAGCTTGGCTATCTGTAAAATACGAAACAAGCTGTGACCCAAGATTACCAGGATTATCTAATGTTATTTTAAGTTGGTCCCTCTCTTTTTCATCAAGCAATCCTTCTCCATTATCCATTTGATACATAATAGCCCATGCTTGCATTCGTGACTCAGATGTTTCAGGATCCTTAAGTACATTCTTTATAATTTCCCCAACTGCATCCGGATTATTTAATGAAAGCAGTTGTAATACAAACGGCGATTGATCATCTATAATCTCTTTTGTATTAAAATCAGCCGAGAAAGCTTTCGCTCTTTCGCGAAAGATAGTTAAGTCAAAGCCGTTATTTCTCTTGCCTAATATTTTTTTCAATTTGTTCCATGTGTAGTCATGGCTATCATTTGGATATTCTAAATCGAAATTCCCGAGATACTTAAGATATTCTAATCTAACTTCCTTAGGTATTAGTTGTATGTGCTTGATTGTAAGACGATCCCAATCAAGTTCTTTGAAGTAACGATCTTTTTCCATCTTCATATCAGACACTGCTGCAGCGTTAGTCAACATTGCCCAACGAATTAATTGCTTATCTTCCTCTGTCGCAGAGAAATTTATAGCTGTGTCAAAGTCTGTTTTAGTCCATTCACTGAATACGGTCGTGATATTGGATTGAGGTGATGCTTTTTCATCTCCTAATTGCTTATTAATAGCACAAATCAGTGATTGATATTTGCTTTTGTTGCTTTCATTACTAAATAACCACTCACGCATTTCCCAATTATTCAAAATAGCTAATGCTAAAGCTTCAGACTTATCAGGATCAGAATTTTTATAAGTATCAAATAGAGCAAATGTTTTTTCAGGAGAATATCTGGCAATTGAATCAATATACTGATTTATGTCTGTTTGTTCTATACCTTTATTTTGTTTTAAAAAAGAATAATCATGTTTGAATAATAGCTTAACGAATGCGAGTCTAGCTTCACGCGAAGGTAGAGCGTTAAAGAAATCCAAAGTTGTATTTTTGTTTTGAATCTTAATAAGCTGGTCAATTGTTTTTTTGGCAAGGGCTGGATCAACCACTAAAATTGCATGCAACAAAGTAGTGCCTATTTGAATGGAAGTATCTCTACTTATTGCTGACGCTTTTACTCCATAAGCCATTGCTCGAGTGCCAATATTGGTAGATGAACTTATAGTCACTCTATCTACAAGCGCTTGAGCTTCATCTGTTGAAATACCATCTTGTTTACTCTCTGTAAGTTTTTTATCAGCGACTTGTAATGTAGTTAAGAACTGTGACAATCTCCATTGAATAAAATCATTATTCACCTTGAATGCGATTTTATAAAATTTCAACATTTCTTCATCTGTCTGTGATTCTGCAGTGATATGAGCTAATTCTTTCACGCATGCTATAATTGATTTTATTGACTCACTTGATTTTATTTGATTGTATTCTTGAATTGCATTTTTATAATTTTGTAAGATATTGAGAATGGGAAGTGCTTGTGATAATTTTGAACTTGACTCGGCCCTTTTTTTTATTTGTTCGAAAATATTTCTCGAAGGATCTACATGACAAGCTAATTCAAAAATCTGTTCGTCCGTTAATGATTCATTACTTAATGCAGATCTTGTAAATGCCTCATTCGCTAACTCTACTTTTTTTTCTGTATTTTGAATAAGCGCTTGGGCTTCTTTTATATGTTCTCGATTAAATTTATCTTTGTATTTTTGATCTTTAATATCAATCCCAACTTGCATACTAAGTGCAGCTAATGTTTCAACATATTTTACAGGAGGGACAGTATCATTAAGAATCAGGGAACGTCCTAAATATTTTAAATAATTGCTAGCTAAATCAGTATCAGCATTATCGATTTCTCTATGCAGCTTTTCCCATAGTTCCTCTCTGTTTTCTATATCAAGTGCATCGCAATTCAGATAGTCAATTGTTAGTGCATAAATTTTTAATAGCCAAAATACTTTGTGACAGTTAGCTATATTGTCAGAATATTGTACGTAGTTACTGAGCGATAGAGCTCCTTTTCCTGGATCCCTCGCTATTTTTAATGCCCTCTGAAATGTTTTCTTATCATTTTCTGCTAATCTCAGTAAGATATATTCACGTGTTTCATCCTCAATGGCGATTACGACCGCGTTTTGCTGAATTGCTCTAGTGATATCGAGTTTTGCAGGGAAGTTGCTTTCAGAGCTATTCTCTTTTCTGTCTTCAAACATGGTAATTACCTCATAATTTTATAGTTAATTACATTTTTAAGGCATGGAAATACTGTAGTAAGTATAGACTACGTTTTTAAAAATTCCTGAAATATAGGATTGAAGTGGGTTTATTATCGAAGTGATGAAGCGAAATGATGTGAAGTATCTCTTTAATTTTAATCATTATTTACATAAAAAATTCTGAACTTGATATCAAAGTAGATTTCAATTATGATTACAAAGTAGATTACAAAGAGGAATACAATTATGTCAGCGATCACAATTCGTTTAGCAGATCAGTCTCTCCGTGACCTTGATTATTGCGCTCGCTCCATTCACTTGCCCCGTGCGGAATACATACGTCTTGCCATTGAGCAAATGAATCATGAAGTGAAAAATCAACAAATGGCAGATCGCCTCAAAAAAGCGAGTTTACGGGTGAGAAAAGAAAGTATGCATGTTAATAAAGAATTTGGTGAGATTGAAAATGATCCAGAAAATTAAACATGGCGAAGTATGGCTAGCAAATTTGAATCCTACTCGGGGGACAGAGACAGGTAAATATAGACCCGTTTTAATTTTGCAAAATCAAGCATTGTTGGATATAGAGCATCCATCGACTGTGATTATTCCATTGACTACTCAATTGATAGATCATGCTGAGCCTTTGCGAATTCGGATTAAAGCTCAAGATAATCTTGAAAAAGAATCTGATCTATTGATAGATCAAATTCGAGCGATAGATAATAAACGCCTAATCAAAGGACCGCTTACTCGATGTACACAGCATTTTATGGAAGAGGTGTATGCTGCTATAAATGATGTAATGGGAGTGGATCTATCTGCTATCAAAGCTTGAACGCCTAATCGGCTCAAAAAACAAAAAATATTGAGCCGATTAGAGCATCTAATCGGCTCAGGCTGTATTATAAATAAACGCTAACTTCCGCTCGTCAGCTTTTCCTTTAACAAATCATTCAATTGCTTAGGATTCAATTTACCACCCGATTCCTTCATAGCTTGACCTACAAAGAATCCAAACAGCTTATCTTTCCCAGAACGATAATCTGCCACTTGCTGCGGATTCGCAGCAAGGATCTTTTCAATCAGTGCTTCGATGGCAGAGCTATCCGTCACTTGTTTCAAGCCTTGTTTTTCAATGATGTGATCCACATCACCTTCTTTATTCCATAAGCTTTCAAAAATCGTTTTAGCAATTTTTCCTGAAATCGTATTATCAGCAATACGCAATACCAATTTACCAAGCTCCTCCGCAGACACGGGGGAAGAGGTAATCTCCATATCGGATTTATTGAGTGCCGCTGATAATTCACCTGTCACCCAATTAGCCGTTAATTTTGCTTGATTGCCAGAAGCTGCAACCGCCGTTTCAAAATAATCCGCCATCGCGCGCGAACTCACAAGCACTGTCGCATCGTAAGCGCTTAAACCATACACTTCCTTAAAACGCTGATGTTTTTGCTGGGGCAATTCAGGAAGCTCACTGCGTACTTTTGCAATTTGCTCTTCTGTGATCAGCAAAGGTAATAAATCTGGATCTGGGAAGTAGCGATAATCATTCGCTTCCTCCTTGCTTCTCATCGGACGTGTTTCATTTTTCGCAGAATCATAAAGACGCGTTTCCTGATTTATTTTACCGCCATCTTCTAAGATCGCCATTTGACGTTCTACTTCATACATAATGGCACGTTCAACAAAACGAAATGAATTAATATTTTTTAATTCAGTACGCGTACCAAATTTGGAATCGCCTTTGCGCCGCAAAGAAACATTCGCATCACAACGAAAAGAACCTTCCTGCATATTACCATCGCAAATACCTAAGTAACGCACTAAGGAATGCAGCGTTTTAAGATAAGCTATTGCTTCTTTGGCAGAACGCATATCCGGTTCAGAAACAATTTCCAGTAAAGGCGTGCCTGCACGATTTAAATCAATACCCGACATGCCATTAAAATCTTCATGTAAAGATTTTCCCGCATCTTCTTCCAAATGAGCGCGTGTGATCCCAATGCGTTTTGTCGTGCCGTCGTCCAGTAAAATATCCAGATAACCTTTTCCCACCACCGGCAATTCAAATTGACTAATTTGATACCCTTTCGGTAAATCCGGATAAAAATAATTTTTACGGGCGAAGACAGAACGTTTTGCAATTTCGGCATTTATTCCTAAACCCAGTTTGATTGCCATATTAACGACTTCCGCATTCAATACTGGCAATACTCCCGGAAAACCTAAATCAATGGCACAGGCTTGTGTGTTAGGCTCTGCACCAAATGCAGTCGATGCACCCGAGAAAATTTTACTTTGAGTCGATAGTTGTGCATGCACTTCTAATCCGATTACGATTTCCCATTCCATCTTAAAAGCCCTCCGGTGTTTTGGTATGCCAATCAGTTTCTTTTTGGTAAGCGTGTGCAACATTCAATAAACGTGCTTCAGCAAAGGCGTTCCCAATCAATTGCATGCCAATAGGTAATCCTTTTGTAAATCCTGCAGGAATTGACATGCCAGGCAATCCTGCGAGATTGACTGCGATCGTATAAATATCGGATAAATACATGCTGATAGGATCACTTGTTTTTTCACCTAGCTTAAAAGCAGGTGAGGGTGTGGTTGGTCCCAAAATGACATCGACTGATTTAAAAGCTTTTCGAAAATCATCTGCAACCAGGCGTCTAATTTTTTGTGCCTTGATATAGTATGCATCGTAATAGCCAGCGGATAATGCATAAGTGCCGATCATAATCCGTCGGGTGACTTCTTTGCCAAATCCTTCACTGCGTGAACGTTTATATAAATCTTCCAGATCTTTAGGATCTTCACAACGATGTCCATAACGCACGCCATCAAAACGCGCCAAATTCGAAGAACATTCGGCAGGTGCAATGACATAATAGGCAGGAATCGATAACGATGTATTTGGCAAATTAATTTCATGAAAAGTTGCGCCTAATTTTTCATAGACTTTAATCGCTGTTTGTATAGCGTTTCCAATGTCTTTATCTAAGGCATCACTAAAAAATTCTTTAGGTAATCCAATACGTAAACCTTTTAATGAATCATTTAATGTATTTGTATAATCGGGTACTGCAATATTGGCGCTGGTAGAATCGTTTTCATCGAAACCTGCCATGGTATTTAAAACCCATGCCAGATCTTCAGCGCTTTTAGCAAAAAGTCCGCCTTGGTCGAGGCTGGATGCAAATGCAATCATGCCATAACGTGATATTCTGCCATAGGTTGGTTTAATGCCTGATATACCGCACAATGCAGCGGGTTGACGTATAGAACCGCCAGTATCTGTGCCTGTCGCGACAGGTGCCAAGCTTGCTGCAACCGCGGCGGCAGAACCGCCTGATGAACCCCCAGGAACATACTCTACATTCCAGGGATTTTTAACGGAGCCATAATAACTATTTTCATTGGAAGAACCCATCGCGAATTCATCCATATTGGTTTTACCAAGCATGACCATGCCCGCTTCATTAAAGCGTTTAATCACCGTTGCATCATAAGGCGAAATAAAATTATCCAGCATTTTGGAGCCGCAGCTGGTTTTTACGCCCAACGTACAAAAAATATCTTTTTGTGCGATAGGAATACCCGTTAAAGGACCCGCCTTACCTTGGGCTAGTTGCGCATCTGCTTTTTTAGCCGCGTCTAACGCTTGTTGTTCAGTCACGGTAATAAAACTATTTAACTGAGGATCCAGTTTTTTAATGCGCTCAAGAAAAAATTGTGTGAGCTCATGACTGGATATTTTTTTTGCCTGTAATGAGTGACTTAATTCCGCGATACTTTTATTTAACATAATCTAAAATCCTATTCTTCACCTTCGATGACTTGGGGAACCAAATACAGTCCAGCTTCAACTTGCGGCGCAATCGCCTGAAAAGCATCGCGTTGATTTTGCTCAGTGACCACATCGGGACGGAGTCGTTGACCCAGGTCAAGCGGGTTAAAAAAAGGTTCAATTTCTGCGGTATCGGCCTGGTTCATTTGCTCAACAAAATTAAGAATGGTGGAAAGTTGTTGTGTATAAAGGGTGACGTCATTCTCGAGTAGGTTTAATCGAGCGAGATGAGCAATTTTTTTTACATCGCCTGCGGTGAGTGACATGGTTTTGATGCTCCGATTATGTGTAAGCTTTTGGGGGGATGATTATAATGCGGATACGCTTTCTTTTGCTACTGTTCTGATCATTATTTTGGGCGCTCAGTATATTTGCTAACCACCGTTGTCATTGCCTCGTTCACAGTCATTGCGAGCGATAGCTGCGCAATCCATCTCGAAACCAAAGCTTCAAAAAATCAATTCTAGCATCCTAAGACTTGCTTGAAAGATGGATTGCAATGACACCCCTGATGAGCAAATAGGCCGATTACCCGCGCAGTAATGCGTCTATTATGGAGGACAAAAGAGCGAAAAACGACCATGACCCGTCTATATAGCCATCTCCATGATTTTTCATTAGCTACTTTATTTTATATCAATTAGAATTCGTATTAGTTATCGGATTATTAAGGGAGCGGCTTTGGCGATGTTAAAAAGACTACGTGGATATTTTTCTAACGATTTATCAATAGACTTGGGCACTGCGAACACATTAATTTATGTACGTGGTAAAGGCATTGTATTAGATGAGCCTTCTGTCGTTGCGATTCGACAGCTGGGTTCTCATGGTCAAAAACATGTCGCAGCTGTGGGTAGTGAAGCCAAGCTCATGTTAGGCCGTACGCCGAGCAATATTACAGCAATTCGTCCTATGAAGGATGGTGTCATTGCTGATTTTTATGTCACCGAAAAGATGCTTCAGCATTTTATTCATAAAGTTCACGAAAACCGTTTCTTACGTCCAAGTCCTCGAGTTCTGGTCTGTGTGCCTTGTGGGTCGACACAGGTTGAGCGCAGAGCAATCCGTGAGTCAGCGCTGAGCGCCGGTGCCAGAGAAGTCTTTCTGCTGGAAGAACCGATGGCGGCTGCGATGGGTGCGGGGATGCCTGTTGATGAGGCACGAGGTTCGATGGTAGTCGATATTGGTGGTGGTACAACAGAAGTGGCCATTATTTCATTGAGTGGTATTGTTTATTCTGCCTCCGTTCGTATTGGCGGCGATCGTTTTGATGAAGCGATTGTGAGCTATGTGCGTCGTAACTACGGTATTTTGATTGGTGAATCGACTGCTGAGAAAATTAAACATGAAATCGGTTCTGCATACCCTGCGAATCAGGTACTTGAAATGGAAGTCCGTGGACGTAATCTGGCTGAAGGTATACCACGCAGCTTTAACTTAACCAGTAATGAAATTTTAGAAGCTTTACAAGAACCTCTGTCGGGTATTTTAGGCGCTGTACGAGCTGCATTAGAACAAGCTCCACCTGAACTGGCGTCTGATATTGCTGAACGCGGCATGATTCTGACAGGCGGCGGTGCATTATTGCGCAATATTGATCGTTTACTGATGGAAGAAACCGGGTTGCCTGTGATTATTGCGGATGAGCCTTTAACTTGTGTGGCGCGTGGCGGCGGCAGAGCGCTGGAAATTATGGATTCTTCCGGGATAGATTTTTTGGCTAAGGAATAGCTGATCCTGCAAGTTTGCAAATTTTTGCTTAGAATTCCCCTCTCCGTCCACTGACGATGATTTTAAAATTATTTTCTAGTGCGGGAGAGGGTGAGGGTCATCAACTAAGTAACTTTTACAGCAACGACCATTTCATAGGAGAGCATCCTATCAAAACTATTTTTACCCAAGGTACTCAATCCGGTTTCCGAGTTTTTCTTTTACTCGCATTTGCGATCACCCTGATGCTGCTTGATAAACATGTGGCTGCTATCAATCAAATACGTACGATTCTTTCAGTCCCCTTGGCTTCTTTACAGTATGTCGTCAGCTGGCCCATTGAGCTCGTTGACAAAATTCAAGATACGATAAGCACGCACGATTCACTGGTGCAGGAAAATCTCGATCTTAAAGCAGAACAACTCATGCTGCGAGCACAGGTCCAGCGTTTACTCGCGATTGAATCTGAAAATAATCAACTCAAAGCATTGATGCATTCTTCAGAACAACTACAAAGTAAGGTTATCATTGCACAACTATTGGCGGTTTCAGCGGATCCTTTTCAAAAGCAAGTCATATTAAACAAAGGCAGTCGTGATAATGTCTATGTTGGGCAACCTGTTCTGGATGCCAATGGTGTCATGGGCCAAGTCATGCGAGTCGATCCCCTAACGAGCCGTATTTTATTAGTGAATGATGTGCGTAGCGGCCTGTCTGTCCAAGTCGTGCGTAATGGGGTGCGTGCAATCGCAGTAGGTGATGCCTACACGGGACAATTACGCTTATTAAATGTGCCGCAAACAGCGGATATTCGAAATGGTGATGTATTAATTACTTCTGGATTAGGTGAGCATTTTCCGGAAGGTTATCCGGTAGGACAGGTTATTTCTGTGACGAAAGATCCCGGATTACAATTTACTACCATTACAGTGAGTCCAGCGGCTCATTTAGACAGAAGCCGCGGCGTTTTGTTAGTGTGGCCAGCGAATCGAGTGAAACAATGACAGAAACGTATTATAGAAATGGATATGTGATTCCGCTATCAATTTTGATTGCTTTTATTCTCACTTTATTGCCTATACCCAGCTGGGCTGTTTGGCTGCGGCCCGCCTGGGTTTTGATGATCCTGATTTACTGGACGATTGCAGTACCTGAGCGTGTTAATATTGGTGTTGCTTGCATGATGGGTATTTTTTTGGATGTATTAGAAGGTACTCTATTAGGTGAACATGCATTTGCTTTAATTGTCGTTATTTCACTTGTCTCAAGAATGTATACTCGTTTGCGCATGTTTCCTATGTTGCAGCAAGGCGGAACGATCTTTTTGCTAGTTTTATTGTATCAATTTATTTTATTTTGTATTCAGGGATTTGTGGGCACATTACCGAATAGCTGGCTTTACTGGTCATGTTCTTTGACGAGCATGTTGTTGTGGCCATGGGTATGTACAATATTGCGTGGTCGGATAAATGCATAGATGTCTGAAGAAATTCTGATAAATATTACACCCTATGAAGTGAGAGCTGCTTTTGTTGCAGACGGTGTTTTGCAAGAAATTTATATCGAACGTCGTTTACATCAAGGATTGATCGGTAATATTTATAAAGGAAAAGTACATCGCGTACTTCCTGGAATACAAGCCGCTTTTATTGATATTGGACTTGAGCGCGCTGCGTTTTTACATGTCAATGATATACAAACACAAACAACTTCTAAAGATATACGTGATTTGTTAAAGCAAGGACAAGAAATTCTTGTTCAAGTTTATAAAGATTCATTGGGTTCCAAAGGTGTTCGCGTTACGACACAATTGACAATCCCTGGACGATATCTTGTTTTTGTACCTGGTATGCACCAGCTAGCTGTCTCTCAACGCATTACAGATGAATCACAGCGAGAACGATTAATGCAGATATTAACACCCAATGAAACCGGCGGCTATATTTTTAGAACGGCTGCAACAATTGCAACGACCGATGAGTTGATGGAAGAAAAAGAATTTTTACCCACCGTCTGGTCAGAGATACTCTCGCGAAACCCACGCGCAAAAGTCGGTGAGCTTGTCTACACAGAAATGCCCATTGAGCTCCGTCTACTGCGAGATAAAGTGACAGATTCCATTTCGAAAATTCGTGTTGATCAGTTAGAAACAGTCTCACAGATGCGTGAGTTTGCTAAACATCATTTACCTAATCTCATGGATCGCATTGAACATCATGCGGGCCCACAACCGATTTTTGATATTTATTCTATTGAAGCTCAATTGCAAAAAGCATTGCACCGCAAAGTATATTTGAAATCCGGCGGCTATTTAATTTTTGATCAAACTGAAGCAATGACGACGATTGATGTGAACACAGGTTCTTTTTTAGGTCATGGCAGTCAGGAAGATACGATTTTTAAGACGAATGTCGAGGCAATCAACGTCATTGCGCGTCAAGTTCGGTTGCGAAATCTGGGTGGGATAATTATTATAGATTTTATTGATATGTCGGATTCCCAACACAAAACACAATTATTACAATTGTTGAATGAAGCACTATCAAAAGACAGTGCGAGAACAGAAGTGAGTGAGTTATCAAGCTTAGGTTTGGTGCAGCTGACGCGTAAACGTATTCGTGAAAGTTTAGAGCGAATTTTATGTGTGCCTTGTCCTGTATGCCAACAACGGGGGACGATAAAATCGTTAGAAACGATGAGTTATGAAATTTTGCGTGAGTTAGAACAAACAGCCAGACATTTTTCCTGGCCGGGTTTTTTGATTATGGCAGCATCACCGGTGGTCGAATATTTGTGTACTGAATCAGTAAGTAAAATAAATGAAATGGAATTAAAACTGGGCAGGCCGATTAAAGTCCAGGTTGAATCGACTTATACACAGGAACACTACGACATTCTACCGATGTCAGAAAAGGAATAAAGCGTGACAAATTTGATAGGGAAAGCCGCGCGATGGCTTGTTTATTGCGCGGCTATCATTGTTATTATAGCGGCTGCAATCGTGAGTCTAACTCAATTGCTTACGCCCTATTTAAATGATCATCGCACCGATTTTTCCAATTGGGCAAGTGATTTGCTTCATGTTCCCATTACCATTCAGAAAGTCAGCATTTCCTGGAGAAGGGCGGAGCCTGAAATTGCCCTTACGCAAGTTGCGATCTTAAATAAGCAATCACAAAAACCCAGTTTTGAAATTAAAAAAATAATTATCAATGTGAAATTATTGCAAAGTTTATTGCATAGGAAATTATTACCTGAAGATATCCGAATTTACGGCGTTCAATTGACACTTCATCAAAAAAAATCAGGACAGTTGAAAGTTGAAGGGTTAGATAATTTTGTTTTCATGGATAATTTCACGGGCGGCTCAGTGGCTGGGAATGCTATGAGTGCCTGGATTTTTTCACAGCCTAATTTAGCCTTACGTAATATAGACATTAACTATATTCCAGAAGGAGAACCTCAAAGATCAGTTTCATTAGCGGCGCTCGATTTACATAATACAAACACCGAACATATGTTACGTGGAAAAGCTACGCTGAATCAGGCGTTGCCAATGCATGCAACCATTAATTTGCAATGGGAAGGCCCAACACCCGATATTATGCATAATACTTCGCGTGTGCATCTTTATCTTTATTTAGAGAGTATTTCATTAGAACAATGGATCAGCCAAAAAACCTGGCAGCAATTACAAATTAAACAAGGTGTTGGCAGCGGAAAAATCTGGATGACTTGGGAGCATGGGCAATTAGAAAACGTACAAAGTCAATTTCAGCTCTATGAAATACAACTGCAATCACTCATCACTAAAAAAATAGTCGTGATTCCGCGGATGAACGGACGTTTAGGCTGGCGTCGTGATGGCGCTAATCAAATATTTGAAGGTGAAGACCTCTTAATAGATTTTCCACAACATTTATGGCCAACGACGCAGTTTTCTCTCACGTTGCTGCCTGAAGATAATGCACCTAAACCTCCTCTTAGACGAAAAATGAAAAGCTATAAATTAGAGGCAGGTTATATCGATCTGGCAGATACAAGCGAGCTTGCAATAGCGAGCGGCTTATTGCCCGATTCATTCAATAAAATGTTAACTGGATTAAATCCGATGGGAGACGTTCGTTCCCTCAATATTCAGTCAGGTGAATCTTTTTCGTCAAAGGATAATACGTATTCCGCAGAATTCTTTAATCTCGCATTGAATCCTTGGCAAAAATTTCCAGGCGTTACAAATTTTGATGGTAAATTTTCATGGGCAGGTAATGAAGGTCAGCTAACGCTGAATGGACATAAAGCAACCATCACATTAAATTCTATTTTTGCTGGGCCCTTACAATTTGATACGGTGACGGGGGATATCCAATGGCAAAAAAATACAAACGATGCATGGCTTATCACCGCTAAGAATTTTAATGTCAATAATGCGGATATTACGGTAGATGCTAATATGTCTTTGTTAATTCCGCCAAAAGATTCTCCCACGATCAATTTACAAGGAGAATTTTCTGTTCCACATGTTGAAACATTTGAAAATTACTTACCAGTCAAAACTTTTGAACCTCCTTTTGTAAGCTGGCTGCATAATCGTTTTAGAAGCGGACAACTCTCGTCTGGCCAGATAACGGTGCAAGGGCAGCTCAGTGAATTAGCTCGCGAGAATGGCACAGGAAAATTTTTGGTAAGTACTAAAGTCAAAGACATGGAATTTGACTATGCGCCGGGCTGGCCCATCGTGCATCATGTTTATGGTAATCTTGTTTTTTCAGGTCATTCAATGACAGCAGATTTAGAATCAGGACAACTTTTTGATGTGCCTTTAAAAAAAGTGCATGGCTACATTCCTTATATAGGACCTGAGCATCCGCAAATTTTAGATTTACAAGCTGACATTAATGCTGATCTTGCTTCCGGATTACGTTTCATCAACGAAAGTCCCTTACGAAATACATTGGGTAAAGATTTGGAAGGGTTGCAATTATCGGGAGACATGGGGTTAACATTTGCATTTAAGATACCTGTTAAAAAACCTGAAGACAGTCTTGTGCAGGGTGATGTCTCGGTCACTGCAGCAAAATTGGGAATACCTAGCTGGAATTTTACAATCGAAAAAATGGCAGGTACGATGCACTTCACTGAAAAATCCGTTCAAGTCAATCAAATGCAAGGACAATTATTTAATGAGCCCATCTTATTAAATATAAACACAGTACGTAATTTTAATTCACCGCCTGTGGTAAAAGCAGAGTTACAAAGTAAAATATCAGAGGCCGTATTAGAAAAATGGCTTAACATATCATTATCACAATTTATAAAAGGAGAGACGGTTTATACAGCTGAATTAAGCATTATTTCTCATAAGTATCCACAACCCAGCCAGTTATTCATACGTTCTGATTTGAAAGGATTAAGTATTAACTTACCTTCGATTTATGGAAAAAGCGCAAATGAATCTCGTGATTTTATCTTGAATGCGGACTTAAAACAGGATCAACCGCTTCAAGCAAGATTAACTTATGGAAAATTATTAACAGCTGCATTGACGTATGTAAAATCAGGAGAGAGCTGGCAATTTCGAGGTGGCGAATTACGACTAGGCAGTAATGGCCAAGCAAATTGGCAATCTCAGCCGGGGATTATGGTGACAGGGCAGGTGGACAAATTAGACTGGAAAATGTGGCGCACCTACTTTGCAAATTTATCGCTGAATAAAAATAAAATACAGACTCAAACGGATTCACTAACGCATTATTTACGTGAAATTGATATTCAAGCCGCACAGTTTCCTATCCTGGGACAAAATCTAACTTCTGCACGTGTGCAAGCAGTGATGGATAATAATGATTGGAAAATCAGTGTAACGAGTCCTCGAATGACGGGGAACATCTGGCTCCCCATTCATGAATCTAAATCCATTATTCATGCAAACTTCCAGCATCTTTATCTCATACCATCCAAAGAGCAGGCAGAACTTGATCCTAAAACAATACCCGCATTTTCTCTTTTAGCTGATGATGTGCGATATAAAGATAATAATATAGGCCATGTTGCGCTGGATGTTGCGCCTAATAGAGCGGGATTGCAAATACAAAAACTTAACATATCCACTGATTTTTTTAATTTGAATGCAAAAGGACAATGGTCCTCGCAAAAGACGAGTAATAGAACTGATTTGTCAGGGACACTTAATACTAATAATGTGAGTCTGTTGTTGAATCATTGGGGATTAGGCTCTGCAAATTTAATTGCTAGTCAAGGCAATATTATTTTTGATTTGAATTGGTTAAACACACCCTATAATCCTTCGCTTACTACTTTATCCGGTTCGATTTTTCTGAAAATCGGTAAAGGCAGAGTCATTAATTTAGGCAACTCGACCGATGCAAAGTTGGGTTTTGGACGTATGTTGAATATTTTAAGTTTACAAACCTTACCTCGACGATTGAGCTTAGATTTTACCGATGTCTTCGAAAAAGGTTATAGTTTCGATACGATGCAAGGGCACTTTACTCTGGAAAATGGTAATGCGAATACCAAAGATACATATTTTAATGGACCGATTGCTAAAATCGAAATTAAAGGAAACATCGGTATGGCTGCCAAGAATTATGATTTAATTTTAAGTGTGACTCCTTATGTCACGGGAAGTATTCCTATTGTTGCAACCATTGCAGGCGGTCCTTTGGTAGGCGCTGTCAGTTGGCTTGTAGAAAAAGCAGCAAGCGGTGTTGTCTCAAGTGTTGCAACTTATCATTATTCTGTTAAAGGACCTTGGGATAATCCTGTTTGGGAAAAAACTAAAGGTCCATAACTTGTTGTTTTACGACTTATCAACCATCATCATTTTAACTCCTTGTTTTTAATCATTTAAAAAAAATCACAAATTATTGCTATAATAATAGAAATAGGGTCAGGGTCCTAGAGGTGGTGGTATTTTACTTTAAATGAGGAAATTATATGCCGCGCAATGTTGATGAACAAGTAAATGAAGATATGCTAACGCCAAGCGGTAAGAAGGGTATTTCTATAGGCGCTGAAATAAGAAGACTATTTCAGGAAATGCAAGAAGCGATTGTTCAGCTTCAGGCAATGCGTGATTATGCGCGTGATAATGGCTATCATACCATAGTTAAAGATCTTGATATTGTTATCCAATCTTTTGATGATTTAAAAAGAGGATACGCCAGCGCAAGAGTATTAGATGAAATTAAAAAAACAGCCGTATTAAGTGAGTCGCATCCTAAGAACAATCGAATTAATAAAGTGAAATCCGCATTAACAACTGCAAAAGAGAGAATGCGCGGCCAAAAAGAAGAGCTCTTTAGTCTTCTTATGAAAAGTCATTTACAACTTGTTTATGAAAATACAAGAAACTTTTTCGATCCAAAAAATAAGTTTGAAAAGCTTCTTGAAAAACTGGCTAATTTTGAAAGTTTACAAAAAAATGAAACTGCGAAAAATTCATCGCGGTTTTTCTCAACATCTTCTAAGACTAAATCTAAATCGACAGCGTCAGTTCAAGTCATTGATTCTTTGTCTCATATCAAACGTAAATAACTCCCGGTTATCGATTTGCAGTGTTCTGCAGCATATTACAAAAAAATGCTCCATGCTCTAAAGCATCATCCAGCGCAATATGTGTATGCGCCAAATTATCTGTCCATTCAGGAGGCAACTGATTTCGATGAGCTTTGTTATAGGGCAGATTAAGCATTCCCATGGCATAACTTCGTATATCTATTGTTCGATATCTAAAAGGATTACGACCAAAAAAGCGTTGAAGATAATAATCTATAAATCGAAAATCGTATGCCACTGGAAAGGCCACAAAAATAATTCGGCCAGATAAGTTTTCTAACCATTCTCCATATTCTTTAATGGCAATCTCAGGAAATTCCGTATTTTCTCGACAAGCTTTCCATGCGTCGGGAAAGTCTTTCCACCAACTCATCGTATCGGTGTTTGGTATTGCTTCCGGCAATGTTTTTAAATTTTTAGTAAAAGTACTCAAGATTGTTTTATCAGCCAGGTAGGCAACGGATGCAAAGCTAAGCATGGAATTTATTCCAGGAATTTCACCATCTGCTTCAATATCCGTGCTGACGTAAATATCAACTGAGTTCATGATTGACCTCATACATTTTTTAAATGATAGTTTGTTATCATAGCATAATATTATGCAAAATATTCAAAGTCCTTTATTGTGCCTCATCGTAGTCGCGGTAATGAATTTAAAAATATTTCAAGTTCTCCTATTTAATTCAGACATTACTTCAGCTAAATCAATTTGACACTGTCTTAACAACACAAGCAAATGAAATATCAGATCCGCCGCTTCACTCCTAATATTTTCTTGTATTTGACTAATAGAAGCCAACGCAACCTCGATACTTTCTTCTCCCACCTTTTGAGCAATTCGATAAATCCCTTCGTTAAATAAGCGGCTAACATAACTGTTTTCAGAGCGTTCTTGAAATCGCTGCTTAATAACAGACTCTAGTTTGGAGAGTATGATTAAATCAGGAGATTCAAATTTACCAAAGCAGCTTGGATTATTAAGATGACAGCTTAAACCGATTGGGTTAGCTTGTATTAACAGTGTGTCGCAATCACAATCAGGCTGCGCGTTTACAAATTGCAAATAATTTCCCGATGTTTCTCCTTTCGTCCATAATCGTTTTTTAGTACGACTATAGAAAGTGACGTGTCTCGTTTCAAGCGTTAACTGCAATGCCTCTTTATTCATATAGCCCATCATCAATACCTGCAACGATGAATAATCCTGAATAATAGCGGGTATTAAACCATTTACTTTGTCCCAGTTTAATGATTTGATATTTAAGTTATCAGTTTTCATAATCTCACCCTAATATTTTGCGTTTGAAGATATTTTTTTAAATCCTGAATCTGAATGGATTGGGTATGAAAAACACTCGCAGCAAGCGCGCCTTCGACCTGGGCAACATTAAAAACAGCGCTAAAGTGTGTTATTTCTCCCGCCCCGCCAGAAGCAATTAAAGGCACTCGTGTTATTTGGCGCATTAAAGTAAGTTGTTTTATGTCATATCCATTTTTAACGCCATCATGATTCATGCAGTTAAGTACAATTTCACCCGCGCCTAAGTCTTGTACTTCGCGTATCCAATCTTGTGTACGTCTCAAAGTGGGGCGCATCTTAGATGGGTTTCCCGTATACTGATAGACAAAATAATCATTCTGATTTTCATGACTATCAATGCCGATGACCACACATTGATTACCAAATTCTTTTGCAAGTTCTGTAATCAATCGAGGATTCTCCAACGCTGGTGAATTTATTGAAATTTTATCTGCGCCAGAGTTCAAAATCACCCTTGCATCATCTAAAGTTCGTATACCACCTGCGACACAAAATGGAATATCTAGATGAGAAGCGATTTTAGATATCCATTGCTTATTAACAATACGTTGGTCGGTGCTTGCTGTAATGTCATAAAAAACAAGTTCATCTGCGCCTGCGTCACTATAAAATTTTGCATACTCTAGAATATCACCCATAATCTGATGATTTCGAAATTGAATCCCTTTGACAAGAAGGCCGTCCTTAATATCTAGACATGGTATTATTCGTTTTGCTAGCATAAAAGAGCCTCAGCTAATGTAAATTTCTTTTCATAAAGAGCTTTGCCAATGATGGCCCCTGTTAAATTTCTTTCTCGTAATCTCTTGATATCATCAATTGATCGTATACCACCCGATGCTTGAAGATTTAAGAATGGAAATTTATTCAACAATGCATCATAAAGCGAATAATCAGGGCCGGTAAGCGTGCCGTCTAATTTAATATTGGTACATAAAATATTTTTCAGCCCGAAAGGTTGATAAAAATGTATTAAGAAATCGAGAGAATAATCTGATGTTGATTGCCATCCATCACAAGTCACTTTCGGAACATTATTTTTATCTATCCGAACATCAAGTGCTAATACCAATTTATCTGGACCAAAATAGGTGAGCCAATTCGACACGGTTTGCCTATTTGTGACAGCCATGCTGCCAATGATGACACGAGAAGCTCCGGATTCAAGTAACTCTTTTATTTGATTTTTGTTTCGAATACCACCACCAATTTGTATATTCACATCATTTAGTTTTATTAATTCATTAATGACCTTTTTTTGATGTTGGCTAGGATCTTTTGCACCATCTAAGTCAATAATATGTAACCAGTTTGCGCCTTCCTTAACTAATCTTTTTGCCATTAAAAAAGGATCGTTGTTATAAATCGTTTCGCGGTTGAAATCTCCCTGATATAAACGTACGCATTGACCATTTAAAATATCAATTGCAGGATAAATTATCATGTTATAACTCCAGAAAATTTTTTAATATATTAGATCCAACCACACTAGATCTCTCAGGATGAAATTGCGTACCATAAAAATTATTGTAACGCACTGCTGCAGAAAGAGGACTACCGTAAATTGTGGTTGCAGTAGTGTAATTTCCAACAGGTGCTGCATAACTATGAATGAAATAAACATAGGACTGTGGATCAATTCCCTTCATGATAAAATCATTTTCAATATTTTCAATTGTGTTCCATCCCATATGAGGAATAATGACTTGTTTATCTTGCGATTTAATTTTATTAATTCTTCCTGAAATGATTCCTAAACACTCAGTATTATCTTCCTCTGAAAAATCAAATAATATTTGCATGCCTAAACATATACCTAATACAGGCTGAGTTAAAGATCGTATCACTTCAATCAAGGCATTATTTTTTAAATATTGTAGGGCACTTCCTGCAGATCCAACCCCTGGAAGAATAATATGACTTGATTTTACAATTATTTCAGGATTAGAAGTCAAATTTGCCGATACTCCCAATCGGTTTAAAGCAAATTGAATCGATGAAATATTAGCGCCGCCGCTATCAATAATAGAAATCATATAACACCTTTAGTCGTGGGTAATTCATTGTTCTTCTTTAAAAATGCCTGACCTAGTGATCGGCCAACGCCTTTAAAAATACATTCAATCAAATGATGAGTATTTTCACCTGAAAATTTGATATGAATGGCTGCGCCCAATGTCTCAGCAAGAGAGCGAAAAAAATGTGAAACTAATTCCGTCGGCAAATCACCCACTTTATCTCGGGTAAAATTTCCATTAAAACTAAAATAACTGCGTCCACTTAAATCGATAGCAATTTCCGCTTTAGATTCATCCATCGGTAATAAAAATCCATACCGATTAATTCCTAATTTGTTCCCCAGTGCGCCTCTTAACGCTTCTCCTAGAGTCAAAGCTGCATCTTCGACAGTATGGTGTTCATCAATGTGTAGATCGCCTTTAACATTTAAGATAAGACTAAATCCCCCATGTTTTGCTAGCTGTTCAATCATATGATCCAAAAAAGCTAATCCCGTGTCGATCATGATGGTTTGATTCTGATCTAAATTCACAGTCGCGATGACTTTTGTTTCTAAAGTCTTGCGCTCTGCTGTAAATGAACGAGGTTTAGTTGTTAATTCTTTGGCAATCTCAAGCCAATCAATTTTTCCATCGTAAAAGAAACCATTGATTCCCATGTTTTTTGCAAATTGCATGTCTGTGCTTCGATCACCAATCATATAAGAGTTTCTATAGTCCATTTTTCCTTCCCGCAAGTAATCTATAACTAAACCAAGCATCGGTTTTCTGCAGGTGCAATTTTCATTCTCAAAATGTGGACAAATAAGAATTGAATCAAAATGAATACCTTGTGAGTTAAATAACTGAATTAAAAATTCCTGCGTGATTCGAAAATCCTCTGTTTTAAAAGAACCTGTACCTAAGCCATCTTGATTGCTCACTATAACAAGGAGATAACCTGACTTTATTAACATAAGCAAAGCAGGGATTACATTTGTTTTAAGTGAAATCTTTGAAATACAATCGACCTGCTTATCAATAGGCTCATCAATCAATGTACCATCTCTATCTATAAAAATAATTTTTTTAAGCACGGCTAAGTACCTCCATTAAAAAAGTGTTTTCTTCAGGTTTTCCGATTGTACTGCGAATACAATTTTTTAAATTATAATCATGTCCTCGATCCCGTAGGACAATTCCATGTTGGTTACAGATTTCTAATATCATTGCGACATCAAGCACTTCAAAAAGTATGAAATTAGCATCACTTTCCCAGATTGTTTTAACAAACGAGAGGTTAGATAAAAATTGGAATAATTTCTTTTTTTCAGAACGGATGATATCAATGCGATTTTGTACATCATTATTATTAATTTTTTGATATAAAATATCTAAAACTGATTGAGAGATAGGATAGGGTGCTATTATTTTTTTTAATAAAGCAATAATACCCGGATTTCCTATTGTTACTCCACAACGAAGACCCGCTAATCCATAGGCTTTTGATAATGTTCGTAAGACAATTAGATTAGGATATTGTTTTATATAATTAGTGAAGCTTGGGTTTTCCGAGAATTCAATATAGGCCTCATCAACAACAATAATAGATTTGTTATTGAGGGTCTTGCAAAGTAATACGATATCGTCAATGGACAAGAGATTTCCGGTAGGATTATTCGGCGAACATAAAAAAATCAATTTTACTGTAGGTTTCCATCGTTCAAACATTTTTTCAATCTGCAAAGAAAAATTAAACTCCTTTAATAATGGCACTTCGATAACGTCTGCGCCTTGTATCGTTGCAGCTACTTTATACATTCCATAAGTGGGGGGGCAAATCATAATTTGATCTAGGCCAGAATAGCAAAACAGACGAATCAATAAATCAATACCCTCATCGCTTCCTCGAGTTATTAAAATTTGTTCTTCATTCACTTTGTATAAGCTTGAAAACAAGGACAATAGTGATTTTGATTGAGGTTCAGGATATCGATTATAAATAGTATCATTCCATGGATTTTCATTTGCATCTAGCCAAATGTTACCCGTCTTTTTCAAGCTTCTTGCAGAACTATAGGGTTTCATCTCTACGATTTCACGCCTGGCTAATTTGATTAATTCATTCTGCATTTTGAATTTCCTCCAGTCGGATATCAACAGCACGCTGATGCGCCTCTAATCCTTCAATTCTCGTCAATTCTCTAATAGTGTCGGCAATATTAAGCAGTCCCTTTTTTGTTATCTCTTGAACTGAAATTGTTTTCATAAAATCTCTTACACTTAGTCCACTTAAATTTTTAGCATATCCATCCGTCGGTAATACATGATTTGTACCGCTTGCATAATCACCCGCAGTAGTTGGAGACCAGGGCCCTAAAAAAACAGAACCCGCATGTTGGATTTTCTGCAGATATTGCCTTGGCTTTTCAATTTGCAATATTAAATGTTCAGGTGCATATAAATTTACAATATCCATTGCGTCCATAAGATTATCTACAATGATCAATGAACTATTCTGTAATGTATTTTCGATGAGGCTGCATCTAGATAATGAAGTAAGTTGATATTGAATCGCATCTCGAATCTTTATCGATAATTGTAAATCAGTACAAACAAGTATGACTTGAGAATCACTGCCATGTTCCGCTTGTGATAGTAAATCAGCCGCAATAAAATCAGGATTTGCATTACTATCAGCGATGACCATCACTTCAGAAGGTCCTGCAGGCATATCTTGCTGTGCACCCGAAACATCTTGTGAAACAAATATCTTTGCTTGAGTAACCCATGTATTGCCAGGCCCAAATATCTTATCCACTTTAGGTATAGTCTCTGTCCCATAAGCCATTGCAGCAATCGCTTGAGCCCCGCCTAGTTTGTATATTTTTTTTATTCCACAAAGTTCTGCAGCTACCAGAATCGCAGGATTTAATCGTCCATTTTTTTGAGGTGGAGAACATAATACACGCATCGGGCAATTAGCAATTTTGGCGGGAATACCAAGCATTAAAACTGTTGAGACCAAGGGTGCACTTCCACCCGGCACATAAAGTCCGACACGTTGAATCGGTTTCTGATGGCTTTCGCAATAAATACCTTCTGATGTTTCAATTCTGCTATTTTTCATCAACTGAGGCAAATGAAACGTTTCGATTTGACGTGCTGCTTTTTTAATAGCATCGATCGTTTTTTGATTTATTTGTTTGCGAGCATCTATTAATTCATCTTCTTTTACATCAAGATGACTGAGTGCAATACCATCAAATTCATGAGTCAGCGCCTTACAGGCCATATCGCCTTCTCTACAAACGCGATCAATGATCAATTGAACTTTTTCATTTAATTCATTGCATTTGTTTTTTTTCGGGCGCATTAATAATTGTTTTTTCTGGTCTTTTGATAAATTTTTCCAAAGGATAGACGTAAGCATTTTATGTACCTCAACTCATTGTTTTATTGGTTTTTTTAAACTGTTTAATTTTATTCTGCAAAAAATCGGATACGATTTTTTTCTCAGGATTTAATAGGTTGGGTGATTTAATCAACACAGCCTGACTTTTAAATATCGTTTCGACTTCGCGCAAATTATTAGCTTCCAAGGTTGCTCCCGTTGAAACAAGGTCACAAATACCTTCAGCGATACCTAAGCGCGGTGCAATTTCGACAGAACCTGTTAGTGTTGTTATTTTAATATTAAGCTTATATTGCTTAAGAAATAAGGAAAGTAGATGAGGATAGGATGTTGCAATTCTACATTTTTCAAGACATCGGATATCTTGATAGGGGAAATTCTTTGGAACTGATATAGAGAGTCTGCATAATGCAAAACCAAGATATTCTATAATTTCATGAGTTATCCTCGATTTTTCACCATTCTGCAGTGACTTTTCTTGAAGTACATTTGTACCAATAATTCCAAAATCACAGCTTCCATCTGCTATCAGTCCTGGAATATCATCATCACGCACGCGTAATAAATCGAGCGGAAAATTATCACTCTGACAAATCAGCTCTTCTTTTTGCGGCCTCAAGCGAATTCCGCAGTTCGTCAGCAAGCGTAACGATTCTTCACTTAAACGCCCAGATTTTTGTACCGCAACTCGTATCCTATTATTTTCATTCACCATTTTTCATGCCCTCAAATCATTCGACGAAAAAAAACCCTGGGTGGCTTTGCCACCCAGGGTTTGATTTCTGTCAAACTCACGCGGGAGGCAATAGCCTCCCGCCAGCAGAGGCTATCTCAGCTGATGATGATGCGCATGATGTTTAACAAATTTAATTTTCATAATAATCTCATTTAAAAAAGTAAGTGATTAAGGGATGTTAACAGAGCTTTTTTAAAAAAGGCAAGAGTTTTTTTATTTAATGCTTAAAACAACGTTTCCCTGTAAAAACCATCGCAATACCATGGTCATTGCAGGCTGCAATCACCTCTTCATCTCGAATCGAGCCGCCTGGTTGAATAACAGCACGAATGCCTGTATTTGCCAGACGATCAATGCTATCTCTAAAAGGAAAAAATGCATCTGATGCCAAAATCGCACCTTTCGTTTTTTCTCCCGCTTTATGCAATGCTAAATCAACAGCATCAACACGAGACACTTGGCCCGCGCCGATACCAACAGTGCAATTAACTTTTGCCAACAATATTCCATTCGATTTTATATGTTTGAGAACACGCCAAGCAAATAACATTGAATCCATTTCTTCATCGGTAGGTTTTAAATGTGTGACTATTTTTAAATCCTGTAAATCCACTACTTGTGAGTCCTTCTCCTGCATAAGAACACCGCCTCTAATAAATTTCATTTCCAAGCGCTCTGATGAATCTTTATTCATTTCCAATACACGAAGATTTTGTTTAGTCATCAAAATAGGTAAAGCATTTGGGTGATACGCGGGTGCAATCACAACTTCCAAAAAATGAGCCACTAGTGATTCAGCAATCTCTTTCGTGCAAGGCCGATTCAATGCAACAATCCCACCAAATGCAGACAAACTATCTGCGTGATAGGCTTTTACATAAGCCTCATGAAGCGTATGACTTGTTGCAACACCACAAGGATTTGCATGTTTGATGATGGCGCATGCCGGTCTTTCAAATTCACTCACACAATTCCAGGCCGCATCTGCATCAAGAATGTTATTATAGGAAAGCGCTTTTCCTTGATGTTTTATAGCGGATAAAATACCGGATTTGTCCTGTCTCAATTGGTAAGCAGCAGCTTGTTGATGCGGATTTTCTCCATATCGCAAATCAATCGATTTTTCTAATTCTAAATTTATCGAAGGCAAAAAAGTTTCATTCGTTTTATCAAGAAAATATTGATGTATCAAAGAATCATAACTCGATGTTAATGCAAATGCTTTTTGAGCCCATTTTTTCCGTGATATTAACGACAAACCTTGATTCAATTTTAATTCTTGAATGACATGAACATAATCAGAAGAATCAACAATGGTGCCCACCCATGCAAAATTCTTTGCCGCTGCGCGAACCAAAGTGGGGCCACCAATATCGATATTTTCAATTATTTCATCCAATGTTAATTCCTTTTTTTGAATAACTTTAAAAAAAGGATAAAAATTAACGACAACAAGATCAATCCAATCAATTTTATGCTGAGCGGCTTCAGGTTGATGCTTGTCTCTTTTTCCAAGAATACCGCCGCCTATTTTAGGATGCAGTGATTTAACCCGCCCGTCAAATATTTCAGGAAATTCCGTAATATCTTCAATTTTTTGATGTGGGATGTTTGCATGCTGCAAAGCAAGACTGGTTCCTCCTGTTGAAATAATTTCGATACCCAGCTCAACTAAACTATTTGCAAAATCTATTAACCCATTTTTATCAGAAACAGAAATAAGCGCTCGTTTTGGGGCAATCATTTTCATCTTACTCAAACCTAATTAAAATTACTCAGCTTGTTTTTTTAGTTTAACACGTTCCAAAGCAGCCAGAATGTAAGCCTTTTTTTCCGTTCTTAATTCTTTTTCCAAAGGTATTTGAGGCAATGCGGATTTTTCATTTTCTAATCGTATCTTACGTAACTGATAGCGTTTTTTGAAATGATCAGCTTTTATTTTTCGACTGAATTTATCCTCTGCTTCTGCAGTAAGCACCATATCAATACAATCAACGGGGCAGGGCGCAATACATAATTTACAACCAATACATTCATCTCCAATGACGGTATGCATAAACGTATTACTACCCAAAATTGCATCCGCAGGACATGCCTGGATGCATTTCGTGCAACCAATACATTCATCTTCGCGAATGACAGCCCGTTTAGATTGATTTAAGCTATTCATCTTTAGCCGCACTTTTCATCATATCAATTTGCGCTTTTTCAATACGTTGAGCTAGCGGTTGAAAAGCATGAATGGTGTGATTCAATAAAGCTTTATTTTTATCAGACCATTGAAGTGGTTCTACATTTAAAAATTCTTCTACCTTCTTTGAAATAGCAGGCAAAACGGGCTTCAAATAAATTGTTAACACACGAAATAGATTAAGACCCAGTGTGCAAACGACTTGTGTTTCATGCTGTAATTCAGGGTTTTTAATCATTGCCCATGGTTTGCATTCATCAATATACTGATTTGCACGATCGGCAAGTGCCATAATGAGCCGTGTCGCTTGATTAAAATCACGCGCTTCATATCTCTCAGCAATGACATCACCTTCTTTGGCAAACGATTCAAAAAGCTCAGGCTTAGCTATTTTTTTTGATAAATTTCCATCAAAATGTTTATGAATGAAACTTGCGCATCGACTGGCAATATTAATATATTTTCCAACTAAATCTGAATTGATTCTTTGTATAAAATCATCAAAGTTAATGTCCATATCTTCAATTTGATCATTGAATTTTGTTGCAAGATAATAGCGAAAAAATTCAGGCGGCAAATGTTTCAAATAGGTATTTGCCTTAATATAAGTGCCGCGCGATTTAGACATCTTAAATCCGTCAATAGTTAAAAAACCATGACAAAAAATAGCGGTAGGTGTGCGCAAATTTGCCCCGCTCAAAACAGCAGGCCAAAATAAAGTATGAAAATATAAAATATCTTTTCCAATAAAATGATAAAGCTCGGTTTTGCTATTTTCTTCCCAATAT
>BMAG01000057.1 GCA_014132595.1 Gammaproteobacteria bacterium | reverse complement strand
ATATGAACTTAAAAAGAAGCACTCCGACTACCAAGATATTTTTTAGTGTCTTAAATGATAAGGCTTCGTTTGTTTCTTTTATTTCCGCTTTTGTCATCACAATTATTATTACCCTCTTTTCTGCTCTGAGCCGGTAATTGTTTTCTGCCCGTCTCAGGGCAGAGGCACCTAGCAGATAACAATAAATCATTATTTTATATTAATACAAAGAGGATATTATTATGTTTTTTAATAAAACTAGAGCAACTCGCCTTGTAAAAAACACAAGTTATTTTACTGCATTAAGTGCAATCACTTATTGGGGCGCTTCAAATGAAGCTCGTGAAAAAGCAAAACTGGAAAAAGAAAATCCTACCTGTAATGTTGTAAAAAGGTATGTACCAGTCTCATCAGGTGTTGGTTATTTCGAGTTAAAATTGGAACCTAAAGTTAAGAAAGAAGAGCAATCCGTGAGAATGCGTAAATAATAATTAAGCCCCTTTTAAAAAAGGGGCTTAAAAAAAATGCGTAGTTACTTGCTATATTTCTGAGTAACAACGCAATCCTAAATTAACTGTTTTTCATCAGTATTCTGATTTTCTAAGAATAGGAGGTCGATGACATAAAATGACCATAATCACGTGGATTTTTGGTTATAAATATATTGTATGGTATTATCTTGCTATTCATTTAAAGCATATCAATCAAGGTAATTAAAACATGACCAAACCTAAACGTATTTTTATTGTCGGACATATGGGCTCGGGAAAATCTTTATTCAGTAAAGCCTTAGCTGAAAAACTAGGCTGGCAATATGTCGATGCCAATCTTGGCTTAGAACGTTATTATGGACGGCGTTTAAATGAAATAATCGGCAAACAAGGTGAAAACGCTCTTCATCAATGCGAAGCAGAAGTATTATCTTATTACATTGGAAAAGAAAATGTTGTGATAACAATGGAAGATGGTGTCATCACCACAGAAAACAATAGAAAATTGTTATCATCGGAATTTGTAATCTATTTAAAGGTGAGCACACCCGTGCAAATTGAACGTATGTCATCTGGACTGCCTCCACTTTTTCCAATCGCGAATCAAAAAGCATTTTTAGATAAACTACATCTGGAGCGGGATCACTTATTTGAAAAAGTAGCTACATTAACGATTGAATCTATTTCTGTTGATGAAGATGTAGATAAAGTACTAAAATTATTTGAAGAATAGGTGTTTTAGAATCGAAAATTTAATTTTTGAAAGTATTACAATGGAACTTAAAGATAAAATCGCAATTGTCACTTCTGGTTCACAAGGAATTGACGCTACGATTTGCCATGCTTATGCAAAATAAGGATTGATGGTTATTGTTGTCAATAAAAATAAGCCTGAATCAATAATTCATTACTTTTTCCTAAAACTTTTAGCGGATTCTTTAGCAAGATTTGATCCTTGGCCGAACGCGCTTTTTGTCATTTGCACATCTTCAGGATGAATGGGTTTATTGTTTTTTGGAAAAAAATGGGAGCTTACTTGTCTCTTATCATATTTATAACGTCGTGACGTTGATTCAGTAGTTTGTGATGGATTCGTCGTCACTTTAGTTTTTTCATTCAAATTAGGTTGTTTCTGCTCGACAGTTAATTTCTGAGTAATTTTATCTCGATATAAAAAATGGGTTGTAACCTGTGATTTATCTTTATCAAATTCCAAACGAATCGATAAATCATTTTTAGATGCAAAAGTAGTTTCGCTAATGGGTATTAGTTGATGCTTTTGACCAAACAATTCTAGTTGAAGTGTTCTATCCTCCTGCATAGTTATTCGCATTGGAAATGTCGGACCATATTCTCCTGCATAGGATTTTAATTTATCTTTATTGATTTTAATGGGATGTGTTTTGGCATGTGTTAATTCATCTAACCATTGCAATCGTAACTCAGATGTTTTCGAGTGGATTCCTTTTGCCTCTGTTGCTGGATGAGCTGCCTTGAACTCAAATGAATCATGCTGTTGATAGCCATACTTTGCAGATAAATAATCCATACTTGCATGAATGTCACCTACAGTCGGTGCTACAACATCTTCTGCAATCCCTAACCCATTAGCACTATTCGTTAAATATACAACTGCCGAATTCGTATCTCTATTAATAGCCACAAATGTTTTAGCGCCCGGGCCATGTCCCCAATGAAATGCAATCATACCTTGATTTTCTTGATTAGGTTTTTGAAGACCAAGCCCTAATCCCCAATCTATTAATTTTAATTTTTCTGGATTTACTTTTTTATCTGCAGCATCTTTATCCACTAACGTAGACACTTCTGGTGTCATCATTTCATTTAAAGCCTCTTCCTTCAAACAGGCTGTTAGAAATCTGGCATAATCACTGGCAGTCGTATGCAATGATCCTGCTGAATTGTTATCATTTGCGATCATGGTCGGCAAGCGTTGTGCATGATGCATTTGTTCATCATGATTTTCAGCGATTTTCTCTGCATCAGGCCGTAAATAAGTCGTATTTGTCATACCTAATGGAATAAATACAGTTTGTTGAGCAAGTTCTTCTAATGATAAATGAGTACGTTCTTCAATGATTTTTTGTAAGTAAAGATAACCCTCACCTGAATATAAATATCCTTCGCCAGGATTAAATGCAAATGTGGGAGGACCTTCATTAGGTAAACCAGATTGATGCGACAGTATCATGCGCGGTGTTAATGGTCTCCTTTCACCTCTTTCGCCAAAACGCTCTGTATTCCATAATTCTGAATCTAAATTAAAATCATCACCTAATTTCCCGCTTTCTATCAATTTTATGACTAAATAGGCAAAGACTGGTTTGCTTAAAGAGCATGCCCAAAATATGGTTTCATCATTGGCTTGTTTTTGAGATTCAACATCACTTACACCCAGAGTGCCTGCAAAATCCAACTTACCATTTTTAATGGAGGCAATTGACATACCTGGAATGAAAGCTTCGCGCATTAAATTTTGCAGACGACTCTTT
The DNA here is from genome assembly GCA_014132595.1 of Gammaproteobacteria bacterium. GTDB lineage: Bacteria > Pseudomonadota > Gammaproteobacteria > DSM-16500 > DSM-16500 > UBA4722. Next base: position 8,010 of record BMAG01000057.1, on the reverse strand, counting down.
TCATCAGGTGGAATTTCTCTGGAAGATGTCATATCGATACCTTTTAGTTAGTCATTTTAAGCTGCCCTTGACTTTATCAGTATAGCAAATAGTATAGCAAATATAACTAAACCCCAATTAAGACTGATCATTATTTTTAAATAAAATCAATATGTTGCCGAGTTAACCTTTAAAATACTGCCGAGAGATAATGTGTTATGATAATATGTGTTTAATACACACTATTTTGTTATAAAGGTAAGAATATGCCTGATCAAAAACACACAGAAACTCAGCAAGATCCAAAAAAAGACAAGTCTCTAAAACAAACACAGCAAAATCAAGAGCTCAGAGAAAAAGAAGAGAAGAAAAGGAAAATCGAGCTTGCAGAAGAAAAGGAGAAAAAACATCAGCGAGATCTAAAAGAAACAGAAGAAAAAGAACGTATTAAGAAAGAACAGGCTGCTGAAAGCAATAGAAAACGTTGCACAATTTGCGGTAAAGAATTTTTTCCAAATCGAATATGTGTGGGTCATGAGCTTGGTGGAGGGGGTAGCGGAAGTGGTGACAGCGAGACAGATGAAAAATTAAATAAGGATGGCAACACACCACCCACTTTTATAGAAAAGCTATTTACCATGGCGGGTCAATTTGGATCTGTGATCATGTAAGCAATTGAAGGCAATAATCCTGATCAGAAAACACAACAGTTATCAGGAATTATGTTTAATTCGGATATCATATCAGACCTATTATCTAAAAAAATATTATCAATAGATAACAACAGAGACTCTGGAATATTAACTATTAAATGTATCCCTAATCTGTTATCTAACGAACAAAAAAAAGAATTAGATAAATTCATTGAAGCTATATTAAAGCAATTAAATGAATTTAAAAAAGAAAAAGGCATAGTGACAGATTGCGTAAAAAAAGACAATGAAGGCAATATTCATATTACCTTACCTACCCCTAAAATGTACGACGAATTTATTAAATTATTAGCTAGAAAAAATTTATTGCCGAAACAGGTAATAGAACAGAAAGAAGATAAGCAACCCGCTTTTAAAGAAGGTATCAATCATTTCAATGCAACATCTTTCTCAACGAAATTAATGCCTCCACCCAGTAAATCTAAATTTATTGATGCAGGATTAAATAAAACAGAACTGAATAATCTCTCAAAACAAGATGAAATAAAATCATCCATTCGTCCACGATCTCCTTCTGACGGACCAAAACCCAAATGAGGAATGATGTCAAAAACCAACAAGTCAGGCCTAACCTCGTTTATTAGGTTTATTTTCTGCCTTTTTAATTCAGATCTGCGGATTAAGCTTGAAAAATAATCTGATGCTTATAGGAAGTATAAACACCTTCATATTTTATCATTTTATAGCTTATGCAATGCGCTGTGCCTTCTACTATAAACAAAATAAACAATTAACCCAATCACCATCCATATAATGAATCGTTGCCAGGTGACAATAGACAAGTGAACCATCAAATAAATACAAAAAATCATACCTAATAAGGGAATTAATGGATTCCAAGGTAATTTAAAAGGTCGAGGCAATTCTGGGTGTTTCCAACGAAATACGATGACTCCACCACACACAAAAGTAAACGCTGTTAATGTACCAATATTTACTAACTCCGCAAGATCTTCTATAGGAACAAATCCCGCAACAGCCGCCATAATCAATCCCGTTACCAAAATAATTTTAATAGGTGTTTTTGTTTTAGGATGCAAATGAGAAAAATAACTTGGCAGCAATCCATCACGTGAAATCGCAAATAATATTCTGGTTAAACCATAATACAGCACTAGCATGACTGTTGTGAGCCCAGCAATAGCGCCGACTGAAATAATACCCGCTACTGTAGGATAACCAATGCGTAACATAGCATCTGCGACTGGGGAGGCCACATTTAATGTCGTGTAATTGGCAATTCCAGTGAGTAAGAGTGAAACGATAATATAGATAACAGTACAAATACTCAGAGAAAGAATAATGCCAATAGGCACATCACGCTGGGGACGAATGGTTTCTTCTGCTGCTGTCGACAATGCATCAAATCCAATATAAGCAAAAAAGATAAATGCAGCGCCTTGTGCTACGCCATTTATTCCATAAGGATAGAAATTGCTCCAGTTATGTATATCAACATGGTGAACAGCAACAGCGATAAAAATACCAATGGTTATTAATTTGATAAACACAATGACAGCATTCAGAATTGCGCTATGCTTGGTACCTATACACAATATAATAGCCAATGCAAGGATGATCGCCACTGCAGAGAGATTCATGACCCCCCCTGCAAGTGGACTCTGAGTTAAATAGTGTGGCACAGGAATTTGTAAGGCTTGCAACAAATTATTGACATAGGCCGCCCAACCGACAGCGACCGTTGCAACACCCATCGCATATTCGAGAATAAGTGCCCAGCCAATAATCCAAGCAATCATTTCACCGAAGCTTATGTAGGCATAATTATAAGCGCTGCCACTTCCCCCTATACTAGCGCTGAGTTCAGCATAGGATAAAGCAGCAAACATCGCTGCAAAGCCTGCCAAAATATAAGATAAACTAATCGCAGGCCCGGCTTTGAGAGCCGCCGCAATGCCTGTTAAAACAAATATACCTGCACCGATAATGGCACCAATCCCAAGTAGAGTAAGATCAAAAGCAGTTAAACAACGATGCAACCCACTGTCATGTGCATGAGGATCAAGGGGTTTAGTGCGAAAGAGGCTCATCAGATTTCCTTATCTGGTTAGTGTTAACTTAAATAGTATATACCTATCCTAAGGCCAACGCACTTTGTGCGTATGGCCAGCATATATTCAGTTAAGGGGTTGATTAGTATAAATTTAGATTTATCAAGGTCTACAATAGCAACTCTTTTTATTGACAGCCCATAGCCATCCTTTTAGAGTAGTCCGATTACATAGAGGTGCTTATAAGATGACCATCCGCCAACGAATAGCTATGCAAACACAGAGACAACCTGTGTGCGGTATCGTTGTGCGTAATGATTGTAACGAAACACTTTTGCCCTCTCTTAATCAGCCAAACAATCCTTCACCAAAACCTAGTTGCCTGTCTTAGCGACTATTATTTGTTTTGCACGCTAAGTCAGGCCAAAGAACGCAAAGCACAGTTTTTTGTTAATACATTTTGAGGAAAAAATAATGACTGACACATTTGAAATTAAACCTGCAACCATTGATGATGCGCCGCTCATCCTTTCTTTTATTAAAGAACTTGCTGAATATGAAAAGTTACTGCATGAAGTTGTTGCAACAGAAGAGATATTGCGAGAAACATTATTTGGTGAAAACGCACATGCAGAAGTAGTCATTGGTTATCTTAACTATAAACCAATCAGTTTCGCCTTATATTTCCATAATTTTTCAACTTTTCTGGGTAGGCCTGGAATCTATCTTGAGGATTTATTTGTTAAGCCAGAAGCACGGGGCAAAGGTATTGGTCAGAAAATGTTGGCTTATCTAGCTTGCCTTGCAAAAAGCAGAAAATGTGGTCGCTTAGAATGGTGGGTATTAGATTGGAATGAAACTGCGATTGGATTCTATAAACGTATTGGTGCAAAACCAATGGATGACTGGACGGTTTATCGCGTAACCGATAAAGCACTTGATGATCTTGCCGCTTCATGGAAGGAAAATAACAGCAAAAACACAACATTTGTTGAGCAAAAAACATGAAAAATTCTTTAACAACAAAAGACTATGCTATTGGCTATGCAGAACTAACGCTCGCTCAATGCTGCGTGGGCATGAATGTTATTTCTGGAAAATTTCTCATCGGTTTTTTCCCTATTTTTTTATTACTCGCCATCCGTTTTTCTATTGGCTTTGTGGGAATGTTGGCAATAGCACGCGTGAAGAGCTTACAATATTCAAACATCTATCATAATTTTATGTCCCTTTCTTCAAAAGATAAGCTATTACTGCTTTTTCAAGCGGCTTGCGGCGGTTTCTTATTTAATGTTTTAATTTTATATGGCATGAAAACAACAAGTGCAACGAGCGCTGGAATCATTAGCAGCATTACACCTATCATGATTTTCATTTTAGCCGCAGCACTATTGCATGAGAAAATTAATTTTCAAAAAGGCTTAGCTATTGTCATCGCGATGACAGGTCTTGTTATTTTAAATACAGGAAAGGCATCAGGAACAATTGAGGGAACATTACTAGGTAATTTCCTAGTTTTCTTGGCGGTTATTCCAGAAGCACTGTTTACCATTTTATCTAAATCTGTTGGCAAGAAAATAACAGAGATGGAAGCAGTGATATTAGTCAATCTATTCAATCTCATTTTATTTATACCTTTTGCTGCATACGCCATATTCGACTTTCACCCAATAAATATCAGTGCTAGCGTAGTTGGCCAGTTAGTTATTTATGGGATTTCTGGAGGAATTATGTTCTTCCTTCTTTGGTATCGAGGGTTAACAAAGATTAACGCTAATACAGCCGCTCTTTTTACCGGTGTCATGCCAGTCAGCACCACTGTACTCGCATTTATATTTTTGAATGAACCTATTAGCAATACCGAGATCATTGGCATGCTTCTTGTGATAGCTGCCATTTTTATAGGATGTAAAAAACATTTTTTCTTTAAACATACATCGAAGGAAATAGCATGACTATCTCATACGAAGAATTTGAAAAAGTTGATCTACGATCAGGCACAGTTATTAAAGCAGAAGAGTTTCCTCGTACAAAAAAACCAGCTTACAAAGTATGGGTAGATTTTGGTGATGAAATTGGAGTTAAACAAACCTCCGCTCAAGTCACTGTTCACTATACACCTGAATCTTTGATTGGTAAGCAAGTGGTAGGATGCATTAATCTAGGAACAAGAAATATTGCAGGCTTTACTTCAGAATTTTTACTCGTTGGATTCCCTGATAATAATGGGGCGGTATGTTTAATTACAGTTGATCCGAAAGTTCCGAATGGTGAGAAAATGTTTTAAAAAGGGGTCAAAAAAGAAAAGGAGGCACGCTCTCTCGCCACCAAACACATACGCAACATATTGAAAAATAAAGAATTAAATGAGAATTTAGTATGTACAAAATTGGCGCATACTGCCGAAGATGGTAGACTTATCAGGTTCAATTTTATAGTTTGGATGTGATTCTAGCAGTGGGGTATCGCACAAACTCCAAAAAGGCTATCGCCTTCCGCCAATGGGCAACCAAAACACTTAAAGATCATATTTACAAAGGCTATACGATAAATAAAAACCGCATACAAAAAAATTACGATGACTTTCTGAAGACAGCATTGCTGGAATCATTGGCAATGTCATGCAATCTTTCGGTGGAACTTTACTCAAGCATTGAAGAAAAAGCAGCTAATCTTCTTTACTTCATTGTGAAGAACCATCCTTTCGTGGACGGAAATAAGCGTAGTGGCGCTTATGCTTTTATTTGTTTTTACGCCAAGCAAAAGCATTGGACTTAACACGGATCACACCACCAGCACTTACCGCTATTACACTTTTAATTGCTGAAAGCTCGCCGAAAGACAAAGATAAAATGATTGGATTGGTTTGCACATTACTAAAAAGAGGAAAATCAAATTAATCTAATAAAACTACTTGAAATTGAGCAGTGAATTATTATGGAATAATGAAGACATAAATTACTAAGGAGAGATGTATGTCAAATAGCCAGCTTAACAAAACTTCTAATACTCAGTCATGCTCAGGTGATAAATATTGGGTGCGTCCACATCAAAGAATCATTAAAGATAAAAATGGCAAAACACGTATAGAACAAGTAAAAGGATATTGTTCTAGCTATCGTGCCCCTTATCCTAAAATTGCGTTAGAAGAAAAAATTCCTCTTGATCATTTATATTACGCTCTTACAGTTTATGGCGAAGCAGGCTTCGATCATGCTGCTAGCAAACGCGCTATAGCTTGGATCATTCGAAATCGAATGGCGAAAAAAAGATGGGGAGATTCTTACCAAAAAATTGTGGTAAGGCCCTCGCAATTTAATTGCTGGAGCAGAAAAGATGTAAATTTTGCAAAATTACAACGCCCAGGCCAAGAGAATCCTGCTGATAAAACATCCTGGGAAGAATCCATAAAAATTATAAAGGAGGTTCATGATGCGCCTGAAACAAATAATCCCATCCCTGGTGTTTGTAATTATTTTAGTGGAAAACCTGATCCGAAACATAATAAATGGGAAGGGAAAAACCCTTTTGTTCTGCCAGATGTTCCTAAGTTTCATTTCGTTAAACTTGATTAATGAATGTTACGCCAATGAAAATATTTCATACCATCATTTGGTACAACAAATTCAAAGGGGTCAAAATTTTGGAATTCAATATAATTCACCAAGATCAGCTGCTATTGTAGAATTGTTAAATGGTATAGTTGTCTATATCGATTTTAACACTAGAAAAACCTATACCATTAGCAACGATTGGCCAGGGCTTGTGGCTGGCGTTTGGTTAGATGACCATATTGCACATATCCAAGGTTCATGCGGTACTGGCTGCGCTAGATCAGCTATATTTATCGCCCCCTCAACAGTACTCAGTTGCGCCTATCATCAATACAGGATAGCAAGCTTAAACCCAAATGAGCCACCTGATTTTCAACACAATAGACCTCTACTCATTGATGTAAAAAAAGGAATATATGTTTGTTACAACGAAGAAGACAATATCCAGGTCTTTCCATTATCTAACCGTTCAATTATCCGCCCACCCAAAGGATATTATTCTGAAAAAGCTGAAATTAAACACGGCAAACTATTTGTCGTTTATGAAAATGGGCACGGAAAAGTTAAGCGAGTGTCTTATGGGGCAGTATAATGGGCGATTAAAGGGTCAAACTGGCAAGCTGGGAGGCATCCTTTTCCAGCTTCTCTAGCAAACGGACGGCTTCTAATTTAAATTCTTTACTGAACATTTGTTTTACCACAATGACACTCCTTCAAGTTATGGCCATATTGGCCCTTTTTAAGAGGCTGTGTTGAAAAATTAATGATCGTCATTCAAATTATTTCTTAGGATGGATATTTTTTGCTGTTTCAGCAAACTCTTTCAAGCCGTCATAAGCTGATTTTTTCTCATTAGACATTTTTGGTAAAGACGCAGAATCTAACGGAACAGGCCTTGGATCATATTTTTCTAACAACGACGCAATTCCCAAACCTAATAGTCCAAAAGCAGCACCTACCGCTACCAAAGCACCTCCAATGATCGCTAGTTTAAGTGCGAGCGGTGCTCTAGCAATTACTGTAGGGTCATTCATAGGGAGTCCATAGCCGCCAACGACAAGGGATGACATTGCTACAAGGCCACCTAAAGTTGCAGTAATAGCGCCAATGCCATAACAAATATTGGTTAGTAGCTGAATGCATCTATATTTTGAATCATATGCTCTGATCTGCTCTGTTTTTGTTGCTATCTGTCCCTTTTGCATTTCAGATATTACACTTTCCGACTTCTGTTTTCCTATTGCTATCGCCTGTTCGAATGTTTGTATTTTAGTATTTAGTGTTTCTAGCTTATCAGTGTTGATATCTTGAAAATTAAGTTCGTTAAAGAGAGAGAGAATGTCTGTTGCAGACTTAACATAACCTTGAAATTCTTCTATTTCTTCTTGAGTCAGTTCTTCGGAATGTTCTGCCAATTGTGTTTCTAAAGCTGTGAGAGTCGCTGCTGTTTGTTCACCATTGGTAAAAAGAGTATTAGGAATAAACGTAGGTGGAGCTTGTATAGCAAGCGATGGATGTGTAAGCATGGCTTGTGCTCTGGCTTTTTGTGCAGCTTCTATCAAGCACTGATATTGTATGTCACGAAGATGTAACTGCTCACGAAACATTACCAAAAGATTTTGTTCTTTTTGATCAGGTTGCTCTGATTGTTTGTTATCACTAGCTCCAAGTACATCAAACAATTTTCGGTGAGACATATGCCATCCTCATCTAAATATATTAGTTAATTGTATTTAACATTGCCAGTATAGC
>BMAG01000056.1 GCA_014132595.1 Gammaproteobacteria bacterium | reverse complement strand
GGCAAATTTATTCATTTTACATTCCATTCTCGTCTATTATAAAAGCAGAAAAATCAGAGTGGTATTTTCCCGGAATAAATTCAATTATTTCATAATCTGCAATTTCCTGAATATGGAAAGGGTCGCGCTTGAGAATACCTTCTAATTGGCTACGATCTTTAAGTTGCGAAATAATAACTCCACCCGTTCTCGGATTTTTTCTGCCCGATACTATGAAATAATTTTTTTCATAACCTTGATCAAGAAAAACTGCATGATCAGCAAGATATTTATCCACTATTTCCAGAGGTTTTTTATAAGTAACTAAGACAACAAACATAGCTTACTCCTACGATGATTGTTTTAATAATGCGAAACCGTGTGTTATTTTGTTTTGCTGATTTTTTTGTGCATCGCATGAATCAATGTATTTTATATCGGATGATCAAGAATATCTCTTTCATGTGACTGCATTAGCAAAATAATAGCATGGAATATTTTTAGAACCCAGAATCCCTGCCATTTGTGGTCATTATATATTCAGAAAGTACTATTTTCTTATCCCATACCATTACAATGAACGAAAATGCTGTAATAATGTGTTAAATCTCACAAGATTAAGAATTTTTTTAAATTATCTATTGACCCTGACATTGTGTCATCCTCTAACCTCAAGGTTGAAAGGAGCCTCGAATGACAGAATGGCGTATAAAAGAAATCAGTGATTTGACTAAAACATCTATACGGATGTTAAGACATTACGACAAGATTGGTTTGTTAAAGCCGTCTTATCGTTCTGAAAATGGTTATCGTTGTTATACAGCACAAGATTTGGCAACGTTGCAGCAGATTATTGCCTTGAGGTACTTTGGATTTAACTTAAGTACTGTAAAGTCTATCCTGCAAAAACACCATAATATCTATGCTCATCTTCAGGCGCAGCAGCAAGTGCTCAAAGAGCAAAGCGTTCATTTGCAGCAAGTAAATAATGCGCTTAGTGATATTCTTAAACGTCTCTCGCCATCCGAGACTCCTAATTGGAATGATTTAACAACGTTGATTGAGAGGTATCGTATGTCAGAAAATTTGAGAGATAAATTGAAGAAAACATGGGCGGGTCAGGAATTAAATGAATCTCAATTCGAAGAGTATTTATCCCTTTATGAGCAGTTTCCTGAAGAATTTGCCATGCAGAATAAAATAATGGAACAGGTTAATAATAATGAATTAGGTGATCCAGCAGGTCCTGACGGGGAGAGAGTAGTGCGTTTTGCGAATGACTTTGCCAAAAAAATGAAAGCGCAAACCGCTCAACAAATGAAACTGGGTGCCAGTATTCTTGCCAGCCTTCAATCGGGTAAATTATCTAGTTTACAAGCGACTCCCGCAGCCATTAATTGGCTTAGCCGCGCACATGTATCTTATTGGTTAAAGCGCTGGAATTCGTTGTATGATATGATTGTAGAAAATGTAAAATCAGATCCGCAGGGGAAAGCAGGCAAAATAGTTGCAGAACAATGGACAGGATTAATTGATGACTATTTTTCGAGTGTCTGTCGGCCATTAGCGATTGGAATGATACTTTGGCACGAAATTGCGAAGCAGGATGATGAGCTAATGCAAGAGGCAACAGGATTAAAAGGAATACCATCAGTGCAAGAATTGGCAAAGCGGATGCATATCAAATTGATGTCTAATCCAGAGGCAATCAGTTGGATTAGCCAAGCCCTGACTACGCATGTAAAGTAACCTAAGTTTTCGGGGGATCAAACGAGCAGGCGAATGTTAGACTCCTTTAAGGGAATGAGTGACCCCGTTTCCCTTTATCAATAGTTTGATAAATCATCGGTCAATTCATGATTGAATAAAATGGACTTTAATTATACATTATGTATAATGCTACTTTTAATTAAAACAAAACGAGGTCTATTATGCAACGCGGTGGTATTTATACTGAAGACATGTATGAGTAAAAGGATATAGTAACTTCTCCTTCCCCTGAAGGCCCTTCGCTTGTTACCCGTTCCACTCGAAATGTTAGATGGACAGAAGAAGAGGATTATAAGTCAGTCGACTACCCTGAATTAGCTAGCAAGTTAGCTCGATTAGATGAAGAGGAACGTAAAAATCCTCCTGTAAGATATATTAATCCTAGTCTGGTCTATATGGGAACTCTTGAAGATTTTTTGGAAAACAGGCCTGTAGATAACTCGCCTGCTTATGCGCAAGCTCAACAATCCCAGTCATCAATATTGCATGAAAATATTACTTCTTCAGACTGTTATAGTCTAAAACAGCAGATTGACAGTGCCGTTATGCAGGATGTTTTCAATTATGTCACTGTAGGAGCGTATGAGCTAAGCACTAATATATGTTCTTTATTTAATAACACAAAACAGTCAAACGGAAAGGAAACGAAAGCAATATTCAAGGAAAATAGGAATACTTTTACTAATATTGATAATCCTGAAGCTGACGATTATGTATCTAATTCCTCTCAATATCATGATGCAATTGACCCCCTTGAGTATGATGCAATTCAAGACCTTCAAGATGATATCTGTGAAGAAGATGATGATGACTTGACTTATCAGCATACTTTATCAAGAAAAAATAAGCATAATGTAACTACTCAAGCGAGCAGTGATTTATCTGAATCTGATGATGAAGATCGCGATGCGGAATATCGTTTAATAGATGATTTAATAAATTTAATACAGAATGTCCAGAATGACGAACCTCAAAAACAAGAAAACGATTCTAATCAAGAT
>BMAG01000055.1 GCA_014132595.1 Gammaproteobacteria bacterium | reverse complement strand
TAACGAAGTTTTTAAAAGCTAATTTGCGGAGGTCAGTTTTGCCAATCCTTGTCATATATAAAAAACTTGTATTCGGCGGATGAGATGGTTATGTTAGCCCGTGCTTTTTAAAGTTTTGGTGGTTGCATTAGCGAGTTGAATGCGCGGATTGGTAAGAAGCCATTTTGGCCGGTAACTCCTATTACCGGCCCATTAGTTTTGTAAGCGTAGGTGGATCCCACTAATAAGTGCATATGAAATTTATATCACCTTATTTAATTATTTATCAAGCTGTTGTCTCTTTATTATGATGTAGTTTATTGCAACATACTTTTAATTATGCAATAATAAACCTCAGCAAAAAATACAAAACGGGAAATATGCAATTGAATTATATTAAGATATTAATTATTACAACATGCAGTATTCTATCTCTATTATCGCAGTCTACATATGCCGAGGAGAATATTGCCGCCTCAGTATCAAATGAGCTCAACCAGTTATATCAACGAACGACGCCCTGTGATAAAAACGAACCTGCATATTATTGTTCTGGAATTATTATCCATGGACGCCTACCTGATGATGACGATTTACAACCTCGCTGGTACTTACCCGCAGATAGTAATGTTGGTTCTTTCTCATATTTAAGAGCAGACATTACGCCGCAAATAGGCGAACCAGTCTATACTAATACAGGTTTTATACTGACGCCAATCGAGGAATTAGCAGAAAAAAATGAATTTTCATACAAATTATATTGCGAATACCCTGGCGATGGCGCTAGCGTGGGCAATATTGATAGCAGCTGTCATTTCGAACCAAATGATTACTTAACTGTTTGTCGCGATGAAATAAAGACCGTGAATGATTTTACCAACAAATATCTTCTTAATAACCCTTCACATCTTACTTGGGAACAACTTGACGGGGTATGCTCTTTTTTGCCGGATAAAGATAGATTTGATCTAGCAATGCAAATACATAAGTTTATTTACAAAAATAATTCTGATAAAACGTACTGTAAAGATAGGACATTTTGTCGTGTGCACAATGAATTAATCATAGGCACGTGGGATATTAACAGTGTACCTGATATAAATGTTCCTATTCTAGCGTTTTTTGCCGTTATCAATGACACATCAAACCCAATGTTTGCAAAATCGGGTCTTACAAGCACTAGCGATGCCGAAATTGAACGTCTATTTCAGGATGCTGATGCTTATAGCAAAGCAACAAACTATGCTCGTCAAATCCCTGTTATTACACTTGATATGAGCAAATTAAGAAAAGGTGCAAAAGATATTTTTGCACCTGCAGTAAGACCAAATATAAAATTTGACAAGATTAATACTACTGAAAGTAAATGATAATTGAGTTTTATTTAATAATAATTTTTGAACTCAAATTTTTAAATTAAAGATTTCATTCGGCGTTGCATAACTTAAGCTTTTTCTAGGCCTATTATTCAGATTATCTTCGATAAGTGCCAAGTCAATATCGGTAATTTCAGAAAAACTAGATCCTTTTTTAAGATATTGCCGCACCAACCCATTGGTATTTTCATTTAAACCGCGCTCCCAAGAGGAATATGGATGTGCAAAATAAAAATCAGTATTTAATTCTTTACTAATTTTTTCATGAAATGCAAATTCAGAGCCATTATCTGCAGTAATACTCAATACTGAATCTAAATAAATTTTAAGACCCTCAATCGTTGCTAAGGCAACAGAATTTGCTGTTCTTTTTGAAACTTTTCTTAAAATGATTTTCTTAGAAAATCGCTCAACAATACTGATTACAGCTTGTTTTTGTTGTTTACCAATGATGGTATCAATTTCCCAATCACCTATACGATTTTTTTCATCAACTATTTTTGGACGTTCATCTATAAATCGACGATTTTTAATTGGCCCTATTCTCTTTGGGCTTCCATAACGTTTTCGATACTTTTTATTTTGATGACGCAAATTTAAATATAGTTTTCCACCATTTTGCTTATCTCTTAAAATAAATTGGTAAATCCATTCTTTACCAATTGAAAATAATTGATGTTTTTTAGCGTAACCACTGATTTGATCCGGACTCCATTTTTGGTGGATTTTTTCACGAATAAAATTCGCTGCTTCGTTTGTCATTTTAATTTTTTTGTTTTTTTCTGTATGTCTTTGTACCGCATTTGCTTGTGCATAATCAGGCTTATATTGCCATGAGCCTAATTTTGTTCTTACAAACGTAATGTTGCGGTTTAATTCGCGACTAATGGTTGATTGATGAACGCCAACTTCCTTTGCAATATCAATTTGCTTATACCCTGCCTTCCAAAAGGCTAATATTTTGCATCGTTTCAAATAATCTAATTGTTTATATCCCAACGGTTCCCACTCCAGTGATTAAGCCGCATATTTTAACAAACTATTGATTAATTAATAGTCAAAATATGCGCTTATCAGTGGGAACCGCCGTACACAACGTCCACAATGTTATAAAAAAGAAATATAGTTATATTTGATTGCGATCAATGTTAGTGTGGCCATTATTAGCCATAATATTACGCCTTGTAAAAAAGGCACCATCCCGACTTCTTTAATCATGCTAGAAGATAAGTTGCTGCCAATGCAAAAAAGTACAACTATTAATGCTTGTTCAGCAATATTACGAATATATAATCCAGGTATTTTAAGAACAGGGATCCAAGTTACGATGGCCGCTGCTAAAAGAAACCCTACAATAAACCAGGGTTTTTTATATTTATAGTGTTGATCACTGCCGTGATTTTTAATAAAACGAGCATAAATGATTCCAATTATTATTGTGATGGGTACAATCCACAATGCGCGTGCTAATTTAACAGTTGTTCCTACTTCAAGTGCTTGAGCACCATATTGTAACGATGCGCCAACAACAGAACTTGTATCTTGTATTGCTAAAGCACTCCACAAACCAAATTGTTGTTGGGTCAGCTGAAAATAATGGCCAACAACAGGAAAAATAAATAATGAAATTGCGTTTAGTAGGAACACAATAGCGAGTGAAATGGAAATTTCAGTGTGTTTAGCTTTAACAGTAGATGCAATTGCAGCGATTGCACTTCCTCCACATATCGCTGTGCCGAATGTAATCAATAAAGAGATGTCACGTTTATTTCTTAATAACCTCCCTAAAATAATTCCTAAGATTGCACAAATCGTAATACTAATGATTGTATAATAAATACCTTTAATTCCGACTTTACCTATAGCAATAAGATTCATGCCAAAACCTAGACCTACTATAGAATATGGTAATAATGTCGAAATGATATTTTTAGTCAATCGCTCATAAGGGTTTGCAAATAATAAAGATAATATCATTCCAGAAAACACCGCTAATCCTGCGCTCATTTTATGAATAAACGGGTTAAAATAACCAGCAATTAAAATTACCGCAATACACAGAGGAAAGCACACTGTTGCAATTCTATTTAATATAAATGGATATCTACAATTATTCATCTTTATGGCTCATTCGTTTCAAGTCCTCTACTGGATATGTTCTTGGTAATTCGACCCTAACCAAACCGTTGTCATTTTCAACGCTGCCTTTTTGATATGGCGACCCTGCTTTTGGATCGCTATAAATATAGTGATAAATAGATTCGTGAGAGATTAGACAAATGCCTTCGTTCTCTAACTTCAAGCGTCCTTCTATTTGATAAGGTGACCACCCTGCTTTTATCTTCTTGTTCACATATTTACGTAGCGATGTTACAACTCATACACTTGAATACCTTTGTCAAGCTGACACGTGTAGGTGGCTACATCCTCTTTAGAAGCAGTAACAACAGAATTGTCTGGATTTAAATATTGATGAAACATTTCTACCGAACCATTCTCAAAAATATGCATACGTATATATTCAGAAATGTACTTAGATGTATCTCCCAGTTTGGGATGAACAGCAATAGTATTGGACATTCCAATGACATTAGATTTTTGCCCATTTGTATTGGATGTATATACAACAAAATGATTAAATTCTATTCCGGATAACTGAATATTATCTGTACTGCTAGGCGAGCAATCGCTTAATTTAGAAATAACTTGAAGATGACTGCCTTTGCTTAATGAATTTAATACTTCTGAATAAGTGTGCAGTAATTTATGAGGGCTAGCAAAAGAAGCCGTTAAATAAAAGGACAAGCTCAATAGCAATAATAATTTATTCATTTTTTTGATCATATTTTATTTTCCTTGTGGGCATAATAATCGGATGTCAACGCGATGATAGCGTAATTATTCAGAATGCTCGAATCAATTCTGCATGCTTATTTTCTAACACATTAATCATATGACTGACTCCAATAGATCAATATTATCAATCGGTTACGCTGATTTTAAAGCTAACATGATTAGCAACCTTCTTGCATTACCTAAATTTTGGCAATAAATATATCAAATGTCTATTTATAGCTAATAATCAAAGCGATTTTTGCGTTAACGATATGTTTTTATTGGGAATGGTATTAGGCCTCTAATAAAAATAGTTATTTTTTATAAGCAGGTTGCATTTGCATTCTTGGACTATACTACTTCCAAGAGATATAAATGGGGGGTTATATGCCATTAGCTAATTATAGAGAGGTACCCATCATATTAAATGGAAAAGAATTATCAGTTGGCGGATTTGAGCGCCCTGATGAGAGCAGTGTTTTTACAACTTTGCGTACTCAACACAACGTTGGCGCTGTGGTTAGTCTTACAGGTGATGGAGGCCCTGGTGGTGGTGGTGATTATACTCCATTCGTTGTTCAGGGAGGTTTGAAGACTGAGAATTATACGCATGGTAAAGACGTAGCAGTATCCGATTGGTTTAGTAGCAAATATGAAGAATCGCAACGCATCGACCCTATGATCTATGACAATATCTATGCCGCTGTTGAGTCCGCTCAAGAAAAAGGATTAAAAATCGCAATTCACTGTGGATCAGGTGATGGCAGAACAGGTACTGCACTTGCCACTTTGAAATTGAGAGAATTATTAGAAGCGGACGCTAAAGATCCAACAACATTTGATATGAAACAACAGAAATCAGAAAAAATTTTCCTTCGTCATGGTGCACCAGGAACTGGGGGACAATGCTGCCTTGCGGTAACACCTTTAGTTAAGGCTGCAATTGACCATGTAAGAAGGTTTGATAATCTTAGGCATGAGTCAGTTGAAAGCGTGAATGATGTGGAATCAATTTTACTGTATGAAAGACATCTTCGTGCTCAGTTTGTTTTAAAAAGAGAGTTGCGCGGCGGGATAGGAAATATTAAAGAGTCTAAACTGAACGAAAAAGAAAAGTTTTTTTTCGAGAGCATTAAGCAGGCTGTTGCTGATTATGAAAAAAAACCTGATGTTAATCTGTTAATAAAAAAAATAGACGAAATTAAAAACTTACACAACCAAGGCAAATCACACATCGAAAAGTTCTCATCTAATTTTAAAAAAACACAGCTTGATAGATTCTTTTCACTCTATGAGATAGAAGTGCAACATCTTGCTAACCGTAGTCCTGTTTCTGCATCAAAGCAACAACACCAATCTATTGAAGCAAAGGGGCCTGGTTTAAATAGATAATAACCAGTAAGGTCTTTAAATGTTTTTGATTTTTTCATATGCCATTAATAATGCTCCAAATTAAAAAATCAATATCACTCATGGGTCACTATCCTTGTGCTAAAATAATCGTTTATAATTTGTGGCATAGTGAAGGATCATTTAATTTTAACCAATCCTTCACTATCGTAATAATAATTAAAACGATTGCGGGTTAGGCAAAGCGGGCATAACTCCAGGAGCAAAAGTACATTGAAGAGTATCATTTTCATGGAATGAAATCTTACTGAAAGGATGATACCATCGAGTATTTCTTTCTCGATTCAAATCAAAAATAATATTTGCCTGGTGGTGCAACATATCTGCATCAGGATTGTTTTTATAGTTGGTTACGATCGCCATAATATCGGTTTGACCGCTGGCAGTATCAGTCACTAAACTCAGCCATGATCCCGCCGGTAATTGTGAAGGTTTTGCTCTGTTATCACTTCTTGCTCCTTTTGATACGGCAACATCAACAATTTTGTCCATTGTTTCATTGTTTACATTGGAAGGAACAAATGTGCAGTGTACACCGACCGTATCCACATCGTTGGCAATATGCATCGTAATCTGCATATCGGGATCTTGAATGATATCGCTTCCATCAGCATTTTTTCCCGTTAATTTCCAAAGGCAATCGGTGCTGGCAACTTTTCCAATATCATTTTTATCAATCGTAATATCAGCAGCAACACATCTTTGCGTTAATAAAAGAGGATGCAAGGGTTCATTTTGTATATCAGCGTAAGTGGATGTCGTTGTTATTGCAATTAAACTGAGGAGAGTAATCGCCTTAATTTTATAACATTTCATATTGTATAACCTCCAAAAGTTAAGATAAATACGAAATAATAATATATTAAACCATCGCATGCGTCAAAATTATAAACTATCCTCTGGGTCTTCTCACCAAACTTTCTAGTTTATTAACACCCGCCTCAATGCTCGTTTTTACAAGTGCTTCATCTGCAAATGATTTAACCGCCTCCGAAAAATCTTGATCCCATATTTTTTTTGTAAATAAACCCAAGGAAACCCAAGTGTGATTCGGTAAATAACGATTTAAGTAGATTGATGGATGAGAACTCAGAACGTTTAAAATAGAGGATAAGGTTGAGTTTATTAACCAAAGTTGTCCTGTTTCAAGTGCAGCTTGGCATAACGTATTTAAACAGCTTTCTGCATCCGTCATTTCTGAAGATTGCATTGCCAATTTTGCACTAAAAACTCCTCCATAATATAATAAAGGCTTTGCCCTGCCCTTCTCTATGCCATAAGGTTGAAGTACCTCTGAGATGACATTGGCGCTTGCATGAATGAGGCCGTCGACGGCTCCCATTGACGTAGGATCAATCGTTTGATTTAAGAAAGGATGTATCTCTTGAACCTTTTTATACTGTAATTTAATATCGATTTCACCGCTATTGGCAGGGTTTTGCTGATATTCAAGATGCATAGATTTATCATTTTCTACTTCGCGTAAAAAATCTAAAACTGCTTTTTTAACAGGATGCACAGGTTCAGAAGACCGGCTATGCAAACCTTTTCCATAGATTAATGTAAAATTAATTTCTTTCGAGAATTGATGCAAGTTAGAAAATTGAAATTTCAGGAAAAAGTAAGTGCTGCCATAGGAAAGCTCATGTAGATCTATCGATTTTGTATATTCAATGAATTTAATATCAGATTTCCATATCCCTTCTTTTATTAAATGGTTTCCTAATAGAGTATTACTTGGCTCTTCTCTCGCAAGAATATCTAATACACAATTATAAATACCCACATCAAGTTGAACTTGATTGTCTTTTGCTCTCTGGAGCAATGCAAATGCTTCAGTCACTTTCGTTGAAGATTTTATTGCGCCAATGACAAGAATGACATTGGTATAAGTAATCACATCCGCAATTTTTCTCTCTTGCGTCAAGTTCAGTATTTGAAAAGCCAATTGTTTATCTGGTTTATGAGAGTGAGCAATCACACTCAGTGCATTATTATAAAATTCGATTTGTTGTGTAACCTCAGCGCTTGCGGTTGTCAGAAATTTTTGTAGTCTTGAAATGCTTGGAGATTCCGATTTTGCCATCACTAAAAAAGTCATGATATAAGTACTTGTATTCGCTTTACCGCGATGAATAGCTCTTTCAAGCCAATGGGCTGCTAATCGTTGACTAGGGTTGTCACTTTTGGCAATGATATTAATAAAGGTCGTGTAAGTAATCGCATTTGCAATCCCTCTATCCTCTGCTTCTTTGATAAGAAGTTCCCCATGCGTTAAAGCATTGTGTTTGTGAAGTGTTAAAACACTCAAAACAGCATTAAAAATTCTAACATCTGGGTCTTCTTTAGAGTCTTCTAATACCTTTAAGGCCATCGGTACGGCATTAGGATGAGTACTTATTCGTTGAATCAGGTCACAATAGAGATCAACTCGCATAAGAGAAAAACTTTGAATAGATCTAAGTAACAAAATAATTGTATCTGCATCTAATTCGGGTGATTCACTGATCATTAAAAGAATATTTTCTGAAAGTGAAACAGTCAAATGCAGCTGATGTGCTTCTTTAATTAAAGCGGCAATGGTTTGAATATTTGAATGAACATTTTGTAAGTGGATGTTTAAGATATGGTTATATAACCTTTCGTCAACATTACCCTCTTTTTTTGCATCCTGTAATATTTGATCTATAATTTGTAATGCATCTGGACGTTTTTCAATGACGGGTAGGATACAAGTATAAAATGCAGCGTTTCTTTTTTCCTCCGTATCGTAATATTCTTTAAACAATTCGTAAGCTTTATTCAAATCTGGATTTTCACTTTTAATAATAGCATTCATTGTACTTATATAGACACTGACGCCTGCCACTTTTTTTATTTTGGCTAGATCCAGTAATTTCAATGCAAGATTGACATCGGGTTTGACACATTTTGCAAGAATTGCAATGGTAATTGAAAATGTATATTCATCAAAGTGTTGAGAGTTGATTGCTTCATTGAGTAATCGAACAGCTTCATCGACATTTATTGGATATACTCTGTTGAGTACCGTGAGTGTATTGTTATAAGTGACAGCGTCTGCTTTCTTTTCTTCTTTTGCAAGTTCTAGCCATTTCTTGGCTTCCTCAAAATCAGGAAAACGGTTTTTTGAAATCGCGTAAATAAGATTGCTATAGGTATAAGCATCTACCGTTCCTTTTCTTTTTGCAATATCGTAAAGAGTATAAACATAATCCATCCGTTGAGCATGCCCTGCTTTGTGAATAAGGGAATTCAAAATGGCATTATTCGGAAATAAAGGAGGGAGTTTATTAAGCATATCGTTGATAAGATCCGCGCTATCATCCAATGATGTTAATAATTTTAATTTTTTTGCATAAAATCCATATTCTTTACTTTCTTGTGGCATATCGGTTGAATTACGCAAACGCGAAAGCATTAAGCTAAATTTAGAACTGTGCTGAATTGTTTTAGATTGTTGAGAGGTGAGATGTTTATTGATTCTTGCATGTGCCATAATGCGTCCCTTCCATGAAATAATTGCTCATGATAGTCAATGGTTATCACGAAGTCGATTTTTTTATTGCATCAATGGACGCGAGAATGATATTAAAATAATGCCGATCCAAAAATTTCTAATTCAATATCAGACATAACGGCACTCATTTCTTGTTGCTTTTCCAGATTCTTAAAATCCCATTTATTTCTATCCATTAACTGACTCAATCTCACACTGGATAAAGCATGAAGCATGTTGCTTGGTACTTTGGGATTTTCTTTTGCAAGCTGATCAATTAAATCTTTGATTCGTTTTCGCATCAGATTCTCCTGGGAGCCGCAAAGATTACAAGGAATAATGGGATATGCCTGCTCTTTGGCGTATTTTATAATATCTTTTTCCTGACAATAGACTAACGGCCGGATCAAAATATGTCGCTTGTTATCGCTTAATAACTTCGGCGGCATTGAACGAATATCACCGCTATATAGAATAGACATTAACAAAGTGCGAATGAGGTCATCCCGATGATGTCCTAATGCAATTTTATTAAAACCTTTTTCTTCGGCGTAACGATAGATAATCCCTCTTCGCAATCGGGAACATAAGGAGCAGTATGTATTTCCCTCAGGAATTTTTTCCTTAACAATGGAATAAGTATCTCTTTTTAAAATCTCATAAGAGACCTGGTGCTTATTTAACCATTCTCGTAATCCACTGTCGTCCCACCCGGGTTGGGCCTGATCGAGAGTAAAGGCAAAAAGTTCAAACTTTGCCTGTGCGCGGCGTTGAAGTAACTGCAAAATCCGCATCATGGTAAAAGAATCTTTCCCGCCGGACAAACAAACCATGATCCGATCGCCCGTTTGAATCATATTGTAATCGGCAATGGCCTTTCCGGTATAATGCAGTAGTTTTTTTTCGGTAGCGGATTCTTTAGGCAAAATGATTTTCCTCGTCAAGATTCTTAATTTGCGCCCTAGTTTACCAAAAAATTTCACAATGGTACTCTTTTTAAGATTTATTCTGTCTGTATATAATTTATACAAAAATGATCATTTTTTAGTTGTATACTCACCTCAGTTGTGTATAATTAGCGAACAAATATATCGATAAAAGTACATTGACGAGGAAATAATAATGATGCATCCCCTAAGAAAATTATATGCGATGTTTTTTATTTTTCTTTTGTTATCACCCATTCTCAGTTATGCAGATTCAATAGGACTTGCAAACATGGAACCTGCGAAAACCCCAGCTAATAATTTTGGCTCTATTGGTTATCAAGACGTACCTAAAAATTTAACGCCTAAAGAAGCAACCGTAGTATCCAATGATCTGGATTGTGTAGATGGTACGGGTGAGCTCAATAGTGGCGGTTGGTATAATGAGAAAACATTTTGTCCGGCGGGTTATATGCCTCATGAAATGCGCTCCTCTGATCCCCCTCAGGGTAATGTGGTATATAAAACTATCAAAGAAGCTTTTGGAACCGTTTATTATCGATTACGTTGCTGTAAAGCCCAAGTAATCTACTCATAAAATAAAAAACCCCTACTCTTTTCAGGGTAGGGGTTTTAATGAGGTATTAATTACTTCTTAGCGCGTTTAGCTTTTCTGCGCTTAGCGGGTTTCTTTTTCGCTGTTTTAGCAGCTACTTTTTTACCGCTTTTTTTAGCAGCTTTTCTTCTCTTCTTAGCTGCTGGTTTCTTAGCAGATTTAGCTGCTGATTTCTTTGCTACTGTTTTCCTTTTCTTAGCTGGCATAGTCATGTTCCCTTTAACAAGTTAAATGAGAGATTAGAATATAACAAATTTTTTTAAATGTCGATACTTCTGTTTAATCCTATGGTTAGTTAGGGTTAGTGCTATGACTTTAGGTTGTTAAATCTCTAACTTGGCGTATAATCACGTCATCTCAATACCTATAGATGGGGTTTATGCATAGAGCCATACCTGTTTTGACACAACGAGATGAGGTCTACCGGTTAAAAAGAGTATTTTCAGTATCTAAAAATGCGTTAACGCATGACGAACGGCGATTGATTGCCTGTGCTTTGTTTATAGCATATAGAGATGGTATTAGGGATGAGGATTCTGGTTCTATTGTCTTCGCAGGCGATGATTACTGGGCAGATTATTATTTAGCTCAGGCATTGTGTTTCACGCATCCGGACCCGCCTGTTAATTTTTTTCTGAGTTACCTCGCTAGACTCACGTCTTCCCGGTTGGCGATTGTCCGTTGTTTTCGCCTTCATCCTTTAGCTTTTTTAGCTCTAACTACTCCATCAGGGATTCTGTTTAATGCATTGCAGTTAAGCTATTTTGCCGAGATCGTATTCTGTCTTGGGTTATTAATCGAAAAATCGTTGGCTCCTAAAACAAGCGCTGATGAATGGTGGTTTCAACGTCTTGACGGGCACCGTTTTCTTGAGGCTGTGAGCGATAGAGAATTTTTGAGTATATTCAGTAATGCCATCATTTGGGGCTTAGTCAATGGGGTCTGTTACTTTGATCCTACGATGACCCTGACCACAAAAGCAATTTGGAATTTAAGCGGCTTTTTTGCAGATATTATACATGACTGGGGTTTTGCTCGACTTGAGAAAAATGAATATACAGATTTAAAAAGCTCTATAGAAAAAGGCGAACTTCATTTTGACGGCATCGATTTAAACAATGATGCCCTCATTTCTAACATCGACAATAAAATAAAGGTCGTTAATTTTAAAGAATGGCGGTTAACGATTGCTGCTGTTCTTATTTTTGCGGGTATGGTTTTAGTATTTTCACCTGCATTAGTGCCAGCACTCGTGGCATTCGGACATCTTCCTGCTCCAGTAATGTACTTTTTAGTAAGAATTATAAAGCCGATTGCGGAAATGCTTAGAAGTGACGGGGCAAAGCTGGTCATTTTTGCGGGCGTTTGTCTTGCGGGTTTAGGCGGGAGACTTCTTTTTTATAATGATCCTACGGTAGAAAAGTATAAAGCCCTTTTTCGTGATATTTGGGCGCTTAACCTGGCTCCTTGGTTTAATAAGGAAACATTTACAAAATTCAGCTGGAATTTTGCGATTAATGCACTCGTGCCCATGGGTGCCATTGGTACATTAATGCTGGGAACTCTTCTTTGTTCGGTGCCTGCGGTTATTATTGCTGCTTGTACTTTAATGGCAGCGACATTTATTTTGATGAAAATGAATGTTCCGTTTTGGAGTGCAGCAACACCTTCTCCTTCATCAAAAATAATTTCTTATCCGCAATTTGATGATAGCGTTGTTGATAGATCAAGTGGGAAACTAGATATTCCTTCCTTAAAATTTCAGGTTTCTAGCGAGCAGCTGACGGCTGTGCATACCGCTGCTGAGCTGGATCAACATCATTTCATAGAAATTTTAAAAGATTGGTCAAAGAACCCTAAAAGAAGACCGCCCAAATCAACGCAAATGATTAACAGAATACTCCATGTTTGCGCTGCAAATAAATCTGTGAGTCCTGCTCCTAGTCCTATTATTCCTAGTCCCAGCCCTAGCCCCAGCCCAACTTCTGAACGCAGTCGATTGGAGGGGCCATCTACGGATCAACAAATCACTTTATATCCCTCTCTCGTTTCTGTCTCAGATTCAAGTCCAACAAGACGAGCTGTTGATTTTAGACCCCAATTGACTACGGTGGCTTCGTCTCCAGATCCAAAATCAGATGCAGATTCCGAAATCAGAAAAAGACATCCCGAACTTAAAAGACCTGCACCGATTACGGTGCCTTTATCTCCAGATCCAAAACCGAAGAGAAGCTCGTTTAACCTTTTTAGTTTTTGCTGCCAGACTGATAGTGCTAGAGCAGAGAAACCGAAGCTTTGTCGAGCTGCTTCAACACCCGCACACATTAATGTACGGGGTTAATCTACCCATTAAAGATAGTCTAATTGCATATATTTTTGTAAGACTAAAGGTATTTTAATTCTTCCATTTTCATCCTGATAATTTTCAAGTATGGCGACCAGCGTTCTTCCTATGGCAAGCCCAGACCCATTCAGTGTGTGGACTAACTCAGGTTTACCTGTTTTGGGGTCGCGGAAGCGTGCTTTCATGCGGCGAGCTTGGAAAGCTTCGGTGTTGCTGCACGAAGAAATTTCACGATAGCAGTTTTGGCTGGGTAACCAGACTTCTAAATCATAAGTTTTAGCGGCGGAAAAGCCTAAATCCGCTGTACAAAGTGAAAGTACGCGATAAGGCAGTTCTAGATGTTGTAATACGGTTTCAGCATGGCGAGTAATTTCTTCATGGGCTTCGTAGGATTTCTCGGGGTGGACAATATGAATTAATTCCACTTTTTCAAATTGATGATTACGGATCATGCCTCGCGTGTCTTTGCCATAAGAGCCTGCTTCACTACGGAAACAAGGAGAATGACAAACATATTTTAAAGGCAACTGTTCAGGTTCCAGGATTTCATCTCGGATGGTATTGGTAACAGAAACTTCTGAAGTGGGTATAAGATAAAAACCCTGCTCACCGGTGATGGCAAATAAATCTTCTTTTAAGTTAGGTAATTGCCCAGTGCCATAAAGAGAGTCTGAATTTGCTAGAAAAGGAACATAGATTTCTTGATAACCATGTTCAGTTGTATGGAGATCCAGCATGAATTGGACTAGCGCGCGTTGCAACTTAGCTAAGTTACCCCGTAGAACAACGAAACGTGCGCCGGCAATCTTTGCCGCTGTCGGAAAATCCATGCCAATTTTCTCACCGAGATCCACATGATCTTTAGGTGTAAAATCAAATTTTCGAGGCTCACCCCACGTCCGGATGAGTTGATTATCCGCTTCGCTTTTGCCAATGGGTACGGACTCATGGGGAAGATTAGGAATACGCGCAAGCATATCATTTAAATCCGCTTGAAT
This sequence comes from Gammaproteobacteria bacterium, assembly GCA_014132595.1. Lineage (GTDB taxonomy): Bacteria > Pseudomonadota > Gammaproteobacteria > DSM-16500 > DSM-16500 > UBA4722. Next base: position 55,677 of record BMAG01000055.1, on the reverse strand, counting down.
ACGGTTAAATTCTTCTTCGGTCAGTTTTAAGGAATCATTGAGTTCTTTAAGCTGCTGGAATAAAGGATCAACATTTTCACCCATAGCCTTTGCTTGCCCAATCGCTTTGGAGCGTACGTTACGTTCGTTTTGAAGGTCTTGTAAACGCGTTTGGAATGTTTTACGTTGTTCTTCCAAGGCATTCAAGCGAGGAACATCTAACGTTACGCCGCGATGTTTTAATTTAGCTGCAACGGCTTCCAGATCTTGACGAATGAGTTTGGGGTCTAGCATATAATTCCTTAATCGGTATTATTCTGAAATTGCTTAGTAGTTCCCTTCCCCCACAGGGGAAGGTTTGGAAGGGGGATCAAAAAAAATTTATTAAAATATTTTTCCCTAGAATAGGTCGACCCTTTTCCAGGAGAATGTATTCTACCGTATTCTATCCCCCCTTCCTGACCTTCCCCCTGGAGGGGAAGGGACCTATCAAGCAAGGATTAAACTTACAAAAACATTACGCTATCTGAAGCACTTCTGCAGCCTTCTTACCCATTTCAGCTGGGGAACGAACCGTATGTACGCCAGCCGCCTCTAATACTGCAAATTTTTCAGCAGCTGTTCCTTTGCCACCTGCAATGATCGCACCTGCATGACCCATACGTTTGCCTTCAGGGGCTGTTACACCTGCGATGTAGGAAACAACGGGTTTTGAGACATGCTTCTTGATGTACTCAGCTGCTTCATCTTCCGCAGTGCCGCCAATTTCACCGACCATAATAATAATTTCGGTTTGCGGATCTTTTTCGAATAACGCTAATACATCAATAAAACTCGTACCTGGAATAGGATCACCGCCAATACCGACGCAAGTGCTCTGCCCTAATCCCAACTCTGTGGTTTGGTGTACGGCTTCATAAGTTAAGGTACCCGAACGAGAAACAATACCGACACGTCCAGGGGTATGAATATGGCCTGGCATAATGCCGATTTTGCACTGTCCCGGTGTAATAACACCTGGGCAATTGGGGCCAATCAAACGCGTTTCAGGATGGTTTTTCATGTAAGCTTTCACATCCAGCATGTCCAGTGTCGGTATGCCTTCTGTAATACAAACAATTAATTTAATCCCTGCTTCAACCGCTTCCACGATCGAATCTTTGCAGAAAGGTGCGGGTACATAAATCACAGAGGCATCCGCTTTTGTCGCCTCGTACGCTTCTTTAACTGTATTAAAAACCGGTAAACCTAAATGAGACTGTCCGCCTTTTTCCGGTGTCACACCGCCTACCATTTTTGTGCCATAGGCAATGGCTTGTTCGGAATGGAGGGTTCCTTGTTTACCTGTAAAACCTTGGCAAATTACTTTTGTGTCTTTATTAATTAAAATACTCATAATGCTGCACCTGCTGCTTGAACGACTTTTTTCGCAGCATCTGTAAAGCTTGCTGCTGGAATGATATTGAGACCGCTTTCACTTAATTTTTTAGCGCCTACTTCGGCATTGTTGCCTTCCAGACGTACGACGACAGGCAGAGTGGTTCCTACTTCAGCCACTGCGCCAATAACGCCGTCTGCAATTAAATCGCAACGGACAATACCACCAAAAATATTCACTAAAATTGCTTTGACGTTTTTATCCGACAAAATAATTTTGAAAGCTTCTGTAACACGTTCCTTGGTTGCACCGCCGCCCACATCTAAGAAGTTAGCGGGATTGCCGCCATGCAATTTGACGATGTCCATGGTGGCCATTGCAAGTCCTGCCCCATTAACCATACAACCAATATTGCCATCGAGCGCAATGTAGTTGAGTTCCCAATCACGGGCACGATTTTCTCGTTCATCTTCCTGAGTGGTGTCGCGCATTCCACGTAATTCAGGTTGACGGTAAATGGCGTTGTCATCAATGTTAATTTTACCATCGAGACATAATAAATTGCCTTGTTTGGTAATCACTAAAGGATTAATTTCCAATAAGCTTAAATCATTTTCTTCAAATAATTTTCCAAGTCCTAGTAAAATCTTGGTAAATTGTTTGATTTGATCGCCTTTTAAACCCAAGGCGAAACTGAGTTCTCGTGCCTGGTAAGGTAAAATTCCCAAGAGCGGGTCAACACTGGTTGTGAGAATTTTTTCAGGGGTATCATGAGCTACTTTTTCAATTTCAACACCGCCTTCTGTGGACGCCATGAAGACAATACGTTGTTTGGAACGATCAATGACTGCACCTAAGTAAAGTTCCTTATCAATATCACAAGGTTCTTCAATTAAAATTTGATGAATGGGCTGACCTTCCGCTGTGGTTTGATAGGTCACTAAGTTTTTGCCGAATAAGTCTTTTGTGACGCTTGCGACTTCATCTTTTGTAGAAACAAGTTTAACCCCGCCCGCTTTTCCGCGGCCGCCAGCATGGACTTGCGCTTTAACCACCCAGCGTTTTGTTCCGAGTTTGTCAGCGATGGCAACGGCTTCTTCTACGTTCCATGCGACTTCACCTTTAGGCACAGGCAAGCCGTACTTCGCCAAGAGCTGCTTGGCTTGGTATTCATGTAAATTCATTAAATCATCTCCAAGTTTTGGTTAATTCATTAAATAAATCGCGAATTATTGAATCGCTTAAACATTAGATCTCGAGTAAAAGACGTGCGGGATCCTCAAGTAACTCTTTAATTGCGACGAGGAAAGTAACAGAGTCTTTACCATCAATGATTCGATGATCATAAGACATAGCAACATACATCATAGGTCGTATAACGACTTGTCCATTTTCAGCAACAGGACGTTGGTCTATTTTATGCATACCTAAAATGGCGCTCTGAGGGGAGTTTAAGATAGGTGTTGATAATAATGAACCGAATACACCACCATTAGTAATGGTAAATGTACCGCCTTGCATTTCTTCCAAAGTGAGTTTGCCTGCTCTTGCTTTATTGGCATATTCTGCGATCTTGGCCTCGATTTCCGCCATGCTCATTTGATCTGCATTACGTAAAACGGGAACCACTAAACCACGGTCTGTTGATACCGCAACACCAATATCAAAATAGCCGTGATAGACAATATCATTGCCATCAATCGAAGCATTCACCGCAGGGAAACGTTTCAATGCTTCCACCGCTGCTTTTACAAAAAATGACATGAAACCTAAACGTGTTTGGTGAGTTTTTTCAAATTTATCTTTATATTTATTACGTAACTCAATGACTTCGTGTAAATTAATTTCGTTAAACGTTGTTAACATGGCAGTGGTCTGAGACACTTCAAGTAAACGTTCTGCAATACGTGCACGCATGCGGGTCATGGGTACTCGTTTTTCTGCACGTCCTGTGGTTGAATTCATCGCAGCGAGCGCGTTTTCTTTTGTAATGCGGCCGCCTTTGCCGGTGCCTTGAACATTTGAAACATCAATATCATGTTCAGCAACGACACGACGTACAGCAGGACTCAAATCTGCAGAAGCTGTTTTAGTTTGCGCAGGTTTTGAAGCTTCCACAGGTGCTGCAGGCTCTGCCGATTTAGCAGGTGTTTTAGCGGTTTCAGCAGATGGTTTGGATGCGGCACCTTCTTCAATGATTGCGACCACTTCATTTGCTTTAACGGTATCCCCTGTTTTCTTAACAATTTCTTTTAAAACACCATCCACTGGCGCAGGAACTTCAAGCATTACTTTATCTGTTTCCAGATCCATTAAATTTTCATCACGCGATACCGCGTCACCCACTTTTTTATGCCAAGTTGAGATCGTTGCATCAGCAATGGACTCAGGCAACATGGGAACTTTTACTTCTATTGTCATGATTGTTTTCCTTTATGAAAAAAAGTTATAGCCAATGCATTGCATGAGCCACACCTTATAATTATTCATTTTTTATTTGATTCCTAAAGCTTGGTTAACCAAGGCTTCTTGTTGTTTAAGATGCACGGATGCATAACCCACAGCAGGGGATGCTGAAGCAGATCGTCCTGCATAACTGAGTGTTTGTTTTTTCTCATCAAGGCATGCACGCAAATTATGCTGCGAGCTATACCACGCGCCTTGATTCATCGGTTCTTCCTGACACCATACGAAGTTTTTCACATGTTCATAAGGCTTTAATATTTCTTTCAGTTTGGCTTCCGGGAAAGGATAAAGCTGTTCTACACGAAGGATTGCAATGTTATCTAATTTGCTGTCACGTCGTTTTTTAAGTAAATCATAATAAACCTTACCACAGCAAAGAATCACTCGATCGACTTTCTTCGCATTTATTTCATCCATTTCCGGAATCACTAACTCAAATTCGCCCTGACTTAAATCCTCTAAACTTGAGACAGCTAATTCAGCACGTAAAAGACTTTTCGGAGTCATCACAATTAAGGGCTTACGATAAGCTCTAATCAGTTGTCGTCGCAGTAAATGGAATATCTGAGAAGGTGTGGTTGGAACGCATACTTGCATATTATTCTCTGCGCACAATTGTAAATATCGTTCTAAACGCGCAGACGAATGTTCAGGGCCTTGTCCTTCATAACCATGCGGCAATAGCATCACGAGTCCGCTTAAACGTCCCCACTTTTGCTCTGCAGAACTAATAAATTGATCAATAACAACTTGTGCACCATTCGCAAAATCACCAAACTGTGCTTCCCAAATCACAAGATTATTGGGTTCTGCTGAAGAATAACCATATTCAAAGGCCAATACCGCTTCTTCTGATAATAAAGAATCGACAATATTAATTTGAACTTGATTGGGCTTGAGATGGCTCAATGGAATATAAATTTCATCGGTATTTTGATCATGTAATACCGCATGGCGATGTGCAAATGTACCGCGGCATGCATCCTGACCGCAAAGACGAATAGGATAACCTTCATCCAGCAAAGTGGCATAGGCTAATGTTTCTGCATAACCCCAGTTAAGCGGCAATTCACCTTCTGTCATCTTTTGACGAGCTTCCAGCATTTTTTTAACTTGCGGCTGCACAACAAAACCTTGAGGTAATTTTTCAAGTTGTTTTGCTAGTTCCTTGATTTTTTGCAAAGGAACGGCTGTTTTTGCAGGAGCAGTCCATACTTGACCGATAAAAGGCTCCCATGCATTGGTAAATTCATAGTCCCCGCCATTCGGTGCTAAATCAACAACACTTTTGCCTTCATCCATTTTTTTTCTGTAAGCATCTGCAAGTTGTTGCTCAGTCTTGCTATCAATCACGCCTTCTGTAACGAGTTTCGCTGCATAAAGCGTACAAGGAGCGGGCATGGATTTAATGATTTTATACATGAGGGGTTGAGTTGCTGAAGGTTCATCGGCTTCATTATGTCCATGACGTCTATAACAAACCAAATCAATCACAATGTCTTTTTTAAATTTCGTACGATAATCAGCCGCAAGTTCCGCTGCAAAGAAGACAGCCTCAGGATCATTGCCATTCACATGTAATATCGGTGCTTGCACCATTTTTGCAATATCCGTGCAATACAAGCCAGAGCGTGAATCGCGAGGATCGCTAATTGTAAAACCGACTTGATTATTAATGACAATATGAATAGAGCCGCCCACCCAAAACCAGCGTGCTTGTGAAGTGGCAAAGGTTTCCATGACAACACCTTGTCCTGCGAAGGCCGCATCACCATGAATTTGAATAGGCATTACAAATTTGCGATCAATATCTTTTCTGCGTCGTTGTCTGGAGCGTACAGACCCTTGTACAACGGGGGATATAATTTCTAGGTGCGAAGGATTAAATGCTAAAGCAAGATGGATTTGTCCATAAGCTGTGTTGACATTGGCTGAAAAACCTAAGTGATATTTAACATCGCCGGAGCTTGATTCATCAATGCCTTTTCCTTCAAATCCTGCATAAATTTTTTCGGGTTCTTTTCCAAGAACATTGACAAGTACATTCATACGACCGCGATGGGCCATACCAATGACAATTTCTTTAAGCCCTGTTTCAGCACCGCGATTGACAATGCCATCTAACATAGGAATTAAACTATCGCCGCCTTCCAGCGAAAATCTTTTTTGACCGACGTATTTAAAACCTAAATATTTTTCTAACCCATCGGCCACAATCAAACGATCTAAAATACGTAACTTTTGTTCTTTAGTTAGTGTGAAATGGTTCCATTCTTTTTCCATGCGTCTTTGGATCCAGTCCACTTCTTCAAGCTGTAAAATATGCGTATACTCAATACCAATATTGCCGCAATAGATTTTACGCAACGCATCATAAATTTCTTTTAATGTCGCTGTCGTTTTTTGTAAAACATTAAAAGAACTGACATCAAATTCGGTATTTAAATCAGCATCGGTAAAACCATAATAATTTAATTTGAGCGTAGGATTATCAATACCGCGATACAAACCCAGAGGGTCAATATTGGCTTGTAAATGGCCTAAGCTGCGGTAAGCAGAAATCAGCTCCACCACTTTTTCCTGCTGCATTTGATAAAAAAGATCAGCATTTTGTCCTGAGTGTATTGACTGAGGAGATCGAGCGAGATTTGCAAAATAATCACGAATTTCGGAATGTGCGACATCGGTTGATTGAGCTATTTTTTTAAAATACGCTTGCCATTCAGGTGCGACACCCTCAGGCGTTTTAAGGTAAGTTTCATATAAATGTTCTAAGTAAGCATCGTTTTCGCCAGAAAGATAAGAATCATCCCACTGTTCTTTCATTGATTTTTGCTGCTTTATCATTGTTATACAGCCTCTTCTAGCATCAGTTCTTTAAGTTGGTTAATGGCTTTTGTTGGATTTAAACCTTTAGGACAAACATCGACGCAATTCATAATGCCGCGGCAGCGAAATAGGCTAAAAGGATCTGTTAAATCTGCCAAACGTTCATTCGTCGCTGTATCACGTGAATCAGCCACAAAACGATACGCTTGTAATAAACCCGCAGGACCTACAAATTTTTCTGGATTCCACCAAAACGACGGGCAAGAACTTGTGCAGCATGCGCATAAAATACATTCATATAAGCCATCTAATTTAGCGCGCTCTTCAGGAGACTGTAAACGTTCTTTGGCTGGAGCAGGATCGGAGTTTTGCAGATAGGGTTTTACTTTTTCATATTGCTGATAAAATTGCTTCATATCGACGACTAAGTCGCGTAATACCGGTAACCCAGGCAAAGGACGAATGACAATAGGCTCTTGCAAGGTCGATAAATGAGTCGTGCAGGCGAGTCCGTTTTTGCCATTGATATTCATGCCATCGGAGCCGCATACACCTTCGCGGCAAGAGCGGCGCAATGTTAATGTGTCATCCATGGTATTTTTAATGGCAAGTAATGCATCTAATACCATATAGCAATTATTAGCCGTGGTATCCAAATCATAATCTTGCATATAAGGTTTCTTATCTGCTTCTGGATTATAACGATAAATTGAAAAACGCATCACAATACCCCTTTTATAGAAATTTTTATTCTCTTTCCCTTAATTCAATCGGCTTCACTTCGTGTGGTTTCATGTTAACGGGACGAAAATCAATTTTCCCATCGCTAAAATACATGGAATGTTTTAACCAATGCTCATCGTCACGTTCTGGATAATCATATCTTGCGTGCGCGCCGCGGCTTTCAGTGCGCTCATTCGCAAGATAGGCAGTTGCAATCGCCGTTGCCATTAAATTATCTAATTCCAATGCTTCAATACGGCTTGTATTGAAACATTGGCTTTTATCTTTGATTGACGCTGATTTTAAACGTTCCTGTAATTTTTCTAATTTTTTAAATCCTTCACTCATGTGTTCAGCGGTACGGAAAACACCAAAATCATTTTGCATGACTTGTTGCAACTCGGTACGAATAGTATCAACACTTTCACCATTTTGATTTCGATTCCAGCGTTCGAGCCCCGCCATGGCTGCTTCGATATCAGAAGGCGATGCCGTGCGATATCCCAAACCTTCACGTACGCTTTGTTGCACATGAAGACCTGCGGCGCGACCAAATACAACAATATCTAAAAGTGAATTAGCGCCTAATCGATTAGCGCCATGCACAGAGACACAAGCACATTCACCCGCAGCATAAAGACCTTCAACGATATGATCCTCTCCATTTTTTACCGTTAAAACTTGCGCATGGATATTCGTAGGAATGCCGCCCATGAGATAATGACAAGTCGGGATCACAGGAATAGGATTTTTTAGCGGATCAACACCTGCAAATGTGATAGAAAGTTCACGAATACCTGGTAATCGTTTATTAATAACATCTTCACCCAGATGATCCAGCTTTAATAAAACATAATCTCCTTTAGGACCACAGCCGCGTCCTTCACGAATTTCAATCATGGAGGAGCGTGCCACCACATCACGGCAAGAAAGATCTTTTAAGTGCGGCGCATAACGTTCCATATAACGCTCACCATTTTTATTGATGAGATAACCACCCTCACCGCGGCTGCCTTCAGTGATTAATACACCTGCACCAGCAATACCGGTCGGATGAAATTGCCAAAATTCCATATCTTGTAAAGGCAGGCCTGCACGTAATACCATGCCGAAACCATCACCCGTATTGATATGCGCATTCGTTGTTGATTGAAAGATACGTCCAGCACCGCCGGTTGCTAAAATCGTTGCGCGAGCTTGCATGAAAACAACTTGACCGGATTCAATATTAAGAACAATGACGCCTGCAATACCCTTTTCTGTTTTAACGAGATCCACAGCAAACCATTCATTGAAAAATCGAGCGCCGGCTGCAATATTTTGCTGATATAAAGTATGCAGCATTGCATGGCCCGTACGATCTGCTGCACAACAGGTACGATGAACGAGTTCTTTACCATAATTACGAGTTTGACCGCCGAAGGCGCGTTGATAAATTTTACCATCATCCAAACGAGAAAAAGGCAAACCCATATGTTCTAATTCATAAATTGTTTGCGGTGCATTTTTGCACATATACTCGATCGCATCCTGATCGCCCAGGAAGTCTGATCCCATGACAGTATCAAACATATGCCAGCGCCAATCATCACTGCCGTCCGTATTACCCAAGGCAGCATTAATTCCGCCTTGTGCTGAAACCGTGTGTGAACGGGTTGGAAATACTTTTGAAATCACAGCGACATTTAAACCGGATTGTGCCAGCTCTAAAGAGGCGCGCAAACCAGCCCCACCACCACCGACGATGATGGCATCAAATTGTTGTGTTGCTAAATTCATTGCCTAAACACCCCATAAAATCATTAGTGAAGCAAAAAAGAAACTCACCAAGCTCAAAAACAAAAGGACTTGTAAAATAAAGCGTAATACAAATGGCTTAATGTAATCAGTGAAGACTGTCCACATGCCAACCCAGGCATGAAACAGGAGCGAGACGATGAATAGGATGGTCGCAAGCTTCATCCATCCATGAGAAAATAAAGCATGCCAACGGGTATAGTCTATATCTTGCGTCATGACGAGATAAGAAATGAGTCCCAAGCTGTAAACGGTCATTACGATCGCACTGACACGCTGCACTAACCAATCCGTCAATCCTTGATGATTAACGCCTAAAACAGATTTTACCATAGCCAAATTCCTGCCAATAAAATAAATACAGCACTAAGAACGATCGTTATTTGCGCAGACAAACGGCCGCTTTTTAATTCATCCCCTATATGGATATCCATTAACAAGTGACGAATTCCAGCAAAGAAATGATAAATAAAAGCGGATAAAAAGCCCCACATCAGAAGCTTCATAAGCGGTGATGATAAAAATTGATGCAATGTATCAAAATCATCGGGTGATGAAAGTGATAATGAGAGCGCCCATAGTATCAATGGAATCAGTAAATATAAAATGACGCCTGAGATGCGGTGCAGAATAGATACAATTGCAGGTACAGGAAATCGAATAGTCAATAAATTGAGGTTTTTTGGTCTTTGTTTAATCACGACGACAATGTTCCCTTTAACAGTCTCAAAAATGGAGATTATATCCAGGCAAGGTAGGCAAAGCAAACTTCTCAATAAAAATATTCCTGGAGAATGAATTGCTAAAACAAGCCAAGACGCCTATGATTCCATTAAAACAAAATGAAGCATGGAGAGATTTAAATGGGTGACAAAAAAGCGCAATTAAGCGTGGGAGATATAACGGCAGAATTTGATGTTCTTTCTGGCACACTGGGCCCTGAGGTCATTGATGTCAGTTCATTAGTAAAAACAGGGTATTTTACCTATGATCCTGGCTTTTTATCCACCGCAGCTTGTGAGTCTAAAATTACCTTTATCGATGGTGATGCAGGTGTTTTGTTATATCGCGGTTATCCGATTGATCAATTAGCGACAAAATCCAATTTTCTTGAAGTTTGCTATCTATTGCTGAACGGCGAATTACCGGACGCCTCCCATTATAAAGAATTCTGCAAAATGATAAATCGTCATACGATGGTGCATGAGCAAATTCGTAATTTCTTTAACGGATTTCGACGTGATGCGCATCCCATGGCCATTATGGTGGGCGTGGTGGGCGCTTTGTCCGCTTTTTATCACGATTCTTTGGACATTAAAAACCCAGAACATCGCGCAAGCTCCGCTTTGCGCTTAATTGCTAAAATGCCGACCATTGCCGCTATGTGTTATAAGTATTCCATTGGCCAGCCTTTTATGCCGCCGCAAAATCACATGTCTTATGCAGAAAATTTCCTCCATATGATGTTTGGTACGCCATGTGAAGAAATTACCCCAGATCCCGTTTTAGTAAGAGCACTAGATAAGATTTTTATCTTGCATGCTGATCATGAACAAAATGCCTCAACCTCCACCGTACGTTTAGCCGGTTCGACCGGTGCTAATCCTTTTGTTTGTATTTCCGCAGGTATTGCGGCCTTATGGGGACCTGCGCATGGCGGTGCAAATGAGGCAGCCTTAAATATGTTGCATGAAATTGGGGATATTTCACAAATTGGTAAATACATTGAACGCGCGAAAGATCCTAATGATCCTTTCCGTTTGATGGGATTTGGTCATCGTGTTTATAAAAATTATGATCCTCGCGCAAAAGTCATGCGTCAAACTTGCTACGAGGTCCTTGAAGCCGTTGGTTTACGAAATGATCCTTTCTTCAAGCTTGCGATGGAATTAGAGCGTATTGCCTTGGAAGATGATTATTTTGTTAAACGAAAACTCTATCCTAATGTGGATTTTTATTCAGGCATCACCTTAAGTGCTATTGGAATTCCAACAAATATGTTCACGGTTATTTTTGCATTAGCAAGAACCATCGGCTGGACCGCGCATTGGAACGAAATGATCAGCAGCCCTTACCGTTTGGGCCGTCCTAGACAGCTTTATACCGGTCCTACGGAAAGGAAGTTTGTGGATATGCACGATCGCGTTTAAGCAGTTTGTTGTGTTATCACTGCAACGGCGCATTGTTGTAATGCTCACCGCCATCGTTGCGAGCGACGCGAAAGCAAAGCTGTTCTAGCGTTCTAAGCTTTGCTTGAAGATGAATTGCGCTGCTATCGCTTGCAATTTCAGTTACCCCACGAATTTTGCTTAGAAATTCCCCTCTCCCGCCCACGAAATGATACAAGAACAACGATTTGAGTGCGGGAGAGGGGAATTTCTAAGCAAAATTCGTGGGGATAACTCAACTCGCAATGACGGTGATTTATGCAAACCTAAGAAGGCGATTGGGAAAGTGTTTTAGTTTTGTTGTCGGAGTTCTTCGGTGACTCTAGCCGCGGTCTATTAAATACCGTACCTTGAGCAAGCGGAGATGTTTCCGGTGATTTATTGAAATGCACAACAGTCGTTACTTCCTCTTTTTGTTCTTTCGTCGAATTGACTTGATCAAACAGTTTTGCAAACTGACCGGATAGTTGCTTTTGTAAACTTTGAAATTCGGCATTCATTCTATCCTTTAATTTTTGGATAACAGTCTGTGAATTGAGAATTTCAGCTTGATTTCTGCCTTGTACATAATATTTTTTTGCCTCAAGATAATAAATAAGCGCCAGATTAGAGCGACCATTTAAAAAATTACACTCCCCTACTTTTTGTAAACTGTTCGCTAAAAGACGAGGATGATCAGCATGTATTCTTTTACTTATTTCGAGATTCTTTAAAGCATATTTAAGTGCTTTTTCCCAGTTGTCCTGTAACTCATATATTTTAATAAGCTGAGTGTAAATTTTCATGGTATAAGCATTTTTTTCATCAGATGAACGTTCCTTTTCATTGTAATGCCGCAATGCTTTTTTATAACAATCAATGGCAGTATCAAATTTGCGTTGATACAGATACTCATGATCATTCTCATTTTTTAGTTCTGCTTCAGAGAAGATATCTTCTAAAGAACCATCCAAATAAATGTCGGCAATTCCTTCATAACACTCTCCGAGCCAAATAAGTTCACTCTGAACTTTGGTCAGTAGGGGCCAAGCCTTATTGAAATCGATTAAAGCTTCTCGAAAAAGCTTTTGTTCCAGTAACACTTTCCCCTGTCTTAAATAAGACAAAGCAGAAGTAATCGTTTGAGTGTGATCGATACTGGGATCCAACAAAAAATCATCCATTAAATCTTGTAATGAATTTTGTTCTGCAGTTTTTAACATGGTGTTTTTCCTCGTTGTGAATGTGATTTATTTTCATATAGTTATCGCGGCTATTTTATCATAAACAATAACATTTGAGAGGTTATAAAATGGAAAATATAAGCACTTTTTGCTATAATTTAAGGACAACAAAAATAAGTTTTTCGGAGAAAAAGGAGAAATTATGCCCCGCATTCTCTTGTCCATGCTTTCCGATCATCCTCTCAAAAATAGAATGCTTTCTACAAATTTAGAAACAGAAGGCCAACGTTATTATGACTTTGCCGCTTTTTATCACTTCCTTCAATCGAGCTCTCCTCTAGATCGCTCGGTTATTCAGGGATTGCAAGGAGCAGATCATTTGATCATCAATGGGCATGGGGATTTATCGGTGGAACATGAAGGACCTGTTATAGCTTCGGAAGATCGAATCTATACAGCTTCTGAATTTTATCAAGAATTGGCTCCGATTTTGCGTAAACTTCCTCATATTAAAAAATTAGATTTATTGGCGTGTAATTTAGGGATTGAATATGATCAAAAACCTTCATTCCTTAAAGCACTTTCTGATCTTTTATCAAAAGAATTCCCTGAGCTTGTTCTGAGAACATTTATCCCCCAATCATCCGAAACTCATTCATTAGTCTTTGTTACAGAATCAGATGGAATACTTCGTCATTATCAGGGTAAAACAAAACCTGCAGATATGCTTCCAGAAGGCTATTTTGAAATTTTGGAGCATACAGCGAGTCAAGCTCAAGAAAGAGAGGAAATCATCAAAAAAGGTGCCGAGATCAATCAAAAATTTGAAAAGATCGTCGATAGTAGTGGACGCTTAGTCTATGATGTTAATCATAGCGCTTATCTAAGTAATATATATCGGCAAGAATCTGCCCGTGAGGATCTGCAAAAAGTATATCAAACACTTCATGATTTTCAGGATAATCTGGATGATTATGAAAAAAATATCATTAAATCTCATTTAGCGGTGACATTACCTTTATCTTCAGCTATCGTAGACCCGCAAACTATCGAAAAATTATATACCGACCTTAAAGCGGTCCAGCATGCTATCAATTTGCGTGAAAGACGATGGGATCAGATAAATGGGTTTGTTAAAGTTTCTGCCCCATTACGAGATGTGAGTCGATTTATACGCTCGATGAGCTCAGAAGCGGAGGAAGAAAGTAAAAATGAGACTTTAGCATCATCTGACTTACATCCAGAATCTAAACCTACGACAACACCTTCTCAAAAAACTGCGATTAAATCTACCTTAACAAAAAACGCGGGGTTAGCTCTTGCAACAAGTAGTTTACTCTATGCATCAGGAAATGATACGGATTTAAGTTTGATCATAAAAACCTTGGCAGTGATGATTATGATCCAAGTATTTTCTAAATTATATGCGAAGAGAAGTCTTGTATTTGAAGGAATCTTTGGCAAAAAAAATATTAGTTCGGCCTCAAGTGCAAATGATACTGTGTTTAATCAAAAAGATGATCAAAACCCGGGTCCCGCACGATGAGGATAATTTTTACTTATAAAATCACTTCATGACAAGCTTGTTGTAAGGAATACCCTTTTAATTCGATCGACATAGAAATAGTATGTGCCACAACACCTCGAATGAGATATTCATTTTTTTCTTAAAATACTTGCTCGTGAAGAGCTCATTTTAAAAGATATGCAAATCAGGAAATATTTTATTCAGATAAAAGTAAGTTTAATACAGATACGTTTATCTACTATTGACGTATATCAATCCATAAAACAAAAAAATAACTAGAATAAAAGACAACAGAAAAGGATCTACTTATGCCCGTAAAATTACGAAAAAAACAACAGCAAAAACTACCTGGTTCTGAAGCAAAAATGCAGCCTCAGCCAAAATTTGATAATCCTCATTATAAAGGCAGCGGTAAATTGAAAAATAAAGTAGCCATTATTACAGGCGCCGATAGCGGTATTGGTAGAGCAGTTGCTATATTGTTTGCAAAAGAGGGTGCAAATATTGTCTGTTCTTATTTAAATGAGCATAAGGATGCCGCTGTCACAAAAAAATACGTAGAATCATTGGGAAAAAAATGTCTTCTTATCCCTGGTGATATCAGCAAAAGCGCACATTGTAAAAAAATAATAAAAAAAACCATGAGTGAATTTAAGAAAATTGATATTTTAGTAAATCATGCGGGGGAACAGTATCAAACGGATACTCTTCAAGATGTCTCTGACGATGCTCTTGAAAAAATTTTTAAAGTGAATGTTTTTTCGATGTTCTATTTAACGAGAGAAGCATTAAAACACTTGCCAGAAAATTCTTGTATTATTAATACGGTCTCAATCGTTGCCTATGAAGGAAATCCGTTATTGCTAGATTATAGCGCAACCAAAGCGGCTGCTTTAGGCTTTACTCGCGCCTTATCTCAATCCTTAGTGGATAAAAAAATCCGTGTCAATGGTGTGGCGCCCGGTCCTATTTGGACACCTTTGGTTCCTGCAAGTTTTGATCCGAAAAAGGTTTCAGAATTTGGAAGTCAAACTCCCATGAAAAGAGCGGGAGAACCTTTCGAAGTTGCGCCTGCTTATGTTTACTTAGCAAGTGATATTGATTCGAGTTTTGTCACTGGACAAATTTTGCATGTAAACGGCGGTAAAGTTGTTAACGGTTAATTTCATCCTGCTTCTCTCTTATAAATCAAAAAAACTTTTTACTGGTAAACATCAGGATCCGACTTAATGTATGTGATTAAAAAATGAAAAGAGGTATGGTTTTCCTTAGCTAGCTATTTGATTTTTTTTATGCTTTAATGATGCGCATAATATGTACATATATGATTTTGTTGAGGATTTGGTAGGGAATAACAAAAAAATACTTTCCTAGAATGGTATTCATTAATAGATTTATAAATACGGTTAATAATTATTCTACGAGTGAGGAAATAAGAATGCATAAAATAGATCGAACCTGTAATTTATGTAAATTAAATCAATTGGAGTCAAGAGATAAAGTCATTTCAGAGTTAATTCACGATTTAATACAACCCATTACTATTATTCATACCTACATTATTGGCTGTATTTATCGTCTTTCTGAAAATAAAGAAGAAAATGTCGAACTTCTTGATATTTTAAATACTGTAAAAGAACACTCTGTCAAGTTGGGACATAAAATTCATGAACTAAAACATTTACTGGCACTCACACTGACAGATTCCTTACTATGAATAAAAAAGACGCCATGATTCATATCATTGATGATGATTTAGAAATATGCAAAGCTTTGCGATGGTTATTTGAGTCAATCGAGCTCAAAGTTGCGATTTATGAAAATCCGGTGAATTTTTTAAATATCTATAACCGCTCATTATCCGGCTGCATTATTCTTGATATTAGAATGCCTTCTATCACAGGTTTAGAGGTATTAGATAAACTTAAGATTTTAAATAATACATTACCTATTATAATGATTTCCGGTTATGCTGATATTCCGATGGCAGTCAGAGCAATCAAAGCCGGAGCCATTGAATTTTTTGTCAAGCCATTTGATGATAAACGTTTATTAGAAACTGTCGTCAAATATATTAATCAAACTTCTCACGCACACGGAATTTCTAATAGAGCAATTTTGCTTACGCCGCGTGAGCAAGAAATAATGAATTTAATTATCGCAGAAAAATATAATAAAGAAATTGCGAGTGATCTTAACATATCTATTTCTACGATTGAAGCCCATCGTTCACGCATTATGGATAAATTTCAGGCAAAGAATGTGGCGCAATTAATTAAAAAATATTATCAAATAAGTTAGAGAAGAAAATGCTGAGTCCATCCAATGTAACAAGTTTTGAAAAAGAGGAAAGGACATTGTCTCTAGATTATAAAATTTTACTTATTCACAATAATATCGATAAATGCACTTCTTTCACGAATATTTTACAAAAATATTGGGAAATAAAAATTGTTAGTAATTATAATGATGCCTATGAGCTAGTTAAAAAAAATATAAAAATTGATATAATAATAGCTGACTTAAAAATATTTGATTGCTCTCAATCTGTTTTTGATTTAAAAAAGATAACAGATGGAGTACCCATTATCATTTTAACAGATGCAGAAAGTGAATCACGGATTAAAAAAATACAGTCTTATATTGATGATCTCCTTTTACAACCATTTTCTGAGCTCGAATTAATTACTCGTATTAGAACTCAAATGGAATTAAGAAGACAGCGAAGAATATTACTTGATGAACTTAATACAATGACTCGCTTGCATAAAATTGCAACCGATTCCATGCAAGACGGAAGCATTTACTCCGTTCTTTTAGAAACAATAGATGCGGCGATTTCAATTACCCATGCAGACAAGGGAACGATACAATTTTTCGATGAAAAATCCGGCGTGTTAGAACTTGTCGCCTCACGTGGCTTTTCACAGCCTTTCCTAGACCATTTTGCGGAATGTCCTTATGGAAAAGGATCTTCTGGAACTGCTTTAAAATCAAATGAACGTGTGATTGTTGAAGATATAAAAAAAAGTTCTATTTTTGTAGGAACTCCCGATTTAGAACCTTTATTGATAGAAGGAATACGAGCAGTACAAACAACAATTTTAAAAAGTCGTTCTGGAAAATTATTAGGAATGCTAACTACTCATTATAGAACAACCTATACACCCCAATATCGTGATTTACAAAGATTAGATCTGATTTCTCGATTATTAGCAGATATTATCGAAAAAGAACAATGGATGCAGGAACGTGCTAGATTGATCGATATGCTGCATGAAGAAGATCGTCGTAAAAATATTTTTTTATCAACACTATCTCACGAGCTTCGAAATCCTTTAACTTCACTTTCCAATTGCTGTTTTCTGCTGGCTCACTCAGCGCTTGAGCAAGATTCAATAGAACGTACTCGAGCCACTATGGATAGACAATTAAAAAAAATGATTCGAATAACGGATGACTTATTAGACATTACCTCTATCACACAAAATAAAATTCAGTTTCAAAAACAACTCATAGATATCAATGAGCTTGTTTTTCGTTCTATAGAAGATAATTATTCGCTCTTTGAATCCCTGGAAATAAAAATAAATACGATTTTTTTCTATAAACCTCTTTTGGTTAATGTCGATCCCATACGAATTACACAAGCCATTGGTAATGTATTACATAATGCGGCAAAGTTTTCATTGCCAGGACAAACCATTCAAGTGCTCCTTCATCTAGACAAACAAAAAAATCAAGCTGTCATTGTAGTGAGTGATGACGGTGTAGGCATAGAGGCTGATTTAATCGAGCATTTATTTAAACCCTTTATGCAAGCTGATCGATCTTTGGATAGAACGAAAGGCGGCTTAGGACTAGGATTAGTTCTTGTGGACGAGTTCGTAAAGCTTCATGGAGGAGAAGTAAGTATCGTAAGTGAAGGACTCAATAAAGGTACAAAGTTCACAATAAGACTTCCCTTAGATGAGTCAATCAATATATTAGGTTCTTCTGTTTTAAAAATTGATTCACACGATCCAGTTTCTCTTCATCATCGTAGTATTCTTATCATTGATGATAATCTTTCTGTGATAGAAAGTTTGTCCATGGTGCTTAAAACTTTCGGGTATGTCGTTCATACATCCAATAATAGTTTTGATGGCATTCAAAAAGCACGACAACTACAACCTGATTTTATTTTATGTGATATTGGCCTGCCTACGATCAATGGATATGAGGTTGCTACTATTCTTAAATCTGATATCAACTTAAATAAATCTTATCTAATTGCACTATCCGGTTATGCCCAACCGACAGATATAGAAAAGTCGTCGGCAGCCGGATTTGATTTACATTTAGCAAAACCTCCGGATCTTGAAATGCTTAAGGAAATTTTATCAAAGAATTAGCTGATAGGAGTAATTTAATAAAAGGGAATCTATGCCAAACAAGTTAATAAAATCACGAACTGCAATGAATGCCACATGTGCAGCTTGTCCTTCTCGTCATTTATGTCTACCTAGCAAATTTATGGATAAGTCACAAATTGCAACCTTAGATCGGATTATTCAAAAAATGATGATTGTGCATAAAAATGATCATCTTTATTATTCACACGAGACAACAAAAACGATATATGCAGTGTATAAAGGAAGTTGTAAAGAATATTGGATTGATGGTAATGGAAATGAATGTGTTACTAATTTTTATTTTCCTGGTGATTTAGTGGGACTTGAATCCGTTTCTGACAATAAACATATGCTATCAGTCGTAGGACTTGAATACTCAGAGCTTTGTGTAATACCTCTGGATGATTTATGTAAATTAATGCAAGAAAGTGAAGCTATTTTAAAAAGATTTATCAATATTACAGGCTATAAAATGCGTAATGATCGCAGTGTCAAAATGGGGGTCACCGCGGAAGAGCGAATTTGTGATTTCCTATTAAACATTATTTATAGAATGCTTGAGAGAAACATTTCACTCGATAATATTCCATTATTTATGTCACAACTTGATATTAGTAATTATCTGGGGATTAGTCATGAAACTGTTAATCGCATGTTTAAAAATCTTCAACGTTTGCAAGTATTAAAAATAGAAAATAAAAAAATGACAGTCATTGATTTGGCTGCTCTTGAAAAATTAGGAAGGTTAGATTACTCTTTGGATAAAGATCAAAAAAAGCAAAGTTTTATTGCTTCTTGAATTATCCGAATTATCAAAGAGATTGATATGGATACCACCTCTTTATGGGAAACGATAAGCGTAAGATCAAACGCTTACCCTGCTCTCTCCGAAAATATTGAAGTAATGGATGGCTATAGGCCACGGTTTAGTGGCCTTGACAGCGTTTACTTTTTTAATTATTTTTAGTAGTGATTTGCGCTCAAATTATTTCAGCACGTTCGTCAAAATATCTGCGATCGTATTCGTTGTAGTATTCATTAAAACCACATCTTTATCGACTGCGAGATATTCATAGCCTGGGTATGCTGGTAACTTTGAAGTTAAATCAGAAGGTAAAAATACTTTTGCAATGCCGGGGGGCAATGGCTTTCCGCGAGCTAAGTTCTTTGCAATACCGGGAGGCAGCGTAGAGACAGGAAAGGGGTTCGCTGAATAATATTTTGTGATCACTGCCGCATCCTGATCAGATAAACGCGCCTTATTTGTTTTAGAAGCCTGCTTCATATTTTTTTGATGAGGATTTCCTTGATGTCCTGGATTATTTTTTCCAACACCATGGCTTGATCCCTTACCAAACCCATGCCCAGGATTTCCATTGCTCGCATAAGCGTTATTTATCATATTCGTATCAGCATAAAGAATATTTGAACAAGGAAGAGTAAAAACTAGAATACAAATTAAACAAATATTTTTTAAATAACGCACAGCTAACCTCCTTGTGATTAACTTCATTAATTTTTCAAATTTTAATTTAAAATAATTTTCCAATGATCGCAAACAGATATTTTTCATTTATTCGGCAATTAACAAACTTGAATAATGTGCTATAATCAACATTTTAATAATATTCGAGGAAATGATGATAAACAAAACAGGTATTGCCCATCTTCCTTTGCATTATGGTCGTGTTCCTTTATGGCTATCTCAGCGAATGAGTCAATTAGGCGGGATTATAAGCAAAGCGATTATTTATCATTACGGTCGTGATGAGTTTCTTCGACGTTTGGCTAACCCTTTCTGGTTTCAATCTTTTGGGGCAGTCATGGGCATGGATTGGCATTCCTCTGGTATTACAACAAGCGTTCTAGGGGCTCTTAAACGAGGATTAATGCCACTTTCCAAAGAGTTAGGCGTTCATGTTTGTGGCGGCAGAGGAAAATACTCTCGAAATACGCCGCATGAATTAATCAGGATAGGATCGCAAGTGGGTTTTAATGGCGAAGAGCTTGCACAATCGAGCCGTCTTATTGCTAAAGTCGATAGCGCTGCTATTCAAGATGGATTTAGCCTCTATTTACATGGTTTTATTGTGACGGATAATGGAAAATGGGCAGTCATACAACAAGGTATGAATACGCTAAACAAACAAGCGCGGCGATATCATTGGTTATCGGAAGGTTTAGAGAATTTTATTGAATCACCTCATGCGGCGATAGAGGGACGCTCACAAGGCAATATTATTAACTTGACCGATCAAAAAGCTCATTTATCCCGATCAATTCAAATTGAGATTTTAAAAAAACTTTCTCCCGAACGTATTGTAGCAGAAGTCACAAAACACGAACGCCATTTTTTAAAACCTTCCATCAAAGGAAAACAAACCTTACTCCCCTGTTTAGAGATGCCTACACATCATGATGTCAGAGCCAAAGATGTCTCTTCTCGTCGATTACTAGGAAATATTGCAGCAGCAATTGATCGCGGACCCTCTGATTTCTCAGAACTTCTTCTTACACCGAACGTGGGTCCTAGAACAATCTTTGCACTTGCTCTCGTGGCCGAAGTGATTCATGGGGCTCCTTTTCGGTTTAGCGATCCTGCTCGATTTTCTTTAGCGCACGGTGGAAAGGACCGTCATCCTTTTCCTGTTCCGATTAAAGTTTATGATGAAACAATTCGTGTATTAAAAACGGCGGTTCAACTAGCACAACTCGGCAAAAGTGAAAAACTGGATGCGATTAAACGACTCGATAAACAAGCTCGTGAATTAGAAAATCAAGTGATCAGAGGCCCTGCAACAGAAGACATAATCGCTCATGAAAAAAATGTTTCAGCTTTATATGGCGGTCGAAGTATATTTGGATTTGAAAAAGAAAATTAAGATAATGATAGTTTAGGGTTATCCCTCATACATTTCATTCCTTGTAAGTTTTATAATAAATTACATAATCAGAGAATTAATGAAATTAAAAATATGCTCCATAAACAAAGGAGAACTTTATGCCAGCCGCAAAGAAAAAAACAAGGAAATATAGTAAGGGTACCCAAACTGAAGTAAAAAATGAAATGCATCGATTAAAGAAGGGAACTGCAAAAAGTGGCAAAGGCGGCGCAAAAGTAAAAAGTAAAAAACAAGCAATTGCGATCGCATTATCTAAAGCCCGAAAAAAAGGAAAGAAAGCTCCTAAGAAACCAACTTCCAAAAAGAAATCTCCAAAATAATCCTCACTAAAAATGAGATAATAATTCCCGCACCTGTGATATCAACATTCAGGTGCTTTTTTCTATAAATACACTTTTAGAATTAAAGACTTAAATATACTGTCAGCTTTTTTAATACTAAATTCAATTGATATATATCAAGTGCTAAAACATTTAATTATGTTTTAATAATTACTCCTACTATTTTTTCCTTTAAGGAGTCTTAAATGAAAACCGAACGCGAACAAGATGCAACCCTCAATCCAAATCATCGTGAAGATCAAAAACGAAACAATCAACCTCTCGAAGGTGAAGACCGTAATAATCAAAACAATCGCAAAGATCAGCAAGGCGATAAAAACAAGCAAAATGATAAGAACAAGACTCGTTAATATAATAAAAAAGAGAAGAATCAAACCGATTCTTCTCTTTTTATTTTGTATTTAATAATTAAAAGGAGTTTTCCATGAATGCCATTCAATTAATTTTGAATCAACATGCTAAAATACGAAAATTTCTATCACAAATTACTAAATCAAAAAAACCTTCTTTTTTAGAAAGAGAATTTAATAAATTATCTCTTTTTTTGATAAGTCATGAAACGATGGAACAAAAAATATGGTATCCTTTTTTAAGAAAAAATACCAAGTTAAAAACACTTGTTTCTCACTTAATTAATGAAGAAAAAACAGCAGCAAAAACTATTTCTAAAATAAAAAAAATCAAATCCCAAGAAACCTTTGAAGAAAAACTTTTCGAGCTTAAAAATGCTGTTTCTCATCATGCTAACGAAGAAGAGAAGAATTTATTACCTAAAGTTAAAAAAATGATTGATGATGTAGAGTTAAAAGCCATCGGAAAAAAAATGAATGAGTTCAAAAAATCATTTGATCAAAAGCACTCTGATTACGAATAATCTGGTCTCAGAAATAAAAAAGGCCAAGTAGTACTTGGCCTTTTAAATCTTATTTTGTTACACACTTCTCACAATGTTCATGCGCTAATTCTTTTCGATTGCACATAATACCACAACGGCCACCAAACGCTGCCGATAACATACCAATGAAGAAAATAAAAAACGTCGCAAAAAGAGCCATAGCTGCTGCATCTGCTGCTTTGTCAGGATCTACTTTTACCTCGGTATTATCTGCTCTTTGTGTGGTTGTATAAACTTGATTGCTGCTTAAATTTGTTAATTTAATCTCAACGGGTTGACGTGTAACCATATAGCTTGCCTGATTCACAAATTTCCCGACTGAGGCACCCATTAAAACGCTAACAATGAGGGCAACGGTCCATGCACCTATGCCATGAATCTCCCCTGCTCTACGTTTTAAACAGCATTTTCCGCTTAATTTTCCTGCAACAAATCCTGCGGGAAACATTGCCAGTATTGAACAAATAATCAAAACAACAAATCCACTCACAGCGAAAACAATTTGGCCGTTGGTCGTGGTTGGAAAAGCAGATACTCCAATTCCTAAACACAATAAATTTAATAAAAAGCTAAAAGCAATAGCGACTAGAGCACCCATGATCACTGCGCTCCATGAAATACATCGGTGGGTACAAATATGATCTTGAATATGTTTCAGATGTTCTTTATCCATCATGCTGCTGTTCATATGACTATCTCCTAAAGGTCGTTAATTAAAGTCCATCGCGTCGATTGGTAATAATATTGAGTAATAATGAAACAATGAAAAAAATGATAAAGATATAGAAAATAGTTTGCGCAATACTAGCTGAAGCAACAGCAACTCCCCCAAAACCTAAAAACCCCGCTATAATAGCTAAAACTAAAAATGTAAGAACCCAATCTAACATAAATAACTCCTTTTATAAAAAATGATGCCATTCCTAAAAGTGATGCAGACGAGATTTGCACCGAATCTTATCATAACATGATTAATGAATTTTGGTAATTTAACAAGAGGATTTTTCATAAAAATTAAGAGGATATTATTAGTATGAAAAAATGATTTTTAAGTTTGACTCATCCGTCACACTATAACTATCAATAATTATAATGTGACATACGAGATTCCAAACGACTATGCGCCAATTAGGATATCATGCCAAACAACTCTCATTATTGATATAAATCAACCTGTTTTATATGTTTCAATGTTATAAAAAATACTTAGAAAGCTGATTTGTAATTTCAAGGAAAGAGATTTTCTACTGGAATGGAATTCTAAATGAAAGCTCTAAAGATATCTCTAATTTTTATTATTCTAACATTGATGCTAGCCAGACTAGCGCTGCCCTATTTTTTATTAGATTATGTTACAAAACAAATTAATAAAATACCTGAGTATCGAGTTAAGATCGCTGATCTAGATGTACATCTTTATCGTGGAAGTTATACCTTGCATGAATTACAATTATGGAAAATAACAAAAAAAATTCCCGTACCTTATTTTTCTGCAGAAATTATTGATTTTTCAATTGAATGGAAATCATTACTCCATGGAAAATTGGTCGCAAAAATTGTGACTCAAAAACCAATTCTTAACTTTGTGACAGATAGCAAAAAGAACGAACAGCTCACCATTAGTTCGCAATGGATAGATATTGTAAAATCATTATATCCATTAAATATTAATCGATTTGATGCCCATAATGGAGAAGTCTATTTCCGTAGTTATCGAGGCAATCCTCCTTTTTCGATTTATATGAAAAAAGTTGAATTTACAATTAAAAATATGCAAGATGCGGAAGGTAATCACAAACTATTATCTTCGTATTTTAATTTAACAAGCACGCCTATTGGAGGTGGGGATATAAAAATTCAAGGCCGATTTGATCCATTTACTAAAGTACCTACATTTGATATGAATGCAAAATTAAATTCATTATCTGTTAAAAATATCGCAAATTTAATAAAACATTATACGCACGTTGATGTGGTTGGAGGGACTTTCAGTTTATATGCTGAGGCGGCCGCTGCAAAAGGCGTCATAAAAGGATACGCAAAACCTTTTCTTAAAAATTTGAAAATAGGTGAAAGCAAAAATAACTCATCCCCTATTACTGTAGTTATGAATGGTATTGCGAATGCGGCTGCAAAAATATTAGAAAATCCAAAACAGAAAACGATTGCAACGGTTATAAAAATTTCCGGGAATATTGAGGATCCTTCGATTAGTATTTGGTCTATCATGGGATATTTACTACATCATGCTTTTATTAACGCATTATTGCCGCAAATTGATAATACGATTGATATCAAAAATGTTTATTATGGGAATCAAAAAATAATCCCTCAACCTTCTCGGGGAAAGCACTATCCTGCTTATAATGAATGACAATTACTTTTCTACCCAATAAATGACTGCGCTTTTTCTAGGATTTCTTTTTAGATCCCCCACCCGTTTGTTTATTAACGGTAGCCCAGCCGATTCTTTGCGCAACTTTTTTTGATCGTCCTTGCTTGAGTTCTGAATCTTCAATATGTTTTGCTTGTCTTTTTTGTTTGGATGAATAAGATGATTTATCTCCGCGTGGCATGACAATCCTCCTTTCACTGTGAATATAAAAATAGTCTCCTGTGACAGAGACTATTTAATCGAATGATTAATATTTGAGATCGTAATAATTATAAAGCGTCGTATTCCACTCTTTGTCTGCAAAATCTGGCCATGAATCCTTATTAAAACCCGTTGCATTTTTTAATTTTTCTTTATCGACATTGATAATGAAGCAATCATTACTTTCGTCATAATTCAATAGTTGCCAAGGAATAGCGAAATATTTATCGCCTAATCCTAAAAGTCCTCCAAAAGATAGGACGGCATATCTGACGTTTCCATTGATTTTATCAATAACCAATTCTTCGATCTTTCCTAAATTTTCATTTTTAATGTTTCTTACATCGACTCCGATAACTTCGCATGATTTTACGACTGAAGCGGACAATTCGGCAGCTTGGGTCATACCTTTCTCCTTAATTTTAATGATAACTTGAAATATCAGAATATTAAAAAATGACAATGAGGGTATTGATATATATCAATTAGCTATTAAAGGTCATGAGCAAGAGGACGTTGATTGGCGCGAAAATAAGTCAAAGGAGATTGTTCCAATAAATTTGATAGTTTTTCCATATAGATACAGGCATATTGCTCGACTTGATAGGCAAAATAAGACTCTTCCGCACCCGCCCGAAAAATGCGTCCCCATCGAGGATTGTAGAAATTTTTTTCTTCATGTAAATGCTTTGTTATTTGATGATCAACTTCAGTGATTTTATTTTGTATGGTTGCAATCTGTTGATTATGCGCATGTGTTTTTTCATCTATTTTTTGAGTGCAAAATTTAATGTATTCGTGTTCTAAGCTGATTTTTACCAGCATCAATTCTTTAATTTGGTGATCCACAGAAGAAGCCTTTTTTTGTGAAGTAATTTCATCATTGAGTTCTTCAACTACTAATGCGGTACGCCAATTACAATCTTTTTTTAATCTTAAAATATCATCATAAATATGATCACCGATATATAAAATTTCTTCTCCAATAATACCTAAATCTTCCGTAAATTTTCTGGCATTACCTCCTTGGTAGACGCCCGGATGCACAGAACCAAACGTATTTGACATTGTAGCATTTTCAGGATTAACGGATAAAAATCTGACATTGTCTGCATCATAAAAAAATCGAGGCTTGTTTGCGAGAGTGATGACATATTCAAAAAGGTCATGCCAACTTTCGTTTTTATCTAAAAATGGATTAATGGCATATTTTAATAAAAGATCCGCGTAACTATATTGCGAATTCGTCAATAAAAAAAACTTTTTTCCAAATCGAAGATATTGTTTTATACCTTCAACGACTTTTGGATCTCTTAAAACAAAATCTTCTATATGTTGAGTAATGTATCCTTTTAAACTTCCATCTTCATGAATATTATCAACTGTATTCATGACATCTTTTGCAATGATGGCATAGGATGGCAGCTCATGAGGTTTTTTATCTTTGATATCCACAAGCTGGCTATAGAGGACACAAAAAGCGATGGAAAATGAGGTATCAATGGCAATGTAATTTTCGTCTTTCAAATCAACATAAATACTGCGATAAAATTTCTTTTGTTCTTCAAATGAAATTTCTTGAGTCCCATGATAGCTTCTTTTAATTGCAGAATACCGGCTGAGTTTTAAGATATTACCATTTTTGCTATCAATGATAAGCCCTCGAATCGCGTCCGAGAATTTAAACTCAAATTTTAAAATTTCTTTAGGGTAGTGTTTATCAGTGACTAATTTTTGAATAACCATTTGATAAACAAGTGATTCGAAATTTTTGATGTTATATCGGATTAACGTATGATCCATGTCTAAGCCGATATATTTAATTTTTTTCAAATTTAAAACACGATTTGCAAATACTTTTTGATCCATAATCATCCTTGAACCGTGTCTTTTTAATTACCCATCAAAAAACTGACACCGAAATTAATCATATAATCATTTTTACCGGCGCCTGTCGTTGTATAAAGATCTCGTACTTCGCCGCGCAATGCGATTATTTTACTGAAGAAAATTTGTGTACCAATTCCCGCATTAATATTTCCTTGATGCGTGCTATTTAAACCATTGGGTTGTAGTGCCAATAAACCGACTCCGGCAATCACATAAGGTTCAAATTGTTTGTGTTTAAAGCATCGGTAAATTGCATCTGCTGAGTATAAAAATCCATGAACTCCCCTTCCGCCTGCTGATTGCTTTTGATTGGTATTAATAGCACCTACACCGCCTTCGATAGCCCAGCGGTCTGTGAAATTGTAGGCAATAGCAACATTGGGTGAAGCGGTGTTTTCGAGATGACGGGAGGATGCAAAGTGATAATAAGCATCAGCGAGTGTTAAAGTGGCGGCACCTTCATGATTGCCTGCGAATGCGTGACTTGCTGCAAGTAAAGTGAACAATCCTGCGGCCATCTGTAATTTTTTATTTTTTATCATGAATACAATTCCTTAGAAAGGGATCTTGCGTTGATTGATCCTTGATCGTCATTCAAAGCTATTTGCTCTCTTTTGTCAACACTCTTGAAACAGCTTCTAACCAGCCTGTGTAGAGCTGTTGACGTGTTTCTTCAGGCATCGCGGGTTTGAATTGCATATTCGACTGCCAGAGGCTTGAAATATCATCGAGAGAGCGATAAATACCCAGCTCAAGTCCTGCTAAAAAAGCGACACCTAATGCGGTTGTTTCAATACAGGCCGGTCTTTGAACTTCTCTATTTAATGTATTGGATAAGAATTGTAGCAGCCATTTATTTTCCACCATTCCGCCATCTACGCGCATAACTTCAAGTAATACATGACTATCGCTTTGCATCGAGGTCAATAGATCACGTGTTTGATAGCAAACTGCTTCTAAGGAGGCTCGCGCAATTTCTGCGATCGAGCTGTTTCGTGTTAATCCCAAAATGGCACCCCGCGCTTCAGGATCCCAATAAGGTGCGCCTAATCCTGTAAAGCCAGGCACAAGATAGACACCTCCGGTGTTTGGGATGCTTGCGGCTAACGATTCTGTTTCTGCGGCTGTTTTGATTAATTTCAAAGAGTCACGTAACCATTTTATTGTAGTACCTGCGCTGAAAAAACTGCCCTCCAGCCCATAGGTGACTTTTCCTTTTATACGGTAAGCAATGGTTGCTAATAATTGGTTTTTTGATTCAATGGCCTTTGTACCCGTGTTAAGCAGCATGAAACCACCTGTTCCATACGTAGTTTTGACCATTCCTTCTTGAAAACAGGCCTGCCCTACCGTCGCCGCTTGTTGATCACCTGCCATTCCAGTAATGGGTATGGGATGGCCAAAATGAGAGGGATCTGTTTCTCCGAAAGGCGCGCTATTGTCTAAGACAGCGGGCAAAAGTTCAGAGGGAATGTTAAAAGCTTTCAATAGTTCATTATCCCATTGCTGCTCGTGAATATTAAAAAGCAAAGTGCGAGAGGCGTTAGTGGCATCGGTAAGATGAGATTCTCCTTTTGTGAGACACCAAAGTAAGTAGGTATCTAATGTTCCAAAAAGCAGCTCGCCCTTTTCCGCTCGTTTTCTCGCATCAGGAACATATTCTAATAACCACATTATTTTCGTAGCAGAAAAGTAAGGATCGAGCAATAAACCCGTTTTAGCAGCTAATTGAGAATTCACTTTAAGTTGAGTTAGTTGTTTACATAAATTACTGGTACGCCGATCCTGCCAGACAATCGCAGGATAAATCGGTTTGCCAGTTTTTTTATCCCATATCACGGTTGTTTCGCGTTGATTGGAAATTCCGATTCCAGCAATGTCTTTTGCAGATATATTTATTTTTTTCATGACCTCGCGGCAACAAATTAAAGTATTTTCCCAGATTTCTTCTGGATCTTGTTCAACCCAGCCAGGATGAGGATAATATTGTTTTAAACTGAGCTCGTACTGACTGACAAGTGCGCCCTCTTCCGTAAAAATAATGGCTCTACTATTGGTTGTGCCTTGATCAATCGCAAGCAGGTAATGCGGCATTCTGAACTCCTGAAATAAAAAACAGTTGAAGCATTCCATCATAAAGATTTAAGCATGTTACAATAGGTGTCTCTTTATTTGCAGTATAAATCTATGGAAAATTACTCGGATATTTTCATTATTGGCGGGGGCATTAATGGCACGGCTATTGCGGCAGATGCCGCGGGTCGTGGCTTATCGGTACGCTTATGTGAAAAAAATGATTTGGCATCGGGGACGTCTTCTGTTTGCAGCAAGCTGATTCATGGAGGATTGAGATATTTAGAATTGTATGAATTTGGTCTAGTGAGAAGCGCATTAAAAGAGCGGGAAATTTTGCTTAAGCGTGCACCGAACTTAATATCACCTTTAGAGTTTATCTTGCCTTATGAAAAACAATTACGTCCTGCGTGGCTCATTCGTTTGGGGTTGTTTTTTTATGATCATTTAGCAAAACGACAATATTTGCCGGGCTCAAAAACGATTGATTTGCATCATGATCAACGAGGAGCTACTTTGATTCCTGAGCTTAAAACAGGATTTTCCTATTATGATTGTTTTGTGGATGATGCTCGCCTGGTTATTGCGAATGCAGTTTTAGCAAAAAATCACGGGGCCGATATTTTAACGCGGACGACCTTTCTGTCTGCGAAACGTGATAAAAAGAGATGGAAAATCCAATTACAAGATACCATCACCAAGAATATTTTTTATTGCTATGCCAATACACTCATTAATGTGGGCGGACCGTGGGTTAAAGAAATACACAATCAAATTTTGCACTCAGACTTAACATTTGAAATTGAATTAGATAAAGGCAGCCATATCGTTGTGCCTAAATTGTATGAAGGAGATTTTGCCTATATTCTTCAAAACAAGGATAAACGCATCGTTTTTGCCATTCCTTTCCTAGATCAATTTACTTTGATTGGCACCACAGATATGACTTTCTCAGGTAATTTAGATGACGTGCAGATTACTACAAAAGAAGAAGAATATCTTTGTCATCTCATGAATCATTATTTTAAAAAACCACTTCGAAAAGAGGATATTGTTTGGTCTTACTCTGGTGTGCGCTGTTTACAAGCAAGCGATGAAAAAAATCCACGTAAAATGACGCGAGATTATAAACTACTCTTGGAAAATAAAAATAATTTGACTTTACTAACCGTAATCGGCGGGAAGCTCACAACGCATCGTGTGTTAGCTGAACAGGTATTAAATGAATTAAAACCTTATTTTCCAGAAATGAAAAGTGATTGGACGGCGCATCAATCTTTGCCGGGTGGAGATATCCATGAAAAAAATTTTTTAGATTTTATTGATAAAGTTAAAAAAGAATTTTCCTGGCTGCCGGAGAATCTTGTTAAACGATATGCTAAGGATTATGGTACCAGAATCTATCTTTTATTAGATCAAGCTCGCAAAATTGAGGATTTAGGAGAACATTTCGGTTGCAGCTTATATCAAAGAGAAGTGGATTTTTTAGTTAGACACGAGTGGGCGAGAACGGCTGAGGATATTCTTTGGCGAAGAACAAAATTGGGATTATTTTTTTCTACTGATGCTTTTGAAAAACTACAGAATCACTTGAAGTAATTTTATTTACGTTGTAATAAATCTCGGATTTGAGTAAGTAAAACAACTTCCTCTGAGGGTTTGGGAGGAATGGCCTCTTCTTTTTTATGTAATGCGCTTAATAGTTTAATGACAATAAATATAGAAAAAGCAATTAATGTAAAATCAATCACGGATTGCAAAAAAAGACCCCATTTTATCACCGCGTGTCCAAGCGTAATGTTTTTATCTGTGATATTGATGCCGCCTAATATCAAACCGATTAAGGGCATGATGATACCATCGACAAGTGAGGAAACAATTTTACTAAAAGCAGCTCCTATGACGACCGCAACGGCTAAATCGATAACATTACCTCGCATAGCAAAGGCTTTGAATTCGCTTAAAAAACTCATAGACATCTCCTTATGTGCTCCAGGTTAATGATAACAAAAAAATTGACTTTAAGTAAATCTAGGTTAGTTGAAATATATCAATGGAACTTTGGGCTTGATTCATCCGTCCGCCTGCAGCAAAAAGTTGATGATTATGAATGGCTAGACACGTTATCATCGGCATGTTCACATCACTGTTTTTAACCCATGTCCATTTGGACTCAGGGTCTTTGAAATTCAATAACTGATAGAGATTTGAATTTGCAATCATATAAAGATCGTTTTGATCAGCAACAATAACAGGCTTGATATTTTCTTCAGGAGAATGAAAGTTCCAAGTTTGTTGCTCTTCTACGTGTTTTTCGATTTTTAGCTGTTTAATCGATAGTTGACCATGATCAGTAACAAGTCCTAGCAAATTATTATTTAGGATTAAAATATCGTAAGCTTTATAATGTGTGTCTATCCATTGGGTTTTATCAGAGGGACGCAAATATATAAAGCTATCTTTATATAAATTATCTTTAGCATCTAAAATGAGCTTGGTGTGCAGAATATCACATGATTGAAGATGTCTATTGTTAAGAACAGTGCTTTTTAATTTTAAGCAAGTCCAGTGAATACCGAAATCGACTGACTGGTAAATGTCTCCCGCATTATGATTGGATCGGCTTGAATCATCGAGAGAAATATATAATTTTCCTTTTGAATCTTGCACAAAGCTTGTGATTTTTCCTTCCAGAGGAATACCTTGCGTTTGAATTTTTCTCCATCTTATTTCCTTAGGTTGCCATTCGTAAAATTCAGGCTTATCTCCCGTTGCCAGAATGAAATGACTCGTTTCATTGCCCACGAGCCCAATCATTTTTAAATTTTCCCAATGTAATCCATTACGTAATGTTGTCCACGTTTTTCCTTCATCTTCGGATTTTAAAAGACCTTCATTTGTTGAAAATGCATACGCATTGTTTTGTATAAATACGAGATTAGAAATATTCTTTGTGCAAGGACATAAATAAAGATTTTTCCAACAAGGGCAATTTGCTTCTGCAAGAATACTAAATAGCATGATACAAAACGCAAAAACAGTCAGAATGATTTTTTTAATCATGCTGTAACACCTTAGGGTTTTTATGGATATAACAGGTAACGCACTATGCCAGTGGATGTTAGATATGTCAATATATATACATATTGTTAATTATTAATCAATATATTTCAAATATAAGCGTAATATTTTCAATAACCTCTTGAACACCCGGTTGAATATCCGGCGGTGTGCTAGTTTTTGCTCGTGCGTAACTCATGGCAACTGGATAAGGTTGGTTTGATGCGTCTGTGATCTCGACAACATTAATAATACGACCTAAATGCAAGCCCGCGTCTCTTGCCAAATCTTTGGCTTTTTGTTTTGCTTTTTCGATTGCCTGTTTTCGAGCTTCATTTTTCAAAGCATCAGAATTACTAAAGCTAAAATTAATTCCTTGAATTTGATTCGCACCATTATTGATAGCTCCATCCAATGTTTTTTCTAGTTGAAGTTGTGATTTATCAATATCATGAAATTTGACGGTTATTGTTTGAGTCGCAGAATAACCAACCATGTTACTTTGACCATTCACGTAATTATATTTGGGTGAAGAGTAATATTCTGAGGTTTGTATATCTTGTTTATCAATATCTTGCTTTTTTATAAAATCAATTAATTGATTTGTTTTTTGATTATTTTTATTTTTGACATCAATTGCAGTAGCGCCTTCAGTGACAACCCCTATTCTTACGGTGGCTATATCGGGTGTACCGTTTACTTTGCCTTGAGCCGTGATACTCATGGTTTGACGGGGGCCGCTCATCGCGTTAAATTGATTTATAATCAAGACAGCGAGCAAGATGATTAAAAGAATACCGAGTGCTTTTATAATCCATCGGGGAGCGAAGTCATAATCCATATGATTTATCTCTTCAATTTTGATAATACTTTAGTTTAACAAGAAATCGTTTTTCATTATACGGTTATTTATAAGAAGCACGTAAATTAATGAGAGCCGCCGTATTTTGGTATCAAAGACTTAAACTTAGAATTGCTTCGATTTAATACAGATCTCTTTATGGAGTGCAATATTGAGCAAAACCATTGTCTATTCAAAATGTTACAACTCCTTATAAACTGGTGAGGCTTTGCTTTCTATAGTAATATAAAGGATACATCAGGGGTTATTATGATCAATGGTCATATAGACAAAAAAAGTTATATGTCTTTATTAATAGTCTCTCTTGCCTTATTTATGGAAGCGCTCGATACGACTGTCATCAATACCGCCATTCCTACGATGTCGCGCAGCTTAAATGTAAACCCCATCGACTTGAAAATTGCACTGATTAGTTATCTTTTAAGTCTTGCTATTTTTATTCCGATTAGCGGATGGATTGGAGATAAGTGGGGTATTAAACGTGTTTTCATCCATTCGATTTATATTTTTATTCTAAGTTCCTTATGGTGCGGTTTTGCAAGACACTTAACAGAATTAGTCATTGCACGTACCTTACAAGGATTTGGCGGTGCGCTTGCACTTCCTTTGGGACGTTTAATTGTTTTACGCACTTTTGAACGACATGAAGTGATCAATGCAATGAGTCGAGTTGCAATCATTGCATCCTTAGGTACGATGCTAGGGCCAGTGCTCGGCGGTTTTATCACTCATTATTTTTCATGGCGATGGATTTTTTGGATTAATATACCCGTCGGATTACTTTGCATTCTGCTCGCCTACTACTGGATTGACAATGATAAACCTCAAAAAGTTTATTCACTCGATAAAATGGGTTTTATTTTGTTCGGTGGCAGCCTAGCAGGATTTACATTTGGCTTATCGGCTTTTAGTGAATCTACTTTGGCCAAATCAACTGCAATTAATACTCTTCTTATTTCATTCTTATTTTTAATTGCTTATTTTTGGCATTCACGAAATAAAAAACATCCTATTGTAAACGGTGTTTTGTTACATATCAGAACTTTTAGAATTTCAGTACTCGGTAATTTATTTTGTCGGTTAGGGTTTGGGGGAGTACCTTTTCTGGTACCCTTATTATTACAAATTAGTCTTCACTATCCTGCGCAAGTATCAGGCATGCTGCTTGCACCGATTGCTTTAGGCATCATGTTCGCAAGACCGCTTACCTTAGGATTTTTACGATTATTAGGTTATAAAAAATTATTAATTTGTAATACTATTTTATTAAGCGTATCGATTTGCTCTTTTAGTTTTATTAACGCACATACTCCTTTATATCTTATTGGAATCTTGACATTTATCTTTGGTTTTTTAATTTCGTTACAATATAGCGGCATGAATTCGCTAGGCTATACAGGGATTGGGATGGATGAGTTAAGCTCAGCGACCAGTATTATCAGCACATTACAGCAATTAGCACAAAGCTTTGGAGTTGCGATCAGCGCTATGTTTCTACAGTATTTTGTAACAATGCATTCGCCCTCCCAAGCTTTAACTGTCACGGTTTTCCATGATACTTTTTTTGCCATGGGTATTATAACAGTATTCTCAACCTTTATATTTTCTGGTTTAAAAGCCTCCGATGGCGGGGAAATGATTGCTGCTCATTAAGGTCATTTAATAAACATCCACTTGAAATTAGCCGTGTATTTTGTCAATATAGCGCCAAAATTTTTCTCAGGTATTTGAAATGTCCTTTAAACCTAGTCGTTCGTTAATTAGTGCGGAACTTTATATTTCCAGCTATTTTCAATCTGTCGCTGAAAATTTTAAATTGCATAAAAATGAACCGCCCACACCCAAATATGTTTGCGATCTGAATAAACTAAGCGCCGATGAAAATAATCCACAAAATAAACTTCTTATCGATTTCTATGCGGCGTTAATTGAGTTTGATAAAAAAAAATATGAAATCAAATCCAATATGCTAACTCAGGAAAGTGCATTAGAGCTTAAAAAATTAGAAGAGAATACAGAGGATCTGTTAAAAAAAATCAAAAACGATGAAGAACTTTGGAGATATATCACAAACAACACTACGGGTCGTCAGTCATTGTTTTATTGCATTAACAACCAGATCATGCATAAAAAAAACACGCCACATTCTTCGTGGATACTTGAAGAATTCAAAAAAAATAATAGGGATAAAAATGTTACCAAAGCACTAGACTATTTAAATTTAGTGATTGATGAAAAAAAAATAGCTCCTGAAAATATTTTAATCCAGGCACAACTCATATTTGATGAGGAGATGGATCCTAAAAATAAAATAAAAAAAATGGAAGAACTCCTCGTTACACCTAAGGATATCGAAAAAAAAACCATTCCTGAACAAACCAATCAATTTATTGATATGCTCTTGGCGTATAGTTTAATGATATCCACAGAGGACACTATCACAGATATTTGTTTGTATGGACATATAGTAAGTCAATTTGTGGAATCAGGTTTTTTATCTCCATCACTTCAAACACCTTTCACAGCACCCTCTAATAAAATATTTAATCACATTTTCTTGTTACGTAAAAATATACAATCCTATCTATATCATCACACCTTAAATAGCTTAGATTTAGGCTGTTTAGTTAATCAGTGCTTATATACACTGACGCATAAATATGTGCAACTTGTAAATGGAACGGATTATTCTATTCTTCCTTCTGAAGTCTTAGTCGATTTAATAGAGTCTGTTGATTATCTTGCTATGCACGAAGAATATCAAAAGGTATCACCTGAAAAAAGGAAAGGTTTTTGGAAAGCAGTTGCAAAAATTATATCTAGATTTGATGATAATTCTAAATTTTTACAAAAAGTAGGTACGTATATTTACTTTCTCATCGATAATGATGATATTCCTTCAATGATATCTCTTATATCAGGATATCTTGACATTACTAAGCTAAAAGATAAAAGAAAATATCAATCCTTTTTATCTACATTACAATTTATCAATGATTTGAATCAGCTAACATTGACTTCTAAATCAGATAGAGGAAAAGATCAAAGTCTAGAAAATAAATTTCAAATCGTAATAGGCAACTTAAAAAAAGGAAAATATCAATTTAATTTTTTACAGTTTTTTTTAAAAGAAGCCAATATAAATCTTTTTATAGATTATATCAAATCGAAATTAACTTTGATTTTATTGCAGCTTGATATTAAACCAGAAGAATTATCGAACAATCATGAGTCGTATGCATTGTTTGAGAAAGCTATCCGATTACTTGCAAAACAGATAGAGATGAATGAGAGCGAAACACAAACTATTTTATCTATCATGGTACAAGAAAATAAAAATCGCGTTGCTGATTTAAAAAAAAGTATGAAAATGAACGAAGAAGTAAAGGCAGTCGTTTCAAAAAAACCCTCTTCCGAAGAAGAATCAACACCGTTTACACCTTGTGAAATGTTTTTTGAGATGTCCAAGGTATTGTGTCGCTATACAAATATGATAGAAAAAAATATTGAAGCATCTAGCTCCACCCCGCTTGATTTTAAAGAATATGTCGTCAATAATTCTGAATTAAATACTTTAGATGAATCTAATAAAAAATTAATTGATTTAGTACAGTCATTAATTAGCATTCTTAAAAAATCAGAAGATTCTAAAAAAACAAAAAATACCCAATCATTTGAATACGGCTCAGAGTTATCATTTTTAATTTTGAAAGCAAATCAATTACTATCAGAAATATATAACAAAAATCCTGAGCTTTGGAAATTTATTATATCTAGCAATGAAGGGCGTGATCTGCTCTATTCTGTTATCGCTATTGATTTAGATCACCTTGACCCTAACAAAAATATTACCATGGATTGGAAAGAAGCTTTTTTAAATGATACCTCTCACCCAGAAGAAACCGATTTCCAACAATATTTATATTGCTTAATTAAATACAAGCTAACCCCCCCCGGCAAATTCAAGGATAAATTTAAAAATAATCCATTTCTTGAAGCTTTTAAAGTGGTCTCCAAACACTATGATAATCACAAGGAAAAACTTCAAAGCTTACTCAATTTTACAAAAACGCATTCATTAGTTATAAGTGATAAAATTCAAAAACGAATAGCTCGTCGGGTAATCGATAGCATTACATACCCATTCATGATGGATATCCCTTCTTTCAGCTCAAATTGCGATAAAGTTTTATTGGTTACCAATACATTAGTCGACAAAAATATCCTACCTGCATTTGTTATGAAAGCTCAATCGTTGGGAGGGAGTAGCGAACAACAAGTGTTTATGACACTATTTAATTATTGCAAACATCTTAAAATTCTTAATTCAAATTATACTATTTCAAAACAATTCAATACGAATGCAATAGCAGTGCAATATAAAAACGCATTATTCATGTGTTTATCCTATTACTACGTTATAAATCAATCACATCCATGGATTGAGCTTACAGATGAATCTGTCGCAAAAGATCTCATGTCGGGCATTCATTATTTGTTAAAAATAAATTATACGCATAATTTGCAACCGGAGCTTACTCAATATTTTTGGCCAGCTGTGATAATGCTCTACTCAAAGTCTTCTGACAAAGCTCAGAAGCTTGAATTAATTTTAGGTAAGCTGTATGAACAAAATAATTACATTAATGCCCTCGTTTTACTGGAATTTATTTTAAGAAATGATCCAGAAAATAAATCATTTAGAACATTACATGCCGTCACTTCATTGATTCGCCGACTCCCAGAAACTGACGTTGAGGAAAGCAGGGATGAAATTAAAAAAAATGCAGCGAAAATAGCATTCGCCATCCTTCTTTCAGACATCAAGAATAATAAATATGCTTTCGATGGAATCACTCAAACTGATTTAGCGCCCTATGATCAATCACTTCGATCAATGCTTCAAGGAAAATTAAAATCACTAAAATCAATGATAACTGCGGCTAAAAATGAAAAAGTGGATTATGCCCTTGTTATAAAACTCCGTAATTTTGTTTTTCAATTGGGTGAGAATTTAAAAGTAGATGTATCCGCTAGCTTTAACGAGAATAGTGACGTAGGTTTAAGTGAGATTGAAGAGTATGTGCTAGGATGTTTCAATGCAATGAGCACCTCTTACGCACTAGATGATCCGGAGAAGCCCTCTCTTTCTGAATATAAACCAACAGCTCCGGTTGCTAAGGCACATGAGCCATTAGTTAATTTTTATTTAAGCTTCGTTGACCTTATCAAGCTATCTCATACAGTCAGAATTTCTAAAGATAATGTTTCCGATCTAATTGATTCACGCAAAAAAGTTTATCTCGATTTAGAAAATTTAAAAAATAATCATTCTTTTCTTTTCAGCAATAAGATACTTACCCGTCCTGCAGGGCGACATGTATTGTATTTATTATTGCTTGATTGTGTTTATCTTGAAGATACAGATATTGAAATGACTCGATCACTCATTGAATTATTAAGATCGAGCACCTCTGACCCTGCTGAAATCGAGATTTTAGATTATTTTGATTATATATTAAATGTCTTAAATAATATCACGCCTGAAAGACAAAACTCAGAGCATCTGAATAAAAATCGTTTAATTGCATTCTACAAAGCGTGTCGTTTAGAAAGAAAAGAAGATCTTCAGATAAAAATCAATACGTTGAAAGAAATAGCCATGACCCCTCTAATTTTTTCAGATACAGTACCGGACTTTATTCCGCTATTGCTCCAATATCTTAACGCACAAATATTTTTTAGTGAAATTGATACAAAAGATAAATCATCAACTTCTCAACATCTAAAAATTATTCCAACTCTTTCTCAATCACGCTATTTTCCAGATTGCATTCCACCGATTATACACAAAAATACACAGATGGTATTGAGATGTCTCGATCATTTATCTAACTATATGTACATTTATCTGATGCAATTTACGTTATACAGAACAGATCAGCTCAGTATGTTAGATAGCATTCATGAATCACTACGTTTTCAGGCTATTCCGCTATTTAGAGAATTATCAGAACGTGACGACTGGGTTACCAATGATCTCATCAAAAAATATTCCGGCACTGCGTTTTCTATGCTAACTGTTGACTCGAATTTAGATATATCAGATATACATGATTTTTGCGAATCGATCGTTTTCATGCTTGCATTCATCGATCCTGCGTGTGATTTCGTCAATGA
Organism: Gammaproteobacteria bacterium; assembly: GCA_014132595.1. Classification (GTDB taxonomy): domain Bacteria; phylum Pseudomonadota; class Gammaproteobacteria; order DSM-16500; family DSM-16500; genus UBA4722. The sequence continues at coordinate 16,452 of BMAG01000055.1, read as the reverse complement.
AATTCATCAAGTCATCTCCAATTTATATATCTCTGGCAAACCGGATTGTGCTGAATCTATCCTGACTCATTTTATTGACTATTTAGAAAAAAATCGAACCTCTCGAATTAAAAAAAATAATGAACTTCCTGAACCCAACAAGTATAGTGCACTATTATCAATATTTAAAACATTTAATGATCTTAGAACTTTCTGCACAATAGAACAATCTGAAATAAATAACATTTTGCTTAATATAACGAAAATCAACAGCAGTCTTAATCAATTAACACTTCCTTTTTTATACAAATTTCCAAATTTGAAAATTCATCTAAAAGATAAGTTAATAGAAATAATTAATGAAATTGATCATAAAATTCTTTTATTAAATTCTCCGGAAGAAAAAAAATCACTTGCATCATTTCAATATTCTATCTTACAGCTTGCTAAATTACTGGAGTGCAGTGAAGCTGAATTAAGTTTAATAAAAAAGCATATCCATGATAATTCTGATGCTGAATTTACAAAATCAATGAATAATCCTTTATTTGATTCAGAGGTCAAAGCAACATCTAAAATAACAAAAGCTAACCGCAAAAAAAAGAAGCAATTATCGAAAACTCAAGATGCCAAAACAATTCCCAACACATTAATAGAAAAAGAGAAATCACCAGAAACAGCGGAATCATCCAGCGACACAGATGAATTTCCTGTTTCTCCTACAGTTTCTCACATCAATATTGAACCTCTATTTTCAAGAAGTGCAAATCCAGTTAAAAACGTAACTCCTATCCCAACAAAACCCTCGAAGGTTTTACCTGAGAAGAAGCAAAGCAATTCTAAACAATCGGTCACAACAGCACAATCCCAAACGAAATCTCAATCACCGATGAACCCTGTTTTGTCAAAACCAGAAAAGACTCCAGACCCCAAACCAACTGTTATTAAAACTCCAGCTGTCCAGTCTCGTCAAACCGATTCCACACCAAAACCTCCATCACACCAGCAAAATAAGGCAATATCAACTACAACAAAGAATCTCACAAGAACTCTTGGTTCAGTTGCCAGTTTCAAAATTTCTAATAGATTAAATCATCGACACAAAGCAGCAGCAAATCAAAAGACCGCACAAAATAAAGATTCGAGTGATGATATAAATAAACCAAAATCAATAGAGACAGCTCCCGCAATCGATAGTGCAATAGCCACACCGAAGGACATTTCTACATTACCACAAGCATCAACATCCACAAGTATACCTGATGAAAAAGCATTCGCAGTCACAACTCCCACTGTAATAAATGAACCAAAAAGTGAGGAGAAAAAAGAAGAAAATTGTTTTACTACGAATGAAACTCCGTTATCAAATTTCACCTTATTTAAAAATGAAACATCTGATGACCTTATCGTAAATCGTGATCAACTACCGGTTGAATTTTTGAAATTTTCAGAAGATCTTTATGATCTCTCCTATCCAGTCACTCAAAAAGATATTTATTTAACCGGCGGTTCTCTACTATATTATTATGAAAAACAACTTAACCCCTATGACTTGGATGTTATAATCTTTTGTAAAAGAAATTTTATTCTTCCTTTGTTATCCAGAAAATATTACTGTGTTATCATGCCGCATGAAGGGATCCATGTCTCTATCCCTGTACAGGAATGTGACCTTCTATCCGTATCGATGCCGCTTGATATAAATAACTATAACGAAGTAAAAATGGACTCAACTGCAGCAGCTTACGTACGCGCACCCGATGGCCTGTATTATATTAACAAACAGAACAATACTTTTATTAAAGTACCTATTTCTGCAGAAAATCTTTTAATTTTTGATAAAAGATTAAAGCCCACTGAAAATCCTGTCCCGCTAACTACTGAGGAATTAAATAAAATTCGCATATTGATCGCGCCATTCCCTTGCCATGTTAAATCTATTGAGATTGATATCAGCTGCAGTGATTCTGAATTAACTGAAAATTTATCTAAAAGAGATCTTACCATTAGCGCAGCTTGTATGAAGCTTGTGAAAAATGCATCGAAATTTATCATAGAAGGATCACCAAGCGTGATTTATTCTCTTCGAAATAAAATTATTAGTCCTGTTAATCCCCAGACTATCTTTATTGGTGACTTCACACAGCTTTTCCGTTATGCTAAAACGAAATTAAAACATCCAAAATATACACCTGATGCGATGCTCCATGATTTGATTAACTCAAATTATGGAGCTTATGTTGTGAATCTTTTTAGGCATGTTATTTTCAATGCAAATGATCGAGCACAAAATATCACTCATCTTACTAAAATAGGCATGAAACTCGATGAGCTTTTTTCAAGATTTGATACATACCGCATTATTGAAGTATTATTTGAATTACATATCATAAAAAGTATGACATTCATGAATAATCCTCTTGTTCTTGAAATGACAGATATTCTGGATAATTACTTAGATTGCCTCCCTCCAGATTCTAAAAAACTGGGTCTTTACTATTACCTGCTTACGATTGCTCGTCTAACTCAAAATATCATTAACCTGGAACTTTTTAATATGATTTATGAAACATTAAAAAACCCTAAGGAACAACCCGAGAGCAAAAGACAAAAGGAATTTAAGGATCACTTAAAATTCATCGATACACATGTACCCTCTGATTTATTAAATGCACACCAGCAACAAAATACAAATAACGTCAATAACGATTTTAAGAATTTTGTTCTTGAGATGAAGGGTCGATTTGCGGCCATTACAAAAATGAAAGCGAATGATAACTGCAGTAGGCAGCCGGTAACCACGGGGTATAGGAGATAACTCATTTAAAATAACATAGGTCATTGTGAACAATGACCCATATTAAAGAACGACGGCTTCTAAACAATGTCCCACTTAAGGCCCAGACCATACACATCCGTACTTGCTGAAATAGATCCATTCGTAGTGGTCACCTGATCACCCGTTGTTTGCGACAGATTATTAATCCGCACATTCTGAGCAAATTGATGTGTCCATCCTAAATCAAACCCTAAGGTTGGAGTCGCTTGAATATGCGCGCCTAAAGCGATAGCAATTTGATTACTATCGGGGAATTGAAGATTGCGATATGTATTATTGGAAGGCGTTTCATCAAAACCCGCACCCGCTCTAATAAACCATTTTTCATTCACATGATAGTTCGCACCGATTGAATAATTCCAGGTGTTACGATAATTTTGCGGCATGATCACAATAATACTATTATTACTAAGACCTCCACTGATACCCGCAGAATTTTGCAACATCAATTGCTTAAAGACACTCCATCGAGTGTAAATCACTGTTCCCATCATGTCCCAAGCAGGATTGAATGTATGGAGAACACTAAGCGTCGTCGTCGAAGGCAACGTAACATTGGCTTTAAGACCATTGGTATATTGTGTTCCACCCGCACCATTATTGGCTAAAGGACCGGTGAAATTACTATTACCGCCATGCAAATGATGCTTCACTTGAGAAAGGAAATTCAAACCGACACGTGTATTTTCTGAGGCTGTATAAAGAACACCGACATGGAAACCATATCCATAACTTGAACCCGTATTTTTCGTTAATGTATTACTACCTGCCAACGCGGAAGTAATAGTATAGTCAAACTCACCCCTAGCATGCTCTACATCTAATCCAAAACCGACCGCCACTTTATCATTATAGGCAAAGCCCAAAGACGGGGTGAGATCAATCACTCGAATGGAGGATTGAGTCGCCGCATATTGCGCATTGGAAGTTAAACCATAATTCGTATAGGAATTAAAAGGTGTCATCACACTTAAGCCAAAGACTAAATTATCAGCCAGAGGTGCTGCATAATGCGCATAAGGTAAAAAGTTAAACGTCCCGCCTTGCGCTGTTACAGCCTGAGGCCCCGTTCCAAGTGTATTCACAGCAACCGTTCCATGAAAACGAATATCGCTCGTCGAAGGTGTCCCACCGACTAATAATTGTTGATTATGAATACGAATTAATCCCGCGGGATTATAAAAATTGGTACCTGCATCTTCAGCAATAGCGGCACGGCCTGCGTGATAATTACCCATGCTGCTTGCATCTTGTGTCCAAGATTGAAAACTAGAAGCGATGACTGGATCGGTGCATCCTGCGGCCATTAATAAAAAGGCCAATTTTTTTAGTGTGTGCTGCTTTTTCATTGCGTATTCCTATCTTATCGTGTCATTAGGATAAACTATTTCTTCCGTAAGGCAAAATTTTTATTCGCGCTAGAATTCAGACATTTTTTCTGGCATTCTGCGCTCTTCTCATTATTCAAAAAGGAAATGATGTATGGCAGAAACTCCATCCAAAATGCTTCCCTTAGGCACTCTGGCCCCTGATTTTAAATTATTAGATACCGTTACCGGAAATCAGACTTCATTACAGGAACTTAAGTCAAATATTGCGACCGTTATCATGTTTATTTGCAATCATTGTCCTTATGTAAAACATATTCAAGAAAAATTAGTTGCCGTTGCGCAATCATATCAACAAAAAGGGATTTCTTTTATTGCAATTTGCTCAAATGATATAAAAAAATATCCCTCTGACAGCCCAGAGAATATGCACAAAGAAGCCCTGGCACACCATTATACATTTCCTTATTTATATGACGAATTTCAGACAGCCGCAAAAGCATATCAAGCCGCTTGTACGCCTGATTTTTATATTTTTGATGCAAACCTTGCCTGCGTTTATCGCGGACGCTTTGATAGCTCAACACCTGGCAATAATCATCCAGTCACAGGATATGAACTGACTCGGGCTCTGGATTCTATTTTGACGCATCAACCCATTGAAGATGACCAAAAACCAAGCCTGGGCTGCAATATTAAATGGAAATGAAAAAGAAATACACGTACAATATAAATTCATTTTTTACGACATGGAGAGGGATATCTATGAAAAATATGTTAGTGAAGTTGATGTTATTAGTGATGAGCGTAAGCTTAATTGCTAGCTGTTCATCCAACAATACCCAAAGTCAGAATACGGGGATTGGTGCTGCAACGGGTGCTGTTGTCGGTGGTTTGGCAGGCAGCTTGGTGGGTGCAGGTTCAGGTCAAGTTGCAGCAATTGCGATTGGTGCAATCGGTGGTGGTTTAATCGGCGGCTACATTGGACATTCTATGGATAGCTCTGATAATACCCAAATGAACCAAGCAATGACAAAAAATCCTCCTCACAAATCCTGTCATTGGAAAAACAAGAAAACACATACCAGCTATAATGTAACGCCAACCAGCAAAAAAATGGCTTACAATGGTAATCCTAACTGCCGTACTTACACTGCTACCGCAATGACTTCAAACGGCAAAAAAGAAACTTATACAGGTATGGCTTGCCAACAAACCAACGGCTCCTGGAAAACTGTTAAAACTTCTTAATATCAACGCTAAACTTGAAGATCCTTTTCCAAAGGATCTTCAAGCTTCTAAAATGAACCACTGTTCCAGCATGCCTTTCAGAACACTTTACCTCTCCTTCCATAAAACGAAGTTATCATTATAAATCAAGAAATTATATTGAAAAATCAAAACCCTTAATAGGAGCTATACTTATATCCGTAATGGAGGTAATTTTATGAGAAGTAATCAGAATGAAGATGTGGAATTATCACAAGAAGATAGACAAGAGGTTGTAGCGATGTTAGTCAAAGAAATTGAAAGATTAAAAGAAGCTTATGGCTTAGAGACATCTACATCAAAAAAAGATGTAACCATAGAAACGACTCTAAATGCGAAAGGTAAAAAATTGCGTAAGTCGGTAGTTACCACAGCACAGGATCGAATAAGGTCAATTTCAGCTATCGCTTTAGATGTGAAAACAAATCCAAACCCAATATTTGCAAAAAAGTTATATGCAGAGTTAGATGAGTTAAAAAAACAAATGAAATCCACAGGCAGCTCTAGTCGACTCAGCTTCAAAAGTAGATTTTTTGTAACAGGTAGAGATAAGATTAATATGATTATGCAGTTTGTCAATTCAAAAAAAGTCGAAGCTCAGAAAAATAAATCGCATTCAAAAACAACTAAAAATGAATCAAAACCTGCTGCAACTGACGAGAAAAAACAAACAATAACTTACGAGCAAGCATTTGAAGCATACATGGGATTTCAGGAACAAGTTATGTCATTTCTTAAGAATCCTAAACAAGCAATGCCGGCTACAATGGCCACCTTTCTTTATTCAGAAACAGTAGGTACTGGTGAATCTCTTCAAAAAAAATATGCTGATATGATAATCAGTCATATAGAAACTTCTCTGGCATCAATAGATCATAATCAATTAGCAGCATTAACCGCTGCAGTGATGGAGGCACAAGCAAATAAACAGGTTACAGATCCCAAAGAACCCTTTCTACGTAGAACAGGTGTCATTACAGATAGGCTCTATGCATTATGCGTAAGACATCCGAACTATTCACCGGACTCTGAAATGATGAATCTGGTTCATCAAAATATCTTGAAAGGTAAAGGATATAATAGTAAGGAACCTCGTAACACATCCAATAATGCGCTTGCAATAAAAAATGCTCTCATCGAAATCGAATTTAAAATATCTTCAGCAGCAAAAATTGGAACAAGCAAATTAAATGAATTGGCTGATAAATTATCTTCTCCACAGCAAGAGCCTACAGTACGTATAAGATTATAACGACATCATTCATGGTTATTTTCGACCATTATCATTTCATAAGAGGCATGTTGTAACTCTTTGAATGTTCAGCTACTCTCAGATGAAACTCTAAAGAGGATTTCAAAATGGCTCAAAAAACTAAACAGCCCCCACATCCAGGAGAAGTTTTATACAAAGATTTTTTAGAACCGTATGGACTATCTCAAAAACAATTTGCTGAACATCTAGGCTGGACATATCCACGTCTTAACGAAATTATTAATATGCGAAGAGGAGTCACTGCAGATTCTGCTTTATCTTTTGCTCAGGCTCTTGGGACAGAGCCTGAATTTTGGCTTAACCTACAAGTCCAATGGGATTTATGGAATGCAAAGTTTACTCATTCTACCATTAAGCGGATCATTCGTTTAAAATAAAATCGATAAAATGAGTGCCTCGTATACCGATATATGATATATATTGGCCGTCCATATTAATAGGATGAATGAAATGATAGCAATCTTACAAGCGTATCGATCAGGATTGTTAAAATCAAAAAACTGGCTGCCTAATTTAATCGCAGGACTCATTGTAGGTGTCGTGGCTTTACCTTTAGCCATGGCATTTGCGATTGCATCGGGAGTTCCTCCCGAACAAGGATTATATACGGCTATTATTTCAGGTTTTATTGTCGGTCTATTTGGAGGCAGTCGCGTACAAATTGCAGGCCCAACCGGTGCTTTTATTGTGATTCTGGCTGGAATCACCGCTCAATATGGTATAGAGGGCTTACAAATTGCAACCCTTCTAGCCGGTTTTATTTTGCTTTTCATGGGGGTCATCAAACTCGGGAATGTCATTAAATTTATTCCTGATCCAGTCATTGTAGGATTTACGAGCGGCATCGGTGTCATTATTTTTGTGACCGAGTGGAAAGATTTTTTTGGTCTCTCACTTAATTTACCTTTAAATACTAAATTCCATTTAAAATTTTTAGCACTCCTTAAAGCACTACCTCATTTAGATTTAACTACCACCGGTTTAGCTTTTTTAAGTTTATTTTTAATATGGCTCACACCCAAAATTGTAAAACGTGTTCCTGGACCTTTAGTCGCCATGATTGTTGTTACCATTCTACAATCTCTCTTTCAATTTAAAACAGTTGCAACAATCGGTAATACTTTTGGCAGCATTTTACCGGTTTTACCTACCTTCCATTTGCCTTCCATGGATACTAATCGAATCATTAATTTGATCGGTCCTGCTTTTACGATTGCACTTTTAGGCGCGATAGAATCATTACTTTCTGCCACGGCAGCAGATGGTATGGCCAAAACAAAACATCACTCAAACCAGGAACTCATCGGGCAAGGATTAGCAAATATCTTCTCACCATTATTCGGTGGATTTGCAGCAACAGGCGCGATCGCGCGAACTGCGACCAACGTACGAAATGGCGGTAATAGTCCTCTTGCTGCTATAGTACATTCTATTTTCTTGCTCTTAGTTATATTAATCTTATCTCCATTAGCGAATAACATTCCATTGTGCGTATTATCTGCTATTCTTTTTGTTGTAGCTTATAACATGAGTGATCTTTCTCATTTTTTCTATATAATTACGCACGCACCTCGCCATGATGTTTTAATTTTATTGACCACCTTTTTACTCACTATTTTTACGAATTTAGTCGTAGCCGTAAATATCGGTGTCATTCTTGCTATGTTACTTTTTATTCGTCGGATGAATCAGTTAATTACCGTAGAGCAACAAAATCCTGAGATGGTTAATCATGAACTCAAGGAAAAGGGCTTAACCTTACCTGAAAATGTCATCATCTATTCCATTCAGGGCCCTTTCTTTTTTGGGGTTGCTGAAAAAATTGAACATGCGTTTGCAATAACACACTCAGATCCTAAAAGTATTATTTTTCGTTTAAATCAAGTTCCCTTTATGGATATGACAGGACTGCAAACATTCAATGAAGTCATCGAACAATTTTGCAATAGAGGTGTGCTTGTTTATCTTTGCGAAGCAAATTCAAAAGTGGCTAAGAAGCTAATAAAAATTGGAATTACACAAAGGATTGGCGGAGAATGTATTTTCTCTTCTCTTTCAGAAGCGATTCAACAAGTACAATTAAATAATTAATTAACATTAAAAGGTATCCTTTATGAATAATTTACCAAATTGTCCAAAATGTAATTCTGAATATACCTATCAGGATGGTTTACTGTTTATTTGTCCTGAATGCGCGCATGAATGGACGAATGAAGATAAGGAAAATTCAGAGAATAATGATGCTTTAGTAATTAAAGATGCAAATGGTAACATTCTCAATGATGGCGATACCATCACTGTCATTAAGGATTTAAAAATTAAAGGTTCATCGCAGGTTGTTAAAGTAGGAACGAAAGTTAAGAATATTAGATTGGTCGCAGAAGGTGATCACAATATCGATTGTAAAATTGATGGGATCGGGGCGATGAAATTAAAATCGGAGTTTGTTAAGAAAATATAATCAGAGATTGTGCCTTCGATGAGGGACTTCATCGAAGGCAAGGTTCAAGATGAAAGACTTTGAAAAATTGATACTACAAAAACTCCCACTCCGTTAATTCAGACTTTTCATTATGTTCTTGCTGTAATCTCACATACAACTCAAACAATTCACGAACCCCCCTTGTTTTTGCATAACGCATGGGCCCACCGCGGAATGGTGCAAAGCCAGTGCCAAAAATCATACCCGCATCTAATAAATCGGCATCAGCAACAACGCCGTCACGTAAGCATGCAAAAGCCTGATCTAACATACGAAGCACTAAACGGTCTGATATTTCGGTCAATGGTTTGTTATAACCTTCTACTTTCGATTTTATTTGCTTGCCTGCTTTAGTATATTTATAAAACCCCTCTCCTGTTTTGCGACCTAATTTACCTTGATCAATTAAGGCCGTTAAACGCGGAGGAATTGTCGTATTAAGATACTTACCAAGATAGGTTGCAACAGAAAGACAAACATCAAGCCCCACTGCATCGGCTAATGCAATCGGCCCCATTGGCATACCAAATTCAACCATCGCTTTATCAATAATCTCCATCGGGATACCTTCATCCAGCAGAGTGACACTTTCTAATAAATAAGGCATTAACACACGATTGACTAAAAAGCCGGGATGACTTGTGACAGGTAGCGGCAAACGATCAATTTTACGTGTAAATGCAATCGCATTTTCAGCGACATTTGCAGCTGTCTTCTGACCTGTGACAATTTCAACTAACAACATCTTTGGAACAGGATTAAAGAAATGCAAACCGACCAAACGTTCTGGCGTTTGCATTACGCTATTAATATCATCCAAAGGAATACTTGATGTATTCGTTGCTAAAATTGCCTGTGGCTTAGCAAGCATTTCAACTGACTTAAATAACGCTTGCTTCGCTGCTAAATTCTCATAAATTGCTTCAATAATAATATCAGCATGAGAAATGCCATAACCTTCAATATCAGGAACTAGTCTATCCATGGCTTTTTGAACTAAATGTGGTTCTTTTAATTTTTCTTTAAAAAGAATAGCAGCACGTTTAATCGCAGGTGCAATATATTTTGCTTCTCTATCCTGCAAAGTGACTCGCATACCTTGTAAAGCACACCAAGCAGCGATATCACCGCCCATCGTGCCAGCGCCTACGACATGCACATGATTCGCATCAAAACGTGAAGCTTTACCTAAGCTTTTTAATCGTTCTTGTAAAAAGAACACCCGCACTAAATTTTCAGATGTTTCACTAAAAAATAATTTTCCGCATGTCTTTGCTTCCTTGATCATAGGCGCATCACCCATCACGCCTAGATGCTCCCAATTATCGATCACTTGAAAAGGAGCAGGATAATGTTCAGGATTGACTTTTTCTCGGACTTTTTTACGTAGATAACTCGCAAATAAAGCACGTGAAATTTTATTGTTAATCACTTGATTCATTTTAGAAATAGAACGCGGTTTGGCTGTCTGCAATGCATAATAAGTTGCAGCGGCTACTAAATGCCGTTTAGGTACACAGACATCTATAATGCCTAATTTAGCTGCCGCTTTTCCAGTGACTGTATGCCCTGAAAGAATCATATTCAAAGCCTGAGGCGCGCCAATTAATCGCGGCAAACGAATCGTACCCCCCCATCCAGGATGAATACCTAATTTAATTTCCGGTAAACCAAGACGTGTTTTAGGTCCGTCTTCTGCGACACGATATCGACAAGCGAGAGCCAATTCCAAACCACCACCTAAACAAAAGCCATCAATCATAGCAACGGTTGCTATTTTCAAATTTTCAAGTCGGTCAAAAATCAATTGTCCGCTTCGCAATAAATGAACGGCTTCCTCCATATTTTTAAATTTATCAAATTGCGAAATATCAGCGCCTGCTATAAAACCTTGTTTTTTGGCAGAAGCAATCACCATTCCTTTATAATCATGACTTTTTTCTAGCATGCTTAATATATCGGATAATTCTTCCATAACTTCAAGGTTGATCGTATTAACCGATGCATTTTTTCTATCAAAAAGCAGCCATAAAATCTGGTCATCTCCCTCTTCCAAATGCCAATGATTATATTTTTTCATCCGTGCACCTCTGAAGTATTTTCAATTAACATTGCCCCGCCCTGACCGCCGCCAATACAAATGGTTGCAACACCACGCTTTGCACCCTCACGTTTTAAAACATGCGCTAAATGCAATACAATTCGCGCACCGCTTGCACCTACGGGATGACCTAAAGCGACTGCACCTCCATCTACATTTAAACGAGCAGGATCAATTTTTCCAAATGCCGTAGATAATCCCAAATATTTTTGACAATATTCTTCACTTTCCCAGGCAGCAAGACACCCCAGTACCTGTGCTGCAAAAGCTTCGTTAATTTCCCAATAATCAATATCTTCACGATTCAAATGAAGACGCTGCAATAATTGTATAGTGGAATAAACCGGTCCTAAGCCCATTTCAGCAGGATCAACCCCTGCCCACGCAACATCAACAATACGTGCAAGAACGGGTAATTGATATTTTTCAATCGCCTCACGGCTGGCAAGCAATAATAATGCTGCACCATCTGTCACTTGAGAACTATTTCCCGCCGTCACACTTCCAAATTTCTTATCAAAAATAGGCTTTAAAGAAGCTAATTTTTCAAGCGTTGTATCTCGTCTTACACCATCATCCTCTAAAAAATATTCACCCGTTGAACTAAATGCGGGTAATACTTCATTTAAAAGATGATTATCTTGTGCCGCGATGACTCGTCGATGACTTTCTAATGAAAATAAATCCATTTCCTCGCGCGTAATATTAAAACGATAGGCGAGATTTTCTGCTGTCTGTCCCATCGATAAATTAACAGTCGAATCTGTTAAACCTTTTAATAATGCAATGACAGGCGATAGATAACTCGGTCTGAACTTAATCATTTGCTTTAATTTATCAAGAAAATTTTTGGAAGACCACAAACTTGCTAACCAGTTCACCATCGATTGATTATATAGTAAAGGCGCTCGACTCATTGCCTCCGTCCCGCCCGCAAGTACAAGATCGTGCCGGCCCGTTATGATATCTTTCATGGCACTATCAATGGCCTGCATTCCTGATGCACAGTTACGCTGCACAGTCCATGCCGGCATCGCTTTGCCGCAACCTAAACGTAATGCGATCACGCGAGCAATATTAGTTTCTTCAGGACTTGGCATGACACACCCAATAATAACTTCGCCTAAATCGCTTGGCGCAAAAGGTTGTCTTGCTAATAATTCTCGTCCTGCTTGTATCGCTAGATCAGATGCCGATAAAGAGCCTGGCTTGCTGCGCGCTTTTAAAAATGGTGTACGAGCTCCATCAACAATATAAACTTCTCTGCCTTTTATTTTTTCCATCGTTATTTTCCTTTTTTAAGACACCATGGAACTTAAATCATAGGTGAATTCATTCACACGAATAACTTCCTGATGAAGAATCAGAAAGGCATGTAATGTTTGTTTTTCAGTTTCCGTTAAAATATTTTTAGCAACGGCAATCTGCAATTGCGATTCTAAATTTTCGTAACCAGGAATTTGTTCATCACGTATTCCCATTTGAAATTTTTTCCAGATAGGATCCACTTGCTGAATTTGTTCTAAAGCATTTTCCATGCGTCGTATCGGATCATTTTTATTATTTGAAATAAAACAATAACGCGTCAATTTATCCCTGAAAGCAGAAGGCTCAAGCATAGGGGAAACAATGCGATGTGACAATTCATCTTTCGGTTTATGATAAGATGTACCCCAAGGGAAAATGATCATGCGCAGTATTTTACCTAACCAGGGCATTGGAAAATTATTCAATAAATCATCACAGGCGACCTGAATATCGGCAAGGCAGGTTTGCATACTCCATTGGATATATTCAAGATCGCTATCGGGTTTCCCTTGATCATTAAAATATTTCAAAACCGCTGAAGCTAAATAGAGCTGACTTAATATATCTCCTAATCGTGCAGAAATGCGTTCTTTACGTTTAAGATTGCCTCCCAAAATCAGCATGCATAAATCCGATAGTAAAGCTAAGGCACTGCTCATGCGTGTCAGTTGTCGATAATAACGCGCCACAGGTCCGCGAACAGGTGCAAAAATGAAATGTCCGCCTGTTAAACCTCTCACGGCAGAACGAATCACATTACTAATCACATAGCCGATATGCGACATTAGCAAACGATCTAATTGCGGTAAGTTTGTCTCAATGTCACCTTCCGTTAATAAATTTATTTCTTTTAAAATATAAGGATGACACCGAATCGCACCTTGTCCGAAAATAATCAGATTTCGCGTTAAAATATTAGCGCCTTCCACGGTTACACCGATGGGAGCTGCCGTATAAAGCAAGACTAAAACGTTACGCGGCCCTGCCTGAATCGCATGTCCTCCATGCACATCCATCGAATGATCCATGACTTTCCTTGCCATTTCAGTCATATGATATTTCGCAATCGCAGAGACAATCGCAGGTCGAACGCCTAGATCAACAGATCCTGCCGTCATTAATCGCGTTGCATCTAACATATAATTAAAGCCCGCAATATAACTTAAAGCTTCTTCGACCCCTTCAAATTTGGCAATAGGCAAATTAAATTGCTTACGCAACCGCGCATAGGCACCCGTGACACGGTAACAAAGCTTACCGCACGCACTGCTCAAGGCGGGCAATGAGATAGAACGTCCGATAGAAAGGCACTCCATGAGCATTCTCCATCCTTGTCCTATCTTTTCAATACCACCAATAATCCAGTCTAAAGGAACAAATACATCGCGGCCGTGGGTAGGTCCATTCAGAAAAGCAAGACGCAATGGATAATGCCGATTACCAATTTCAACACCTGGATGTGATGTTGGTACTAAGCAGAGTGTAATGCCTAAATCAACGTTAGAGCCTAATAAATTATCAGGATCATACAAACGGAATGCTAAACCTAAGACAGTCGCAATGGGCGCTAACGTAATATAGCGTTTATTCCATGTTAATCGCATTCCTAATACTTTCTTACCTTCATACTCACCATAGCAAACAACACCGCTATCAGTGATGGAGCCTGCATCACTGCCTGCTTCCGGGCCCGTCAAAGCAAAACAGGGAATTTCCTCACCCTGTGCTAAACGAGGCAAGTAATATTGTTTTTGTAGATCGGTACCGTAATGCAATAAGAGCTCCGCAGGACCCAATGAATTCGGAACCATCATATCCACAGCCATGGTCAAACTATGGGATGCAATTTTGGTCACAATCGTTGAATGGGCTAAGGCTGAAAAACCACGACCGCCATATTCTTTGGGAATAATTAATCCAAAAAAACGTTCTTTCTTAAAATAATCCCACATATCTTGAGGCAGATCATGTAAATCGTTGACGATTTCCCAATCACTGGCCATGTTACAAACTGTTTCAACTTGATTATCCAGAAAATCTTGTTCTTCGGAGGTTAATTTAGGCTCAGGTATTGCCAATAATTTTTTCCATTTAGGCCGTCCGCTGAATAAATCTTTTTCCCACCAGACATTCCCTGATTCAATCGCGATGCGTTCTGAGTCACTAATAGGCGGCATGCGTTTTTGTAATCGTTTAACAAGAGGCAAAATCACTCGACGCTCGCGAAAATTCTTCAGACCGACAAATAATACTGCGAGCAGAAAGAGTATCCAGAAAAGACTCAGCGTTAAAAAGCTAAGCTGACCGAGAATACTGATGAACAAAAGCACTGCAAACGTCACTATCACCCAAAGAACGATAGGAGCTTGTATATAAGCCAGCCCAAGTACGACGACCAGGAACAAAGCAACATTCAACGCAGCCATGCGCGCTCCTTTTCCATGATTTGCAAACGGAATAAGCCAAAAGTATATGATGAAATGTGATTTTGACGCCAGAAATCTTTTGAAATTTTTACGAGAACTTTAACCTTCTTTTTACACTTGAAAAGTTACCCACAGTTTCTGTGGATAACTCTGTTATTAACCTATAGAGAACTACGCTAACTCTAGCAAATATAAGCTTCGACGGTTGAAGAACACAAAGTGAACAGAAGTAAACATCTTATATTTTTCAATGGGTTGCAAAAAATAAAACAAAAGGAAGTATGACAGCTATTTAAGATTTGAACATACGTATCATTTTTTTCAAATTGTGAATAAAAGAGGCTGAGTATTAAAACAGCGGGCGTCTTGTTTAGATATGAGTAATCTCTTTTCCATAAAACTTTTGCAAAGCATTCAACATATGTTGGACAGGCGCATGTTCTGCAAATGTCGTATGTAAATTCGTAGTCCATTGTCCACTTTCAAGATTCACTAAAACAGGCATCATTGTGTATCTGTTTTGCGGGTATAGCGCTAATACCCATGAACCATAAAAATCCGCATATTGCTTACTTGAGAAAATCAAATCAACCATGCTGGGACGAATACTTAATCGAGTTGTTTGTGGATCAATCTGGATATATTCAATTCCTTCAAATATTACCTTACGTGTTTGTGGATTCACAGAACGTATAGCTTCCGGTGTAAAGTCAGTTTCTGTAAAAAAATCAGGTTGCATGGCTACCCTTCGTTGTTGACCTGAAATCAGTTTTAGCAAGGATTTGCCATCCGTTTCATTTTTAGGAAGATGCAAAAGGTCTAGGAGAGTCGGTTTAATATCCATCAAGGAAACTCTGCCTGAAACAACTCTTGGATCTTGTAATTGTGTACCCGTCAGTTTAAAAGCTAAGAGCGTATGATATTGTGTGAGTCCCAAAACATCCGTTCCATGACCTCCTGACTGATTTGATTTTTCATTAAATTCACTTGGTGGATAAAAATGCGGCGCTTTTTTGCGAGAATCCGATATAAATAAATCAGATTCTGTCACACGGTCACCCTTTAATTCAAATCCTTCCCCATGATCCGAGAGTAACACAACAACGCTATGTTCTAATAATTTGTTTTGTTTTAAAAGTTGTAATAGACCTGCAACTTGCAAATCGACTTCCGTTAATGCTTGTCTATAATTCTCCACCTGTGTTGTATTACTTTTTCTTCCTGCCCAAAGATACGGATAATGCGACAAACAAAAATGAACTGCCATAAAAAGAGGCTTGGGATGCGAGGCGGATAAAGCAGGTTCGATAAAATTTAAAAAAGTTGTTGGATTATAAGTAATATAGGCAGCTCTATTCGCATAACTATAGGGAAATAAATAGCGGCCTAAAAAAGTATTAATCACTAAATTCGACAGAGGAAAATCATTAAAACTGCCCAAGAGAAA
>BMAG01000054.1 GCA_014132595.1 Gammaproteobacteria bacterium | reverse complement strand
GATATATGATTACCAATAAAATATTATTAACCGGTGCAGGTTTTAGTCATAACTTTGGCTTGCCACTTGCAAATGATGTCTAGAGCTTAATTTTTAATAATCCTGAAATGAGAGATCTTCCCATCATAAGAAAAGCGATGCTAAATAATCAGATTTATGAATCATAATATGCAGAAATTTTAAATGATGACAAGTATAAAAGTGAAAAGGAAAATTTTCTACGATTACTTGATTTAGTGTTTAACCTTCACCTTGAACAAATGACAGTAGCTGCAATTCATAATGAAAAAAAATGGAATATATCTTATCGTGATTTATTAGCTTTTATATGTCATTTTTGCATTAATAAAAACAAGAACACAAGCTCAATGTACACTTTAAATCATGATTTATTACTTGAGCGATTATATTTAAACTTATACCATGCCATAAATTCCAAAATCTACAACAATTGCTTGGGAAGTTTTATGCTCTAATATTTTTGAGCCGGGTTGATATGATTTATTCATGCAGTTGGTTATGAAGCAATTCCAAAAGGTAATATGGCCGATAAAGTGCTTTATCGGCCATTATTTTGGTAACATTATACAGGCTTAAAGTTATTTAAGGGCTGGGTGTTATTATTTTCTTGAGGATGCTTTCCGCATGTTGAAAAGAACCCGGCTGTTAGCAAACCTATCATAGCAGAAACACCGCCAGCAATTGCTACGCCTGGACTTACAATACCGCAGGCTCCTAAAATCATTAGTGTGACTCCAGTAGCAAGTAATAAACCCGCAGTTGCCTTTGGTAAACAACCCATTACTGACATAAAAGTACTTGCCGATTGTGTTGAGTTTGATTGTACAGATGAGCCTATTAAATCGATTCGCCGTTGTGAATTTAAGTTTCTTGACAATTCTCTTAAATCACTACTGTCTAACCTGTGATATCCGCATGCATTTTTATGAGAGAGTTCTATGGATCCTAAAAATGAAACTTCATTTCTAGGACAATCATTTGAATCCGTTGTTAGGTTGCCGAATAGTAGGCATTCTTTTAGCTTTATCTAACTCTAAGGCAAATGCTTTATTAGTTTTTGATAAGCTTGTAAAGCCAGGCAGTATAACAGATAAAGATAACATAAAACATAAAAATGAACATATTTTGTCCTTCTAAATCATGCCCGGTAATATAAATTACCGGCCTTAATTTTCTATCACTTC
>BMAG01000053.1 GCA_014132595.1 Gammaproteobacteria bacterium | reverse complement strand
CAACGATAACAACTTTTGGCATCTATATTTTGGCAATTTTGATCATTAGTTGGGGGGGGTTTAAAGCAACAAACAGCCTGTCTGATTATATTTTGGGTGGCAGAAGTTTAAATAGTTTTGTCACGGCTCTTTCTGCCGGCGCCTCCGACATGAGTGGATGGCTGCTCATGGGCCTACCGGGACTGGTCTTTTTAACCGGTATCTCCGGGATCTGGATTGCTATCGGTTTAATTATTGGCGCTTGGTTAAACTGGCACTTTGTAGCAGCTCGGTTACGGTTATATACCGAAAAAAGCGGCAACGCTTTAACACTCCCTGATTTTCTTTCAAACCGTTTCGAAGACCGTAGTCATCTTTTACGTATCGTCGCAACACTTTCCATTTTAATTTTTTTCACGTTGTACTGTTCTTCGGGAATTGTTGCAGGCGCGCGCTTATTTGAAAGCATGTTTGGTTTAACTTATACAACAGCCTTATGGATCGGCGCACTCATTACTATTTTCTATGTATTTATTGGTGGCTTTTTAGCAATTAGCTGGATAGACACAATACAAGCGTCCTTAATTATTACCGCATTAATTGCAACACCACTTGCTATTATTCATGCGAATGGCGGCATTACATCAAGCATACAAGCCATTCAACTGATTCATCCCGACAATATCAGTTTCTTTAATCATTTAAATGTGATCGGAGTTATTTCATTACTCGCATGGGGACTTGGTTATTTTGGCCAACCCCATATCCTCGTGCGTTTCATGGCGGCCAAATCCGTCAAAGCCATTCCCCAGGCACGACGGATCGGCATGACATGGATGATATTGTGCTTAGGCGGTGCTGTAGCGGTAGGCTTTCTCGGATCTGCTTATTTTGCCTTACATACTGAACATGCCGCGCTTGTGAATGCACACCCTGAAAGTGTTTTCATTGAAGTGGTGAAACAATTATTTAACCCATGGATCACCGGGTTTTTTCTGGCTGCCGTTCTCGCAGTGATCATGAGCGCACTCTCCTGCCAATTATTAGTTTGCTCAAGCGCTCTCACTGAAGATCTTTACAAAGCTTTTCTTCGCA
Source organism: Gammaproteobacteria bacterium (assembly GCA_014132595.1). Classification (GTDB taxonomy): domain Bacteria; phylum Pseudomonadota; class Gammaproteobacteria; order DSM-16500; family DSM-16500; genus UBA4722. The sequence goes on along the minus strand of BMAG01000053.1, from coordinate 150,120 downwards.
AAAACGCTTCGCAAAAAGAATTAGTCTGGTGCGGCAGGCTCGCTGTCTTGTTAGTTTCATTGGTTGCAATATTCATTGCATCAAACCCCGAGAACCAAGTCTTGAAAATGGTAAGTTACGCATGGGCAGGCTTTGGCGCAGCCTTCGGTCCAGTTGTGCTTTTATGTTTAATTTGGCCTCGCATGACACGCAATGGTGCATTAGCCGGCATTATCACAGGCACACTCACAGTATTAATCTGGAAACATTTCGGATGGTTTCAAGTTTATGAAATCCTACCAGGATTTATAGCCGCATTTTCAGCCATTATTATTGTGAGCAAACTCAATCAAATGCCTGCTCTTTCTATCACGAAGGTATTTGCGACTGTTGACGATGAGATTGAAACAGCGTCTGTATAGCTTTAGCCGCTTGTTCGTTTGCATTGCAGCGCAGTGTTTGATGAATTTCCAGGAATTTCTTTTCAAGCACGACTACTTTTTTCGGATGATCAATAAAATCAAGTAAAGCAGAACCCAATTGTTCAGGATGCGCTTCTTTTTGAATGAATTCCGGGACTAATAATTGTTTTGCTAATAAATTGGGTAATCCAATATAGGGCAGTTTTACCAAGTGCCGCGCAATTTGATAAGTCATTTCCGCCATACGGTATGCAATCACCATCGGCTTTTTAAATAACATCGTTTCCAAAGTAGCTGTGCCTGATGTCACTAACACAACATCGGCTGCGGCCATGACCTCATGCGATTTCCCAATGAAAAATTCAATCGGTAATTGCGGCGCTAATTTTCTACAGAGCGCTCGCACCTCCTGATCACGCTCGGCATTAACGGCAGAAGTTATAAATTTTAATTCAGGTCTAATCAGGGAAATTTTTTCAGCGGTATCGATAAATAATTCTGCCAAGTATTTTATCTCATTACGACGGCTACCGGGTAATAACGCAATATAAGTTGTATTCGCATCCAGTTTTAGCGCACGACGCGCATCGAGTGTATTGGGTTTTAATGGAATCAAATCCGCTAATGGATGCCCTACAAATTGCACCGGCACATTATGTTCACGATAAAAATCAGCTTCAAAAGGAAATAATGTTAAAACTAAATCGACTGCTTTCGCAATTTTATGAATACGCTTCTTACGCCACGCCCAAACAGAAGGACTTACATAATGCACGACCGGCACACCCGCCCGACGCAACTTTAATTCAAGTCCCAAATTAAAATCCGGAGAATCAATCCCAACAAACACATCCGGACGATGCAGCGTAAAATATCGAAACAACGCCTGACGAATCTTAAAAAGTTCCGGCAATCGACGCAATGGCTCAACCAACCCCATCACCGCCAACCGCTCCATATCATACAAACTCGAAAACCCTGTATCCAACATCGCAGACCCGCCCACACCAGATGCCGTCAAATGCGGATATTGCCTTTGTAATTCCAAAAGCAACCCCCCACCCAACAAATCCCCCGATGCCTCACCTGCAACGATACCAATATTCATTTTGTTTCCTCTGCTTAGAAATTCCCCTCTCCCGCCCACGAAATGACACAGGAACATCTCCCGCACTCTAAAATAATTTTTAAATCACCGCCTATGGGCGGGAGAGGGGAATTTCTAAGCAGAAACTGAAAAACCTGATTACCACGAAACCCGAGCAGTGACTTAACAACGCCTCAGCTTAATATACCCACTCCCTCTCCCAACGGGAGTGTGAGCGATGCAATGGATAAGACGGGGAGATGTCTCGGCTAGCGACTGGCTGCCATGGATCGCAGCCTAACAACAAGGAAGTTGTGTTTGGAGCAAGCCGAGCAACCTCCTTCCGCCTCCTTAACTCCATCGCAGTCTCTGATAAACAATCCCTACCTAACAATCCCCCTTTCCGACTCCCTAAGAAAATCAATAAAACACTGAATCTCCCCACACTCCGAAACCATAATCTGCAATTGCTCCAACGCTTCCTTCACCGTATACCCCTTCCGGTAAATCACCTTATAAGCCCGTCGCAACCACAACATCGTATCATCCGAAAATCCGCGCCGTTTCATCCCAACCGTATTCAACCCAAACGGCTTCGCATAATACCCAGACACTTTCACAAACGGCAGAATATCTTTATCAATCATCGATCCCATCGAAGCAAAGCTATGCGCCCCGACTCGACATCCCTGAAACACTCCCGCAAACCCGCTCAAAATAACATAATCGTCAACATGCACATGTCCTGCTAATGACGCATTATTCGCAAAAATGGTATGATTCCCCACAATACAATCATGTGCAATATGCACATAGGCCATAAATAAATTATCACTTCCCACACGTGTTTCACCATCCTGCGCAGTCCCGCGATTAAAAGTGCAAGACTCCCGAATGACATTACGATCACCGATAATTAAGAAAGTTCTTTCGCCTTTATATTTTTTATCTTGTGTGACTTCACCAAGCGAGGAAAATTGATAAATTTTATTGTCTCTACCTATTTTGGTATAGCCTTGAATGACGACATGCGGACCAATCCAGGTCCCCTCACCAATCTCCACTTCCGGGCCAATAATAGAATAAGCACCTACCTGTACATCAGGTGCAAGAACAGCCGTTGGATCAATTATTGCAGTCGGATGAATCACAGTATTATCCTCTTCGCGCACTTAAGAATTCAGCAGCACACACTAACTCACCATCCACATAAGCCGAACCTTCCAGTTTCCAGATTTCGCGTTTAGCACGCAGTAATTTCACTTCTAAACGCAACTGATCACCGGGTTCAACGACTCTGCGAAAACGAGCATTATCAATACCTGCAAAATAATATAAAACACCTTCACTTGGAAAAGTATTCGTCGATTTATAAGCTAAAATGCCGGCCGCTTGTGCTAACGCTTCAAGTATCAAGACACCTGGCATCACAGGACGATTTGGAAAATGACCATTAAAAAACGGTTCGTTAATTGTCACATTTTTTAACGCCACAATTGATTCACCTTCTTTCATCTCAATCACACGATCCACTAAAAGGAACGGATGACGATGAGGAAGATATTTCATGACTTCATGGATATCCATTATACATTTCATACTTTTTTTCTCTCTGTTAATTCTGCTAATGCAGCTTCTAAAGTTTTTACTCGCTCTGCTAAATGATCTAAACGGTGCAATCGAGCACTATTTTTACGCCATTCCAAATTAGTCAATAAACCACCGACACCTGAAGAATAAATACCAGGCATACGGATGGATTTTGTGACCGCTGTCATTCCCGTGACAGCCACATTATCTGCGATTGTCAGATGACCTGCAAATCCCGTTCCACCGCCAATTAAGCAGTTTTTACCAATCACTGTGCTGCCAGAAACACCCACACAGCCCGCTAACGCAGAATACTCACCAATTCTCACGTTATGGCCAATTTGAATCAGATTATCGAGCTTAACACCTTTCTCGATGACGGTATCCTCAATCGCCCCGCGATCTATCGTACAATTGGCGCCTATTTCAACATCATCCTCAATGACAACACTTCCAATCTGCGGGACCTTGTGCCATACCCCTTTATGTTTTGCAATCCCAAAACCATCGCCGCCAATCACAGTACCGCTTGCAATTAAGACTCGTTTACCGATTTGGATCTTATGATATAACGTCACATTGGCATGCAAATAGGAATCTTCACCGATCGTCGAAAAATCACCAATCACACAGCCGGCATCAATAACAACACCCGCTGCGAGTTTTACATGATCACCAATCACACAATTTGCCCCAATCGAAGCCGTTTTATCTATTTCACAATGCTCGCCTATCACCGCACTTGTATGGATTCCTTTCTTGGGTGTTGGACGATCATCAAAAAAAGCTGCAATTTGCGCATAAGTAAAATAAGGATCTCTGCTAACCAATGCATTAACAGGACATTCTGATGCGTCATCTGCTAACAAAATCACCGCAGAGGCCGAGGTTTCCGGTAAATATTTTTTATATAACGGATTATTTAAAAATGTGATACGTCCGATTTGAGATTGTTGAATAGTACAAACACCATCAATCAAACACTCGGGATCACCTTGAATTACGACATCTAAACCCTTTGTCAGTTCAGCCAACGAATATTGTAATTTACCCTTAGACTTTTTCATGCAAAACCATCTTATAGTTCACCAGGCTTAAACAAATAAAGCCCTTTATCAATTTAATGAAAAGGGCTTCTTTAATGTTTTAACTGCGCGCTTGTGTTACCGAGACGAAAAACAAGCGGCTATCTGAATTACTTACTATCAAAGTCTTTGGAAACTTGTTTAGTAATATCAGCACCTTCAGCAGCAAAAATAACAGCTTGTGAATCTAATACCATCACATAACCGGATTTTTTCGCGATTGAAGAAATGATGTCATTCAATTGTGCTAATACATTCTTCATAATCTTGTTTTGTTCTTTGCTCAAGTCTTGTTGGAATGCAGCAGCATCTTTTGATAAAGCAGCCTGATCATCACTAATTTTATTTTGTAATGCAGTCTTATCTTTTTCAGCCATTGTTGCAGAATCTTTCTTAAACTTGTCTAACTCATCTTGTAATGTCTTCTGAGCCGCAACGAGTTTATCTTGACGTGACTTGAATTTGTTTTGTAATTGCTTGTTAAGATCAGCAATCTTAGGTGATTGTTGGAACAATTGCTGAACATTAACAACAGCAATATTGGGTTGCTTAGCTGTTGTATCTGCAGCATACGCAGATGTACCGCCGACGACTAATATCGCACTCACCATGGCCAACACTTTTTTCATAACCTTCTCCAATAAAATTAATAAAACTGACTTCTCAAAAATCCTGATTTTCTTATTGCACCTAAAATTGCAAAGCTCATAGTATGTCAGAGCCTATCCTTAAATTCTAGGGTCTCTTCACATTTCTATAAAAGTTCTTGTTAAAAATATTCTTAACCAAAATTTGCACCCAGCGAGAAGTCAAAAAGCTGCTCATCATCACTTAATCGACCCGATTGATCTTGTTTTGCTCGAATCGGATTAATCGCTTTGGCCAAACTTACATCAATGGGGCCCATCGGGGATAACCAGGTCGCTTCAAGACCACAAGAAGTTCGAATATGACCGGTTGCGGTACCACCCATCGTGCGGTTATCGAACGTGTTGTAAACGTTACCGCCGCCCACAAAAAGATCTGTTCGTAAATTGTCAGAAATGTAATTAGGGAAAATCAGTCCAACGCTGGCATTGAACAAGAAGTTACCGCCCGTAGGATCCCCATTTGAATCCTTGGGACCTAAAGAGTTACCAGCATAACCTGGAAGTGTTCCAATACCGCCCAAGTAAAAGTTCTTGAAGAAGGGATAATTTTTTGCACCGCCATTAAAACTGCTGCCAAAACCCACAGAGCCTTTTGTCAGCGTAATAAATTTACTATTGAGGGGTAAATAAATTTTTGTGTCATAGCCGACAGTATAATATTTTAATGCATCATTCGTGATGGGTGCATAAATCGTGGCTGATAACGAATGCAGCATACCATTCGTTGGGAAAATACCTTTATCACGAGTATCACGAGAAACACCCGCAATAATATCCAGCTGCTGGAAGTGACGGCCATTTCGTGTGACAAAGTCATTTACCTGCCCTGAAATAGGCGTGTTATTGTGCTGGTTCAAAGTAATTAAGGTGCCTTCATAGCCATAACCAATTTGCGCACGATTAAATACACCTTCTTCTTGCCCAAAAGGAATACCATAAACATCACTTGCCTGGTATTGGCTGGAAGAATAGCTCGATGTCAAGTTCGCATTTTTTGGATTAAATTGAGATATATTAAATCCTAAAGAACGGCTGATACCATCTTGTGTGTAATAAGGGTTGGTATAATCAATTCCATAAAACGAAGCAAAACGGCTCTTTGAAAAATTCAAGCCCATCGTATTACCAGTACCCAGGAAATTCTTTTGCGTCAATCCCGCACTTAAAATAATGTGATCGAGCCGTGAATAACCAATGCTCACATTCGCTTGCGCTGCATTGTCTTCTTTGACTTTATAGTTAATATCAACTTGATCATCTGTACCCGGAACAGGAACGACCGACATATCGACATCTTTTAAATAGGCCTGCCTGCTTAAGCGCATTTTTGATTGCTGTAATAATTTAGTGGATACAACCGATGATTCCATCTGTTCTAATTCACGGCGTAATGTTCCATCATTCGTTTTATTATTATCGGTGAAATAAATATGACGCACATACGTACGTTTACCGGGTTTCACATCCAACGTAATAAATACTTCTTTGTGAACCTCATCCACATTAGGAAGGAGTGTTACTTCAGTAAAGATGTAACCTTTACTTCCGAGTGCATCAGTGATCGCTTTTTCAGTATCAACAAATTCTTGTCTTGAAAAAACATCCCCGGGTTTTGTAGTGACATATTTCATTAACTCTTCGCGTGGTAAAATTAAATTGCCTGTTAATGCAACTCCTTTGACGGTATATGGCACGCCTTCATCGACCACGATGGTTAAAAGAATGGATTTGCGATCCGGCGAAATCATGACTTGAGATGATTTGATAGCAAATTTAATATACCCATGATCCAGATAAAAATTATGTAGACCTGTTAAACTGGACTCCAGTTTTTCTTCTGAATAGCGGTCTGTTTGGGTAAAGAAGGTAAAAAGACCGGGTGTGGTTATAGTTAATTGTTTTATTAATGTGCTGTCGCTAAATGCTTTATTGCCTATAAAATTAATATTTCGTATTTTTGCCACCAGACCTTCTGAAATCTCAATCGTGATACGGACACGATTTCGATCCATGCGATTGACGGTGACATCTACACGTGCATTATAGCGGCCCAATTGATAATACTGATTTAAAAGACTTTGTTTAATTTTATCTAATACTTCCGGGTTATAAACTCTGCCTTCCGCGATATCCACACTGTTCATGACTTCAATGAGTTTATCTTTTGGAATGACAGAATTGCCTGTAATCTTTAAAAGACCGATGGTGGGTCTTTCAACAACATTAATAACTAAGGTATTGCCAGCTCGAGAGAGCGTTATATGATCAAAAAAACCGGTATCATATAAAGTTTTAATGACTTCTCCTGTTTTGCCAGGGCTCAAAACCTGACCTTGCCGAATAGGTAAATAACTATAAACCGTTGCCGGAGAGATGCGTTGTAAACCGTTAATTTCAATTTTCCTGACGACAAAAGATTCTACTGCATATGCCGCTGTTAAAAAATTAAATACCAAAACCATCAATAAGACTATTTTTTTCATATTTTTATTACAACCAAAAGTTGAGCCACAAAATTGGCGATCATTATCCAGCGTTTTTGTTCTTAAATCCAGTGGGAAATAGCAAGCCCTAATGCAAATATGGGTGCGGCAGTTGTTAGACTATCGATTCTATCTAAAATTCCACCATGTCCTGGCAATAAATGTCCGGAATCTTTAAGCCCTACGCGACGTTTCATCATGCTTTCAAATAGATCACCTAAGATGGAAAATAATACAGTGAGTAATGCCCACATCAATGCCATAGGCCAAGTGGTAAAAGGCACTTTAAAAATCATCATTCCGCATAATGTAATAATAGTGGTGGTTAATAAAGCACCTAAACAACCTTCCCAAGTTTTTCCTGGGCTCACTAAAGGAATAAGTTTATGTTTTCCCCATTGTCTACCCGCAAAATAGGCACCTGAATCTGCGCCCCAAATTAAGACAAACAAGAAAAGTAATATATGAATACCGTTAGGATAATTGCGAATGTAATTTATAGATAACCAACAGGGAACTAAAACTAATACTCCCATGAGTCTTTGCAAAGTTTCATTTGCTAATAAAGCCGCATTCTTTGGATACTTTATGACTAAATACGCAGCTATCAACCACCAAACAAATGTCACATATAAAATGGGGTTAATGGGAAATAGATATGCGATGAATAACACAAGAATTAAAAATGCGGGATAAATCAGATAACGGGGAAATTGCTGGATACCCATAAAAGCAGACCATTCACAGCCTCCCCACAATACAACCGCGGCTGTTAAGAGATAAAATGCTTGCGATGAAAGTTTTAATACAAGAAATATAAAAAGAGGAATCAGGATAATTGCGGTTAATAATCTTTGTTTTAACATAAAAGCCTTTTTTGTTAATGACTCTATTCTCCAGAATAATCTACACAAATATCGCTTAGAAATTCCCCTCTCCCGCACTAGAGAATAATTTTCATATCAACGTCTGTGGGCGGGAGAGGGGAACTACGAAGCGATATGTGCATCAATCTCAATCTTCAGTAATAACGGCGTAGCAATACCATCCGGTCATTTAACCTGTGTTATCTGCTCACTCGTAAACCCAAAACGTCTTTCTCTCTTAGCAAAAAAAGCAAACGCCTTATCTAATTCATCCGCATTAAAATCAGGCCATAACACATCCGTAAAATAAAGCTCGGTATACGCCAACTGCCATAAAATAAAATTACTAATACGCTGCTCGCCGCTCGTACGGATAAACAAATCAGGATCAGGAAGATCTGCAAAAGATAAATATTTTTGGATTTGTTCCGCAGTGACAGCCTCGCTGCTTATAACTCCTTTTTCAATGTCGCAAGCGATGCGTTGCACCGCTTGCGTGATATCCCATTGCCCGCCGTAATTGGTTGCAAGCAAAAGTTTAAGGCCTGTATTATTTGCCGTTAAATTTTCCACGACTTCAATTTGTTGAGTGAGCTTTTCATCAAACCGCGAACGATCTCCAATCACACGTAATTGAATATTTTGCTCATGCAGTTTATTCGCTTCGTTTTTTAATGCAGTAATAAATAAATGCATCAAATGACTGACTTCTTCTTCAGGACGCTTCCAATTCTCGCTGCTAAAAGCAAACAACGTGAGCACTTCAATTTTCATTTCTATACAACGCTTGACTGTCTGTTGCACAGACTGAATGCCTGCTTTATGTCCTGCCAAGCGCGGAAGAAATTTTTTCTTTGCCCAACGACCATTACCATCCATAATGATTGCAATATGTCGAGGGAGAATTTGAAAATCGGATTGCTTTGAGTGCGAGCTCATCTACATCGCCATTAAATCTTTTTCTTTAACAGCCAGTAAATTATCAATTTCGGCTGTGTGCTTATCCGTCTGTTTCTGCACCATATCCATTAAACGATGTTCTTCATCTTCTGCAATTTCTTTATTTTTCAATAATTCTTTGATAGCAGCATTCGCATCACGGCGTAAGTTACGGATACTGACACGTGCTGTTTCCGCTTCATTACGTACTACTTTAGTTAAATCTCTGCGGCGCTCTTCTGTTAAAGGAGGTAGAGGAATGCGAATAACATCACCCGATGTCGCTGGATTCAAGCCAAGGCCTGCTGCCAATATGGCTTTTTCAATGACAGGGGTCATGCGTTTTTCCCACGGTGTAATCATCAAAGTCCGTGCATCACCGACAGTAATATTAGATACCTGGCTTAAAGGTGTTTCGTTGCCGTAATAATCCACTCGAACCTGATCTAATAAACTAGGATGTGCGCGGCCCGTACGTATCTTCGACATTTCCACTTTAAAAACTTCAATACACTTTTGCATGCGCGTTTCTGTGTCACTGATAACTTTATGCATATTTCATCACTCCATTTTGTTGCAAGGGTAGCTTATCGCACTAATGTGCCAACTGACTCACCCAATACCGTATGCACTAAGGCATCTGGCTTATTCATATTTAAAATTCTTAAAGGTAATTTATGTTCCTGGCATAAAAGAATGGCATTCATGTCCATCACACCTAAGCGTTGTTCAATCACTTGATCATAGGTGAGCGTAGGATAATAAACGGCTTTCGGATTTTTGACAGGATCAGCAGAGAAGACACCATCCACTTTTGTGGATTTAATCAATAAATCGGCTTTGATTTCAATCCCGCGCAATGCAGCTGCAGAATCGGTGGTTACCAAAGGATTGCCCGTACCGCCTGCAAAAATGACAATCTGTCCTTGTTGCAAGGCATCTAAGGCATGACGACGATTATAACCATCTGCAACACCGGAGACCGCCAATGCAGACAAGACATTGGCAGGGGCTGATTTTCGATTCAGTGCATCCCGTAGGGCTAATGCATTCATGATAGTGGCCAACATTCCCATTTGATCGGCTGTCACGCGGTCGAGTTCTGTCTGGCAGAACCCGGCTCCCCGCATAAAATTACCCGCACCCACTACAATGGCAACTTGCACGCCTAATTGAGTGATATGTGCAATTTCAGCACTTACTTGCGCTAATTTGTCAGCCTGAATTCCAAAACCATCGTCACCTTGAAGCGCTTCACCACTTAATTTTAGCAATATACGCTTATAAGCCAGCTGCTGAGACGTTTTACTTGGCATATTTTAGCCACCTTGTACTTGAGACATCACTGCTTCAACAAAGTCCTCTTTTTCTTTCTCAATACCTTCACCCACTTCAAAACGGGTAAATGACAATACTTTAACACGATTTTTAGTTAATAGCGCTTCTACCGTCATATTAGGATCTTTAACAAAAGGCTGTCCTAATAAGCTGACTTCATCGAGGAATTTCTTCAAACGGCCTTGAGCCATTTTTTCGATAATGTCCTGTGGCTTGCCGCTGCCCAAGGCTTGCGCAAGATAGATTTCTTTTTCTTTAGCGACCAAATCCGCAGGCACATGTTCGGGGGCTACGACTAATGGTTTGCAAGCTGCAATATGCATTGCAACATCTTTAGCAACTTCAGGATTATTGCTATCTAATTCAACTAACACACCGATACGGTTACCATGCACATAGGTTCCAACGTTGTTTTCTGCATTCATGAATGCAAGACGACGTATATGAATATTTTCACCCACTTTTGCAACAAGCGCCTGACGTGCTTCTTCAACGGTTACATTGCCTTGATCTGCTAATGTTAATGCATTTAAATCTTCAACATTTTGTGTCTTTGCATTTAATGCCGCTTTCGCAACTGCATCTACAAATTTTAAGAAATTCTCATCACGGCCCACAAAATCGGTTTCACTGTTGATTTCCAGCATAATGGCATATTTGCCATCGTTGGATGATTGAATGCGTACGACACCTTCTGCAGCAACGCGGGTTGCTTTTTTATCGGCTTTTGTTTTGCCTTTGGTACGCAAGATATCAACGGCTTGTTGAATATCACCATTCGCTTCTTCTAATGCTTTTTTACATTCCATCATACCGGCACTGGTACGTTCACGTAATTCTTTCACTTGTGCTGCGCTGACTGACATAAGAGACTCCTAAATTTTTGCTGTTTGCGATTCTTTAAAACGTACTGTCACCTTGCATGGATTGCATGCAAAGTGACAGTGGTATTATGCAGGGAGGTCGAAATGTTACTGACCATCGCCTCTATCATTTTCTCCGCCCATCACTGGAAATTCTTCATCAATTTCCACTAATTCGTTTTCAGTGATATCGGGATTGGAAGCGCGTGCTTCTAAAATAGCATCAGCTGCGCATTGGGTATATAAAGCAATGGAACGGATAGAATCGTCATTTCCAGGAATAACATAAGAAATGCCTTTTGGACTATTATTAGTGTCCACGATTCCGATCACAGGAATGCTTAATCGATTCGCTTCAGCCACTGCGATATGTTCGTGACCGACGTCAATGACGAACAATGCGTCTGGCAAGCCGCCCATGTTTTTAATACCTCCCAAACTACGATTCAACTTTTCGCGATCGCGAGTCAGGTTAAGAATTTCTTTTTTCGTTAAACGACCGAATGCATTTTTCTCAATCATCGCATCCAGCTCTTTTAAACGCTTGATGGACTGACGAATGGTTTTATAGTTCGTTAACATACCGCCCAACCAACGATGGTCTACATAGGGCATACGGCAGCGTTGTGCTTCTTCTCGAATAATCGCTTGAGCTGCAGGCTTGGTACCTACGAACAAAATTTTACCTTTCTTTGATGCAATTTTGCCCAATACGTTCATGGCATCTTTCATCATCGGTAAGGATGTTTCGAGGTTAATAATATGGATCTTGCTGCGGGCACCATAAATATAAGGGCCCATTTTAGGGTTCCAGTGACAGGTCTGATGTCCGAAGTGGACGCCTGCTTTTAACATATCACGCATTGTAATATTTGACATTTTTCTTTCTCCAAATTTGGGTTAGGCCTCCACGTACCTCAACTGCCAACCCCTTTTAGAGGGCACCCAGCAGCGGATCATGATACGTGTGTGGGGTTATTTACTACGTTTTAAAATAAAGCCCGCCTTTATACCATAGATCGTTGATTTGAACAACAAGGAGCAGATGGATGAATGAATATTTCGTGAACGTGGACGCTGCGGAGCCCGCTTGCGTCTTTTCGGAAAACTAATCCAGACTCTGCTTAGCACCTCCCCTCTCTCGCCCATAAAAGATGCTAGAAAACCTAAACTTTATTGTGGGAGAGGGTCAGGGTGAGGGTAAGTCACAGGTTTCCCCTCACTCTGACCCTCTCCCGCACTCGAAAATAATTCTTAAATCCTCTGCTGTGGGCGGGAGAGGGGAAGTGCTAAGCAACGTTTGCGTTAGTTTTACAAAAAGACGCAAGCGGGCTCTCCAGTGTTCCCGTTCACGACTAGATCCGGTTCATACCCCTAGTTTCTGCCATCCACTAGGGTTATCATTCCCTAACTTTCATTAAACCAAGGAGAACTCTCATGACACACACATTACCCAAACTGCCCTACGCACTGGATGCCCTGCAACCCATCATTTCAAAAGAAACCTTAGAATATCACTACGGCAAACATCACCAAGCTTACGTTAATAATTTAAATAACCTCATCAAAGACACCGAATTTGCAAACGCCTCTCTGGAAGATACTATCTTAAAATCCAGCGGCGGCATCTTCAACAATGCAGCCCAAGTCTGGAACCATACTTTTTATTGGAACTGCTTAACTCCCAACAGTAAACGCGAACCCAGCGGCAAACTTGCCGATGCCATTATCAAAACATTCGGCTCCTTCGATGAATTCAAAAAACGCTTCACTCAAACTAGCGTCGCCACCTTCGGTTCAGGCTGGGGATGGTTAGTTAAAAACGCACAAGGCGATTTAGAAATCATCAGCACCAGCAATGCCGGTACCCCCATGACTCAAAAACAAAAAGCATTATTAACCTGTGATGTCTGGGAACATGCCTACTACATTGATTACAGAAACGCCCGACCTACTTACGTTGAAAAATTCTGGGATCTTGTTAACTGGGATTTTGTGGCTGAGAATTTTGCATAATTTTAACCACAAGCATCGGGCAAATAAAAAGTTTGTTCTCGTGATTGTTGCAAAGTTTACATAATTCGTTGATAGGGATCCTTTCCCCTGCGGAGGAAGGGATCCATGGTAGCGGCACTTTGCTTATCAACGAGTTATGCGGCCTTAGAGCAATGACGAGATAGTTGGAAAAACAAATGACCTCATACATTCTATCCGCCTGCAAACTCTATCTTACAAATTACACCGGTTTATCAAAGTCCTGCTGGCAAGGGATTATTGTTTGTATTATTAACTCAATCCTTTGCGGCATGTTTTACTTTCTCTCGATATACTTTGTAAATACATTACATCTTAGTATTGCAACGTCAGGAATCATTATCAGCAGCTATGGTATCGGTGCAATTTTTGGCGGATTTATTGGCGGCAAATTATCCGATGATTTTTCCCCAAAACAAGTGCAAACACTCGCACTTTTCGCACAAGCTATCGGATATTTCACGTTAATAAAATTAAAATCTCCAATTTTCCTAGTTCTTAATACTTTCTTTCTAGGATTATCATCCTACCTATTTATTACAGCAAACTACCTTTTTGTTCTAAGTCAAACAAGCTCCGAAGAAAACATGAGATTAAGATCGATTAATCTTTTATCCATGGGGTCAAATTTAGGTTTAGGTCTGTCTGCCATTCTTATAGGATTCTTCGCAAAATATGGTTTCGAAAATCTATTCTATATCACAGGCTCACTATTCTTTTTAACTTTCTGCTCTGCTATACGAATAAAAGATTCATCAACATCCCCTAAAAACGTTGAAAATGCCTCTCCTTCTGCAAATAACCCTACGATCAATTCATTTATCATACGAGTCGTTTTAATTTGCGTCTTCTTAACAGGACTCGCTATTGCTCAATTAAGTTCCACCTATTCCCTTTACCTACAATCCGCCTTCCCCGCCATGGGATTAAAATCAGTCAGCATCCTGTTTACTTTAAACTCTCTCCTAATTGTATTATTTGAAGCCCCATTCGTTGGACTATTCAACCAACAAAATAAAATCCTGATGACAGGCATTGGCTCTCTCCTCATCGGATCCGGATTATTACTACTATCTTTTTCAACTATTTTCCTAGCAGCCATCCTCTCATGTATTATCTATACCATCGGAGAAATGATATTTTTCTCCATGGCACAATTGATCTGCTATCAAAAAAGCCTTCGCACTAAAAAAGGCAAAAGCATGGGTCTTTATCGAATGGTCTATGCTGCAAGCCAAATAATGGGGCCTGCGACTGGTAGTCTTATTTATTCACAATTAGGCGGAAATGCAGTTTGGTATTTTTGTGGGGTTGTGGGGATGATTTGTATAACTATTTGTATCTATGCGCCATCAATCTACCTAGCAGGTAAAATCTCATCACACCCACATTAATGAATTAATCATTAACATTTATACTGATACAACCTCTAACAAATGGTGCATCTGCAGCAAAAATAGCTTCTGTATTTTTTTGTTTATCGCAAGAGTATGCAAATCGACTATCATATTTAGCTATTTCATTAGAAGGACGTATAATTTTGTGATGATCAATTTTATTATGAAAATATGAAAGTTTTAAATTTGTTGCTACTTTTCTGATTACGGTATCAGAACACATTCCATCATTTTTTGATAATTCTTCAATAAAGATTCTCATAATACGCTCAAGCTCACGCATCTCAACCAAGGTACTAGATACAGCTCTAGATTTTGGAGAAAAAACATGCGTTGATGGATGTTGCAATGAATAATAAACAGGCAACTTATCTTTTTCAAAAGTAAAATGGGATGGTTGCATAATAGTGGGAAAATATTTTTTTAACCCATACGAATCAGTGAATGTTTTTTGTATTATCGATAGTGGCATGGCACTTTCATCTAATGCAGGTATATATCCCGGGGCAGCTCCAATCGCTGTTACAAATAAATGTTTCGCTGTATCAGTTAAATAAGGATTCGGTTTTAAATTACGCTTCATCTGAATAATAGAAAAGATCATATCGTACTGAACTCGATTTATTTCATACTCAAACTGATACCAGGCCATTTCATGCAAATATTGCTTGAGATCACTCCATGCCTTATCAGTATGAATTTTATTGATCCAAATATCAGAAAAATAAAGGACACAACATCGCCAATCTGCGTTTATTATTTTGCTATTGGCTATTTCTTTAAAAACATGCCAATGATCATAAAGAGATTTTGGAGGCAGGGCCTGAATATTGAAATCGCGAGTTAGATTTGAATGATGCGTTGCACATCCAATACTTGGCAGCATAAAAGTTGAACGCGCACCTGCTGTAGAGGAAAGCAATCCATTTGATGAATAAATCCGATCACTTTTTTTACTTAAAATTCTAGTAAAAGGAAAGATCTTTCCCGGAGTATAAATTAGCCACGGTATTGTGATTTTTTCATTCTTTAAATCAATATAACTCTCAATTTGTTTATCTAATACCATTCCTAATGGTGTATTATTTTTACTATATCCTAAATGAGTCAATATTTCTTTTGGAACATTTGCATCAGTAACTCGGTAATAACCATCATTCATATCTGGAAATAAAGAACTTTTTGTATCTGCGTCGACTGCACCATATGGATAATAAGCTAAATATAAAGGATAAAGTTTGCCCGGATTAAGTCTGTCTACAATTTCAGCAAAATTGGGCTCTACTTTTGCAACTCTATTACGTATATCTGCCCAGCAAACTCTAACCAAGCCTTTGCCTTCATCAGTTGTTGTTATCATGGATCCACTCCTTTTTGATTATAAATTATCCTATGAATTTTTTATCTTAATTTAATAACATAAAAAGTGGAGAAAATTTTCTGCTACTAATGTAAAAAAAACAATGTTTATATAACGCCTGTTCCTATTTCTATTATTTTAAACTATCCAAATTTACTAGGAAAAAACTATGCCCGCAATGGAACCCCTGTGTCAAATACTAGGAATCAACCCTGGCAACCTTACAAAAAAAGAAATTCAAATTTTAGAAGCTAAACTATTCGTTAAATTATGCGAAGGTTTAAAAAAAGTAGTAAAAATGAAATATAAAAATTATTTTAATTTAATGAAATTTGATAATGATATGGAGAATATGATGATTGAAGCCGAGTTTTTACGTTTCCTGATTAATGATATTTTATCTACAGAAGAATATTCAATAACAGGTATTGCTCAATACACAAACATTCCCGAAGATGTAATTCAAGAAGTCATTATCGGAAGCAACCTCAATCCTTCATTTGTTTTTTCTAGACGAATTTTAGAATTACATTGCACACTGCGCCCTTCAATATATCAGGCAATCATAAAAAAAATTGATGGAAATAATTTTATGCATCTTGATAATTGATAGTTAGCATAGTACTCGCTGTCGCAGGGCATAAGGAAAGCAACACAACCTTGCTTACCCCCTCTCCCGCACACAAACAATGATTGAAAAATTATTTTCTATTGCGGAAGAGGATTATGGTTAGGGTGAGGGTAACTTAAAGGTTTCCCCTCACCCTGCCCTCTCCCGCAATAAAGAATACATGTTCTTATATCGTTTTATGGGCGGGAGAGGGGGGGGGGCTAAGCAAAGGTTGTGTTGCTTTTACAAATTTCTTTTTTGGCTCATTAAGGTAATTTCTTCCCATTTCAAATTATTGTGCAACTGATTTATCAATACTTGTAGACTTTTTAAATAAAGATAAATGTTTCAAGGTGCAGCTTTTTCTATTACGAGCATGTTTGATCTTAGAAATATGAAAGGATTAATCATGGGTTTATTCCAAATCCCTTCAATGCCAGAAACAAAGAGTACTCATTTACATGAAGAGGGACCAACTCAAACATCTCAATTGTTCGCTATTTCTCAGGGCAGAACGTAATCCTATAATTCACACTATTCATATTATTTTGAACGCTCTTACAGGTGAACGTACTACTCATATCATCATAAGGATACGTATAAACGGTAGGACATCCTTGTTTTAACCACAGTAATTGCGGCTGCGATTTAGAATTCCAAAATGGATTTGTATTCACACATAATTTTGTGAAAGGAGCCGGTGGAACAACAACGCCTAATGTATCCCAATTTGCGCAGCCACAACAATTCCCGGGAGCATTATCATGATAACAAGAGGCCGCATTATTACCAATGCATGCATAAAGACTATAAGATGACTCACAATCAAAAGGCGCGCCTTGTTTTGGGTTATAACCACAGACTTGATCTGCAGTCCAGTATCCTAATAATTTGCCGCAGGTTTTTTGTAAGAGAGGATTTTTGCCGGGATTGAAACTTAATCCGCAAGTTTCAGGGCTTTGACATTCGGAGTTTGCTTGGCAACTACTACCGCCTGCTTTTACCCATTGGTAATCATTTGAAGGAGGTGTGAATGTCCAGCTGCATTGGCCCAGCATATTTTGTTTTTGTTCGCTGCCTGGAGTCGTGCAAAAATAAGGGTTTTGTGGATTGGAGATTGTGGTATCTGCAGACATTTTCATCGAAATGCTCACGCCATTAATGATTTCCACATCATAAAAATCAGGCTTCTCGGGCAATCGATTAAAAGTAAATTCTGCTTGTGTGGCAGGCTGATCGAATCCACGACTCGGCGCGCAAGCACCATTGTTAGTGCCGCCACAGCTTGCTGTTTCACAGGAACTATTCGAGCAACCAGTACGGCCAGCTGCAGCACCGCTCCAAATGAGTCCTTCATTATCCGTTTCGTAAACAGGAATTGTTACCTGATTTTTTCCACCTTTCATGGCAAGTTGATAATTTCCATTACTGGGTATTGGGTTTATCCAAAAGCATTGTTTAATTTCATTCGTTTGTATGCAACGCGTTCCGGTAAAACAATCTTGGTCAGATAAACAAACCGTTCTTTGCACCCAGTCACATATTTTTTTACTGTGATCGACTGGATCCTCTTTGCAAACTGAGCCTGCATAACAATCTTGGTTTGAAGTGCATGCTCGGGTTTTTTTGGTGTGAATGTTATCAGCGGAGCCGCCTGCAAAACCAAACCAGACGGGGAAGTCGCATTGGTTAACAAAGGATATGGTTCGTGTGCTTATAGGATCTGCATTCACCGGTAGGAATACAGATGTTAAAAGTACAACAGAAAGAAAAATGAATGTGATACGAAATCGCATAATTCTTCTCCGGTGGTTTTGTAGTTCTTTTTATCATTATAACACACCGCAAAGAGCGTTAGCGGCCAAAAACCTTGCCGCCCAGGTTGCTTAATAACCCCCTCTCCCGCACTCAAGATAAATGTTCTTGTCACATTCCGCGGGCGGGAGAGGAGAATTGCTAAGCGGCATCCGCGATTTTTTTGTCGCTGATTAGATCAGAAACGTTTTCATGATGCTTTAACAGATGAGGAAAATTTTAAGGCAGCGTTTTAGTTATGCACTGCTTTTTGGATTTCCTGACCGCTGTTTTCCATATCTTTACCGAATCCTTGGACGGTATTGTTACATCCTGTTATGAATACCGCACAAATCACGCTAATAAACATCACTTTTAAACATGTTTTCATTTTCTCTCTCCTAATTTTAACGAATTTTCTAACAACTCAACCTGCGCCTTTAACTGTTCAATTTGATCCATCAAATCCATCGCTAAAGCCGCGCCTGCCAAATTAATCTCTAAGTCATGCTGTAAACGTAACACACGTTGAATCCGTTGCAAATGTCTCGTATTAAATCGCCATACATCGATCGAGATACCGATGGGTTCCAGTGTACCGTATTCTACCAATTCACAAATAAAATTTGTTGTAATTTGACAAGTTTCACATAACTCATCAAGGCTTAATTCAGGGTCAGCTTCTAATGCCACCACAGTCAACTCTTTTTTCGCCATCCCGGCGCTCTCCTAGAATAAATGTTTTCGCGGATCACAAATCATTTCTTTGGCCATTTTTTCATAAATTGCACGTTCTGCTTCTGTTTTTGCTGGAGGAACATACACTTGCAATACAATATATTGATCACCTGGCGAGTGTTTTTTAGGTAATCCACGTCCTTTTAAACGTAACTTTTGACCTGCTTCAGCTCCTGCTGGAATTTTTATTTCAACAGGTCCCGCTAAAGTCGGTGCGGTGACTTTTGCACCTAATGCAGCTTCCCAGGGTGTAATAGGTAAAGTCAAATAAATATCATGCCCTTGCACCGTGAAAAGCCGATGGGGTTGAATTTCCATTTCCAAATATAAATCACCAGGCTGCCCGCCGCCTATACCTGGCGCTCCTTGTTTGGCTAAACGCAATTGCTGCCCTGCTGTAATACCTGCAGGAATGGTAATTTTAAGTGAACGTATTTCTGGATGCATGCGGCCACTGGCATCGATTTCCGGTACTTGCAGCTGCACTGTTTTGCTGCCGCCTCGAAAAGCATCCTCGAGACTGATACTGATTTTTGCGTGTTCATCGCGTCCTTGTTGTCTGGTAGGTCCGCGTTGATGTCTTTGATGAAAACCACCTTGACGTGCCTGGCCAAAAATACTTTCAAAAAAATCACTAAAGCCGCCACCGCCAAAACCTTGTCCACCACCGCCCTGAGAAAAACCGGCTCCATCGAATCCTGAAAATCCTTCCCAACCTGGCGGCGGTCTAAAATCCTGACCACTTTTCCATTGGCTGCCTAATTGATCATAGGCTTCGCGCTTCTTCGGATCTTTTAAGACTTCATACGCTTCTTGCACTTCTTTGAAGCGTTCTTCTGCATTTTTTTCTTTACTCACATCAGGATGATATTTACGAGCTAACTTACGATAGGCCCGTTTGATTTCATCAGCTTGAGCTGTACGAGACACACCAAGCGTGGTGTAATAATCTTTAAATTCCATAGTTAATTTATCTTTTTCTACTTATTCTGGTAATCGCACCACAAGCACATCGCATTTAGCGCCGTGTAAAATAGCATTGGCTGTGGAGCCTAACAATAAAGACAGCCCATGACGTCCATGACTGCCGCATATAATTAAATCAGCGCCAATTTCTGCAGCAATTGCATGAATTTTTGACTTCGTCGGTCCCACTTCTATCCATTGATCTTTTTTATCTACTTCCAGCGACTGACCTATTTTTGCTAAAGCGGTTCTGGCCTCTTCAATGAGCTGCCCTTCAATATCTTCAATGCCCAAATACGCATAACTATAGCCAGGCATAGGTTCAACCACATGAATTAAGCTCAATTTTGCGCCAGTAAACCCACGCATACTGCGTACTTTTTTAAGAACATACTCAGACTCATCCGATAGATCCGTTGCTAATAAGATATGTTTATACATAAGTTTCATCCTTACTTTGACATGAGTTTGCTTACCGCAAAAACAAATGGCCTAACTCGCGAAAGCTCAAAATCATTCTACACTTAGATAGCGTCGAAGTTAATTTATTTCAAAAACCCTATGCCTTCTCGGTTGCTTTCGAAAATACCAAATGTGAATCACTTAACGTAACTTTAATCACATCGCCGGGATTAAATTTTCCAGACAAGATAGAGGCTGCCAACGGATTTTCAATTAATTGTTGAATGGCACGTTTTAAGGGTCTTGCGCCATAAACAGGGTCGTATCCTGCGTTTGCCAGATAATCCAAAGCATCAGATGTGATCGTTAAGCTAAATTCTCGCTCAGAAAGACGCGCTCTCACACGGTTAATTTGAATATCTGCAATGCGGCGAATTTGTTCTTTATCGAGCGGATGAAAGACGACTGTTTCATCAATACGATTCATAAACTCGGGACGGAAGTGTTGTCCTACCACACGCATAACAGCTTCTTTCATTTGCTGATAATCACCTTTCTGGCTTGAAATTTCCTGAATCAACTCTGACCCTAAATTCGATGTCATGACAACAACCGTATTTCGAAAATCAACGGTACGACCATGACTATCTGTTAAGCGGCCATCATCCAGCACTTGAAGTAAAATATTAAAAACATCATGGTGCGCTTTTTCTATTTCATCCATCAAAATCACAGAATAAGGTTTACGCCGCACTAACTCTGTCAAATAACCGCCTTCCTCATAACCCACATAACCCGGAGGCGCACCGACCAAACGTGCCACAGAATGTTTTTCCATAAATTCAGACATATCAATACGAATCAGTGCATCTTCTGTATCAAATAAAAAAGTGGCCAATGCTTTACAAAGCTCTGTTTTACCAACACCCGTAGGCCCTAAAAAGAGAAAAGAACCAATAGGACGATGTGGATCCGAAAGACCTGCGCGAGAGCGGCGTATTGCATTACATACGGCCGTGACTGCCTGACCTTGTCCGATAATACGTTGATGTAAGGCTTCTTCCATTTTCAGTAATTTTTCTTTTTCACTTTCCATCATTCTGGAAACGGGAATATGTGTCCATTTAGAAACAACTTCAGCAACCTCTTCTGCCGTAACCTTATTACGTAATAATTGTGTTTCACCTTGCTCTGCAGCGGAGGCTGCGGCTAATTGTTTTTCTAATTCTGGAATACGTCCATATTGCAGTTCCGCCATGCGTGTTAAATTTCCCGCACGACGAGCTGTTTCAAGTTCTAAACGTGCGCGTTCTAATTCCGCTTTAATCGTTTGCGCACCATGCAGAAAAGATTTTTCCGTTTTCCAGACTTCTTCTAATTTTGCGCATTCTGTTTCAAGTTTTTTTAATTCGCTGTCTAATTTCGTGAGCCGTTTTTTTGAAGCTTCATCGGTATCTTTTTTCATGGCTTCACGTTCAATTTTAAGTTGGATGATTTTGCGGTCTAATTGATCCAGCTCTTCCGGTTTGGAATCAATTTCCATCCGAATATTACTTGCTGCTTCATCGATTAAATCAATCGCTTTATCTGGTAATTGCCGATCTGAAATATAACGATGCGATAATGTAGCAGCCGCAACAATCGCAGAATCGGTGATCTCAACACCATGATGTAATTCGTAACGTTCTTTTAAGCCGCGCAAAATGGCAATCGTATCTGGCACACTCGGTTCATCGACGATGATTCGTTGAAAACGACGTTCTAAGGCCGCATCTTTTTCAATATATTGTCTGTATTCATCTAATGTCGTCGCCCCCACGCAATGTAATTCGCCGCGAGATAAAGCGGGCTTTAACATATTACCTGCATCCATGGCACCTTCTGCTTTTCCAGCGCCTACCATCGTGTGAATTTCATCGATGAATAAAATGATATTACCTTCTTGTTTTGCTAAATCATTCAAGACGGCTTTTAAACGTTCTTCAAATTCACCGCGAAATTTGGCGCCTGCAATTAATGCACCTAAATCTAAGGCAAGTAAACGTTTTTCGCGTAATCCTTCAGGCACTTCACCATTGACTATCCGTTGGGCCAATCCTTCGACAATCGCCGTTTTTCCCACCCCCGGTTCACCAATCAAGACAGGATTATTTTTCGTACGACGCAGCAGAACTTGAATTGTACGGCGAATTTCAGAATCGCGGCCAATGACGGGATCTAATTTACCTTGTTCTGCACGTGCTGTTAGATCAATGGTATATTTTTCGAGTGCACGTCGCTGATCTTCTGCATTGGGATCTTGAACTCGTTGGCCGCCGCGCTCTTCGTCAATGGCTTTTTCAACACTTGCTTTCGTCGCGCCGCACTTACGTAAAATATCGCCCAGATTTCCCGCATCTTCTACAGCCGCCAAAAGAAATAATTCACTGGAGATATATTGATCTTTACGTTTTTGCGCTAATTTATCCGTGACATTTAAAATTCGATTCAATTCATTGGAAATATGCACTTCGCCAGGTGTTCCTTCCACTTGCGGAAGCTGCTGAATCGCCGTGTCTAATAAGGAACGTAAATTGGTAATGGAGACATTGGCCTTGGTGAGAATGGGACGAATACTGCCGCCTTCTTGATCAAGCAAGGCTTTCATTAAGTGCACCGGCTCAATGAAGGCATGGTCTCGACCGACGGCTAAGGATTGTGCATCTGCTAACGCTGCTTGAAATTTACTAGTCAACTTATCCATGCGCATGAAAAATTACCTCAAAGTTTATAGATCTTATTCCATTAATAAGGTCGAGTTGGTATAAATCAAGGATATCACATCACAATTAAATCATGATGACTATCTTATATCGCGTATCGCGGAATGTGTTGCTTATTAGTTGAACATTGCTATCTTAAATTTTGACTATCAAGTTTTTGATGATTTAATGCACAAACTGATTTATTGCAAGATGGTGGGTCGTCTGCGATTCGAACGCAGGACCAACAGGTTAAAAGCCTGCTGCTCTACCGACTGAGCTAACGACCCTTAGAAATAGTATGAATCTAGGAGGTGCCAATCATACCGAGTTATAAAAAAATATCAATGTTAGTTAGCGAAGAAAATGCTATTTTTTTTAGTTTTTTTTAAACAATATTCAATCATTAACGGCCCGGCACATCACCCCATAAATATTTGTGCAATTGTACCTGTAATCGTACCGGCAATCGGTCTGCGATAATCCAATCCGCAAGCGTGCCTGGCTCTTGTTGTTTATAACTAGGCGAAAATAACACATCACAGATATGGGGCAGATTATATTGCTGCAAAATATCCTTTGCCCATTCATAGTCCGCGCGATCGCAAATCACAAATTTAAGTTGATCATGTGAAAGTATGGAAGATAAATTTTCAAAACGGTTTTTGGATACTTCGCCTGAGCCGGGTGTCTTGATATCAACCACTTTGATAACGCGCGGGTCTACATGAGAAATATCCAATGCCCCGCTGGTTTCTAAGGAAACTTCGTAGCCTGCATCACACAGTAAAGTCAGCAAATCATGACAGTTTTTTTGAGCAAGGGGCTCGCCTCCTGTGACCGTGACATAACGCGCTCCAAAATTTGCCACTTGCCGCAGAACTTCATCGATCTCATAGTTTGTTCCGCCGCTAAAAGCATAAGCAGTATCACAATATCCACAACGTAATGGACATCCCGTTAAACGTACAAAAACGGTAGGAAGTCCTACCGTTCGAGTTTCACCCTGTACAGAATGAAAAATTTCAGTAATGCGTAATGTAGGAGACATAATTTTATTCGCGATCCGCGACCACTTTTGTTTGGGATTGTGTTTGTTTAAGCTGCTTTAACTGCTCACTTGCAAGACGCGCCGATGCGGTTCCTGGATAGTTGGAGAGGACTTTTTTAAAGGCTGTTTTTGCTTCTGGCCATTTAAATTGTGCGGCATAAATAAGTCCTAATTTTAACTGTGCGTCTGCAATTTTAGGACTATCAGGATAGTTTTTTACAACGTTTGAAAATTCTGCTGCAGACTGATCATTTTTGTTAAGCAAACCATATAACTCACCTAACCAATAATGGGCATTTGCAGCAAATTGTCCTGTTGGATATTTCTGTAACATTTTTTGCAGCGTATTGACGGCTTCATTGTATTTTTTTGCTTTAATCAAATCATAGGCCGTTTGATAAATCTGCTGTTCTTCAACGACATTGGGTTGATTATTGGCCGCAGCCGTTTTAACGGGAGCGGCTACAGATTCGGGGGATACTTTTTTAGTGCTTGCAGCATGGACTACCTTTTGTGTTTCGGCAGCTGTGGGTGCAGGCGATTTTTTAGGAGTGGGCGCAGGAACAGATGCGCTATCATCATCCGTAACTGCGGATATTTCTTTTTTTGGGGTCGTTGCTTGTTGGGCCAGTCGTTTATCTAATTCAGTATACATAAGACGCTGTTGTGTTTGAGCTTGTTGTAATTGATGCTCTAATTGTTCTACCTGACCACGCAGAGACTGAATTTCTGCTTGAGCCGATTCCATTTTAGAAGCTGAATCGGAGTGAGAGAAGTTTTTCAGTTGCTGTTCAATACGTGCCAAGCGTTGTTCTGAAGTCAGCCGTGCAGGAGCCGCCGGAGATTCATCCGAGCTTATTGCTTGCGAAGCAGTATTCGATGCGACAGGTTCGCCATCGAATTGAGGAGGATAGTTGTCCACATCATAAACAGGAGCGTCTTCAGCAAAAGCCGCAAAAGGGCTGCTTGCCAATGCCAATAGAATGAAAAGCTTCTTGATTTGGGTTGATAACATAAAATTAAATACCTGTGAGTGAAAGATATGGAGTAATCATATCATTTTCGTGGCAGGGATCAATCATTAGACAGCATCCCCGCGTACGCGGGGATGACAAAATTAAACGCGGGATACAAAAAAGAACTTACTTTTGTGTATAAACCAATACCACACGACGATCTAACTGAAAATCGTGTTCGGTACGGCCGGGCGCTGCTAATCTTTGCGCACCATAGCTCACCACACGAATTTGTTCAGGATTAACGCCTTTATCTTTCATAAAGTCTGCAACTGCGTTTGCACGACGCTCACCCAATGCGACGTTATATTCACGGCTGCCGCGAGGATCAGTATGACCTTCCAAGATAATCTTGGCATGTGTATGGCTCATTAAATAATTAGCATTGGAGGAAATGGCCGCTTTATCTCCTTCACGGATTTGGCTTTTATCGTAGTCAAAATAATAAGTACGTTTTGCAAGACTTTGTTGAGGACCTCCTGCAGAATCACCAAAGTTAGAACCTTGACCCACACCTGAAGATTGAACACCGCCCCCATTTGCATTGGCGCCATATCCGCCATCTTCATCTTGACCCGCTTTATGCCCAGGCGCAGAACATGCTCCCAACGCGAGTACACAACCTGTAATCACTAAACCTTTAACGATATGTTTTAACAGCATGACTTATCTCCCTTGACTAATGATTTTTAAGGTCTGTCTGTCAACAGACCCTGCACGAACAAAAAAGTATACTCGGAAAATAGCGGCTATCAAGACAAAAATGGAGACCATGCTGGATCTTGCACTTCACCATTTCTTCCTGGTAAACGAATCTGCACACTGCCATCCGTTGCAACCATTCCTAACACACTACGCCCACTCGAAAGCGTGCCGAATAAAACCATACTTCCATTCGGTGCCATACTCGGTGACTCATTATCGGAGCTTGAGTTAGTTAAGACTCTAAATACACCCGTATCTAAATCTAAGATGCCGATGTTATATAAACCTGAATCCCGATTTAACATTGTTATATGATTACCATCGGGTGTGTATGAGGCGCGAGCGTTATAACTCCCTTCGTAACTGACGCGAGATACCGCTTTTGTCGCAATATTAAGTTTATAAATTTGGGGATTCCCACTGCGGTTCGAGGTGAAAATCAAACTGTTCCCATTAGGTGACCAAGAGGGTTCTGTATTAATGTAATAATCATGGGTTAATTGAGTCAATTGTCGTGTTCCCAAATCCATTATATAAATGTTGGGGGTGCCACTCTTTGATAAAACTAATGCTAATTTTCTACCATCAGGTGACCAAGCCGGCGCACCGTTAATGCCTTTAAATTCACTGATCAGTTGTCTTGCGCCTGTGGATACATCTTCAACATAGATTGCTGCATGTTGATTTTCAAACGAAACATACGCAACGCGCTTTCCATCTCGTGACCAAGCAGGTGACATGATCGGATCTGTAGATGTCAGCAACGGTTTAGGGTTATAGCCATCCTGGTCGGATACTTCAAGTACATATTTTGTAGAGTCTCCAGATCTTTGTACTACCACATACGCTAACCGTGTTGAAAAAATACCGCGCACACCCGTGAGCTGTTGATAAATAGCATCACTGATATGATGGGCAAGAGAACGCAGTTCATTGCCCGATACCGTATATTTACGATTTAATAGCACATTCGGTTTTGTCTCTTTTCCTTTAAATCCTTCTACTAATTGAAAACTGACTTGATAGCGATTAGGACTGATTTCTTTAATAATGCCCGTCACCTTATCATCTGCACTACCATTTGAAAGCTTAAATCGACCGCTATTTTTTAAATCATTGCTGATGATCATGGTTACATCTTCAGTGGGCGGCACGCCTTGTGTATCAAAAGGCATAATGATAATCGGCATTGCGCCTGAAACACCACGCGTCAGCTCCATACTCAGCATAGCGAAAGCGGTGTGTGAAAAAAGAGCCGCAAAAAGAATGAACAAAAGCGTTGTGTATTTTCGTATTATCATAATAAATGGTCTCCACAAAATCTAACAGTAACAGAAGTAGGTGGAATATATCATACATATCACGCTCTGTTTCAAGCGCTCTCAACAATTTTCTCGGCCACCATCGCAGTAAATTCTTCTGCCAAGAGTGGGAAGCTGAAGATATTTCCTTGCATCAGATCACAGCCTAACTCTTTCAATAATAATTTTTGTTCTGCATTTTCTACGCCATCAACAATGACTTGTAGTTTAAGTGTGTCTGCCAAAGCAATGATCATTTTTACAATGGCCTTTGTTTCTTCATTCGACGTAATATCTGTAATTAATTCCCTCGATAGTTTCAAATAATCCAACGGGAAACTGCGCAAATGCTGCAAAGAAATATTACCTGTTCCAAAATCAGTAACACCAATGTGAACACCGAGTTGCTTTAAAGTATGCAGCGTTTTTTCAATTAACCCTAACTTTGTCAATAATAACATTTCTGAAATTTGTAAAATCAGATTATCGGGATTTAAATTTAATTCTTGCAAGATTCGAGAAACATTATAGGCGAAATGCGGATTTTCTAATTGACGCAGAGAAACATTCACAGCTATTTTTTGCGGATGTACGCCCATGGATTGCCAGGTTATAAATTGCTCGCAGGCATTACGCAATATCCATTCTCCGATCAGCAAAATAGTGCCGGTATTTTCAGCAAAACGCAAAAAATCATCGGTTGAAATCAAACCAAAATCCGGATGCTGCCAACGGAGGAATGTTTCCATACAAATGATTTGCTTTGTTTCAAGACTCAATTCGGGCTGATAACAAAGAGAGAATTCTTTGTAAGTATCTGGATTATGCAATGCTGAGCTTAAGATAAGCTCACGACGGCTGATCATGTGCATTTCGCGGCGATAAAATTGGTAGTTATTATCACCATGTGCTTTTGCCTGATGTAAAGCGCTCTCAGCATTTTGTAATAACATCGAGACTTCTTCGCCGTCAGCGGGATAAATTGCAATGCCTGCACTTGCGGTAATAAAAAGCTCTTGATCTTTAATGCGAAAGGGCTGCGTTATTGCATTTAATAAACGTTGCGCCACATAAGCAGATGTTTCAGGCTTTGAAACTTGAGGCAGAATAAAAACAAATTCATCTCCGGTGAAGCGACTCACCGTATCCATTTGTCGTACCGATGCCTGTAAACGTTCTGCCACTTCTTTTAATAATTGATCTCCCGCTTCCAAGCCCAAGACATCATTTATAATCTTAAAATCATCCAGGTCTAAAAATAAAATTGCAAAAGTGAGCCCATGTCGTTTGCTTTGATTTAAGACCTGTTTTAATCGATCTTCAAAAATTTGCCAGCCGGGCAACCCTGTTAATGAATCGCTGACTATATTTCTTTCGATTTTATGCTTCATCTCAGCCAATTCCACATTTAAGGCGCGCTCTTGCTCAATACCTTTCGCTAAGGCTGTTTCGGAAGTGACGAGTTTTTCTTTGATAATTGATAAATGACGAACATTTGCAAATAAACCATAACCCAGCATCACAATACTGAGAAGACATAAAGCAAGCAAAATAACAAATACTAGCACTGTGTTTTTCTCCCTTTAAACAAGCACATCATTTCATAATGCATTAAACAATATTATCCGTGGATAATACATTTTCAGGTTTTACTTTTAGAACAAACTGTTTAAAAGCTTCAAATGCATCCATATCCGTTGGCACGGGCAATGGCGAGGATTTAAAGATTGCCGCACGCGCGGAACGATCCAGCACCTCATCACCGCTGCTCTTTAGTAATTGTACATCTAAAACAAGACCGCCAGGTGCTACATGAACTAATAATTCTGCGGTCAAATGTTTGTCAACATTATTAGGAATAATCCAATGCTGACTAATCGTTTGCAAAATCAATGCCTTATATTTGTCAACAATACCTCGTGTTTGTTGTGTCATAACATTCGCCAGGCGTTTTTGTTCTTGCAGCATTTGTTGTTGTAGTGATTTTGCTTTTAATTCTTTCATTTCTTTTTCAAAGGCGGCCTGGATATTATCCTGTTTTATTTTTTTGGGCTGTTGTTTTTGTTTTTTCAAATCATCCAGTAATTGTTTTTGAATTAAATCTTGTTTTATTTTTTTTTGTTTTTTATCGGGGATGACGATCGCAGCAGGTTTTGCGACCATTGGTTTAGAAGGTTTGGGTTCCACCGGCGGCTTAACAGCCGGTTTGGGTTCGACTGGTTTTGGTATCGGAGGCGCAATGGGTTTTGGCGGTATCTGTTTTTGTAAAATTTTTGAAGGTTTTGTGGGTGCCTCCATGACTATTGCATTAATCACTTCTTTATTTGAGTTTTCAACCACAGGCATGGGCGAGCTAAAATCAAAACTCACAATCAAAATAGTCAAAAGAATAAGATGCAATCCTAGTGAATAATAAAATGCATTCTTAGAGATGCCTGGCTGCCATGAAAACATCGCCATGCGATTACCCCACTGGTTGGTCATGCGGCGTTGACTGTGTAATCAAGCCTACACTTTTTGCGCCTGCCTGTTGCAATAACACCATCGCTTCCATGACTTTGCCATAATTTGCGTTTTTATCGCCGCGCACAAGAACTGGACGTTGATCTGTTGCACCTGGGTTTGCTGATAACTGGGAGGTCACTAAATTATTCAACACCCGAGGGGTGATGGGTTGATTAGGTTTGCTTGCAATATTAAGGTAAAAATTACCAGCTCCATCGACGGTCACGATTAAAGGTTCTTTTTGATCGGGAGGTAATGCTTTTGCTTCTGTCTTGGGTAAATCGACTTTAACACCTTGCGTCATGAGCGGTGTTGTTATCATAAAAATAACAAGTAAAACCAGCATGACATCAATAAATGGCACTACGTTAATTTCAACGATGGGGTTGCGAGAACTGCGTTGATGAAAAAAAGCCATGTTAATTACCTCTCATTATTATCTCACCGTTTCAGCTTCACTTATTTTTTGTTGCGCCTGTCTAAATAAAATATTGGCGAACTCATCTTGAAACGCATCAAAGCGATTCAATAAACGGCCAATTTCTGTGGCGTATCGGTTATAGGCAATCACTGCAGGAATCGCTGCAAATAATCCCATCGCGGTTGCAACCAGTGCTTCTGCAATACCCGGAGCCACCATAGGAATGGTTGCTTGTTGTGCGTGCGCTAAGGCACGGAACGACAACATGATTCCCCAGACGGTTCCAAACAAACCCACATAAGGGCTGGTGGATCCAACCGTTGCTAACATGGGTAAATGCAATTCTAATTTATCCTGTTCACGCATCTGTGCAACTTTCATCGCACGTTTGGCACTTTCCATCATTTCTTCTGCAGTCACAAAGGTTTGT
This sequence comes from Gammaproteobacteria bacterium, assembly GCA_014132595.1. GTDB lineage: Bacteria > Pseudomonadota > Gammaproteobacteria > DSM-16500 > DSM-16500 > UBA4722. The sequence continues at coordinate 119,347 of BMAG01000053.1, read as the reverse complement.
TTATGCAAACGTAAAAATTCTTTGAAGCCGGCCATGAAGATCGCCTCCATGCCTTGAACGCCCGAAGCTTGATGTTGATTTTTTGCATACATTGCAGATAGATCCCCCCCCGACCAAAAAACGTTTTCAAATTGTTTGGTCGAGTTGCGAACTTCTTTGATATACAGGGAGCGCTGCAAAATAAATGTCCACGATGCAATGGATGCACCTATCAGCACCAACAATACGAGTTTGACGACGATACCCGCATTCATAAAGTACGCAAACAACGAGGAATCAATATTCACAGTTCATTCTCCATCTTATTTATGTCAAAAATGTCGAGCGTTTTACATTATCTATATAGTATCGGTGGCCTAGATTGAGTGCAAACACTAAGTTAATTTCCTGCGCATCATTTGCTTTTTTTCGTGCCGTGCCCGCATGCGTGCCCGCGCCCGTCTTTCTTCGCTTCCTAAGCCTCTCGCAAGAGAAGGAACCCGAAGTCGCAATGACGCTTAGGACGCGTCTTAACCTCTTGATTCCAAAAAACAAAAAAAATACAAAATCTGCACTATACTTTCAAATATGTATAAATATTTCATCAGAATACAAATATGAGGTATTTTTATGGAAGATCGAAAAAACCAATACAATCTGAGCGAATCAGATGTCTCAGAGATAGAAGATAAAGGAAATGATCCACTGACAAAAGTGATCATAGAAGAACAAGCTGAGCTTAAGAAATTGGTGAAGGACGCACAAGAGGAGATGAAAGTACTAGAAGAAAAATTAAAAGGCGGCAGCGGAAATATTATTATTGATGCTGATATCGTACAAGTGAAAGCCATTTCAGCCCAAATCAAAATCATTATATCGCAGATAAAAAACCACTATAAAAGTTTACAAAACGCAGAAAAATCCCTAGAAGAAGCAAAGCACAGGGATGAACAGAAAGCAGAAAAAGACCTACTAGCATTTCCAGAAAAAAAGGATGCGATTCTAAAAAAAAGAGAGCGTCTTCGCAGGAACTATCAGCGTATCGTTTCACGATGTAAAAAAGCAAAAACAAGCCTCATATTCACTCTGCAACGCATGAAAAAAATGATGCGTAAAATGGATCGCGTCATTGTCCAACAAGCTCAATTAACCGCCGAAGATATGGATTTGAGGGATGTCAATGAGGCAATAGACAATGCTAATATGGACTATGATGAAGCGATAAAAAGCATCGAACAACAGTATCATCAATTAAGATTCGAAGTTCTTGCGATCTCCCGATTAGAAACTGCTAAAAAAGTATCTACGTATTTGAATTATGGAGCTGCTGCTTCAAAACAAGGAACTACTGCATTCCTGGCATACGAGTGGGACACCTTCCAAAAAGCAAGCAGCACTGCAAGTGTTGCTTTTTATCCTGTGACTGCTGTAATAGCAACCGTAGTGCAAATATTCAGTTTTTTCTCTCGAGTAGCACAATATCGGGCAGTTAATAGAAAATTGGCAGAAGCTAGAGAGTTGCTGGCTAATCCAGACATTGTTAACAAGTCCGCAGAAGATTATGAGGAAGCTGTGCGACGTATGCATGCAGCCACAAAAGCAGATATAGAAAAACTAGAAGAAGCAAAAAAAGAAATAGCTAACAGTCTTGGGTATCGATTTCTTGCCATTTTGCTAAACACTAGCAGTGTCGTGTTAGCTTTAGGGGGTATCGGTGTACTGTTCATCGCAGCTCCCGCAATAGCCATTGCAGCGCCTATATTAGCTGCCGTTGCAACGGTTATCTATTGGGTGGATGATGAATTAGCACCCTATCTTAGAGCAAAAAAGGAATTACAAGAGGTTAAAGATAAATATGGTTCCACCCCATCTCTAGATCAACAAATAGAACTGGATGGATTAGCAAGGGTTGCTGCAGAAAGAAAATCCTCTGCTCAATGGAAATCTTTGGGTGTACTCTACATGATTTGTTTGGCATGCGCGCCTATTCCTGTTGCAGGTCCTATCATTGCATTAATAGGCACAGGTTTGTTTGGTATTGCATGTCTTCGCAGTGCCTATGTTACGCTTAAACCTCTTGCTCAAAAATTACGGGAGAAATTTAAAGGAAAAAAAGCAGACGCGGAAGAAGAAGTGATAGAGGAGAGACTACAAAATAAATCAGAAATAGAGCTGGACGCAACTATAAATACAAAGCTAGACCCAAAGCGCGTTCCTGCATTGTTACTCAATAAATCAAGTTCAAACTTAAATCTTGGCGATTCAGGCGATTCATATGATCCACATGAGGCATATCCAGATCCAGTTCCAGATTCAAGAAAGGAACCTCCTAGAGCATCTTGGATGTTAGAAAAAGGATCGCAATCTCCTAAGGGTGCACAAAAGGATCCGACAGCACATCCACAAAGAGCTTCTCTTCCAGGTGCGCAAAAAGGAAAATAATTTTCAGTTAGCTTCGCTGTCATTGCATAACCACTACCGTCATTGCGTAACCAGTTCTGTCATTGCGTAACCACCGCTGTCATTGCGAGCGAAGCGAAGCAATCCATCTCGAAAGCAAAACTTAGTAATAAGACCGGTTTTTTGAAGCCTTGCTTTCGAGATGGATTGCTTCGCTTCGCTCGCAATGACAGGGGTGGTATGCAATGACAGAGCTGGTTATGCAATGATAGTGAAAAAACTTACTCAACCTCATCTAACAGACTTTTCTGCGACACGATTCTTTCCGGTGTTTTTAAACCTAAATGCAAATAAGCATGTTTTGTCGCGATACGTCCGCGCGGTGTGCGCATGATAAAACCTTGCTGAATAAGAAATGGCTCAATCACATCTTCAATCGTCCCCCGTTCTTCACTAATGGACGCGGCCAAGCTATCCACACCCACTGGGCCTCCGCTAAATTTATCAATCAAAGCTAATAATAATTTTCGATCCATCATATCAAAACCTTGATCGTCCACATCAAGCATGTCTAATGCATGTTGTACAATTTCACAAACAATGTATCCGTTCCCTTTGACTTCGGCATAATCACGTACACGTCGTAATAAACGATTAGCAATACGCGGTGTGCCGCGTGAACGTTTTGCAATTTCTTCAGCGCCTGCATGATCAATTTGAATACCCAAAATCGCGGCAGAGCGATGTACGATTTGAGACAGATCTGCAACTTGATAGAACTCCAAACGTTGCACGATACCAAAACGATCACGCAAAGGTGACGTTAATAAACCGGCACGGGTTGTTGCACCAATTAAGGTAAAGGGTGGTAAATTTAATTTAATGGAACGTGCTGCAGGGCCTTCGCCAATCATAATATCGAGTTGATAATCTTCCATCGCGGGATAAAGCACTTCTTCAACCACCGGACTTAAACGGTGAATTTCATCGATAAATAAAACTTCACGTTCTTGTAAGTTGGTAAGCAAGGCTGCGACATCACCCGCCCGTTCCAACACGGGTCCTGATGTTTGTCGTAAACCCACACCTAATTCATTGGCGATAATATTCGCTAATGTGGTTTTGCCTAATCCTGGAGGACCGAAGACAAGCACATGATCGAGTGCTTCGTTGCGAGCTTTAGCGGCTTGTATTGCAATACGCATTTGTTCGCGCACTGCGGCTTGACCAATATAATCTTGCAAATTTTTAGGTCGAATAGCACGATCGGTTGCTTCTGTTTCATTGCGTAATTCAGGTGAAATAATACGGGCAAATTCATCACTCATATCACCATCTCCCTTAACGCTCGACGAATGATTTCTTCACTGCTTAAGTTGCTGTCTTCTATTTTTGAAACGGCACGACTTGCCTCGGTGGGTTTATAACCTAATGCAATCAATGCAGAAATAGCATCTTGAATATTGCGATTCGTTGCACTTGACTTTTGGACAGCTTGGTTTAATTCAGGCCCTGCTGATAACCCTGTTTGCCAGTTTGATAAGGCATCTTTCATTTCAATAATCAAACGCTCGGCGGTTTTTTTGCCGATACCAGGTAAACGAACTAAATTTGCGGAGTCATTGTTAACGATCGATCGCACAAATTCACTCGGTTCAACACTCGATAAAATAGTGAGACCTAGTTTGGGACCCACCCCATTGACTTTAATGAGCGCACGAAATAAAGAACGTTCTTCGCGCGCAAAAAAACCATACAAATGATGTGCATCTTCGCGAATCACTAAATGAGTAAAAAGCACGACTTGCTGACCAATATCGGGTAACCGGTAAAAGGTATTCATGGGGGCATCAATTTCATACGCCACTCCATTCACATCCAACAAGAGTTGTGGTGGTTGTTTTTCAAGGATCGTGCCGCGTAGTTGGCCAATCATGAGAGGTCCTTTTAGGCGGGTTGATAATCTCGCCAGCTATTACGTTTTTTACGTGATGGCGCGATGCCACCCATTTTTTGCAAACTTAATCGTGTGTGCGCATGACAAAGAGCAATGGCCAATGCATCGGCCGCATCTGCTTGCAGCTTTTCTTTGATATTGAGTAATTGCCGCACCATATGCTGCACTTGTTCTTTTTTAGCTGCTCCATAACCTACAACAGATTGCTTGACTTGGCGAGCGGAATATTCAGAAATCGGAAGCTCAAGGGCTACAATCGCAGCGCCACGCGCCTGTCCCAGTTTGAGTGCGGAGCCCGGATTTTGATGCATAAAAATTTGCTCGATGGCCGCTTCAATGGGCTTATGTTGTTGGATGATTGTTTTCAAACCAGTATAAATTTCCTGCAATCGCGATCCTGGGTTTTTTTCTGTCACTCGAATACAGCCACTTTCGAGATGAATATGCTGATTTCCCTCTAAACGAATCACGCCATAACCGGTAATGCGTGAGCCTGGATCGATTCCTATGATGACCATGTCAGTATTTTTCCAAAGTGGTGTTACTCATATCTATGCTACACACATCTTAATCTGAGTCAATTCGTGCCCAACATTTTCAAAAGCCAATTAGCAAATTCAAATCTGATCTAAAAACAATCTATCTATTAGATTCAATGCAAATTATATGTTAAATTGCAATCCTACTATGATTTTTAAGAAATAACGAGGACGTGCGTGCAAAACAGATATACCAGTGAAAGTATTTTTAAAAAAGCCATGAGCTATATCCCTAAAACACTTTCCAAAGAAATGCGATGTCTTGCTCAATTGATGCAAGCAGAGAATTTAAAAAAATTCGCATCCCTCTCCTCTCTTGAACAACAACGGTTACAAGATGCTGCTGATAAAGTTCGTGAAGCTTTGCTCATGAAATTACAAAAAGAACATGATCAATTTTCAGATAGCTATATTATTATCCATGACGCACTCAGATTACTTGCACACTATTTTCCTCGTAACATACCATCTGTTGAAAATAAACAATATGTAGAATGCCCTCAAACACTGTCCCCCTTGAAAGATCCATCTCAGCGATTTATTGCGGCTGACGGTTACTGGTTTTCTTTGAATGGTTTATTTGAAATTCGAAATCTTCGCGATGCTGAATTTCCCGATTCAAAAAACTCAACAAATCCTTACACCACCCAAGAATTTACACAACAAGATCTGGAACGCATCCAATGGCTTGAGAAAAAATTTGAACTGGACCAGCGTAATTTCACTCTTTCTAATACGGTTTTCTTTATGATAGGCGGGATGCTAGGCGTAAAATTATCGCCTGATTTTTCATCTTTAGAACAAAAAATCCAATTCGGTGTAAGTTCCGGTCTTTTATTGTCTTCATTTAACATGTTCACAAGATATCAGTATCAAAAACACGCTTTATCTCGCTTTTTAAATACAACGCATGACCGCGATTGGCAGAAAAAAAGATTCTTTGATTCTTTATCACCGCTTACTATTCAAGCGCCTCCAAAAGAGACCCATGTGAATTCACTTCGATCAAAAGCCTATGCTCTAAAACAAATGCTTTTTGCAAACCCGGGAGAAGAAAAAAAAGAAACACCTTTAGCTCATTCCGAAAATCGTGTGGGAAAACGCACAACTCGTTTGAGGCACGCCGGGCATAGATAACAAGTATTGTTTAGTGCTTACAGTAATCTTCATATATTTCGTTCCAAAGTTCATCTATATTAATTTGCTTATTTTGGGAAAAAACTTGGAACCATTCGAGTAATTCTAATGCATCTATCTTTCGCTCAAGTCCTTCAATTTTCGAAATATCGGGCTGGGTAATTCCTAATTCTTGAGCAAGATCAGTTTGAGTTAAACCAATATGTTTACGCGTAGCAATAAGCTTTTTCACTAAGCGGTGATATATGTAATGTGGAAGTTCGTTTGAATTTTTTCATTAGCTTATCTTGACATGTGAAACTTTAACAAAATAATTTATTAATAGGTTTTCAATTGGGATAAATTGTAAGTTTTCCCTCACCCTGGCCCTCTCCCGCACTCTAGATAAATGTTCTTATTTTATCTCGTAGGTGGGAGAGGGGAATTTCTAAGTAATATGGGTGGGTAGGCAGATTATGCAAAGATGCAAAAGACTGTTTCAGCTGATAGAGATCAACCCAACTCTGCTAATATTTCTTCTGCTACATCTGCATTGGTATATACTTGTTGTACATCATCCAGATCTTCTAACATATCAGTAAGACGCATGATTTTTTCTGCGGCATCTTTATCTGTTATTGCAACTTGCATCGTTGCAGCCATCGTCACTTCCGCATGCGCAGGTTGCAGGCCAGCCAAGGTCATGGCCTTTTTTAAGTGGATAAATATTTCAGGTTTTACGGTGACATCGATACTATTATCGTTATTCACAATAACATCTTCAGCTCCTGCTTCAAGTGCAAGTTCCATGACACGCTCTTCATCGGCACCGGGCGCGAAAGTAATTTGACCCATTTCATTAAATAAATAGGCAACTGAACCATCGGTTCCTAAATTTCCGCCGCATTTGGTGAAAGCGTGACGTACGTCAGCCACGGTGCGATTGCGATTGTTTGTCATGCAATCGACGATGACTGCAACGCCATTAGGGCCATAACCTTCATATCGCACTTCTTCAACTTGCTCGCCTTCCATGCCGCCTACACCCCGTTTTACTGCACGATCGATCACATCGCGAGACATGTTGGCATCAAGGGCTGAATCAATGGCAGCACGCAGTCGTGGATTGGCATCAGGATCCCCGCCGCCTAATTTGGCAGCGACGTTAATTTCACGTATTAATTTGGTATAAAGCTTTCCGCGCTTGGCATCTTGCTTTGCTTTATGACGTTTGATGTTTGCCCATTTACTGTGACCTGCCATATATATTCCTTATTTTTCTTCAATTTTTTTATGAATGCGAATACCTAATTCAATTAACTGCGCAGGCTCAACGGGTGCAGGTGCATCGGTTAGAGGACAGGTTGCAGTTTGTGTTTTAGGGAATGCGATAACATCACGGATAGAGGATGAGCCTGTCATTAACATGGCTAATCGATCCAGACCAAATGCGATGCCGCCGTGCGGAGGGCAACCTAATTTGAGGGCCGTGAGTAAGTGGCCGAATTTTTCTTGTGCGGCTTCTTCTGAAATGTGGAGTAATTTAAAGACTTCCATTTGTAATTCAGAAGAATTGATACGAACAGAACCTCCGCCAATTTCGCTGCCGTTCAATACCATGTCGTAGGCACGGGCTAATAATTTTGTCGGATCTTCTTTGAGCTCGCTTGTATCCTTTATTTTAGGCGCAGTGAAAGGATGATGACATGCAGTTAAACGACCGTCGGCTGTTTCAAACATCGGGAAATCTACAACCCATAATGGGCGCCAGCCTTCTTTGACCAAGCCGCGATCTTGTCCAACGCGCAAACGCAATGCGCCTAACGCATCATTCACAATCCCTCGTTTATCAGCGCCGAAGAAAATGATATCGCCGACTTTGGCATGCGTGCGCTCTATAATCGATTGGACAACGGATTCAGGAATAAACTTTAAAATCGGAGACTGCAGGCCATCTGCATTATATTTGATATAAGCTAAACCTTTAGCACCGAATACGCTTATGTATTGGGTATAATCATCGATTTCTTTACGGCTGATATCAGCACCGCCGGGTACACAAAGGGCTGCAACACGGCCGTGCGGATCATTTGCGGGTGTTGAAAACACTTTAAATTCGACGTCTTTCATTAAGTCTGCGACATCGACTAATTCTAATGCGATACGTAAATCGGGTTTATCGGAGCCATAGCGCGACATGGCTTCTGCATAGGGCATGCGCGGAAATGGATTCGGTAAATCGACATTGAGTAATTCTTTGAACATGCCGCGAATCATCTCTTCCATCGGTTGTTGAATTTCTTCTTCGGATAAAAATGACGTTTCAATATCTAATTGAGTGAATTCAGGTTGACGATCGGCGCGCAAGTCTTCATCGCGGAAGCAACGGACGACTTGATAATAACGATCCATGCCAGCCATCATTAACAATTGTTTAAATTGTTGTGGGGATTGGGGTAATGCAAAAAATGAACCAGGCTTGGTACGGCTTGGCACTAAATAATCGCGCGCACCTTCGGGTGTGGCTTTGGTTAGAAAAGGCGTTTCAATATCCATAAAACCATGGTCATCTAAGAAACGTCGCAAATAGCGGGTGATGCTTGCGCGAAATTTCATGCGATTTAGCATTTCTGGGCGACGTAAATCTAAATAGCGGTATTTTAATCGTGTTTCTTCACCGACTTCATGATATTCATCAATTGGGAATGGAGGCGGATCAGAACGATTTAAAATTTTTAATTCTTTGCCTTCTACTTCAATTTCGCCTGTCGCTAAATCACGATTGACCGTCCCTTCAGGACGACGACGTACTCGGCCTTTAATTTGTATTACATATTCATTACGTAATGATTCTGCCAATTTGAAAAGTTCTGGATTGGAAGGCGCAATCACTATTTGCACTAATCCTTCACGATCACGCAAATCAATAAAAATAACACCGCCATGATCTCGTCGTCGATGAACCCATCCGACTAATTTGATTTCTTGATCTAATTCATTTGTTGAAACTTCACCACAATAATGACTACGCATAGTTTTACCTATTTATTTTTTAATTAAAAGAGTAGAAGAATTATTTTAATAGTTGTTTATCGTTATGGTTCAGCGGCTGCATGACACCTAATGAGATAACAAATTTTAATGCTTGATCTACGCTCATTTCTAATTTAATCACATCTTTTTCTGGCACCATCATCAAAAATCCGCTGGTAGGATTGGGTGTGGTTGGAATAAATAAAGTAACCATGGGTTCTTTATTTAAAGCATCGATGACTTCCGATGTACCATCTCCTGTCTGAAATGCCAAACTCCACATTCCTGCACGTGGGTATTCGACTAACAACACTTGACGAAACGATTGACCCCCCGGTGTAAACAAGGTTTGCAGCACTTTTTGCACACTCATATAAATCGTTCTTACCAATGGAATATGGGCGATCATTCTATCACCGATTGCAACCAATCGTCTGCCGACAAAGTTTGCAACGATTAAACCTGTCAATAAAATCATAAGAAGGGTGATCACTACACCGATACCTGGAATGTGAAACCCCAAGAGTGCATCAGGGCGAAAGCGTGGAGGTAATAGCAGTAAGGAGTTGCTTAAGATATCTACCAAAAACTTAATGGCTAAAATAGTTACCCAGATGGGCAACCAAAATAATAAGCCTGAAAGAAAATATCGTCTCAATTGTGACATCATAGTTAGGTTGCCGCCATATCTTTTGTTTTGGTATCTGTACTGGTTTTGTTGTCCGATGTTTTGGTGTCAGGGGTTGCGGGTGCTGCTACAGCATCGCCTTTTTTAGCCCCATCTGTAGGCTTGCCTTTATTACGGAAATCAGTGGCATACCAGCCTGTCCCTTTTAATTGAAAGCCCGCCGCTGAAATCAGCTTTTGCAAAGTGGATTTACCACAAACAGGGCAGATGGTTTGCGGCGCATCTGTCATTTTTTCAAATGATTCCAGGGTATGGCCGCATTGACTGCATTGGTATTCATAAATTGGCATTCGTTAACTCTCGCAATAAACTCGTAAAAAACCGCCCATTTTAACAAGGTTAGGCGCGCTCTGATAGGACAAAATAGCTCTACGTATCAGGTGATTTTTAACCCAATACCTTATTTTACTTAATTTTATCTTTAAAATCAAACGGTTGCGCTCTTAAAAGCCTAGGATTTATTTATCCAAAAATCACACATTTAAAAAAGGGTGTCTATACTTAATTTACACAACTTAAGTCACATGAGGCACGCAATTTTAGAGAGGGGAAGCGATTATGTTTGATAAACCAAAAAAGAAACCAGAACACGAAACGCCTTCTGCTACTGAAGAAAAAGTAGAAAAAAAGGTGCAATGGAAAGGTGGCAGTACTTATAACAAAGTGTTGCACGCAATCGATCCCAAAGCTTCAGCCGTCAAGAACACTTCGATCAAATCTGAAATATTTAAAAAAGCAAACTCTAAGGAAGAAAGCGTAAGAAATGAAACTGAAAATACAGCCCAACCCGACGCATTGAGAAAGAAAAAGTAACGATTGAGAGGAGAACCATATTATGACAACACCTAGAACTAAAAAGGTAATTGTACGGTCTAATACAGGTGAGATTAAAGATGTTCCAGAAGCGGTGTTGCGTACAGCTGGTTCTGTCGTATCTACCGTTTTGGATGAGAAATCTGTAGAACCTCGAAGTGTTACAGCAGAAGAAAAACATCTTCATCATTACAAACGTCGTATGGAAGCATTGCATCATGGCGCTGTGAAATTGCTAGATGGCATTGATATGAAAGGACCTGCTCGAGATAAGCTTGAAGCGAAATTAAAAGATAAGCACGATGAACTTATTAAAAATATGGAAAAAATTGAACGTGAGCATGAAAGTAAACTCGATGCAAAATATCATCAAGAAAAAGTAAGACTTGCGTCTGCTAAATGGATCCACGAACAACAAATAATGAAATGCAAAGAGGCAATAGCTGCTCCTGAAAACAAAAACAATCCTAAAAAAATAGAAGAGCAAAAAAAAATAATGGCAGATGCCAAAGTAAAACTTGCAGAAGTGAATGCGGGACTCGATGCAATAAATAAAAACTTAGGAGATATTAACCCTTACCAAGAAGAGCTCCAAAAGTATTACAAAGAAGTTAAAAAACTTTTGCACGAAGAGGCCTATATTCCTAGTAGCAAGATTAAAAAAGCACTGGGTAGAGCAGAAGAATATGCCGAGTTAGCAGAAGGAAGACCTCCTCTTGTCACTGTAACGCCATTTGATGCAGATCCTGAAAAATATCCTGATGGTGTTTGGCTAGTTCAGATTGAAGTTCCGCAAGATCCATTGTCTGCCGAACAAAAAGAAGAACTTTTATGGACCGTTTCGATTGTTCGTAAAAATGAAGATCCCAGTTACCTACCCCAATGGTACAAAGAAATGTCCGAATATGAAAAAAAATTGTTTTTTGAGACTTTTAAAGATGTGTACACAACGGAGCAAATTGAAGAGCGCGTTCCTGCTATTTCAAGTAAATTACGCTCTATCCCCGGAGTTGCAAACTTTTCACGGCATACGACTATTCTTATGGATAAAGATGGCAATGAAATTTCTAGAAATGTCTTATCACGTTCAAGTCATGTAGCTTCACGAGATATGAAAGATGCGGCTCTACGTGCAAAAACAACAGAAGATAATATTAATCACGTTATCAATAATATGCTGGAGGAAAAAGCATCTCAATTAGCGCAATTATGGGTCGATGGCCATGGCACTCTGGACGGTGCTGATCTAACTGTACCTGTCTTAGTTCAAACTTTAATTACACCAGAAAATAAAATGGGACCGGATGCCGCTTTACTGAAAGACCGAGATGAAGCTATTAAGAGAATGCTCGAGAAAGATCCAACTCGAAAAGTCAAAGTCCAGGTTATGGTGGATGGAGAACGTGTGACTAAAGAAATTGTTGTAAAACTTGATATGTTTGCAACAAATCACCCATTAAATGAATTGCGATATTACGGTGCGGGTACTGGAAGATTTGGAGCAGTAAGACATGATACTGAAGAACTCTCGTCTGATCCAAATCAAAGAGATATGCAGCGCTTAACAAAATTTGCTGCGCAGTACATGTTAAATTATCAAGGTGATTTTCTAAAATCGGGACGAGGTTTGTATGTTAGAAATGATCTAACTGATTTAACCAAAATAACTGATGAGGAATTAAATTTCTTTAGAGATAATTATGTAGCAACAAAAGATAATCTTTATTACTTTCATCATGATGGTTCTTTTAAAAAAGTGCAATTTTCACCCGGGACTGGCTTCGATAATTTTATTCTCAAAAGTTCAGAATTACATGCAGATGTGACAGGTAGAATTCCTTTATCTAAAGAGCATATTGAAGAATATATAATAGGCCATAATAAAAATGCTGACAGTTACCAAAGGGCTTATGATCCATCCAAGTCTTTCCCCCTCCTTTTTGCTCTATATAATCAAGCTAATTACGTTGCCCCTAGGATGGCCACAGAAATTCAAGACAAAGAACTCTATTTCAGTTCTTTACAACAATTGATGGCTGCTGAAATGGGAATTGCTTATGGATCTTGTGTGAGTGGTAAAGATCGAAAAGGGATACAAACCATGTATACGGATTCCATGAAAATGTATTATGATCTCTATGGACATCTCCCACCACCTGCTGCCACTGGATCAGAAGAAAATAGAAAAAATCGAGCCAATTTCGTTAGATTATTTGCACAAGTCTATGTCACGCGTCATCAACATGAAAATGCAGGACAAAATGCAAAAGGCTCGGATGGTCTTAAAACACCCCTCTTTTATTTACCCAAAGATATGCTTGTTGCGGTTGTGAAAGCAACGTTTAATGAATTTATACATAAGCAATGCGACAGGCTTGCCAGCAATAATGAAGTTGGAAAATTAGTCATCGGTAAATTGAAGAAATTTAAAAAAGGAGTTGCCAATACATTTAAGGGTGCGGCTAGTAGTGCTGCTAGTATATTTTCACACCTGACAGGTGGAGCAAAAGAGGCGAAAGAAGTATTAGATGCGAAAGCTAATTCATCAGCTACTCCTATCGTGAATTCTGTTGAGCAACAGCTTGTCGTTAAACGTATTCAAGAATTAATCTTAAAACTTCCTGAAAATGATTCTCTTCGTAATGCTACAGGGATTAAAGAACTCAGAAAGCGTTTAATCGGTGGTCCTGGCGTAAGATTCCCTTCACTACATGAACTCGCTGAAATTTGCCTGAAAAGAGTCGAAGATTCTGATAAAAGTCGGGATTCTCTTGAAATTTACAAAGCAATTATTGATTTGGCACGAAACCCTGCGTCTAAGTCAGGAGATGCTGTATTATTTAAACATGAAGTGCGTGTTGGATTAAAAACGGAAAAAGCACCTGCACAGGAAGTTCAACAAGAACCGCAATTTCAACCTCCTTCCAGATCCGCTTGATAAAAAATTAATTTATCCTGATTATCACAAACTCTCTGCTTAGAGAGTTTGTGATAAGCTATTTTAGCTCAATGCTTATTTTAAATTCCTTGAAAATCTTAAAAAATGTTGTCATCCTGAACCCTTAACAGGGTAAACTCCGCGAAGGATCATGTGAATTTGCCAATCTAGGAAACTTTATCATGCAAAAATCCATTTTAATCACTGGCTGCTCAAGCGGCATTGGACTGTCTGCTGCAAATACCCTTCAAAAAAAAGGCTATCGTGTTTTTGCAACCGCCCGAAAAGAAGAAGATGTTCAAAAGCTTAAAGAAGCAGGCTTTGAGAGCTATCTATTAAACGTGAATGATTCTCTTTCAATTAAAAATACAGTGGCGGCTATTCTTGAAAAGACAGATGGCACTTTAGATGCCTTGTTCAACAATGCGGGTTTTGGGCAAACTGGCGCAATAGAAGATTTAACGCGCGATGTCATACGCGAACAATTTGAAACAAATGTTTTTGGTCCTATCGAATTAACCACACTGGTTTTGCCTATCATGCGCAGACAGGGTTATGGACGTATCATTCAAAATTCATCGATATTGGGCATTGTTGCCATGCCTTATTATGGTGCTTATAATGCTTCTAAATTTGCATTAGAAGGATTTAGTAACACACTACGGCAAGAGTTGCGCGGTACACAAATTTTTGTTTCGATTATTTCTCCAGGACCGATTAAAACCCAATTCCGTGAAAATGCGTTGGCCGTTTATAAAAAAACGATTTCACAACATCCCAGCGTACATCAAGAAAAATATGAAAATCTGGAACACTATTTTTCAAGTGCGAGAGAAAAACATCCGCCGATGACAGTAACACCGGATGCAGTCGTGAAACAACTCATACATGCGTTGGAAAGCCCTAAGCCTAAAGCTCATTATTATACTGGAATACCGGCAAATATATTTGCCTGGATGCGTAGACTTTTGCCTGACAGTGCTTTAGATTGGGTATTTAGTAAAATTTCAAGCTCGGAAGTTTAAATATGGCTAATATTTTAGTTCTTTATTACAGCCGATATGGTGCAGTCAAACAAATGGCTCAGCATGTGGCACGCGGCGTAGAATCTGTTCCAAACATGGAAGCACGCATTCGAACCGTCCCTCCTGTATCACCTGTTTCCGAGGCCACACAACCGAATATTCCGGATAGCGGCGCACCTTATGCGACATTGGAAGATTTAAAAGAATGCGATGGACTTGCTTTAGGAAGCCCTACCCGTTTTGGGAATATGGCAGCGCCTTTAAAATATTTTCTGGATACGACAAGCAGCCTATGGTTATCGGGCAGTCTCGTTGATAAACCTGCTTCCGTGTTTAGCTCGACAGCCAGTTTGCACGGGGGACAGGAAACGACTTTAATGAGTATGATGCTGCCATTAATGCATTTAGGTTTTGTATTAGTTGGAATTCCGTATACCGAGCCTGATTTGAATACAACGCTCACCGGCGGAACGCCTTATGGCGCTACACATTTTACGGGCCCTGACGGGAAAAATCCGGTGAGTGCTGAAGAACAACGATTATGTTTTGCAATGGGAAAAAGATTAGCAACGATTGCGTTATCTTTAAAACAAACAGGAAAATAACATGCCTCGTAGTCATGGATTTAGCTTGTTAGAAATTATAATCACCCTTGCTATTATTAGTATTGTGACTGCTCTATGTTTTCCGCTCTATTCGCAGCATATTGCAGAAGAGCATCGACTAGAAGCAAGAATGACACTTGAAAAACTCGCCGCTGCTTTAGAGAACTATTACTTATCACATAATACGTATCAAGGTGCAACCATCGAAAATCTTGGCTTTTCAACTATGATTGCAAAGGATAATTATCAGCTTGCAATTACTTCGCTTACAAGTACGACTTTTTCATTAACAGCGACACCGATGGCGAGCCAAGCTGAACAAGATCTGTTATGCAAAACGTTAATACTCAACGCGACGGGTGGAAAAAATATCACAGGCGAGGGGCAGGTATCTGATTGTTGGGGTTAAATGCTCAGCTTTAACAAAGAAAGCCGCCAGCTGAGTTATTCACACAAACTTTACTTAGAAATTCCCCTCTCCCGCCCACAAACGATGATCTAAAAATACTTTCTAGTGCGAGAGAGAGTTAGGGTGAGGGGAAGTCGCAGGTTTACCCTCACCCTAACCCTCTCCCGCACTAAAAATAAATATTCTTGTCTCATTCCGTTGGCGGGAGAGGGGAATTTCTAAGCAAAATTTGTGGAGATAACTCAGCTCGCAATGAGAACTGCTATTCAATAAATTTCAAAATAGCCTCAGCCACTTTTTGCGGTTGTTCTACCAAACTTCCATGGCCGCCTGGAATTACTTCCAGTTTTGCATGACTACCTATTTTTTTCTGCACATCTTTAGCGTTGGACAAAGGGGCAATGATATCATCTTCTCCTGCAATAATAAGTGTGGGTGTCCGAATTTGATTTAACCATGATTTAGAATCAAATAATTTTAATGCTTCTAATTGTCGCTCATAACCGACATGAGATTGAGGATAAGGATTTTGTTCTGCAAGTTTCACTAAATTTTCTAGTTGATGAGGTTTTGAAAGATAATCACTTGAAAATACCCAAGGCGCAATGGATTGCACTTGATAACGTATTGGCATTTTCAGTTTTTGTAATTCTCCCGTAAAATCAAAAGCCATTTCAGGTGCTTTTTCTAGACGATCAAACGTGTTTATCAAAATTATTTTATTAATTTCCTTCCCATATTTTTTTGCAATAGTTTGCGCGATACCGCTTCCCATGGATTGACCAATGATAGTCGGGTGTTGTAATCCTAATTTTTTACTCAACCGCATCGTATCATCAGCCATCATTTCTATTGTATAACGTGCATTGGGTGCATCCGTTTGTCCGATACCTCGATTATCAAAAACGAGAACTTTGTAATGTGCCGCCAAGGGCTTAAGGACTTCAGACCAGGATGTATGATCACAAGTAAAACCCGCTATCAAGATAATTGGGGTAGCACCTTGGCCATGCAGCTCATAATACATATGAATATCATCCATTTTTATTTTTCCTGTGTTAGATGCGGTGGCGGTGATTGAAATAAAAAAGCTGAAAGTGATTAAAATGAGTAAATTTATTGCGTTCATGATGCGATGACTCAATGATTTGATTCTCTTGATCATCATAAAATAGATTTCTCCCTTATTTAAAATCTCTATTTTCAGATCGTAGTTTAACTGAAAAAGGAAATAATTAAAACTAACCCGAAAAATTACAATGATATTGTTTTTCGGGGACCACTTCTCGCGCGCGTCCAGATTGGCTAATCACAATAGCCCAACTTGGATTACTATCCGAAGCCAAGCAATACCAAAAGGATCCATTTTCTGCTTTTGACGTGCCTCTCGGTAAAAAATCAACTTGCGCTTGATTAGCTGGAAATGCACGCCAAAATAATTTGCCTTGAACTGCTGGATTTAAAAAGGAAAAAATCACTTTCTGATTGGCAATGATGATATAACCATCCTCCCATTCACCCGAGCACGTTTTTTGATCCGAGCTATGACACAATGTTACCATTTTTTTTCGGATAATAGCTTCGTTGTGCGCCAGGTTAATGGCTCGCAGCAATTGAAGCTTTACAATATCAATACTTGATTTTGTTAACAGATCTTTGTGAGAGGGTATCGTTATCATTGCTAGAATCATCATGATAGCCAAAACGATGAGTATTTCCATCAATGAATAACCTCCTGATATTCTATTTATCATTATAAAACTGCCGCAACAAAAAAAGTAAAATGCGCAATTAGAAGAGGAAGAAGATTAAAATATTTTAAATATAAAATCGCATTTACCAAACCAATGATCATTGAACCCACTAACGGAAAAATGCCATTGACTAGACTTGGCATATGAAATAATTGCATCAGCATAAACAAAACAACGGAAGTGATCACTGCAAAGATTGATCCCTGAGGAACAAAATAATGGATTAAATCACTTCGGAATATCATTTCCTCGCAGCATACCTGCATAAATATGATAAAAAGTGCGAAATGGTAAGGAAGCACTTCAAGCGTATGCAAATAATGGCGCAACCATCCACTTCTTGTCATAATTAACCAATCTTTCACCTCTGAAGGAAAACAGGCTTGCGGTATATTTCGAAGTATTTCAATAACAGCTCTACATAGCATTGATGAAAATCCCATCATACCAATACCTAGTAAAATTCCGATTGGAATATCAAAAATGATTTGATAAAAATGGATTTCTGATAGAAAGAAGGGGACATGTAATAATCGTGAAACGATTAAAACAAAAATACAATGTGATATAACCACTAAAGGCAGCTCTATCACCCCTTTTGCTTTTTCAAGCGAATAATATTTTGTTATTTGTATGTAAATTGCAATTTTTGGAGAAATCTTAAATAAATATAGTTTAATGTAATGATAATAACCTATCATGATTAAAATACATAAAATGATATGGAATATGGGTTTCATTCTAATATTACTCTATGATTGATTTTTAAATGCTTCCCAATTCAAAAATCCGTGAATAATAAAAGCTGGCACTAAAGTATGAAAAATCAACACAACTACCATACAGAATCCGCCTAAAATAGTTTTTGATATCATTTGACTCATGCCAAAACTGGCATGGGATATCCCAAACATAATGACGGTAAATATTAATCCGGCCTTCACAAAAACACTAGGCAATAAATTGCAGCAATAAACAAGATATCCTCTGAAAATGATTTCCTCAAAGACCGCTAACGCTAAAATAATAAATAATGAATAAGGATGTTGATTTTTTTCATGCAAGACATAATGATCATGCAAATTTTTCAGATTTGTTTTTTCATAAAGTACGTTTTTATCTTTTGAAAGTGAAAGAATAAAACGCGGCGGCCCCTGATCTTTACAGTACTGAGACTGATTTTTTTGTAATGTCATTTTATTTATTTTTTTTATCGCCAGACGATTAATCATTATTTCAATTTTTATAATTATCCAGCCCAAACCCAACCCTACGGGAATGCTAATGAGTTGATACAAAATACTTGTCGAAAATAATGATTTCATTGCAATTTCAAGCATTCCCGCTAAACAGATCAGTGCTTTAACTATGCATTGAATTGAAAGTGGCTTTGTCGTGTTATTGACAAAAAAGCGGCTGTACACATGGCTTGCTAAATTTGAGCTGCCTAAACACCACAGACCTAAAATAAGAAATGTATAGCTATCAGGGATAGGGATGAGGCAATTCATGCGCAACCCCTCCATAATCGAGATATCGAGGATGCTTTATCCAGGGCGCACTCGGCAAACATAAGCTTAAAGTATCGGGCGACCACACTCGTGGAACTGTAAAGCCCAAATCAGCCGCTTCAACACAAGTTAAATCACAAAAAAGGAGCTCTTTATTTGATGATTTAAAACTTGCGACTATAAATGATAATTTTTTTTCATCACTCCCCTCCAAATCCGGAGGTAAATGAGTTGCAAGAATACCTTGATCTAAAGGAAATTTATTATCAATAAAGGAATAATGATGACCCAAAGCATAATACCCTACATTTTTATCTAAATCATAAAAATAAGAATGATCAGAATAAGTAATCTGATTCTGAAGAATGATCATTCTCGATAATCCAACGACGCCCACCGCCTCTAAATACGCTTTAAACATCGCCCGCGTCAGTAATACATCTGCACCCAAGCCAATTGAAATTTTAGGAATAGTGTTGCTATCACGATAGACACACGCCACACTAAACCCCGCAAGATCAGGATTTTCAAGCCAATGAAAACTAAATTTTGAGAGATCAACTTTTCCATGTTGCATCAGGACACTTTCTAAATGACGCGTTCGATGATCAAAGATGATTCGCATCGCCCGTCGGCCTGAATACCAATGTCCCATGGCTGAATCAATCTGAATTAACTCAAGTACTGCATTTATCAATGCTTTTGTCTTATCAGTATGAGCGGCTGTTCCTGTTGTTACAGCCACCGATACTCGGGGTTCATTTTGCCTATAGTTGATTTGATAACCTATTAACACCGATTGCGTAGGAACCCACATTGAATAGGTGCTCAATAATGAAGGTAGTTTTATCCAATCAAGATGCTGTCCTTCATAACTCGTGAGTGGAAAATCAGGTTGTTTGTATTGATGCTGTCCGAATAAGTTCAGACGATCTTCACTCAATACAGCATCGCCTTCGAATTGAACGAGCTCTTTATAAGAGCAGAATTTAGTCGAAAAACGATTCGATAATGCTGAGACTAATTGTGCATATCGTTCGACAGACTCTCCTAACGTTTTAATCAGCGTATCATTCAAATTAATACCGGCAGCTCCCACATGATATCCTCCCCACCCAGGGTGTGTTTTATTTAACAAAACATGAACTCCTGTTAAATCTGCTCCCGTTAAAATAACTTTTGGACAGCGGCTAGAGCGTCTCAAATATCCAATTTCTTGCACAATGCCGCATAATGGACTTATTGCTTTTTTATTTAAATACTGTGTCTCCGGCGATAATTCATGACTCCTCGAATGAATGGCTAATTTAACCATGATCCACATTCTCCAATATCGTTTGATAATCATAGTAAAGTTGCTGATCATCTCGATGCAAAACAGAACCGCATACAAAACAACCTGACAATCTCAATACTTCATTAAAACAAATTTCCATTGTCGGCAAATAAATGGAAAGTGATTTTGATTTCGTAAAACAGGTTTTAGAAAAACGATGATTCATAGACTCCATCGCAAGATGCGCTGACAAAACATGCATAGACGGAGTACATTTTTTTGATTGAATATTATCGATGTCTGTCATCATGGATATTTCTTTATACCGCTGATAACTAGCATACTCATGTAGATTCATCGTGACACGCTTTTCAAAGCAGTGATAACACGGTCCCGATTTAGAACTAAACATAGGACCCACAAATATAAAGGGACCGTCTATAGCTCCATGAATCCATGGAATGCCTAACGTATAATTAATTTGATTGATCCGCATTGCTAAAATAGGATCATTATGAGTTAACGCCAAAATTACAAAATAATCTTTCCACCAGGAAAATTGATCAACCGCTTCCTGCAACATAAAATTGTCAAACATCCATTGTGCATTTGTTTTTAATTTTTTTATTTCTGGATCATTAATATCGATGGTCGTCAATGAAATATCATCCTTTGAATTCATGACGATCCTCTTTATCTCATGAGAAATGATATCTTCACCAATAATTAAAATATTATCTGATTGAGAAGATTTCTCCGAAGAATTCATCAAAAACTCATTCTCAAAACCATCTATAGAATCTATTGATGCACTTTCCAGCACCTCCAATCGCTGCAAATGATCTAATATTCCTTCGACTTTTTCTCGGGAAATCTGATGCTTTTTCGCCACTTCTTTTGTAGTCATCATTCCATTTATATCTTTCAGAATTGAATAAAGCTGGTTACTGTTTGATTCGTCGTAAATAACAAAAGAAGTAGGATTCCAAACACCGCTTCGTAATTCAACTTGATGAGGTGAATGCGGGATAATTGAAAAATGAGGTTTAATGCGTAACGTTGCTTGTTTCATTGATTGAATCTCCAGTTAATTTGCAATACCTGCCAATATGATATGCAGAACCGATTGATTTACACCATCAAATCCCATGATTTGATTCACTTCATTTTCATAGTAGCTACCCCAATCAACGCTTCCTAATCCCAATGAAACATTCGCTAAATGAATATTTTGCGAGATAGATCCTATTTCTTGCAGAACAAATCGTAATCCTCTCTCTCCGTATTTACTCATTGATTTCCATGGATGCGCCACAAAAAGGCAAATGTAATTACAGCGCGAATAGATCACTCGATTTTGAGAAGCCATAAAAGCATTTAATAATTCCAGCATATTTTTTTGATTGCCTGTTTTTATTAGCGCATCTTTACGCTCACTGTAGTGATAGATCCCCTGCTTTAATTCTTTTATGTTGACTGCCAAAAAATAAATATCAACAGGATAGAGATGACCCGCGCTGCTCACTGTACTAAAATCAAGGTTAATTTTTTCACCTTTCTGCGATTGTGTCATGACTATATTAGATGTTCCTCGTCCACAACGTGCAATGGTTGCTAAATAACTCAAGTTAACGACATCCCCTGTAAATTGACTGATACTTCGTCTTTTCAGAATAGATTCACCTAAACTCAGATCTAATGCTATGCTGTCTGGCAAACCAATGATCGGCAAATCTGTATAATCCCGCTGGTTATTAAGTGATTGCGTAACCCTACTTGCATCATTATTAAAATACTCTATTGATATTTCTTTCTCCGTATCTCCTCGCATGTAATAGGAATTTATCAAATAATCTTCTGCCAATGAGGATCGTCTATTTCGTTCTCCATATTTTATTAAATTCGGCTTTAATCCAATTGAAGAAGACCAAGGAATGAAAGGGCTATAACTATTTAAATAACTGGATGCGTTTAGTATTTCTTGTCTTATTGGTGAATCAGACATTGATTGACTCCCTGTATATTTGTTTAGATATCAATAAGAGGATCTGCTCTAACATATCATTTTGACCATGCGAAGAAATAAGCACTAATAGATTAGGCAGATCCATAAATTAATGTATGTTGTATGACAAAGGTATAGTCGAGTTAAAACTTATTGGGATACTGTACCGCAAGAAGAACAACAACAACCCAAGCTACAGCCTACGCCAGGCAGCACCATGGATAACCGCATTGTGTCTCGCGGCGGTAAATACGCCAACATTAGACTACGATGATCAACAATTTTTGTACTGTATAATTTCATGTATATTCCTTGATATTTGAATTGTTAAAATGACATTGATTGAAATAAATCAAAGGACAAACAAAATGTTTATGAAGGTATATTTTGTTATTTAGAATGGATATGACAAGAGGAAAAAACTAATATTTCATGACCTGATTCATTGTTTAGCTAACCAAGCCAATGCATTAAATCACTTAAGAAAAAGTTAAGCAAGCTTTTTATTTAAAAAAATCTAAATAAGCTTCCAACTGATCTTCCGAATAACCGCCGATTGAATATTGCCAAATTTCACGATTGAGTCTCGTCAGCGGGTGAGTAGATAATAAACCTTGACTGCCGCAAACAAGTTTCGCGAACGATAAACATTTTTCTGCAAATTTTAAACCGGTCGCTTTCAGTCGAAAAGGATTTTCCGTTGATTGCATGACTTTATTACGATAGGTCTCCCATTCTTCTAATAGCTGTTTCAGACTACTTTTAACGTAAGCATTATGCTGATATTTTCCAGTTGCAGCTATTTTTAATAATGCTTTTGAGGCGCCTAAAAAACTATAGATACCTGGATGTTCAGAAGGTGTCTTCGGCTGAAAAAGATGTGACGTTATAATATCATTTGAAGAAATGAAATAATCTTTTAAAGTAATCATAACAGTATTAGCGGCGCTGAATACAATGGGTTCAAGGAGGGGTGATAAAACAAGAGACGATCCTGTCGTTTTAAAAGGCAAAAAACAGTAATAATCTACACCATCGTTATCGAAAGAAATGAGAATGTCGGATAAATAATCCCATCCAGTGACCCATTTTAAAACTCCTGAAACACTAAATCCATTGATATGTTTTTTTATAGTTAAGATTTTTTTATTGGCAGCAAAAGCAACTCCAATACCTTTATTCTTTTCGACAATGGATTTTAACGTTGATGCGATACTTGTATCAGGCAATAATTTTTTTAATCTTGAAATGGCGTATTGATGCTGAGCCTGCAAAAATAACAACGCACCTGAATATTCAGCCAATTGGCTTGTATAGTCAATCCACTCAAGCCTTTCAAAACCCAATCCGCCATACTCGCAAGGAACTAATAAGCGCAAACCACCTAATTCAATCCATTTTTGATAGCACTTTTGCAATAAATCTCGATGAAAATCGAGCTCATTGCTTATGGGAGCAACTGTGTTTTCCAAAAATAAAGTTAATTGGGTGGTGAATTGGTGCATTGTTTACTTT
Source organism: Gammaproteobacteria bacterium (assembly GCA_014132595.1). Taxonomy (GTDB): domain Bacteria; phylum Pseudomonadota; class Gammaproteobacteria; order DSM-16500; family DSM-16500; genus UBA4722. The sequence continues at coordinate 95,784 of BMAG01000053.1, read as the reverse complement.
GCCCATCAAAGACTTACTCTTTCACCGGTCTCATATGCGGAAACAATATCACATCTCGTATGGAAGACGAATTCGTAAACAACATCACCAAACGATCAATACCAATCCCCTCACCCGCGGTCGGTGGTAAACCATGCTCTAAGGCAGTGATATAATCTTCATCATACGGCATCGCTTCTTCATCACCGGCTTCCTTATCAGCAACCTGTTTTCTAAAACGTTCTGCCTGATCATCGGCATCATTCAACTCAGAAAAACCATTCGCAATTTCCCTTCCTGCAATGAACAACTCAAAGCGGTCCGTCACAAACGGATTTTGATCATTACATCTGGCAAGTGGAGAAACCTCAGCAGGATAATCCGTAATAAACGTCGGCTGCAATAACCGATGCTCTACAGTCTTTTCAAAAATTTCTAATTGAATTTTGCCTAAACCATAATTTTCTTTAACCGGAATATCTAATTTTTCCGCAGTCGATTTTGCAGCATCCAACGTTAATAAATCCGCTTCTTTCAACGAAGGATTATATTGCAAAATTGACTCTAACATATTCAAGCGCGCAAAAGGCTTACTAAAGTCAAACTCATGATCCTGATAACGAACTATCGTTGTTCCCAAGACCTCTTCAGCCAAAAATCGGAACATCTCTTCCGATAAATCCATTAAATCATGAAAATTCGCATATGCCTGATAAAACTCTAACATCGTAAATTCAGGATTATGCTGCGTCGATAATCCTTCATTGCGAAAATTACGATTAATTTCAAACACACGCTCCAATCCGCCCACCACCAAACGCTTCAAGTAAAGTTCTGGTGCAATACGTAAAAATAATGGCATATCAAGCACATTATGATGTGTCACAAAAGGACGCGCCGCAGCACCTCCCGGCATGACTTGCATCATTGGAGTTTCCACTTCAATAAAATCTCGCTTCGTCAAAAACTCTCTTATTTTAATAATGATTTTAGAACGAATCATAAATGTTTGACGCGTTGTTTCATTCACTAATAAATCTAAATAGCGTTGACGATACCGCATTTCCTGATCCGCCAACCCATGATATTTATCGGGTAGAGGACGTAACGCTTTTGTTAATAATCGTAATCGCTGCACGCGAACAGATAACTCACCGGTTTTAGTTTTAAAGACAGTGCCTTCAACACCAATAATATCGCCTAAATCCCATTCTAGAAATTTCTCGTATATTTCAGGTGTAACTGCATCTTGCCGTATATAAAGCTGAATCTTTCCAGACATATCCTGCAAATGCACAAAGCTCGCCTTGCCCATTAAGCGGCGTGTCATAATGCGACCCGCGACCTTGACATGGATAGGCTCTGCCTCCAGTTCAGGTTCAGTTTTATTTTCATAGTCAGCGTGGATATCAGCGGCTAATGTATCCCGTTCAAAATCATTAGGATACGCATTTCCTTTCGCGCGTAATTCATTTAACTTAGAGCGCCGTTGTGCAATTAATTCATTTGTATCTACTGTTATATTCTCTTGTTCAGTCATAATCATAATCCGCTCAATAAACTCGCTTCTATAAATTTATCCAAATCGCCGTCTAATACAGCCTGCGGCTGCATTACTTCAACGCCCGTACGCAAATCTTTGACTCTTGAAGTATCCAACACATAAGAACGTATTTGACTACCCCAGCCAATATCCATCTTGCTGGCTTCCAGCTCATCCTGCTTTGAACGACGCTTTTGTAATTCTAACTCATATAGCTTAGCGCGCAATTGATTCATGGCTGTTGCACGGTTTCTATGCTGAGAACGGTCACTTTGGCATTGAACGACGATATTCGTCGGAAGATGGGTTATACGAATAGCCGAGTCTGTACGATTGACATGCTGACCACCCGCGCCGCTCGCACGATACGTATCAATACGTAAATCCGCAGGATTAATATCGATATCAATACTTTCATCGACCTCGGGTGAGACAAAAACAGAAGCAAATGAAGTATGCCGTCGATTCCCCGAATCAAATGGTGATTTTCTAACCAATCGATGGACGCCAGTTTCGGTTCTTAACCAGCCGTATGCATAAGGCCCCGTGAACTTGATCGTCGCACTTTTAATCCCCGCGACTTCTCCCGCAGAAACTTCAATCATCTCTGTTTGAAAGCCGTGACTTTCACCCCAACGCAAATACATCCGCAACAACATATTGGCCCAATCTTGTGCCTCCGTACCGCCAGAACCTGATTGAATATCCATATAGGCCGCACACTCATCCATTTCACCGGAAAACATGCGCTGAAATTCTAGTTTTTCAATGGATTTAGTCGCATTATCAAGTTCTGCCACCACAGAATCCGCCGTTTCACGGTCATTTTCCTGCACGGCCATGTCAAATAACTCACCCGCATCCTTGAGATTATTTTCGAGCTGTTGAATGGTATTCACCACCGTTTCTAACTGAACCCGCTCTTTTCCCAAACTTTGAGCTTTCTCAGGATTATTCCAGATGGCAGAGTCTTCTAATTCTTTTTGAACTTCTTCTAACCGATCACGCTTATGATCGACGTCAAAGATACCTCCGAATTTCATCGAGGCGTTTGGATAATTCTTTTATACGTAGCTGCACAGATGTGGTTTCTATCATGTTCAATTCTCGAATGCGCAAAAATGAGAACCATCATAAAATTAAATACTGTATTAGTAAAACAATATATAAAAAAACCTTTCAAATTTGGGCAAAAAATAGGCTAATACATTTTTAATCCTTTAAGATTCTCTTAAGTTTACACTGATACTCTTCTTGCAGGTAATGATATCAAGTAAGGAGAAAACCTATGCATGCTCGAGTGTTAAAAGAATTAAAAGATATAACTTATGGTTTCGTTAAAAACACTTATAATGACGTTTCTTATGTAAAGAATAACCAAACTTTTCATACAGGCACTAATCCCTACGACGATACATATTATTATCAAGGTAAATGGCATTACACGACCTATAGAACATACTATGCTTACTGTAATGTTAAGATATTTAATCTCACAGAATTTCTAACCAATGTAAAAAACTCAGACGCATTCCTCGCCCCCTCAGATGATTCTTCAAAAGAAACACTATTACATTACTTTTTAAGAACCTATTATGTGCTGCCAAATACTCACAATTATAGCTTCAAGGATCATGGATTCAAAGATTCAAAAGAAAAGTATGAGGCAGCGGTTTTTCATCAGCTCAGTGAGACAAGTCGCACCTCACTTTGCGACTTGGTCGCAACAACTAATAGAAAAATTGCCAATGAAATTCTTGCTCCTGCTTTTCAAGAATTAACTACTGATAATAAAATCCTTGCTCTTTCAATCAAAAATGCAGAGGGAGATACACCCTTGCATTTAGCTGCATCCATTCCTATTGGATCAGGCATTTTTGCACGTTTACAAGTGATATTAAATGAAGTTCAATCTTTTAACGATGATCAAAAATTATTATTATTGGAATTGCTTAATGATAATAACGAAACTATCCTGGATTGTGCTGCTAAAAATGAAAATCCTCAAATTTTAGAAGCCATACTGAAAGCATTTGGGCATAAACTTGTAATCGATTTTATTTGTAACACAGAAAATAAATTTCTTGAGAATTTAATTACCAATAAAGCGGCTAGTATTATCTTCATTTTAAATAATTTATGCTTAAATCAAGAAGCTAAAAATGAGAATGAGGAAAGCAAAGAAGTACCTCTAACCATTCCACAAAAATTTTTATCGTCTGTCTCGAATGGTAATAGAAATTTTCTTCATATGGCTTGCAGAAAACTTCGGTTTGACCAGGATGATCGGCCTGATACAACAATACAATTAATTCAAAAAGTTTTAACTCTATTAAATGAGGAAAAACAAAAAGATAACGCTTTAGTCAGCGTGACTTCAAATGGATGGAATCCACTGCATTATCTTTGTCGCTCTGGCAAAGTATCTCAGTTTGAATTTCTTAATGATGCCCAGCCATCTATTATTTATAAAGGATTGTCCGCTCAAAACAATAGAGGTTTCACACCATTACATTATATTTGCCAGTATGGTAACTCATCGACGTTAAAAAACATCTTCAAAAAGCTTGACAAAGATTGCCCAGGCGCAAAATATTATCTTATCAAACAACATGAAGTTGCTTTGAAAGCGTTGGCTAAAAAAAACAAAAATTCATCAAAATTTGAAGTACGTGAATTAGAGAATATTTTAACTACTTTCCAAATAAACAATAAAGCGCTCTGCAATCTACTGGATACTTATCGTTATCTTGATCAACGAAGCAAAAGTTCTGTAAGCCAGAAGGATTATCTCGATAGAGAAAATGATTTTTTGGAGCAATTAGAAGGTTTTATCGCTTCACTAAGCGGAAAGAAAAGCAATACCTATTCGTTCACCGCCAATTCAAAATTTATGATACAATCAAGCTGCTGTTTTTTTCAGCGATATCGCTCACAGCACTACTACAATCATATGGAGCGATTAGCTAATTCTAGTGGATCGCTGACACTGAAAACATTCAAAGAGTTTAAGGCTTTTCTTGAATCACAGGAACAAAACTCTTTAACCAGGGCACTTCTTGCAAAACTCAACGAGCTGCCAACAGAGTCATTGAATCAAACCCCAGCAAACGTTCATAACGCAGCGGACGCCCCCCCTCCTTATGTCCAGACTACCGCTCCTACATTGACTCCAAGCAGCCCCGCTCAATATCAAATGGCGTGACTTAAAATTCACGTCATTTTTTATATTTGTCTTCGTTTAGTAGACAATAACCGCCGTCATTGCGAACAGCATTCTCCGCTGTCATTGCGAGCAACATTCTCTGCCGTCATTGCGAGCGAAGCGAAGCAATCCATCTCGAAAGCAAAGCTTAAAAAAACAGTTCTAGATCCTAAGCTATGTTCGAAAGATGGATTGCTTCGCTTCGCTCGCAATGACGGCAGAGAATGTTGCTCGCAATCAGCAGAGAATGCTGCTCGCAATGACAGCAAAGAATGCTGCTTGCAATGACAGCGGAGAATGTTGCTCACAATGACAGCAAAGAATGCTGCTCGCAATAACGGCGGCTAAAAAGAAATGATATGGCTAGCTGAAATACATTTTATCCAACTCAATCATTTCCAGCGTCACCTTCAAATTTAATTGATTAACAGATCTCGCACAATGCGCCCTAACTGCAGCAAGCAACGCCTCGGCCGTGTCTTTCAATACCTCAAAGGTCCTGCCCGATTTCACTTTTAAATTAATATGAATAAACGACGAATTACCCTTACCTTCCCCAATATGATACTGAGAGCACTCAATCGCCCTACTCACACAACTCCTACGCTCCGTCGGCAATTTCTCCGCCAACAAATCATGGCAATTTTCAAACAACGTCGTTAACGTCTCTTTCTCTATTAAATTTGAACTATATTCCATCGTTAAATGCGGCATACGTTATTCCTAAAATTAATGCTCCCGTGTCGTTCTAAATTCGATTTTCTGCCATCGATCCATCGTTAAATTCAGATTAACACGAGAAGGTGCAAGATAAGTTAAATTATCACTCCCATCCAAAGCCAAATTATCAAACGCTTTCGTTTTAAATTCTTCAAGCATTTTAGGATCATCACAATGAATCCAGCGTGCTGTTGCAACAGAAACCGATTCATAAACACAATCTACGTTATATTCATGCTTCAATCGATACGCAACCACATCAAATTGAAGCATACCAACCGCGCCTAAAATCAGATTATTACTATTCAAAGGACGAAACAACTGTGTCGCGCCTTCTTCGCAAAGTTGCTTTAACCCTTTTTGTAATGCTTTTAATTTCAGCGGATCTTTTAATCGCACCAACCGAAATAATTCCGGTGCAAAATAGGGAATTCCTGTAAACTTTAAGGATTCACCTTCCGTAAACGTGTCACCGATTTGAATCGTGCCATGATTATATAAACCAATAATATCACCCGCCCACGCTTCATTCACATGCTCACGATCCGATGCCATAAAAGTAAGCGCCTGTGGAATTTTGACTTCACGCCCTAAACTCACTTGAAAGACTTTCATCCCTTGCACATACTTCCCCGAGCAAACTCGCAAAAATGCAATTCGATCGCGATGCGCAGGATCCATATTCGCCTGTATTTTAAAAACAAAACCCGAAAATGCATTTTCAGCAGGTTCTATCTGACGTGTTTGAGTGTCACGCGGCTGCGGTGCAGGCGCATATTCTGCAAAAGCATCCAACAATTCTCGCACACCAAAATTATTTAATGCTGATCCAAAAAAAACAGGAGTTAATTTTCCCGCTAAAAATTGGGTTTTGTCAAACTCATGACTTGCACCCTTCACGAGCTCCACATTCTCACGAATCTCAGCAGCCATATCCCCCAGCAAACTATCCAATTCAGGATTATTTAAGCCTAAAATTTTAGTGCCTTCCTGTTGAATGGAATTTTTACCCGGCTCATACAAATACACCGCGTCTTCATATAAATGATAAACGCCTTTAAAATCCCGCCCTGATCCAATGGGCCAGGTAATAGGCGCACAACGAATTTTTAATATCGTTTCAATTTCATCGAGCAACTCAATTGCATCACGGCTGTCGCGATCCATTTTATTAATAAAACTGATAATCGGCGTATGACGCAGGCGGCACACTTCTAATAATTTGATCGTACGTTCTTCCACACCTTTCGCCGCATCAATGACCATCAACGCAGAATCCACCGCAGTCAATGTACGATAAGTATCTTCAGAAAAATCCGCATGTCCTGGTGTATCTAATAAATTCATGATATGAGATTTATAGGGAAACTGCATGACAGAGGTCGTTACAGAAATACCTCGTTGTTTTTCCAACTCCATCCAATCGGATGTTGCATGGCGGGATGCTTTACGACCCTTCACCGTGCCTGCCATCTGAATGGCGCCCCCAAACAAAAGGAGTTTTTCAGTGAGAGTTGTTTTACCCGCATCGGGGTGAGATACGATCGCAAACGTACGTCGTTTTGAAAGCTGTGTTTTTAATTCAGACATATTGATAAGTTCAGTTCAACAAATATTTTAAGATAAAATACTACCAGATTAGGGGTTTAAGATCGAGTATTATAATTCTCTGGCAAAGACACAGGCGTCTTCAGAGCCTTCTTTAGTTAAGTAATAATTTTTACGTTCGCCGACTTTGCTAAAACCCATTTTTTGATAAAGAGCGATTGCATTTGCATTTGATCGACGGACTTCCAGATAAGCGATCACTGCGCCTTGTTGCTTTGCATCTGTTAAGGCAGCCAATAAAAGCTTAGTACCATATCCTTGATGCTGCTGATTGGGATCTATACAAAGATTTAAGATATGGCATTCACCCATTTGCAACAGAACCAAAATAAATCCTATTATTTTATCTTCCGATTGTGTAATAACCCAACCCTGACTTTCCGCCTGAAAACATTTATCAAAAGTTTCCGCTGCCCAAGGTGCAATTTGGGTCGCTATTTCTATCTCGCATAATTGCGGAATATCATCTGGAGTGGCGGGTCTTAGCATTTTTCATATTCCATAACGGGCTTGTGTTCTTACCCCGTCGGGCTAAGATCAAAACACAAATTCTGCTTAGCAATTCCCCTCTCCCGCACTAGAAAACAAATTTCAAATCACCCTCTATGGACGGGAGAGAAGATTCACGAAGCAGAAACTTCGGCATCAATGAATCACATCGTCCTTCATATTAACTGCACTATCTTTATTTCTTCTCTTCCACTTTCTTCTTCGGTAAATACAAATCCGTAATCGTCCCTTCATAAACTTCCGCTGCCATCGCAACTGTCTCTGACAACGTCGGATGCGCATGAATCGTTAAAGAAATATCTTCAACATCACAACCCATCTCAATCGCCAATCCAATTTCTGCAACCAGCTCCCCTGCATTCGGACCTACAGCACCACCGCCAATCACACGATGTGTTTTTTCATCGATAATTAATTTAGTAAGACCCTCATCACGACCAATACTTAAAGCACGACCGCTTGCAGCCCATGGGAAAGAACCTTTGCCATATTGTATTCCTTTCGCCTTCGCTTCGTTCTCAGTCACACCCACCCACGCGACTTCAGGATCGGTATAAGCCACACTCGGAATACATTTCACATCAAAATAATGTTTTTGACCTGCAATCACTTCCGCAGCCACTCGTCCTTCTGGAATCGCTTTATGCGCTAACATTGGATTTCCTGCAATATCTCCAATTGCAAAAATATGCGATACATTGGTGCGTTGTTGTTTATCAACCTGAATAAAACCACGCTCATCTACTTTAACACCCGCTTTATCCGCAGCGATCTGATCACCATTAGGACGTCTCCCCACCGCACAAAGAATACGATCAAAACGTTCAGGTTTTTCAGGTGCATTCTCACCTTCAAAAGTCACCCATAAACCGTCTTTTTTAGCCTCAACTTTCGTGACTTTCATTTTAAGATAAATATTTTTATAACGCTTTTGAATGCGTTTAAATAAAGGCATTACCAAATCTTTATCACATCCAGGAATAATTTGATCCATCAATTCGACAATCGTAATTTCAGCACCCAATGCACCATAAACTGTTGCCATTTCCAAACCAATGATACCACCGCCAATAACCAGCATTTTAGCTTTTGTATCTTCCAGTTCTAAAGCGCCGGTTGAATCAATAATACGTGGATCTTCGGGTAAAAACGGTAACTTAACGGGACGAGAACCGGCTGCAATAATCGCATTTTCAAACTGAATAATTTGTTTGCCTTTGGGTGTTTCTACAGAAATCTGATTGCTTGAAATAAATTGCCCTGTACCTTGTACAATCTCAACTTTACGTTGTTTAGCCAACGCTTTCAATCCACCCGTCAAACGAGTCACGACTTTATTTTTCCAGTCACGTAATTTTTTAATATCAATTGTGGGCTTGCCAAAATCAATACCGCAATCTGAAACCTCATGCGCCTCATCTAATACTTTAGCCGCATGCAATAATGCTTTAGAAGGTATACAACCGACATTCAAACAAACACCACCGATATTTTCATAACGCTCAACTAATATCACTTTTTTGCCTAAATCAGCAGCGCGAAATGCAGCTGTATATCCGCCCGGTCCGCTGCCTAAAACGACAACTTCGGTTTGTAATTCGTTACTCATCGGTGGTTTTCCTTTTTCTCAAATTAATACATTGTTTCTATAATAATAAATTTCGTGTTTCGCTTAACATGTTGGATAAATAGGTAATAAATCTCGCCCCATCTGCTCCATCAATCACACGATGATCATATGATAAGGATAAAGGCAGCATCAAACGCGGCACAAACTGGCCGTCTTTATAAACGGGTTTCAATGACGATTTAGACACCCCCAAAATGGCGACTTCAGGAACATTCACAATCGGGGTAAATGCTGTACCGCCAATACCGCCTAAACTCGATATGGAAAAACATCCGCCTTGCATTTCATTCGCTGTCAATTGCTTATTCCGTGCTTTCTCACTTAGCACGCTTAACTCTTTCGCTAATTCCAGCAAGCCTTTTTTATCGACATCACGAACAACAGGAACAACCAAACCTTCAGGCGTATCAACAGCCACACCCACATGAATATACTTTTTCAAAATCAAATTTTCACCGCTCGCATCTAATGATGCATTAAATTGCGGAAAAGCATCCAGTGCCGAGGCCACTGCTTTCATAATAAAAATAAGCGGTGTTAATTTTACACCCTGTTTTTCTACCATCGTCTTCTGCTCGATACGAAACGCTTCTAATTCCGTGATATCGGCTTCACCAAATTGAGTCACATGCGGCACTAACAACCAATTGCGATGCAAATTTTTCCCAGAAAGTTTTTTAATGCGTGAAAGCGGTTGTGTTTCAACAGCACCAAATTTTGTAAAATCAACTGCAGGTGCCGATGGCAATGCTACACCGCCGGATGACGCCTGTGATAATCGCGTTTTTACAAAATTAATAATATCTTCTTTTAAAATACGCTGTTTGGGACCCGTTGCTGTTATAAGTTTCAGATCTATACCAAACTCATGCGCTATCTTGCGTACCACAGGACCTGCATGCGCATCTCGCACTTGCGATGTCGCGGCTTCTTTTTCAGGTTCTGCTTTAGCGGGAGCGGGAGCCGCAGCAACACTTGCCGCAGGCGCTTCATTCGTTTTTTTCGAAGGCGCATCCGTTGAAGCTGCTTTCCCCTCTGCAACTTCCAAAACAAGAATCGTGGAGCCTTGCGAAACAGTATCGCCCACTTTTACTTTAATTTCTTTAACAATACCCTCGTCAGAAGAAGGTACCTCCATGGTTGCCTTATCGGATTCCAAAGTCAAAAGCGCAGTATCTACCTTAACGGCATCACCCACCTTAACTAAAACTTCAATAACCGCTACATCGGTTGCACCACCGATATCAGGCACTGTTATATTTTTAATTGCCAAAATTTATCCTCCCTTATACTGATACCGGATTTGGTTTTTCCGGATCAATGTTATATTTTTTGATTGCCGCAGTCACTTGACTCACCGGCAACGCATCTTCTTTTGCTAACGCATACAATGCAGCGACAACGATATAATAACGATCCACTTCAAAGAATTGACGTAACCGTTCTCTTGTATCACTACGACCATAACCATCGGTTCCCAATACCGTATAAGAACGGGAGATAAAGGACCGGATTTGTTCGGCATAACTACGAATATAATCTGTTGCAGCGATCACAGGACCCGCATGATCTTGTAAACATTGTTCCAGATAACTCTGCTTTTGTTTGCTCTCTGGCGTAAACATATGTTCACGCTGCAATGCCACCCCTTCACGGCGCAATTCATTAAAGCTTGTAACACTCCATACATCCGCTGAAACACCAAAATCATTTTCTAATAATTCAGCTGCTGCAATCACTTCACGCAGAATGGCACCGCTTCCCATAAGTTGTACTTTTAATTTTTGCGTGCCTCCTGCTTTAAAGAGATACATCCCTTTGATAATCCCTTCTTCTACACCTTTTGGCATCGCAGGTTGTACATATTTTTCATTCATGGACATGATGTAATAGAACACATCACGTTCCTCTTGATACATCTCTTTTAATCCATGCTGAACAATAACCGCCATTTCATAACCGAAAGCAGGATCATAGGCACGGCAACTCGGTACCGCTGATGCCGTCAATAAACTAGTACCATCCTGATGCTGCAATCCTTCACCTTCTAGTGTCGTGCGACCCGCCGTTGCACCAATCAAGAAACCTCGCGCCCGCATATCAGCCGCCGCCCAAATAAAATCGCCGACTCGCTGAAACCCAAACATCGAATAATAAGTAAAGAAAGGAATCATCGGCAGATTATGCGTTGAATAAGAAGTTGCTGCAGCAATCCATGACGCCATACAACCCGCTTCAGTGATACCTTCTTCTAACACTTGACCATCTTGTGTTTCACGATAATAGAGTAATTGATCTTTATCTTCAGGCGAATAACGCTGTCCCACATGAGAATAAATACCAATTTGTCTAAATAATCCTTCTAGACCAAATGTACGAACCTCATCTGAAAAAATAGGCACAATACGAGAAGCAATCTCCGGATCCTTCAACAATACATTGAAGATACGACCTAAAACCATGGTCGTTGACATCGTGCGATCACCCGTGCCTTGCAATACAGCATCAAAAGCGGCTAAATCTGGCGTCTTCAAGGGATGTTTGACGCTTAATCGCGCCGGTAAATAACCCTTCAATTTTTCACGCTGCGCATGCAGATATTTTAATTCAGCACTGTTTTTTTCGGGCTTATAAAAAGCAAGCGCATCGAGATTCGTGTCAGGAAAAGGAAGTTTAAATCGTTTATGAAAAGCTTTAAGTTCTGCTTCTGTCATTTCAAGTTGATTGTGGGCAACGTTACGGCTTTCCGCACCAGCACCTAAACCATAACCTTTGACACTTTGCACTAAAATCGCAGTCGGTTGTCCTTTGTGTTTAACAGCCGCTGCATACGCTGCATAAATTTTTAATGCATCATGACCGCCGCGGTTCATCAGTGAAATCTCATCATCACTGAGATCTGCAAATAATGCTTTTAATTCTTCATTATCACCGCATAAAAATTCTCGCGTGTAAGCACCGCCTTTGACGTAGGCATTTTGTAAATCACCATCGACGCAATCACTCAGACGTTTAACGAGTAAGCCTTTTTTATCTTTCGCAAAAACTGCATCCCAGCGGCTGTCCCAGATTACCTTAATCACATGCCAGCCCGCACCACGGAAAATACTTTCCAGCTCTTGGATGATTTTGTTATTTCCACGCACTAAACCATCCAGACGCTGCAAATTACAATTCACTACATAAATAATGTTATCGAGCTCTTCACGTGCGGCCATCGAAAGACCTGCAATGGATTCAGGTTCATCCATTTCACCATCACCGCAAAAAAGCCACACTTTGCGATCATTAGCAGGAATCAATTTACGATTTTCTAGATATTTCAAAAAACGCGCCTGATAGATAGCCTGCAGCGCTCCCAAACCTAAAGAGACCGTAGCAAACTGCCAAAAGTTTGGCATGAGCCAAGGATGCGGATAAGAAGAAAGACCTTTACCCTTCACTTCTTGTCTAAAATTAATAAGATGCTCTTCACTTAATCGATCTTCAAGATAAGCGCGCGCATAATTTCCTTCGGATGAGTGGCCTTGAAAATAAACCAGATCACCAGGAAGATCTTCAGTCGCACCACGGAAAAAATGATTGAGACCTACTTCATATAAGGTGGCAATTGATGCATAAGAAGACAAATGTCCTCCCACACCCCCCGCATTTTTCTTCGCTCTTAGAACCATCATAATTGCATTCCAGCGATTAATAGCCTCAATGCGCTTTTCAAGTTCCATATCACCAGGATAATGGGGTTGTTGATCAACAGCGATACTGTTGCAATAAGGAGTTACAAGCGCACCTGCGCCGGCCATTGGCACACCAGACTGACTGGCATTTTCAATTAATTGTTCAATAATAAAGCGCGCCCGCTCAGGCCCTTCATATTCGAGCACGGACGTCAATGCTTCCAACCATTCCTGAATTTCTACTGAATCAACATCATCCCACGTATTTGCCATGCTTGATTCCTACTCATTTTAATTCTTACTTGTTAATGTCAGCGGGAACCGCTGAGCGAACCCCCAAAAATTTGCCGTATTCTAACCCTAATAGGAAGGAATTGTAACTAGTCGCATTGACCATTCATTTTTCGTACCCGTACCCGCGTGCGCACCCGGGCACGAAAAATTTATCAGCAAGTTATATTCTATTTATCAACCCAACAACACCATCATCGCCAAAATAACCAACCCAATGATAAATGCTCGATCAATCAATGCCAGCGCTTCTTGTTCTGCCATTTTATCCGCAGGCAACCGGCTCACATCCAACGCCGCCATCCCGCACTCAACCAAAAATTGTTCATTATGTCCCGGGCCTTTCAATACATCTCGCTTCCAGCAAGTAAAGACCGCTGTAAAATGCCCCCCTAATGCAAACAGCAATGCCAAGACTCGTACAGGCAGCCAATCCAACCACTCTTTTAATCGGCTTGCAAGAACACCGCCAGTCAACATTTGCGTACTGACTGATTCAATCAATCTGTATAAAACAGCACCGACTGGCCCCAATAAGATGAACCAGAACAAAACCCCAAAAATACGCTGATGCGAAGCCAAAAAGATGGCCCGTACAAATGACTGATGAAAAGCCTCAGAATTATCAGACGCAGCCATACCGAATGCAGATTGCGCACGGCCGATCGCAGCGGGATCTTCTTTGGTCAACTCATTCATACAGCGATACGCTTGCACCCATAAGTTCTCAGGACCCAAGCAATAAAGAAGCACAATGACGCTAAAAATAAACTCCAACGCTCCCCACCACCAATGCGCTAAAAAGTGTTGTAACAAGCCAATAATTAACAATGGAGGAATAATAATGACCGCAAGGATAAGTGCTGCTGGCAACCTGCTCATCCGCAGACTCAGCCACCGCTCATAATTCAAAAACCAACGCCAGTGACGTACATGATGCCAATGAAAAAACCTTTCTAGTATCAGGGCAGTCAAGATGATGATGAATGTCATAACATTTACTTCCTATCTCTATTCTTAAATAAGGAGAGCCAAGCTATTTTTCTCCTGGGATTATAATTGACGCGCAATCAAGCATAAGTTACTCTTAGCGCGCCTTAGAGACAATACCTATGTATCCAGATGAGATCAAACAGATAATTGAAGCGGGTATCCAAGAATGCACCGCTATCATAGAGAGCGATGATGGCAGACATTATACTGCAACCGTCGTAAGCCCTGCTTTCTCAGGCAAAAATCGCATTCAAAAACAACAACTTGTATACGCGACACTGAACAATTATCTCGCCAATGGCACATTACATGCCATTTCTATCAAAACTTTTACCCCAGAGGAGTGGCAGACGCACCATGGATAAACTAATCATTCAAGGCAACATTCCGCTGAACGGTGAAATAAGAATTTCCGGCGCAAAAAATGCTGCGCTGCCCATCCTGGCCGCCTCTCTACTGACAGCTGCACCTGTCAGAATTGGTAATATTCCGCATCTGCATGATGTCACAACCATCATTAGCCTTCTTGGCCAAATGGGTACACGGGTGACGCTGGATGAAAACTCTAAAATCGAGGTCGATGCCAGTACAATCCATTCTTATCATGCGCCTTACGAACTCGTCCGCACTATGCGTGCTTCCGTTTTAGTTCTCGGACCTTTATTGAGCCGCTTCGGCGAAGCCGATGTTTCATTACCCGGCGGCTGCGCGATTGGCACACGTCCCGTGGATCAGCATTTAAAAGGCATGATCGCGATGGGTGCAAAAATTGAAGTAGAAAATGGTTATATCAAAGCAAGAGCAAAAAAACGTTTACAAGGTGCAACTATTGTTATGGATATTGTGACTGTCACCGGCACTGAAAATATCATGATGGCCGCTGTGCTTGCCGAAGGACGCACGATCATTCATAACGCAGCTCTTGAACCCGAAATCGAAGATCTCGCTAATTTTTTAAATACCTTAGGCGCCAAGATTAGCGGCGCGGGCACCGCTACATTGATCATTGATGGAGTGGATGAATTATCCGGCGGTGATTATCATGTTTTACCCGATCGTATTGAAACAGGCACTTATTTAACCGCAGCCACGATTACACGCGGAAAAATCAAACTCAAAAATACGCGCCCTGATATTGTCGATTCCATTCTGATTAAATTACGCGAAGCCGGCGCTCACATTGAAACAGGCGAAGACTGGATTTCACTCGATATGAAAGGAAACAGACCTCGCGCTATTAATTTAAGCACTGCGCCCTATCCGGCATTTCCGACTGATATGCAAGCTCAAATGATGGCATTAAATACCATTGCTGAAGGCACCGGCATTATCACCGAAACTATTTTTGAAAACCGCTTTATGCATGTACAGGAATTACAACGCATGGGCGCGCAAATTTCATTAAAAGGTAACACAGCGATTTGCGAAGGCATCGATCATCTGCTCGGAGCACCGACAATGGCAACTGATTTACGAGCTTCTGCAAGTTTAGTCTTAGCAGGACTTGCGGCTCATGGCGAAACAAGTGTCGATCGCATTTATCATATTGATCGTGGTTATTCGTGTATCGAAGAAAAATTATCCCAATTAGGCGCGAAAATTCACCGAGCATCGAACTAATACCCAGCAACGCAGCGAACTCGTGAACGTTTGCGAGCTCGCCTGCGTCTTTACTTATCTTTTAAGCTTCAGCCAAATAAAAATCCAACGTCTGCTGCAATCCCGCAGTCATATTCACCGAAGGCTTCCAATCTAAAAGCTGCTCCGCTCGATGTATCGCAGGTACACGCAACTGCACATCCTGATAACCCGATCCATAATATTGCGCCGCATCTACATCAACTAATTTTGTTTTACCCGCAGCCTCTGCATATTTCGGATAACGCTTAATCAATGCGACCAACGATTCTGCCAAAGTACGAATAGAAACATTTTCTAATGGATTCCCAATATTAAATATTTGCTGATACGCCGCATTATTTTTATTTTCAAGGATCTTGACTAGCGCCTGAATACCATCATCAATATAAGTAAAACAACGCTGCTGAGCACCTCCGCCCACCAGCATAATATCTTCGCCTCGTAAAATATTTCCAATAAATTGAGTCAATACACGAGACCCGCCTGGTTTGGGATTAAAAATATTATCTAACTTAGGGCCGTACCAGTTAAAAGGTCTAAATAAGGTATAGGCTAATGCACTATGTTTACCATACGCATAAATCACACGATCCAATAATTGCTTTGAAGTCGAATAAATCCAGCGTTCTTTATGAATAGGACCTGTGACTAAATTCGAAGTTTCTTCATCAAATTCCGTATCTGGACACATGCCGTAAACTTCAGAAGTCGAAGGGAAAATAATACGTTTTTTAAATTCCACACATTGACGAATAACCGCTAAATTTGCCTCAAAATCCAACTCAAATACACTTAAAGGATTTTGGACATAAGCTGCAGGTGTTGCAATGGCGACTAACGGCAAGACCACATCACATTTTTTAATATGTTCTGTGACCCAATCTTTTTGTTTAATCATATCCCCTGAGAAAAAATGAAACCGTTCATGAGACAAACATTTATCTAACTTATCTTGTGCTAAATCAATTGCATCAATAGACCAGTCTGTCTGTTTTAAAATAGCTTCACTTAAATGACTACCAATAAACCCATTTGCACCTAATATTAATATATTCATAAAATTCTCTAGCTAAAAATACTATACATGACATCTAGAACACGATCATGCTCCGCATCGGTCATTGCTGGAAACAAAGGTAAACTCACAATACGCTCGCCTGCACTTTCCGCATAAGGAAAATCACCTGCCTGATAACCAAATTGCTCACGATAATAAGGATATAAATGCGCCGCACGATAATGCAATCCCGTGCCGATATTTTTTTCCTTCATTTTTTGTATAAACTCATCTCGACTCATTTGTGCTGCAGATTCATTAATACGCGGCGTATAAAGATGCCATGCATGGCGATGATGAAAAGCAGGTGCGCCGGGCAACTCCCACTGGGGCCAATCCGCAAGCGCTTCCTGATAACGCAAAGCAAGTTCAGTACGACGCGCAATAAAATGATCTAGTTCTTTTAATTGATGTAATCCCAACGCAGCCTGAAGATCCATCATATTATATTTCAACCCTGGCAATACAATTTCATAATCTTGCTTACCGGATTTTCCATATCGATTCCACGAATCACGATCAATCCCATGAAAACGTAATAAAGAAACTTTTCTTGCAAGCTCAGCATCTGTCGTTGTTACACAACCGCCTTCACCCGTAGTCATATTTTTATTAGGATGAAAACTGAATACCTGTGTATCACCAAAACTACCAATACGTTTATCCTTATAGACAGTACCGATCGCATGCGCCGCATCTTCAATCACACGCAGCTCGTGCTTTCTCGCTAACTGATATAACACATCCATATCCACCGGTAATCCCGCAAAATGCACCGGAACAATCACGCGTGTTTTTTCATTGATGGCATCTGCAACTTGATTCAAATCCATATTTAATGTGTGAGGATCAATATCCACTAAAACAGGTTTGCCTCCAGCAAGCACAATCGTATTCAATGTCGCTGCAAAGGTAAGCGGTGTCGTAATCACTTCATCACCGGGTTGTAAATCTAAAGCTAACAAAGCCAAATGTAATCCAGCTGTAGCGGATGCTAAAGGCAATACAAAAGGCGCTGATAAATAAGCTTGTAAATTTTCTGTAAATTGAGCAACACGCGGACCCGTCGTGATCCAGCCGGATTCTAAACATGCAACCACTTCATCAATGGCAGCACGACTAATAGAAGGTCTGGAAAACGGTAAAAACTCTTCACTCATAAAAACTCCTACGCAGGATTTTGCGCAATCAAATAAACACCTGCAATAATAATAAAAATTCCCGTTACACGCATCACAGAAAGACTTTCACCAAATAAATAATACGCTGCAATTGCATTCACGACATAACCAATGCTTAACATGGGATAAGCAAAGCTGACCTGCACTCGAGAAAGCACCATCAACCAAACAACGACGCTCACCACATACGCAAACAAGCCGCTTACAATCGGTAAGTTGCCTGCGACCCTAAATCCAATCGGAATGATATTCGCCATGCTAAATTCAAAATGGCCGATCTGATTCATGCCGGCTTTTAACAACAACTGGGCCGCGGCATTTAATAAAACGCCTAGTAATATTAAAAAATAAATCATGCAAACTCCGGCTCGGGAAAGGTGCGAGCATCAATTAGGTTGAATGATGCGCATAATACCTTAAAGACGGGCTAGATTATAGGCTCTTCTTATTTGGCCGGGGTATAACTATTTAGCATCTTCAGCAGGCCTCATCGTGAACGTGCCCGCGTGCGTGCCCGCGCCCGTCTTTTCTCCGCTTTTTAACAGCATTATGGCTACTTCGGGTCCCTTCCTCCGCAGAGGGAAGGATAGGAAGGGGGGGAATAAAATAGACTTCTTCTAATAATTTCTTTTAATTGATTATTTTTAAGAAAATATAATCATTGTGTAGAAAAATATTTTACCCCCCTTCCTATCCTTCCCCCTGCGGAGGAAGGGACCCGAAGTAGCCATGGTGCTGTTAAGAAGCGGAGAAAAGACGGGCGCGGGCACGCACGCGGGCACGTTTACGATAAGGCCTGTCCGCATAACCAACTGTTATTTATAGAAAAAATATGCACTCAACATGAAACCCCTACTCCTCCCGCCAATTTCCCTATATAATCACCCCCCTCACATATTTTCATCCTAACTAAGAGGTTCACCCTATGAGCATACTCGTTGGCAGAAAAGCCCCCGATTTTACAGCCGCAACCGTTATGGCCAATGGCGAGATAAACGATAAGTTCCAATTAAGCGAAGCTATCAAAGGCAAACATGCCTGGGTTTTCTTTTATCCTTTAGATTTCACCTTTGTGTGCCCTTCTGAATTAATCGCACTGGACAACCGAATCAATGAATTTACACAACGTAATTCCATGGTCATTGGTGTTTCTATCGATTCACAATTCACACACAGCGCCTGGCGTAAAACAGCGGTTAATGAAGGCGGCATTGGTCCCGTACGTTATCCTCTCGTGGCCGACGTGAATCATCATATCTGTCAAAGTTATGGTGTCGAACACCCCACAGCGCACATTGCCTTACGCGGCGCATTCCTTATCGATCCCCAAGGTATCGTGCGTTCACAAATCGTTAATGATCTGCCATTAGGTCGTAACATTGATGAAATGATCCGCTTAATCGACGCATTACAATTTCACGAAAAACACGGTGAAGTTTGTCCTGCAGGTTGGAGCAAAGGTGATGTCGGTATCAAACCTACAGAAGCAGGCATCGCCGAGTTTCTTAAAATTAAAGCTGAAGAATTATAAAAAAATTGCTTTCTAAAAAAACCCGCATACGTGCGGGTTTTTTTTTAGCAATTCAAATCGATCGTTTTATTAATTGAACATTTATCACAAAATTAATCATAAATATTTCAGAATTATTTTTTTATTTTATATTCTTTCAATTAACTCCTATCTTCATTAAAATGCGTTTCCGAAATGGTTTTAGTGGAAACTATTTACTTAAAACAAAGTAATAACAAAAACTATCCATTTTTTTATGGTCTGGTTAATTTTTATAAGTTGAATGCTTAAAATACTTATTTTACTGTTATTTAGCTTAAATTTTGCTTGCAATATTCTACTGTTGTAGGTAATTTTGAAACCGTCCGGATCAAAATTTCCATATATCAAGGAGATATAGAAACATGAAACTAAAACTCGTTGTTGTATCAATGAGCGTGTTAGGAATGATTAGCTGCCCATTTGCTATGGCAGCAACTCAAACTACCACTACTACAAAACATAAACATCATCATCACAAAGCAGTTGCTGCTGCGCCTGTTGTTTACAAAGGCGAGCGTGTTTACAAAGGTGAAGAAGTTGCAGCACCCGTCATCAATGATTGGTACAATCGCATCATCGTAGATGGTGGAATCAACTTTGACGCTAAATGGGGCAACCGCTCATTAGGATACGAAGGTGAAAACAACCAAAGACTTTCTTTGAATGATGTTCACTTGAACGTAACCGCTCCTATTAATGATTGGGTTAAAGCATTTGCAAGCTTAAGCTATGACAATGCCAGCCAAACATTACCTGGCGCTAACCTGGCTGCAAACTCACTGTTCTTAGCAACTCAGCCTTATGTTAGACCTGCAACGGGCGTTTATGACAACATCAAAGACAACATTGGTGGCGTTGTAATCGAACAAGGTTACATCCGATTTGAAAATGCTAACCAATTACCAGTTTACATGGTATTGGGTAAACAGTTTGTTGATTTCGGTAAGTACAACTTACACCCAATCACACAACCATTAACACAAGTCATGTCTGAAACCTTGCGTAATGCGGTCACTGTTGGTTTCAACACTGCATTATCAAGCCCCAACATCGGCGTATTCGGATCCTTATATGGATTTGATAACCAATACACAAGAGGCGTTTCAACCTTAGCTCCAGCTGGTACAACGGTTTCTTCCGGCCAGAAAATGAACTACGGCGCGCAATTGGGTGTTGGCCAAACCAATGACTCATTTACATGGGATCTGTCTGCTGACTACATGTACAACATGATCGGTGTAGAAGGTATTGCGTATGCTGTTGGTATATTCAACGGTTCAAATCTTGCTGCTAACGTAGGTAACAATGGCGTTGCAACGGGCGGTACATATCAAAACAAAGTCAGCGGTTTTGCTTTGAATGCTGATCTGAAGACCGGACCATTTGACGTTGAACTCCGCTACGTATCTGCATTGCAAAACTTCAGCGTATACGATCTGTCGAAGAATGTTTACTCCACAGCAACATTGGGTGCAGGACAAGGCGCTAAACCTTGGACCGCTGGCATCAATGCTGGATATGCATTCAACGCTTGGGAAAAGAACCAAGATGTATACCTGGGATACGAAGCTTCCGGCAACGCTGTTAACTTGTTCCTTCCACAATCCCGTTGGTTATTGGGTTATGGTGTGGATGTCCTCAAAAACACGAACGTTGGCCTCGAGTGGGATCACGATATCGCTTATGGAGTTTCCAAAGGCGGTTCTGGCAACTCAAGCAACCAAGTTGGATTGCGTGTTGGTGTTAAATTCGGCTAAACGTAGCCTTCCTAAAAGCCCACTTACGTGGGCTTTTTTTTGCCTTGAAAAAATAGAGCTTAGCGTCCACCTCTCCTGCCATGACATGCTGTGTTCTTATTAAAGACTTAGGGGCGGGAGAGATGGGTGCTATGCAGCTATTTGTTACTTAACAACAGACCCGCATTGGTTTACGAGATAACAAAATAATGCAGCAGTTTTTTCAGCATCGTAAACCGCTGAATGAGCCTGGTTGATATCAAAAGGGATTTTCGCTACACGCATGGCCTTGGCTAAGACGGTTTCGCCTAAAACAACTGCAGACAACGTTGCGGTGTCTAAGCTTGTAAAAGAATGAAACGGCGCAGGAGGTAAATGACAGCGCTTGATGGCCGCTTGTATAAAAGCCAGATCAAACCAAGCATTATGACCTACTAAAACGGCGCGTTGGCAGCCAAACTCTGCAAGCAGGCTGCGAATTCTCAAGAAAATATTGTGCAAAGCTTGCTGTTCTGGAATCGCATAGCGAAAAGGATGACCAGGATCAATGCCTGTTAAGGCTAAAGACTCAGGGTCAAAATGAGCGCCTGGAAAAGGCTCGACATGATAACTCTCTGTTTCTAATGGATATAATACTCCTGTTTTATCTATGTTAATAGGTACTGCTGCAATTTCCAAAAGAGCATCACTCGAAGGATTTAAACCTGATGTCTCAACATCCACAACAACAGGCAAAAACCCACGAAAACGTGAAGAGATAGGAGTACGTTTTAATTTTTGTTTTAGTGGCAAGTCTGAGTCCTCGTTATATAATATCCAACATTTCACAATGGCTAAGAATTATAACACAAAAGGATACCCATAAATGCTTTTTAATTATACACAAAAAAACGATCCGCTTCGAGAAGCGATTATCTCTGCCTACCGAAAGGATGAAACAACCTGTCTTAATGCCTTATTAGAGCAAGCGGCCTTTCCCCCCGATGCCGCAGAACGTATTAATAAAACTGCTACCCAATTAGTGGGACAAACGCGTAAGCAGCGCAAAAAGCAAGGAGGCCTAGATACCTTCTTGCATGAATATGATCTTTCGAGTGATGAAGGCATTGCTCTCATGTGTTTGGCAGAAGCATTGTTGCGCATCCCTGATTCAGAAACCATGAATCTTTTAATTGCCGATAAAATTTCAACGGCGGATTGGGATACTCATACCCAGACAGGCGGTTCATTGTTTGTGAATGCTGCCACATGGTCATTGATGCTTACGGGAAAAGTTTTTGCTCCCACGCTGAACCATGAAAAAAATTTAAGCGCATCTTTGAAACGTCTTTTTAGCCGCACGGGTGAAACATTAATTCGACCCATCATCCTTCAAGGCATGAAAATCATCGGTAAACAATTTGTCATGGGAAGAACGATTGAAGAAGCATTAAAAAATGCTAGGAAGTTAGAAGCAAAAGGTTACCGCTATTCCTATGACATGTTAGGCGAAGCCGCTCGCACACAAAAAGATGCGGATAAATATTTTGGTGCTTATCAAACTGCAATCGCTGCTATCGGTCTTGCATCACAAAATCTTGATCCTTTCAATGGTCCTGGTATTTCTATTAAATTATCGGCCTTACATCCTCGTTATGAATTTGCAAAGCGAGAGCGTGTTTTAAATGAATTAGTACCTCGTTTAGTGAGTCTTGCAAAAGCCGCTAAAGAACAAAATATCGGGATGACCATTGATGCAGAAGAAGCAGATAGACTAGATTTATCTCTCGATATCATTGAGAAGGTTTTTACTAATCCGGAATTAGAAGGCTGGGAAGGTTTTGGGCTCGCTGTGCAAGCTTATCAAAAACGTGCTCCTTTTGTGATTGATTGGCTGGCCGATCTTTCCAAACGGCAGAAACGTCGTTTAATGGTTCGCTTAGTCAAAGGCGCTTATTGGGATGCGGAAATTAAAACAAGCCAAGTATTAGGTCTCGAAGGCTACCCCGTTTTCACTCGAAAGCAGGCAACCGATGTATCTTATATTGCGTGTGCTAAAAAAATATTGGGCTACACGGATTTTATTTACCCGCAGTTTGGCACGCATAATGCGCATACCGTTGCGACTATTTTAGAAATGGCGGGCAGCTATCGTGATTTTGAATTTCAATGTCTGCATGGAATGGGCGAACCTTTATATGACCAAGTGATTGCAAACATTCCTTGCCGGATTTATGCGCCGGTTGGTACTCATAAAGATTTATTGGGATATCTTGTCCGACGTTTACTGGAAAATGGTGCGAATACCTCCTTCATTAATCGTATTGCAGATGAGAGAACGCCGATTGAAGAAATTATTGCAGATCCCATCGCAAAAATTGCAGCACTGGTTTCTAAACCTCATCCTCGTATTCCTTTACCGAAAAATATTTATGGTGTTGAACGCATGAACTCACAAGGCCTGGATTTATCAAATATAGATACATTAAAAACGCTCAAAAATGAAATGGATCAAGCGAATAAAATAAAATGGGAGTCTCAAGCTGTTATCGGAGGTAAAAATAGTCATCATACGGCAAAGCCTGTGACATCCCCCGCGAATGTGGATCAGATTGTAGGATATGTTCATGATGCCAATGAGGAAGATATTGAACGTGCCTTGGCTCTTGCTCACCAATTCAAAACAACATGGGCAAAAACCCCTGTCACAGAACGAGCCACTTGCTTAGAGCGAGCGGCTGATTTATTTGAAAAGAACCAAGGTGCTTTGATTACCCTACTTTGCAAAGAAGGCGGTAAACAGATTGTGGATTGCATCTCAGAAGTCCGTGAAGCCGTTGATTTCTGTCGTTATTATGCCATGCGTGCACGGGGGGATTTAGTGACACAAACATTACCGGGACCGACGGGTGAATTAAATCAATTTTCATTACATCCACGCGGTGTCATTGTTTGTATTAGTCCATGGAATTTTCCTTTAGCCATTTTTATCGGACAAATCGTAGCAGCCTTGGTATGCGGTAATGGTGTCATTGCTAAACCTGCTGAACAAACTCCTTTGATTGCGCGTGAAGCAGTGCGTTTATTGCATCAAGCAGGAATTCCAGGGGAGGCATTGCAACTTCTACCTGGTGATGGCGGTATTGTCGGTGCAAAATTAGTGGCGGATACTCGTATTGATGGTGTGATGTTTACAGGTTCTACTGAAACAGCTCGAATCATCCAGCAAACGCTTGCCAATAGAGCCGGTCCTCTTGTTCCTTTTATTGCAGAAACTGGCGGACAGAATGTCATGATTGTGGATTCCTCAGCACTTCCTGAACAAGTTGTCTCTGATGTTTTATTGTCTTCGTTTAATAGTGCAGGACAACGCTGCTCAGCACTGCGTGTCTTATTCATACAAGAAGATATTGCAGATTCCCTC
Source organism: Gammaproteobacteria bacterium (assembly GCA_014132595.1). GTDB lineage: Bacteria > Pseudomonadota > Gammaproteobacteria > DSM-16500 > DSM-16500 > UBA4722. The sequence goes on along the minus strand of BMAG01000053.1, from coordinate 71,058 downwards.
ATCGAGATGTTAAAAGGCGCGATGGCAGAATTGACAATCGGTGATCCCAGTTTATTAGTGACAGATATAGGGCCTGTCATTGATGAGGATGCATTGCAAATGCTCAATAATCATCTGACAAAAATGGAAAGCGAAGAAACACTGTTATATCAACTGCCCGCGCAATCGTTACCACCCGGTCATTTCTTTGCACCTGCGATGGTTGAGATAAAAAATTTAAATGTTCTCAAGCGAGAAATTTTCGGGCCAATCTTACATATTGTTCGTTATTCTGCAAAAAATCTGGATAAAGTGTTAAACGATATTAACCAGACTGGTTATGGACTCACGCTTGGCATTCACAGCCGCATTAATGCTAAAGTGGACTACATCAAAGATAGAGTTGCTGTCGGCAATATCTATGTTAACCGCAATATGATAGGTGCTGTGGTTGGTGTACAGCCATTCGGCGGAGAAGGACTGTCTGGCACAGGACCTAAAGCGGGGGGACCTTATTATTTACCTCGATTGTGCGTTGAACGGGTGATATCCATCAATACAACTGCGGCCGGCGGTAATGCAACACTGGTTTCTTTAAGCGAAGATCCCTTAAATTAATGAGGATTACATTATGACTCATTCACATCAGCATCATGACCACTCACATGAACATTCACATGGTCATATGCATGCGCCACCTCAGTCGTTTAATCTGGCGTTTGCAATTGCAGTGTCACTTAATCTGGCCTTTACTATTTTTCAGATTATTTTTGCTTTTTTAGCGAACTCCATGAGCTTGATGGCAGATGCGATTCATAATTTTGGCGATGTGTTTGGGTTAGTGCTTGCTTGGGGAGCGAGTTGGCTTTTGACGCTGCCTTCACGTAAACGCTATAGTTATGGGTTTAAAAAAACGACGGTGCTTGCTGCAATTACAAATGCCTTAATTTTAGTGTCTACTACCATCCTGATTGCCTACGAGTCTATTAATAAATTTATACATCCTGCCGAGGTGAACGCGCCGATTGTTATTATTGTTGCACTCATTGGTATTGTCATTAATGGGGGGACTGCCTTACTGTTTATGAAAGGGGCTCATCATGATTTAAATATCAAAGGGGCTTTTTTGCATTTGATCGGGGATGCCTTAATATCCATCGGCGTTGTCATGGGTGGTATTTTAATTTTATATACCCATCGATTATGGTTAGATCCGCTCGTTGGTTTAGGCATTGTCATCATGATTCTTTGGGGTACGTGGGGATTATTGCGTGATTCAGTCAGCTTGATCCTGGATGCGGTGCCGCGGCATATTAATCAACAAGGAATTCAGGCCTATTTGCAAAGTTTACCCAATGTACAAGCGGTTCATGATTTACATATTTGGGGATTAAGCACGAAGGAAGTCGCATTAACTGCGCATCTTATTATGCCTGAGGGTCAGCTGACGGATGCAGATCACCAACGTATCAATGCCGTTTTAAAAGAAAAATTTAAAATTGATCATGCTACCATTCAAGTTGAAATGGGCAGTGAAGATTTTTCTTGTCATCGCAGTGAGATTTGTTAATGGTTAACGCATTGATGAAAAAGGATCGCACAGCAACGCGATGGTTTTTGGCTTTTATTCTGACTCATTTGACTGCATGGACTTTAGCCCCGATATTCATTCGTTTTACATTGCCTATGGATTCAATGGAAGGCGCTCTATGGGGAAGACAACTTGAATGGGGATACGATAAAAATCCCTTTATGAATGGGTGGCTCACGGCACTTGCGCTCAAAATTGATGGGCATACGGGTTGGGCGATTTATCTTTTTAGTCAGCTTTCTGTGGCTATTTGTTTTTGGGCCATTTGGCAAATAAGTAAGAAAATAGTTCCGCCTATTTATGCACTCATCGCTGTGCTTGTGCTGGAAGGAATGCAATATTATAGTTTTCACGCCATCGACTTTAATGACAACACGCTTGAACTCGCCATGTGGGCATTGACAGCTTTATTTTTTTATCAAGCACTGCGTGGAAGTCAAATACGTGACTGGGTTCTGACAGGTTTTTTTGCGGGTCTTGGCATGATGACAAAGTATTACATCGCGATGTTGTTATTACCAATGTTTATTTTATTGCTGACAAATTCGCAATGTCGTGAACAATTTAAGAAACCTGGATTATATTTAGGAGCGCTCGTTTTTCTTGCAGTGATTACACCTCATTTTGTTTGGCTATTTTCACATGATTTTGTCACGCTGACCTATGCAGAGGATCGTGTGGCTAGTGCGCCTAGTTGGGTTAATCATTTGTTTTTTCCTGCACAATTTGCCTGGCAGCAATTGGAAGTATTATTGCCGGCTTTATTTTTATTTTCTGTTTTATGGATTGGGAAAAAGCCTTGGTGGTTAGAACCTCGCATAAAAATCAGTCGATTTGATAAAAGTTTTTTATGCTGGATAGGCCTGGGTCCTTTTTTATTCACTGTTTTACTTTCTACAATCACGGGAATTAAATTACGCGCAGGCTGGGGGCAGCCTCTGTTATCTTTATGGGGACTTCTATTCGTTGTCTGGTTACAACCTTATTTAACACCTGCAAAAATTTACCGATTTATTACGGTGGTATTTGCATTTCTGGCATTGACTGTTTCAGCTTATTGCATTGCATTAGTACGAGCAGATGAAACATCCAGTGCTAATTTCCCTGGACAGAAAATCGCAGCCGTCTTTACACAAAAATGGCACGATCAATATCATACACCTCTCAAATACGTGGCTGGTGCACGATGGCTTGCGGGTAATATTGCTTTTTACTCAAACGACAGACCGCAAGTTTACATTGATTGGAACCCTCGACTCAGTTCCTGGATTAATGAAAAGGATTTTAATGAAAAAGGTGCGATTTTTGTATGGGATTTATCAGAAACTCAAAAAGTCACTCAGGATGAAGTCAAAAAACGATTTGCAAAAATGAGTAAACCACAGCTTTATGAGTTTGCATGGCTGCGAAATAAGAATGCACCTCCCGTTAAAATCATGGTAAGCTTCTTACCGCCTGTAAAAAATTAATGGGTATAAAAGTACTTCCCTAAAAATAGGCTAACCTGTCTCATCGAAATGCAGTAGTCCTGCTCACACGATCGTGCTCATTCGCTGAAAAAATCAAAGTGATGAGTTTGTCTAATTATTTAGGCGTTGCGGTGCGCTGATTGAGTTTTTCTACGATGAAATCAATTTCCTTGATTGTCGTGAAACGTCCGAATGAAAATCGGACTGCCTGCTTCGCCTGCTCTCGAGTTAATCCTAATGCTCGCAAGACATAAGAAGGTTCTGTTTCTTTGGCGTGGCACGCAGAACCTACTGAAAATGCGACTTCGGGAAGGGCGTTCATCAAAGCGTTAGCATCCATCTCTCTGAAACCGAAATTTAATATACCTGGGTAGGAATGATTTAGATCACTGTTTATGATGATTCCTTTTTGCGGGTGAATGCTTTTTAAAAATCGATGGCGCAGTTCGAATAGTTTTTTCTGCTCTGCCAACATCTCTTGCTGTGCGATTGCAAAGGCTTGACCCATTCCTACGATTTGATGCACAGGTAATGTGCCGGAGCGCATGCCTTGTTCTTGTCCGCCGCCATGGATAAGAGGAGCGACACGTACACGAGGTTTACGGCGTAAATAAAGAGCGCCTATTCCTTTGGGACCATAGATTTTGTGTGCACACAGGGATAGAAGATCAACGTGAGTCTGTTTGACATCGATAGGGATTTTCCCTGCGCTTTGCGCGGCATCAACATGGAATAAAATACCTCGTTCGGAGGTGATCTGAGCAATTTTATCGATGTCTTGAATGATCCCGATTTCATTGTTGATATGCATGATGGAAACAAGCACGGTATCCTCACGCAATGCATTAGAAAATTTTGCCAGATCAAGCAAGCCATTACTTTCGGGTGTTAAATACGTGACAGAAAAACCTTGTTTTTCTAATTGCTGGCAACAATCAAGAACTGAAGGGTGTTCTGTTTTCAAGGTGACGATATGATTGCCTTTTCGCAAGTATAGTGACGCGACGCCTTTGAGTGCTAGATTGTTTGCTTCGGTGGCACCGGATGTCCAGATGATTTCACTAGGTTCGGCGTGTATTAATTCAGCGACTTGAGCGCGCGCATCATCGATGGCCTGCTTAGCTGCTTGGCCGAATAAATGGGTTGATGCAGAATTGCCGTATTCACCGTCCAGCGTGAGGTAGCGTAGCATTTTTTCGACGACGCGAGGATCGATGGGGGTTGTGGCAGCATAATCTAGATAAATAGGTAATTTCATGGAGCAAAAATTTAGCATAATTTAGGTTTGATGTACACTAGGCCTTCATTGCACCTTCAATGAGGGACTTCACCCATGGCCCGCCTGTTTTAAAACCTTATTTTCCGGTATGAAAAATCGGAACGTACAGGTATGTATTTACAGCGTATTTTTAAAAAGCCGTGCGTTCAGGATGAGTCCCTTATCAAAGACACAATTAAATAACACTCAAAGCTATTTCCCTTGAGTTTAGAAACCTCTTTTGTTACCATTTTTTATAAATTTCAGGAAGAAAACTGCGAGGACAAGCCATGCTTGCTGGTCGTTCAACATCCCCCCGCCTCGCCATTATCGTTCCTTGCTACAATGAAGAACTCATCCTTCCAGATTCCTTAAATCAACTTCTCATGCTTTTATATTCTTTAATTGGGAAAAAACAAATTAGCGAAGAAAGTTTTTTATATTGTGTCGATGACGGCAGCCAGGATCGCACCTGGGAAATCATTTTAAATAAACATCAGGCGGATGAAAAGGTAAAAGGATTGCGATTAAGCCGTAATGCAGGACATCAAAATGCATTATTAGCCGGTTTATTAAATATTCAGAATAACGTCGATTGCGCCATCACCATTGATGCAGATTTACAGGATGATATTAATGCTATTCCAACCATGCTCGATCATTTTAAAGAAGGCAGTGATATTGTTTATGGTGTGAGACAATCTCGTAAAACAGATAGTTTTTTAAAACGATTCACTGCGCTAACTTTTTATAAACTCATGCGCTATTCCGGATCGAACATTGTTTTCAATCATGCTGATTTTCGTTTATTAAGTCAGAAAATTATAAAAGAACTCAATAATTTTAAAGAAAGTAATGTTTTTTTACGCGGTATTTTTTCTTTAATGGGTTTTAAATCGAGCCAAGTGCATTATGATAGGAACATACGTGCATTAGGTACAACAAAATATTCACTTAGAAAAATGATTTCACTTGCCTGGGAAGGTCTCATTTCATTTAGTCAGGCGCCTCTTGAGTTTATTTTAATTAGCGGAGTGATTTCGTTTATCACATCCATCGGCATGGCTGTTTGGGTTTTAAGCGCAAAGTTTTTTTCACATACCACGCCTGGGTGGGCTTCTATTATGGTGCCCTTATGTTTTATTGGCGGTGTGCAATTACTTTCAATAGGTATTATCGGCGAATATCTTGCAAAAATTTATCTTGAAGTCAAACAGCGTCCTCGCTACATCAAGGATACGGAGTTGCATTGATGGATCCTACTGATTTTGATGGATTTGCCAAAAATTATACGGATATTTTGAGCAAACAATTAAATTTCTTTGAAAATGACAATTTATATTTTGCTGAGTATAAAATCATAAAATTAAAAAATTTAATTCGATTTAAACCTAAACATATTTTAGACTTTGGCTGCGGTGTTGGAAGATCCACCTTATTTCTCAATAAACATTTTCCTGATGCGCATATTTATGGCTGCGATGTATCAGAAAAAAGTTTGGTTGAGGCAAAAAAAACAGCGCCTTTCGCCGATTTTTTTTTAATATCTGATTTATCTCAAAAAGAAAATAAATTTGATCTTATTTTTATATCGAACGTTTTTCATCATATTCAACCCGAGCAACGTTTAAATACCATGCAATTTGTTGCGGCTTCAGGTAAGGCCGGCGGCTCACTTGTGGTTTTTGAACATAATCCGTTTAATCCAGTGACAAGGCATTTAGTAAAAATTTGTCCTTTCGATGAGGGGGTTGTTTTACTAAGACCGTCTGAATTAAAACAATTGGTTAAAAATGCAGGCATCACCCATATTCAGCTTGAATATACGTTATTTTTTCCCTCGTTTTTAAAATGGTTACGATTTTTAGAGAAATATTTACATTTTGTCCCGCTAGGAGGGCAATACGTGGTGAGTGGAACTCTGTGAATAAAATCAAACTACGATCTTATTTAACACTACTGCTTTTGATTCCGCTATATTTGCTTGCTTGGTTTATGCAGGATAAATTCCTTCTTAAAGGAGATGTAAGCTGGCAATTACATTTAGCCAAGATTTTATTATCAGGCGGAAATTACGTTAAAGATTTTTTTGAAATAAATCCACCACTTTCTATCTATCTTTATATTCCTGCTATTTATTTACAAAAAATGTTTTCTTTTTCAAATATCATTGCGCTTAGAACTTATATCTTTATTTTTGCTACTTTATCTCTTTTGCTATGTTATTTTTTATTAAATAACATTTCTGAAAACAAAGACAAACGCATTCAGATGACTATGATCATCGCATTATTTTTTACTTATTTGATTCTTCCTTTTGCAGAATTTGGCCAGAGAGAATGTTTATCGCTTTATTTAACAATGCCTTATTTTTTATTAGTCAGCTTGCGCCTCAATGATAAAAAAATAAATCATCTACCTGCCTTGTCGATAGGCGTATTAGCAGGATTAGGATTTGCCATCAAACCTTTTTTTATTTTTGCATTTTGTCTTGTTGAATTTTATTGTTTGTTGGGACAAAAGTCCTTAAAAGAAAGTCTATTCAGCTGGATACGAACTGAAACATTAAGCATATTTTTGGTATTTATTCTTTATCTCATTTTTATTTATTTTTTTCATCCCGACTATCTAAAAATAGTGATACCGATTGCATCTCACTTTTATTACCAATCGTTTTCTGTTCCTTTAAAATATGTTATTGCAAACGCTTTGATACTTTATATTTTGTTAGCACCGTGCTTATATCCCATTTTTTCAATGAATAAGGCCTATAATAAGGTGGCAATGGTATTACTCATGGCCATGATGGGGTTTTTTATTGCTTATCTCATTCAACAACTTCCCTGGTACTATCATCTCTTTCCTGCACTAGCTTTAACAATCATTATTTATATGCTGTCTTTCAGCATCTTACTGACAACCTATTCTTTTAATAAATCCGAATTTATCGTTGCCTTGCTCTTAATTTTTATTGCTTTCTCATATCCATATCATTTTCTTAAAACATATTACGCAAAAAGTGTTCGAATAAAACTTAATCTGCAGCCATTAATTGATGAATTACAAGCAAATAAACAAAACCAATATGTTTATTTTTTATCAAGCAGTGCGGCATATATGGTTTCTGTTTTCGAACATGCAAACGCATTACATGCCTCTCGTTTACAGTTTCTAGCTTGGATGCAGCGTTATCATTATCCTGAACGATTCATGGATCCAAACCAACTCAAAAAAAACGAACAATTTTTTGTAAATATGCTGGTTGAAGATCTCAAAAAAAATAGACCCGCCTTAATTTATGTCGATCGATTAGAGTTTATTGCTTATGATGAAACACAAACAAATTTAGACTATATTCAATTACTCTCTCGTTACCCGCAGTTTAAAGAAATATGGAAAAATTATCACTATTGGAAAACGGTCGAAATGCCCAATATGTATAAATTTGATATTTATATCACCTAATTTTTAATTTGGGTTTTTTTATCAATTTCAGTCAGGATTCCACGCAAAATATTAATTTCCATCACATCTGGACGTGCGCGATTAAAAAGGCGTCGCAAACGTGTCATTAATTGACGCGGTGTTTCAGGATTTAAAAAACTTAAGTGAATTAATGTTTTTTCCAAATGTTCATAGAAACGCTGCATTTCGGAAGCGGTTGCAAACTGATAATCCCATACAGGCTGATGATCAGATAGGCTCGCCATGCGCAATTCATAGGTAACCACTTGCACAGCAGCTGCAATATTTAAAGAGCTATAATGAGGGTCCGATGGAATTTGTAAATGGTAATGACAAAGATGTAATTCTTCATTTGTTAATCCAGATTGTTCACGACCAAAAATAATGGCGACGTGACTATTGGCAGATTCTGAAATGGCTTTTTCGGCAAATTCGCGAGTTGAGAGCATGGGCCAGGGAATCGTTCTAGAACGTGCGCTGGTACCTATCACTAAACTGCAATCAGAAATTGCCTCCGTTAAATCCGAAACGATGATGGCCTTATCCAAAATATCAGCTGCGCCCGTTGCCATCTCGACAGCTTTAGGATGGGGAAAAAGTTGCGGTGAGACTAAATAAAGATTCTCCAAGCCCATTGTTTTCATTGCACGCGCGGCCGATCCAATATTGCCTGGGTGAGATGTGTTCACCAGTACAATACGTATGTTCTTTAACATTAAAACATCCTCAAAAATAGCAACTATCCCGTGGCATCTTACCGAAAATTTGTTATTCTATATACCCTTTATTGAGCTATTTGACAAAATTATGCGCGAACCTATTCTTAATATTGCTGTAAATGCAGCAAGAGCCGCCGGAAAGATCATCATTCGAGCCTTGGATCGTCTTGATACGGTGCATGTTAGCCAAAAGAAGCCGAATGATTATGTCACGGACATTGATCAAAAAGCAGAACAAGAAATTATCAGTATTATCCGAAAAGCGCACCCTAATCATGCGATTTTAGGCGAAGAAAGCGGTGAAACAGCGGGCAATGATTATACATGGATCATTGATCCTATTGACGGCACCCGTAACTTTATTCATGGCTTTCCTCAATTTGCGGTTTCAATTGGTATCAGTTACAAAGGCAAAATTGAGCATGGAGTTATTTATGATCCAGTCCGCCAAGAATTGTTTACAGCGAGCCGAGGGAAAGGTGCACGATTAAACGATAAACGTATTCGTGTAGGCAAGAACACCGAACTTCAAAATTGTTTGATTGCAACAGGATTTACACAACGCAATTCATCATCAGAGTTATCTACACATTTGCGCATTGTTGAAACACTTATTCCTTTATGCGGCGATATACGTCGCCCGGGTGCTGCGACATTGGATTTAGCGTATGTGGCCTGCGGCCGTTTAGATGGGTTTTGGGAATCTGGATTACATATTTGGGATATTGCAGCAGGTATTTTGCTGGTAAAAGAAGCCGGCGGCTTAGTTTGCGATCTCAATGGCGGAGAAGATTATCTTGATAGCGGCGATGTTGTTGTAGGTAATCCAAAAATACTGAAGTTGTTGTTGAAGAATATTAAGCCGCATTTGGGATAGAATCTGTTATTGGCTAACTACCACCGTCATTGCGAGCAAAGCGAAGCAATACATCTCAAAAGCAAATCTTAGTAAAGTAACCCTTTCGTCCTAATCCTTGCTTAAAAGATGGATTGCTTCGCTTTGCTCGCAATGACGGTGGCGATAACGCCCGCGATAGAGAATGATCAGCGTTAAAGGGAACTTACGGCCGATCGTCTAATACTTCTTTTGCAACCGGTAATAAATGCTGTCGTGTTAATCCTAATGCAAGTGATAATGATCCTGCGACATAAATCGATGAATAGGTACCCACCACGATACCGATAATCATCGCAAGTGCAAATCCATGTAACATACTGCCGCCTAAGAAAAATAGCGCTAAAACCACCATCAAAGTTAATGCGGACGTCATGATCGTACGTGACAAGGTTTGATTAATGGATTGATTCACAACATCAATAGGCTCTGCCTTACGTAATTTACGAAAATTCTCTCGAATGCGATCAAAAATAACGATCGTGTCATTCAATGAATAACCAATGACCGTGAGCAAAGCCGCAAGCGCAATTAAATTAAATTCCAGATGAAAGAAAGAAAATATCCCGAGTATTAACACAGGATCATGAATCAAGGCAAAGGTTGAACCTACAGCAAAACGCCACTCAAAACGTAAAGCGATATAAATCATCGTGCCTAACAAAGCGACCACAACTGCAAGCGCGCCCTTTGTTGCAAGCTCTTGCCCCACCTGCGATCCAACGGAATCCACTTGCTGAACTTTTGCATCCGGCAAGACCGTTAAAATTTGCCGCATCATTTCATCTTTACCTTCAGTGGTTTCAACTGATTTTTTGGGTACCAGAGTCACTAATACATCACGGGAAGTACCATAACTGGTCACAACCGCATCTGCAAAACCTGCTTTTTGCAAATTATCTCGAATTTGATTTAAATTAGCAGCCTGAGGGAAATTCAATTGAATTTGCGTGCCGCCGGTAAAATCTAATCCCAAAGTTAATCCATTGACGACAAGAGAAACCAATGACAAAACAAATAAAATCAGTGATAACACAGCAGCGAGTTTACGCTGTCCCATAAAATTAATTTGTGTATTATGTTTAAAAAATTCCATGTTCTGTTCCTATAACCCGATCGAAATATGTTTGACTGGTTTGCCGCCGTACATCAAATTCACGATGGCGCGTGTTCCCGTAATCGCAGTAAACATTGAAGTCAACACGCCAATTGTCACGGTGACTGCAAAACTTTTTACGACACTCGACCCTAAGCTAAATAAAACAATAGCCACAATCAATGTCGTTACGTTTGCATCGACAATCGTCACTAAAGCCCGCTCATAACCTGCATGAATACTTGCTTGTATTCCTGCGCCATTACGCAGTTCTTCGCGAATACGCTCAAAGATTAATACATTTGCATCCGCAGCGAGCGCCACTGTTAATACAATCCCCGCAATACCGGGTAATGTTAATGTTGCACCTAACAACGATAAAATAGCGACAATTAAAATTAAATTCATGCCTAAGGCTAAATCAGCGATCAATCCCATCACGCGATAATACAACGCCATAAAGAGCACCACTAAGGCAAAGCCTACGACGACAGACATGATCCCCATATGAATATTTTGCTCACCGAGACTGGGCCCCATCTCACGTTCTTCAATCACAGCTACAGGCGCACTCAAAGCACCTGCGCGCAACAATAAAGCCAATGTTCGAGCTTCTTCCTGACTGGATAATCCAGTAACCTGGAATGGGCTGCCTAACATGGATTGTATGGTTGCTACACTGATTACACGTCTTTCTGTCGTAAAGCTTACAACCTTTTGGCCATTTACCATGGTCGTTTGCGGTTTTGTATCCACATAGACAATCGCCATGGGTTTCCCAATGTTTTCTCCTGAAATACGAGAAAATAAACTTTCTTCACTGCCGCTAAAACGAATATCAACCGATGCCCTGCCGTCTTCACCCATACCCGAACGCGCGCTGGTAATCGATGAGCCATGCAAAATAATCGGATTTTTTAATAAAACGGGCTGTCCGTTATATTGATATAATTTCGTATTAGGCGGCGCCAAACCTCCGATGGCACTGTGCGGATCATTTTCAGCATCCACTAAATGAAATTCTAATGTCGCAGTTTTTCCTAAAATATTTTTAGCTTCTGCTGTATCCAAAATACCTGGCAATTCAACTGCAATACGTGAAGCACCTTGTTGAGTGACGACTGCTTCTGAAACTCCTAATTCATTAACGCGGTTACGCAAAGTATTAGCCGTTTTATCTAAAATTTCCTGTCTTGCCTGCTGCAAGACCACGGGTGAAAAAACACCTTGCAAGGTCAGATTGTTTTTAGTCCAATTAAATTCAGTAAAATGCTGGCTTAAAGTGCTATAGGCATCATTCAAAGCATCCGCTGAATGAAACTCAACCGCAATGTTATTATCATTTTGACGTGAAATACCCGAATAACGGATACGTTCGGTTCTTAATAATTGAGATATGTTATTGAGATCACCTTCGACTTGTTGCTTTAGCACAGAATCCGCATCTACTTGCATTAACAAATAAATACCACCACGCAAGTCCAGACCATATTTCATCGGCATGGCGCCGATGGATTTAAGCCAGGCAGGTGTTCGAGGCGCCAAGTTCAGTGCAACAAGATAATCATTACCTAACGCTTGCTGTATCGCTTCTCGCGCCTTTAGCTGATTATCTGTTGAGGCAAAACGAAGCAGCAAACTATGATTTTGCCATTCTATTTGTTTTGCATTCAATTGTGCATTTTGCAAAGTTTGTTTAACGGCTGCAGCGGTCTCCTGCGTTACAGGGATGGCTGCATTCGCACCCGAAATCTGTACTGCAGGATCATCACCAAACAAATTGGGTGCTGCATAAAAAAATGCAACAATCATCACCACTAAAACTAATATATTTTTCCAAACAGGATAGCGATTAAAAACCATAGTCTTCCCAACATTCCTTAGCTGATTAAATAGACTTCAATGTACCTTTAGGCAATGCGCCCGCAATTGAGCTTTTTTGAATCATGATTTCAACGTTATCGGTTAAGGACAGTTGCACGTAATTCTCGTTAATCTTCGCAATTTTCCCAAGAATACCGCCTGTTGTAACCACTTCATCACCTTTAGCGAGTGAATTTAATAAATCGCGTTGTTCCTTGGCACGTTTGCTTTGTGGCCGCCAAACGATGAAATACATAAAAAGAAGAAAAATGCCGGTCATGAGCATCAATGAAAAACCACCGCCATTTTGTTGGCCTGGAGCTGCTGCCGCTGTATCAGCATAGGCTGGGCTAATGAGGAAGTTGATAATATTATTTACAAGATTCATAGTTTTTTCCTTTACCAAAATAGATTCAATGGAGCCTCGCCACCCGCAGGCAAAATCAAGTTACCTAATCTACCTTTTTCGGAGAGGAGACGCAAATAGGATTTCAGGCTTAACTAACTCTATCGTGAACGCACAGAGTCTACTTTTCCTCGCGTATGCTTCTCTGGGTTCCTTCCTCCGCAGACTCAAGAATAGACGCTCATTGTGCTTAATAAGCGAAGGAAAGCAGCGCTTGAGCGCGTTTACAATTTAGCGATGAACATCGCATCGCCATAACTAAAAAATCGATATCGTTCCTGTACTGCAACTTTATAGGCTTCCATTACCGCTTCATAACCTCCCCAGGCACAAACCAGCATCAATAAAGTTGAACAAGGCAAATGAAAATTAGTAATCAATCCATCAATACACCGAAATGAAAAACCCGGATAAATAAAAATATCCGTATCCCCGACAAAGGGTTGCAGCACACCTGTGCGGCTTGCGGTTTCCAGAGAGCGTGCCGTTGTGGTACCTACTGCGATCACGCGTTTACCGCGCGCTTTTGTTGCTTTGATTTGTTCACACAGCGCTTGAGACACTTCAATATATTCCGCATGCATTCGATGCTGTGTAATATCATCAACACGCACAGATGCAAACGTTCCTGCACCCACATGTAATGTCACATAACCGATCTCAACTCCTTTTTTGCGTAATTGATTTAAAAGCTCAATATCAAAATGCAAACCCGCTGTAGGTGCCGCAACTGAACCTTTATGCGCTGCATAAACCGTTTGATAACGCTCCTTGTCATTGGCATCCGGTTGCCGCGAAAAATAAGGAGGAATAGGAATCTGACCAATCGCCTCGATCACTTCCAAAACATGTCTGTCATCTTCGCATTGTAATTCAAATAAATCTTGGTGACGTGCAAGCACAGTAAAGCTAATTTCATTTGCAAAAATAAGGACATTATCGATTTTAGGTGCCTTACTTGCTCTTGCTTGTACCAAAATGCGTTTGGCATCCAGAATACGTTCCACTAATATTTCAACTTTACCACCACTGGATTTTTGTCCCAGTAATCGAGCCGCAATAACACGACTATTATTACAAACTAACAAATCACCGGGTTCGAGCAATTCCAGTAAATCAATAAATTGACGGTGCATGATGGCACCCGTTTTGGAATCCAGACAAAGCAGTTTACTTGAGCTGCGTTTTTCTAATGGAAAACGTGCAATGAGCTCATCCGGCAAATCATAATGAAAATCGTTTAGTTTCATAATTCTTCAGTAGTCAATTGTTATGAGATCAAGTAGGATAGACGCGATTTTTCACATCAGTATTTTTGACAATCTGATCCCGTTACACCTCGCCAAGAGGCATATTGTAGCGTGAAAAAAGAAAAAGGACAGGGATCAGATTGGATTTGTACCCACTTTAGCCAGAAAGGATGCTGCGCATGAATAATGCTATTATTATAGATTTTACAGCCTATCGCAAAAAACGCCTCAATAATGAACCACTTACCCAACCCGTATCCGAAGATCTCATTACTGAAATTAAAAAACTGATTGAACGATTAAAAACAAAAGATATTCTAAACATCAGGAATCCGCAGGTTCTGCCATTTCCATAGCATGATCAATCTATCATCTGCCGAATAAATAAGTTTATATCCTGGTTTGAAAAACTATTTTGACCTTGAGGGCACAGGACTTGGCGTATGTTCGACTCTCTCATTTTTCTCATCTATCGTTGCAGAATCATTACTGCAACAATTAAAAATAGAATATTTACTCCAAAAAGAAGATGAAGTTTTAATTTGATTTTGAGCAGGGACGACAAAAGATAAATAAGGATTTACTCTATTTTCATTCAAAGGTTTTTGTTCTTCTGATGACTGGCTTTTTAATATCTGACGCAGTGATCTATGAATTTCCTGCAACATATCAATAAAGAAACAACTGACTATCTTTACAAACTTTTCAATTTGAAGGAGAGTTTCTATTAAATAAATCAGTTTGTTATGCGTCTCGGGCGTTTGTTTTTTACTCATTACTATCAATAAATTAGCACAAAGCACTTCTGCATTATTCGCTTCTTTTTTATAAACGTTGAAGTAATCACAAAGAGGAGATAAATAGTTTTGCCTTTGTTTACAAAAAGAGAGGACATCATGATGGATTATTTTCATTAACCCCATAGGAATTAAATTATTTTTTTTGTCGGAAAAATAATGAATGACAATGGCGGGTTGTGAAATCAATAACCTGGCAATGTCAAAAAATTTATCGGGAACATTGGCTTGTATTAAAAATTTATGTGCATCGATCCATTTAGCATGATGCCTGCCGCGAAAAGCGGCTTGTTTCAAAACAACAAGACACTTTGTAACATTCAAATCGCTATCCGATTGCAAGGAAATCAAATAATCAACGATCTCATAGCTGCCTTTTTCTGCTGCTTTAATCAAAGCAGTCGTACCATCCTTTGCAGCCACTTTAAAATTCGCCTGGTTTTCTTCAACTAAAAATCGGACTATTTCGAAATATCCTTGATTTGCCGCGCACATTAAGACAGTCGTTCCGTCTTCTGCAACCGCATTAACATCGGCCTTTTTTTCTATCAATAATTTTACTGTTGTTAAATTACCCTGTGTTACCGCACACATTAACGCCGTGGTTTTTCTATGGGTTTGTGCATTTACATTAGACTCAGGCAATAGATACTCAACTAGCGTAACATGATCTCTATCTACAGCATCCATGAGTAACGTCGTACCATCATTCGCAACGACCTGAACATCCGCTTTTTGCTCGATCAAGTATTGCACTACTTGAAGTTCGCCGCGCATCACGGCACATCGAATGGCAGTTGTACCCTCTGCTGTCACGGCATTAAGTTTAGCGAGATTTTCCTGAAATAAAAATCGTACGACATCTTCTTCCTCCATAGACACCGCCGTCATAAGAACATCAGCGCAGTGAGGATTTTCACGTTGATTATTTTTTAAATCCACGATCAATTTAATAACACGACCTTGTTTTCCGCTGATAGCATATGTCATTATTTCAGTATTAATATGAACGCCATGCTTGTCATGCAGGTACTGAATCATATCAAGGTGCCCTTCTTGCACTGCATGTTGCATCAGCATACTCAGAGTATTGGAATCGTTTATCTTGTGCAGTGAAAAAAAGTATTCAACAACCTCAATTTGATTTCTTATTACAGCTTCGACTATCAAATCACTAAAATATTTTTCTTTTTTCTTTTGAGAAAGTAGCGGTGAAAGGTACTGAATGATTTTAAAATGACAATTCTGTATGGCGTTATGAATGGCCTTAGAGATCTCATACGACTTAATTCTATTTCCACCATTTGAAATTAACGCTTTAACGACTTCTAAATAGCCATGTTTTGAAGCAATTTGTAACAAGGTTTTGATGGAGTGACCCAGATCAATGTCTGCGTTGCGATTCGCTCCCGGAGATAACAACAACTCATTGACTTTCTCTTGAGACTGCTGACAAATCATCGCCCAATACAATTCTTCCGATGGATCTTTGCGGCCGAGGACGTTTCGTCGTGAAAAAATCGCATAGCAATAATCCAATACGTGTTGATGTTTATTAATCCAGGCCCAATGTAGTAAACCTAATTTATGAGAATCAATAACTAAATCGTATTCATGCGAGATCTGTGTTTGTAAGTAGTCGAGAGGGGGATGTGTTTGTTTAATTCTACTTAAATCACCTAATTTAAATAATGAAAAAAATCTGATTTGGACATTTGTTAATCCATCATAATTAAACTGAAAAGCCTTTCTAAAAGCCGGTTTAAAAACAATAGATAAATCTTTTTGAGCTCTTCTGTCATTTTTTTTCTCTTCATCTAAACTTAACTGTGCTCTTTTACTTTCTAAAGCAAAGGCTTTATATTCAGATGGGAAGTAAATTTGCATCCCCTTTTCATAATCTGTTATTGCACTTTGAATATATTGACACGTCAATACGAACATGGCCTTCTCATGCAGATCGAGCATTAAGGCGATATGTATAAAAATCTCATCATTAAATAGAGTAAAAGCAGATGAGCTTTGACTGGATTGACTATGCATGCTTGAATTGCCTAACCTATTAAAATTAAAGAGAATTTAGGTTTTCATAGAGATTCTATAGAATATAAACATGCATTATACACTGAAAATGTATATTTTTAAAGCATGTTAAGATCGTCGGATCACGATATACATGAAAATGATTTTCTTATTTATCCTAACGAAATCCGACAAATATCGATGAGTGAGCTTGGCAATAAACCCAGCCCTAATGCAGCAACTCCGTTTAAAGTGACAGCCGCCATAATACCTGGAGCCACAGCAATATGATGCTTCATTAACTCTTCACGCGGTTCTTCAAAATACATCAACATAACAATACGTAAATAGTAATAGGCACCAATAATTGCAAATAACAGTGCAAAAGCGGCGAGCCAGACATAGTGCGCCTCAACTAACGCTTCTAATAATCCCAGTTTCGCAAAAAATCCAACGGTAGGTGGTATGCCTGCCATTGAGAACATCAATAACAACATCATAAAAGCAAGCCAGGGATTGCGTGCGTTTAAGCCGCGATAATCTTCGAGTTGATCTAGTTCAATGCCTTGCTTACTTAATAATGCAATTATCGCAAATGCACCGGCCGCTACGATCACGTAGGTTGCCACATAGAACATTGCAGCGGAATAACCTGTTGTCGAATGCGGACCTGCGATAACGCCTAATAAGGTATAACCCATGTGTGCAATGGAAGAATAAGCCAGCATACGTTTAATATTGGTTTGGGCAATAGCAAGTAAGTTCCCTGAAAACATCGATAACACAGATGCGGCTATTAAAATAGCTGTCCACATGCCGCTCATCACCGGTGTTGCTTCCACAAGAATGCGCATCAAAATACAAAAAGAAGCGATTTTAGGCGCACTCGCGATAAATAAAGTCACACTGGTTGGCGCACCATCATAAACATCAGGCACCCACATATGAAAAGGAACCGCACCTAATTTGAAAAGCAAGCCCGACAAAATAAAAATGAGAGCGAGCATGACGACTTTATCTTGGCCATGTAACCCATTTGATAAGAAACTTCCTATTGTTGAAATTTCAATGCTGCCTGTCACTCCATATAACATGGAGATCCCGTACAATAATAAACCGGAAGCAAGCGCACCCATCACAAAATATTTCATGGCCGCTTCACTTGCAACCGCTGAATCTTTTTGTAAGGCAACCATAGCATACAAAGACAAGGATAATAATTCTAACCCTAAATAAATGGTTAAAAAACTATAAGCCGATGCCATGATTAACATTCCGATAACAGCAAATAATCCCAACATATAATATTCACCGCGTAAAATATGCCGATCTTTTATATATTGACGCGCATACACAAAAGCAAAAAAGCTTGCGACAAGCACGAATAGTTTTGTCAGGATCGCCATTTTATCCACCGCATAATGCCCACTGAATGTGACAAGCGGATGTGGATATTCCTTATATTCCGAAAGCACTAGTAGAAACGTGGCAACCAAAGTTACTTGAACCAAAATATAAGTAATATTTTGATAACGTTCTTTCAAACAAACATCAATTAAAAGAATAGCGCTTGCCATACAGAGTAAAAAAATCTCTGGCAGCGCTGCGGAAAAAATAGGTGTTGTAAAATTCATAATCATTAAACCTTAAGCAGGCAGACTTATTGAAAGTATGTGACCAACGGTTGCATGTAATACATTTAAAATTGGAGCAGGATAAAGCCCAATAAAAAATACACCAATGGCCAATAGAACATAATTAATCGTTTCTAGCCAATGAATATCCTGCATCGTTGCGACTTCATCACTCACGATAGGACCAAAGAAAACACGCTTATACATCCACAGCGTATAAGCAGATGCTAAAATCAAAGTTAATGCTGCAACAAAAGCGACCCAGAAATGCGCCTGAAAAGCGCTCATAATCACCATAAACTCACCGACAAAACCCGCGGTACCGGGCAGGCCAACATTAGACATGGCAAACAGCATAAAGAAAGCAGCAAAAATAGGCATACGAGCAGCAACGCCACTATAATCTTTAATCAAACGACTATGGCTTACAAGCCGATCCGCCAAAATTCCTACTCCCAGAAACATCGCACCGGATCCGAATGCATGTGAAATCATTTGAATCACAGCCCCTTCAAGACTCATATAAGCATCATTCATCGATGACATATGTCGAATGATGTCGTAAATCATAAAACAGCCCAATGTCGCAAAACCCATATGCGCAATTGAAGAATAGGCAATAAGTTTTTTCATGTCAGTCTGAACAATAGCAACGAGACCAATATAAATAATGGCAACTAATGACAAGCTAATCATGAGCCAAGCAAGTGCCTCACAAGCTTCAGGCACAATCGGCATACTAAAACGTAAAAATCCGTAAATACCCAGTTTTAACATCAACGCTGCCAATACAACAGAACCGCCTGCCGGTGCTTCCGTGTGTGCATCAGGCAACCACGTATGTACTGGCCACATAGGCACTTTGACGGCAAAAGCAAGCAAGAATGCAAAAAACAATAATTTTTGGATAGGTATCGATAAATGCAAATTATAATAATGCTGAATATCAAATGAGCCTGTTTGAATATATAAATACAACAAAGCGATCAACATTAAAATGGAACCTAAAAAGGTATATAAGAAAAACTTGACCGCTGCATAATTACGATTCGCACTGCCCCACATACCGATGCTCAAGTACATTGGAATCAACATACCTTCCCAAAAAACGTAAAATAAAATCGCATCCGTCGCCGCAAACACACCGATCATCATGCCTTGCATGACAAGAAAAGCAGCCATGTATTGCGACACACGTACTTTAATCGCATGACAACCTGCTATAATCACCAAAAGACCCGTGAAATTGGTGAGTATAATCATAGCTAAAGAAATGCCGTCGACACCGAGGGCATAATGAATTTTATAAGCACTTATCCAGAGATGATCCTCATAAAATTGCATGGCATAACTTGAAGTATCGAATCCTAAATACAGCGGAATGCATAGTAATAAATTAACAAGCGCAACACTTGCCGCAATAACACGTGCTCCACGATCGCCATCCACGAGCAATGCTGCAATTGCGCCCAGGACAGGCAGCCAAATTAATATACTTAAAATATTATGCTCAAACCACATACTCAAAATCCTAACACAAACCAACCTAGAAGAAGGGTCAACCCTAGCAACATGACCAATGCATAATGATACACATAACCTGTTTGAATTCGTCTGGCAGTACGGGCAAATAAACGAATCACTTTGCCTGAGCCATTCACAAACACGCCATCAATCATGATTAAATCACTGACCTTATAAAAAAACTCACCCAAACGACGACTGCCTTTGACGAAGACGATTTGATTAAATTGATCAAATCCATATTTAGCAATCAAAATCTCATAAATCCATAAGAAGCGTTTTTTTAACATCGTGGACCATTCGGGACGTACCAAATTAAATATCCAAGCTGTTGCCACCCCTGCGATCGCAAGCCAGAACGCGAGGGTTTTTGAGGCATCGAGCGCCATCATTTCAGCCCCTTTATATTCGGCCGATAACGCCGTTAACACATCATGTTGCGGTAAAACGAAGATACTTGCACCTAATAATCGCGGTGTTGCAAAAAGCATAGGGCCAATGAGCAGACCTCCTGCAATGATACTTGGAATGGCTAAAGCAATCAGGGGAAATAATACCACCCAGGGTGATTCATAAACGGTAGATTCATAACGTTTCTTGCCATGAAATGTTAAAAATACAGCACGGAAAATATAAAGCGGCGTCACAAATGCACCTGCTAACACACATAAATAAGCATAATAGGCCCCGGGTGTTTTCGATAAATGTACTGCTTCGATAATGGCATCTTTTGAATAAAAACCGGCAAACGGTGGAATTGCAGAAAGCGCTGCAGCGCCTATCAAAAAAGTCAGATAAGTAATGGGCATGTAAGGTGCAAGCCCACCCATCTTTCGCATGTCTTGTTCATGATGTAATGCGATGATGACAGAACCTGCCGCCAAAAAGAGTAACGCTTTAAAAAAGGCATGCGTCATTAAATGGAAAATCGCAGCATCATACGCCGATGCACCTAAAGCGACCGCCATATAACCCAATTGTGAAATGGTAGAATAAGCAATGACACGTTTAATATCTTGTTGAACAATCGCCAAAAATCCCATAAACAAACAGGTTGTTGCGCCCAATATCAAAACGATGCTGAGTGCTGCTTGCGAATATTCAAATAAAGGTGACATACGCGCCACCATATAAATACCTGCTGTCACCATGGTCGCAGCATGAATCAAGGCTGAAATCGGTGTAGGACCTTCCATTGATTCCGGCAGCCAAACATGCAAAGGAACTTGTGCGGATTTAGCCATAGCACCAATAAAAAGTAAAACGCAGATCACAGTGATCACGGAAACACGAACACCCGGCAGCAATGGCATCGTTTTACCGGTGAGATTTGTCACCTGGCTAAATACAGTATGATAATCCAGACTATTAAAATAAGTGAGCACAGCTGCAATCGCTAAAACAAATCCCACATCACCCACACGATTGGCAATAAACGCTTTTAAACTTCCTTCAGTCGCAGACTCCCGCTTAAACCAAAAACCAATCAACAGATAGGAAACAAGTCCCACCCCTTCCCAACCAAAAAACAAAAGCAGGAAATTATTGGCAAGAACGAGGATCAACATTGAAAAGGTAAATAACGAGACATAACTAAAAAATCGTTCATAACCTGGATCATCCGCCATATAACCCACGGTATAGATATGTACCATGAAAGAAATAAAACTCACGATAAATAACATCGTTGCACTTAAATGATCGAGCAAGATGGCAACATCAAAATGAAAAGTTCCGCTTGTTACCCAATGATAGATCACACCTTCAACAGGGGGATGGCCCAGCAATACAATCACCGCAAATAAATAGCAGGATAATAAAAAAGAACCGGCAACTAAAATAATGGTCACCCAATGCGTGGCACTGCGTCCTATTTGTTTCCCAAATAGACCTGCAATCAATGCGCCCGCTAATGGCAACAAGGCCACTAAAACCGCGATGGATAGTAAATTCATTTCCACATCGTTACCCTTTTAGTAGATCAAGCTTATTAACTTCGATAGTGTGTGATCTACGAAATAACACCATCATAATCGCAAGCCCAATAGCGGCTTCCGCAGCAGCCACCGTTAAAATAAAGAAAACAAAGATTTGTCCCGTGTTATTACCTAGAAAATAACTAAACGCAATAAAATTAGTATTAACCGCAAGCAACATGAGCTCGATGGACATTAATAATACGATAATATTTTTGCGGTTGATGATAATACCCGCAAACCCTATACCAAATAAAATAGCTGCAACAATGAGAAAATCTGAAAGTGAAATCATGACTCCCCTGCTCCTGATGATTGATCCGATACATTGATTTTTTTTGCGGATGGCATCTCAACTAACCTTACACGATCAGAAGGCTTAACTGCGATTTGTTTTCCAATATTCTGCGATTTACGATGACGAGGTTTACGATGCGTCAAGCTGATAGCCGCCACAATCGCTGTTAATAACAATACCGCCGCAATTTCAAATGGATAAGCATAGTTTGTATAAAGCACCATTCCAAGATCGGCAAGATTGTTATAATTTGCAGCTAAAGCCACAGGCACTGGCATGCTGGTCAAACCAAATTGCTTAGGCCCAACAACCACGATTAAGATTCCTACAATCATGACAGCCAATAAAACAGCGAAAGGTAAGTAACGTACAAATCCTTCACGCACACTGGCAACATCGACACGCAGCATCATGACTACAAATAAAAATAACGTCATGACAGCACCCACATACACCAACACTAAAATCAATGCTAAAAACTCAGCATGCAGCAATAACCAAACGCCTGCCATCGCAAAAAAGGTCAATACAAGCGACAATACACCTCGTACTGGATTTGCGGATGCAACAACGATCAACGCTGAAACAATAGCCACCGCTGAAAACAAGTAAAATATTATTTGTATTGCTGTCATATTTAACCTTTTATTACCTTCTTACCTATACTTTTCATCTTCAGCTCTGTCGGCTGCAATCTGTCCTTCATATTTATCACCAATCGCTAGTAATTTTTCTTTCGTCAAAATATTTTCCCCGCGATTTTCAAAATGATAATCGTGATTGCGAGTCAATACGATCGCATCCACTGGACAGGCTTCTTCACACATCCCGCAATAAACACATTTAAATAAATCAATATCATATAATGTCGTACGCCGTGACCCATCTTCTCGAGGTTCGGCTTCAATGGTAATTGCCAAAGCAGGGCAAACTGCCTCACATAATTTACACGCAATACAACGTTCTTCCCCATTAGAATAGCGGCGCAATGCATGAATCCCACGAAAACGCGGCGATTGCGGCGTTTTTTCTTCAGGGTATTGGACAGTCACTTTACGCTTAAAAAGATAACGACCCGTTAGACCCAGCCCAGTAAGCAAGTCCAAAAATGAAAAATCTTTAATGAATCGAATAAAACGCTGCATCCTATACCTCAGCAAACCAAGGGCTTATATTAAAGTGCACAGCCATTGCAACCACACCAATCCAAACAATAGTCACCGGCAACAACACTTTCCAACCAAGCCGCATGACCTGGTCATATCGATATCGTGGAAATGTAGCTCTAAACCATAAATAACAAAATAAAAAGAAACTTAACTTTATTAATAACCAGACAATCCCCGGCACAAATGCAAAGAATGCTTCAAGATAAGGTACTCCTTGAAACGGTGAAAGCCAGCCTCCAAAAAACATAACGGAGATTAAGGCAGAAATTAATACCATGTTGGCGTATTCTGCCAGGAAAAATAAAGCAAACATGGCGCCGGAATATTCTACATGAAATCCTGCTACTAATTCTGATTCCCCTTCTGCCAAATCAAAAGGAGCACGGTTTGTTTCAGCAATCCCCGATATCCAGTACACGATAAAAAGTGGAAGCAAAGGCAGCCAATACCAATGTAAAAAACCACCGGATTGCGCTTTGACAATCGTTTGTAAATTTAAAGAGCCTGCAGCCATCATCACACCGACCAAAGCAAATCCCATGGCAATTTCATAAGAAATGGATTGCGCAGCCGCACGTAATGCACCAAACATGGCATATTTGGAATTGGATGCCCAGCCAGCAATGAGAATACCGTAGACGCCTAAGGATGACAGAGCTAATACAAACAACACACCCGCATTAATATCGGCCAACACGGCTGTTTTATCAAATGGAATAACAGCCCATGCCGCCAACGCGGTACCTAAACTAATAATGGGCGCTATCACAAATAAATACCGGTTTGAGGCTTTAGGAAAAATAACTTCTTTATTTAATAATTTGATCACATCCGCAATCGGTTGCAGCAATCCCAAAGGACCAATACGGTTAGGTCCAATACGCGATTGCATGTAGCTTATGACTTTACGTTCCATAAACGTAATATAGGCTACAGACAACAATAGCACGAGGACGATCGCGATGATCTTCACGATAATCCAACCAATAAGAAGTAATCCTTCCATACTTTTAAAACCTATTTATTTACCTATGTTCTCGTTAATTACACCCACTATCGTTTTTAAACAGAGATTTCAACTGGGCCTAATAACTCGCCTAAATCCTGAGTTGCTTTTATTCCACCTGCTATATAAGCAGCTCTCAACGGCACACGATCATCTATGATAACCGGCAGACGAATCTCACAGCCATTTTGTTGTACTTTCGCCACATCTAATGACCTTAACCCTAATTCTTCCACCGTCTTTGAATGAACCCGCACCGCTGCAAGATCTCCTTCAATAATAGACTGCGTTGCCTGTAACGCCTCAGCACGCCGCGTCAGTCCATCAATTGCATAAATCGGTATTTCGCCAATGCGTGATAAGAAATTTCCGGGTTTTTTAACTTTTGTTCCTTTAAATTCTTTCGCGTGAGCAGGACTTTGTTTTAATAACAATTTCAATTCCTGCAAGACTTCCTCAGCCGACTCATAATCAAATCCTTGCAGATGAAATAAATTACCCATGACACGCAAGACTTTCCAGGCAGGCCGAGATTCTTCATAAGCATTCGCAACACCGCGAAAACTTTGCCATTGTCCTGCCGCATTCACCAAAGTCCCTGCGGTTTCTGTAAAAGGACCAACCGGCAAAATCACATTAGCAAAACGTTCTAACGCAGGACTTTTAAAAACGGATAAAGACACGACAAATTTCGCAGCCTCAAGCGCTTCTATCGTCATTCTTGGATTGGCACAATCAAACTCAGGCTCTACATTTAATAACAAATAAGCCTGCCGTGCTTGTTGCAGCATCGTTTGTGCATCCATTCCGGCTTGCTGCAAACTATCACCGCCCGCTGCACGATGAGGAACTGCACCGGAAAGCCATGCACCTGATGCATTTCCGCCTTCTGTCAAAATTCCGAATGCGCCATGAGATGCTTTGGCGATATGATGTGCTAACCAGCGAATCAATGCTGCCTGAGGATGATTTAATGCTAATGCGCCCAACAAAATAACAGTTTTTTCGCCCGCACGTAATCGCTCTGCAATCAGACGATCTTGCTCAGTCACCAAAACATCTGACAATTCAGAAAGTTCAGGCAAAAACGCTTTTGCAATGCCGGAAAGAGCAAAAACAAACTCATGGGGCGCAGCAATTTTTTTATCAGCTACCTTAAAATTAAAACGATAATCCATCATATTCACAGCAAAAACACTTGCGCCTTTCAATGTTGCCTTACGCACACTTATTGCAGCCAGCGGCTGCTCTTTTTGCAAATTTGAACCCACCAAAAGAAACGTAGAACAATTCTCTAAATCCGCAATAGGAACTTCAAGCTCAGGGAACAATGAAAAACTATCCTGATCACTAAAATCTATTTGACGCAAACGATGATCTATATTCGAGCTTCCTAATTGACGCATGATTTTCTGTAAGAGAAAAAATTCTTCAGTCGTTGAATTGGGTGTGGCCAATGCTCCCACCTGTTCAGCACCGTCCTGATGGATCACGTCTTGCAATCCTTTGACTGCAAACTCTAACGCTGTTTGCCAGTCTGTATCCTTCCATACACCATGTTCGCGAATCATAGGCTTTGTCAGGCGATCTCCATGATAAAGACCTAAATAACTATAACGTTCCCGATCTGCAATCCAGGTTCCATTGGTTTCTTTATTTTCACGCGACACAACACGCATCACTTTTCCAGTACGCGTATGCACATGAATATTTGTACCTAGACAATCATGCGGTGCAATCGATGGAAACTGATTAAGTTCCCACGCACGCGCTGTATAACGAAAGGGTTTTGAAGTTAAAGCACCGACAGGACAAAGATCAATAATATTTCCCGACACTTCTGAGTGAATGGCATGTTGAACATACGTGCCAATTTCCATATGCTCGCCGCGTCCTGTTGCACCCAACTCACGCAAGCCTGCAATTTCATCACCAAAACGCACACATCGGGTACATTGAATACAACGCGTCATTTCCGTTTCAATCAAAGGACCGATATCCTCATCTGCAACAGAACGTTTGCCAAACGTAAAATAAGAATTTGCAGAACCATAACCCAAACTTAAATCTTGTAGTTCACACTCACCGCCCTGATCGCAAATGGGGCAATCCAAAGGATGATTAATTAAAAGAAATTCCATCACTGCTTTTTGTGCAGCTAATGCTTTAGGGGAACGTGTAAATATTTTCATTCCGGGCATGATCGGTGTTGCACAAGCCGGTACTGCTTTAGGTGATTTTTCCATTTCAACCAAACACATGCGGCAATTTGCAGCCACAGACAATTCTTTATGGTAACAAAAACGCGGAATATAGATCCCCGCCTCATCCGCCACCTGGATGACCATACTATTAGGCTTTGCCTTTAATGGCTTACCATCAATTTCTATTTCGATGTCTGACAACGTTTATGCTCCACATGATATACAAACTCATCATAAAAATACTTTAGCATTCCACCGACAGGCCAGGCAGCGGCTTCACCGAATGCACAAATCGTGCGTCCTTCAATATTTTTAGCAACGCGACGCAAGTTTTCGAGATCTTCCATTGTGCCATGACCCTGTTCAATTCGATGTACCAATCGATACAACCAACCTGTTCCTTCTCGACACGGTGTACATTGACCGCAAGACTCTTCCATATAAAATTTGGAAAGACGTTCCAAGGTACGCACCATACAGACCGTTTCATCCATCACAATCACGGCACCTGATCCTAATCCAGAGCCTGCTTTCTGAATAGAATCAAAATCCATATCCAGTGACATTATCACTTCAGCGGACAATACGGGCATCGATGAACCACCTGGAATCACTGCTTTTAAGCGATGACCATGGCGCACACCGCCTGCCATTGCTAATAAATCTTTAAAAGGCGTGCCTAAGGGAACCTCATAATTACCTGGTTTATTCACATGCCCGGTCACACTAAATATTTTGCAGCCGCCATTATTGGGCTTGCCTAAATTTAAAAACCATTCCGCACCTTTTTCTAAAATGACTGGCACTGATGCAAATGTTTCAACATTATTAATCGTCGTAGGTCTGCCATATAATCCGCGGCCTGCAGGAAAAGGAGGCTTAAAACGCGGCATGCCTTTTTTTCCTTCTAACGACTCCATCAATGCCGTTTCTTCGCCACAAATATATGCACCGGCACCCAGATGCGAATACAAATCAAAATCCACACCCGAATCCAGAATATTTTTACCCAGAAAGCCTGCCTCACGTGCTTCGTTAAGCGCCGCTTCAAAACGTTCGAACGGTTCCCAAAATTCGCCGCGTATATAGTTATAGCCCACGGTCGCACCCATGGCATATCCGCCAATTAACATCCCTTCAATTAATTGATGTGGGTTAAGACGCAAAATATCCCGATCTTTGCAAGTTCCCGGCTCACCTTCATCCGCATTGCACAAAACATATTTTTGCCCCGGCAAATCGTGTTTAATGAAACTCCATTTTAAGCCTGTCGGAAATCCCGCACCGCCGCGGCCGCGTAAAGCCGCTACTTTAAGTGACTCCACAATCTGAGCAGGCGGCGTTTTTTCTTTAAGAATTTTTTGCCATTGCACATAACCGCCTGCACTTTGATACGTCTTAAGCGTCCAGGGCTTGTCTAAGTGTAATGTTCTAAAACAAATTTCATTAGCCACAATAATTACCCCAACTCATCCAGCAATGCGTCCAGTTTTTCTGGCGTGAGATTTTCATAATATTTTTTACCGACTTGTGCAACAGGTGCATTAGCACACGCTGCTAAACATTCCACTTCACGCAATGTAAATTTCCCATCAGCCGTTGTTTCATTCAAGCCGATGCCTAAACGCTCTTTTAAATGTTCCAACACTTTTTCAGAGTCCGATAACATGCAGGAAATATTCGTACACACGTTTATAACATGCTGTCCCACGGGCGATAAATTGTACATCGTATAAAATGAAGCAACTTCATAGACTGCAATTTTCGGCATTTCTAAATAATCAGCCACCGCATCCATCACGCTTTCCGTTAAACTGCCGCCATTTTCATTTTGCGCAAGACGCAGCGCTTCCATGACAGCCGAACGTTTTCTCTCCGGTGGATAACGAAGCATCCAGTGATCTATCTCGGAGCGAACACGCGCAGAAAGAACGGTACAAGAGGTTTTGGTCATTAGCGATCAATCTCCCCAAATACAATATCTAAACTCGATAACACAGCAACCACGTCTGAAATCATGTGGCCCTTAATCAAGGTTTCCAGTGCCGCCATATGCGGAAATCCTGCAGCACGAATTTTAAGACGATACGGTTTATTCGCACCATCTGAAACTAAATACACACCAAATTCACCTTTAGGATGTTCAATCGCAGCATAGGCTTCACCCTCCGGTAAGCAATAACCTTCGCTCATCAGTTTAAAATGATGAATCATAGCTTCCATATCTTCTTTCATATGAAGACGTGTGGGCGGTGCGACTTTACGATTATCCGTCATGACAGGACCTGGATTATCTCGCAGCCAGCGCACACATTGACGAATTAAATGATTAGACTGGCGCATTTCTTCAATACGCACTAAATAACGATCATAACAATCGCCCGTTGCACCCACTGGTATTGCAAAATCCAGTTGATCATAGACTTCGTAAGGTTGTTTTTTACGTAAATCCCATTCCACACCGGAGCCGCGCAACATCGGTCCTGTTAAACCCATTGCAATTGCCTGCTCCGGTCCGATCACGCCAATTCCAACGGTACGTTGTTTCCAAATTCGATTTTCGGTTAATAAACTTTCGTATTCATCGATGCGTTTTGGAAAACGTTGTGTAAAATCCCAAATAAAATCCAGCAGTGAACCTTGACGATTTTCATTCATCTCAACAACTTGTTTTTCATTATGCCATTTAGACACTTTATATTGAGGCATTTGTGCGGGCAAATCACGATACACACCGCCTGGACGATAATAAGTCGCATGCATACGAGTTCCTGAAACCGCTTCATAACAATCCAGCAAGTCTTCACGTTCCCGAAACGCATATAAAAACATGGTCATTGCACCGATATCAAGACCATGCGCCCCTAACCATAATAAGTGATTTAAAATACGTGTTATTTCATCAAACATGACTCGAATATATTGCGCGCGTACAGGCGGTGCTATTCCCAGTAATTTTTCAATAGCAAGTACATAGCCATGCTCATTACACATCATCGATACGTAATCTAAACGATCCATATATCCTATGGTGTGATTATAGGGTTTACTTTCTGCAAGTTTTTCAGTAGCTCGATGCAATAATCCCACATGAGGATCTGCACGGACGATTGTTTCGCCATCCACTTCCAAAATAAGACGTAACACGCCATGCGCCGCAGGATGCTGCGGTCCAAAGTTAAAAGTGTAATTACGAATTTCAGGTATATTTCCCATCGCGATTATTCCCCTACTTCATAACGATTATCACGACGAATGACTTTTGGCTCTAAAATGCGCGGCGTGATGCTGACAGGCTCATAGACAACCCGTTGCAATTTTGCGTCATAACGTGCTTCCACATTCCCAATTAATGGAAAATCTTTACGAAATGGATGGCCAATAAAACCGTAATCGGTTAACAACCTTCGTAAATCAGGATGGCCAATGTAGAAAATGCCAAACAGATCAAAAGACTCTCGCTCAAACCAGTTCGCAGAAGGCCAAATATCCACAACGCTTGGCACTTTAAGATCTGACTCATTGAGAAAAACACGGATACGAATACGTTGATTATTCGTGAGTGATAATAAATGATAAACACTTGCAAAACGCGGTTGTTTCAACGGTGCATTTTGTAAAGCACCCACCTCAACGCCCCTCTCAAATCCGGTAGTGGTTGCTGAATTTGTTTCCCATTCCGAAATACCATACTGCAAATAATCAACACCACACACATCCATTAATGCTTTGAAATCAAATGCAGTCTCATCACGCAACGCCAAACAAACTTCCTGCAAATGTTGAGAAGCCACCACTATTGTTAATTCCCCATTGGCCAAAATGCTTTGCTCAAGCAATCTGCCAAACCGGGTACTGACTTTAGTTGATAATTCTTCAATACTTAACATGGGTTATCTCTTAACTCATTTATTTTACTATACCGTCATTGCGTGGATCTCACTGCCGTCATTGTGAGCCTCAGTGCTGTCATTGCGAGCCGCCTCAGTGGCGTCACTGCCAGCCTCAGTGGCGTCACTGCCAGCCTCAGTGCCGTCACTGCCAGCCTCAGTGCCGTCATTGCGAGCGAAGCGAAGCAATCCATCTTTTAAACAAAGCTTAGAACCTAAGGCTCGTTTTCTGAAGCTTCGCTTTCAAGCTGGATTGCTTCGCTTCGCTCGCAATGACGGCACTGAGGCTCACAATGACGCCACTGAGGCTCACAATGACAGCACTGAGGCTGGCAGTGACGCCACTGAGGCTCACAATGACAGCACTGAGGCTAGCAATGACGGCACTGTGGCTCCAATGACAGCAGTGAGATTACAATGACGGCGAAAAGAAGCACTATTCAGTCAGCTAGCGACTACCGTTCAATTATTTTTTTACCCTGAATTTTATTTTGCAATTGTATCACACCATACAACAAAGCTTCTGCAGTAGGCGGACATCCTGGGACATACACATCCACAGGCACAATCCGATCACAGCCGCGCACCACAGAATAGGAATAATGATAATACCCGCCCCCATTCGCGCATGAACCCATCGAAATCACCCACCGAGGCTCTGCCATCTGGTCATACACTTTTCGTAATGCAGGTGCCATTTTATTACACAAAGTTCCTGCAACAATCATTAAGTCTGATTGTCTTGGGCTGCCGCGAAACACCCCCGCGCCAAATCGATCCAAATCATAACGCGCCGTTGCAGCATGCATCATTTCAACCGCACAGCAAGCCAACCCAAATGACATCGGCCATAATGACCCACTTTGCGCCCAGCTCACGAGCTTATCCAACGACGTTAACAAAAAACCTTGATCTTTCAATCCCGCTATTCCCATTCTAGCGCCCCTTTTTTCCACTCATAAATAAAACCAACTACAAGCACGCCCAAGAAAATACCCATCGCAGCCAGTCCAAACCAGCCTAACTGACGAAAAATAACAGCCCAAGGCACCAAAAAGGCCGTTTCTAAATCAAAAATAATAAAGAGGATGGCAACGAGATAAAAACGCACATCAAAAGGTAAACGCGCATCATCGAACGGAGGAAAACCACATTCATACGGGGAATTTTTTTCAGTATCGGGCTTTTTTGGCCCCAAAAAATAACCTATCAACTGCGCGGCCATGCCAAGCAGTCCACCTATCACAATAAAAATCAATATGGGTAAATAGTTTTCTAACATGGAACTCCTCAGCAAACATTCACGATGCTAAGCGGCAAACTGAAGTTTTTCTGCAAGTCAAACATTCCCGCCTCCTAGCAGAAGCCAAGAATGCTCTCTAATTTTATTTATGGTGCCGAAGGTCGGACTCGAACCGACACGGCTTGCGCCACCACCCCCTCAAGATGGCGTGTCTACCAATTTCACCACTCCGGCTTTATCAATCGTTAAGAACACATTTGAAACTAAAAATCTTATTTTTTACTGTCTCCTGTGGCAGGTAACTTCACCGCAGGAACTGCAGGAATTTCTTGGCTAGGAAGAGTTGTCACCGGCAAGTTAACTTGCTGAGACTGCTTTGCCGCTCTGCTCGCCAAATAATTTAACGCAATACTGGTCGTAAAAAACACAAGTGCAAAACCGACTGTCACTTTAAGTAAAAAAGAACCTGATCCACGGCTGCCAAAGACAGTCTGTGATGCGCCGCTACCAAAAGCTGCGCCCATGGTGGCACCTTTGCCCTGTTGTACCAGGACTAAAACGATCAGACAGGCGACCGTTAACACATGGATAATTAAAATAAATTGGTACATCTTTCCCCCGCTTAGTTTGCTGCCTTGCAAATAGCCAAAAAACTTTCCACGTCTAAAGACGCGCCGCCGACTAAACCACCGTCGATATCAGGCATGGCAAATAATAGAGCTGCATTATCTGCTTTAACACTACCGCCGTACAGTATACGCACTGTATCAGCAACATCAAGACTATACACTCTAAAAAGATCACGAATTGCTTGATGCACAGCCTGAGCCTGCTGAGGTGTTGCGGTCAAACCAGTGCCAATAGCCCATACTGGTTCATAAGCAACCACTGCCTGTTTAAAAGCATCCACACCTACCAAATCAAGAACTGCTTGAAGCTGTTCAGCAATAACCGCCTCTGTCTGCCCTTCTGTTCTTTGTTGCTGTGTTTCCCCCACGCATAAGATGGGTTGCAATCCAGATTCCAGAGCTGCTTTAAATTTTTTCGCAACCAGGGCTGAACTTTCATGAAATAAAGAACGCCGCTCCGAATGCCCAACTAACACATACTGACAGCCATAATCTTTCAGCATCGGACCTGAAATTTCTCCGGTGAAAGCACCCGAGTGTCCTAAGTAAAGATTTTGCCCACCCCAGGCAATTTCACTATTTGCTAACTGGCTTTCAGCCAATGGCAAATGGACAAAACTTGGAAAAACAATGACAGAAACAGAAGTTGCGTCCTGCACCCCCTCTCGAATCCCATTTAATAATGCATTGGCTTCTACACGCGAACCGTGCATCTTCCAATTGCCTGCGACTATCTTCCTACGCATATAAAAAATCACCATTTTTGAGTGGCGGTGATTGTAAACGAAGAGGGGGTAAGTGACAAGAACAAGCGCATCAATCTATCATTTTTGCGCTTCTCTCATGCCGTGTTCTCTGCTGCGCTTGACTTCCAATGACTTGGTCTTATTTATCACTGTCATGCTGCCAAAGTTACATCCTTTGCATATTATCAAAGGATGTAACAGCTAATAGACTGAGTAACAAACTCGAGAATAGTATGCTCATGAATGAGAGTTCCAGCGGCAATCTTAGGGACTGCCACTCATGCGTCTGGGAGCTGCGGCAGCGGCAGCTTCGGCAGCTTGGGCTTCTGCAGCCGCTTTTTGTTCAGCGGCCGCCTTTGCTTCAGCAGCAGTTTTTGCTTCAGCAGCAGCCTTCACTTTTAATTGCGCTATCTCTTTTTGTAACTTATCGATAGTCGCTAGATTATTATCAACACCCGCTCCAGCTGCCACGGATACATCTGCATGTTTCGCATAGGCCTTTGCTTCAACAGCTGCTGCTCGTTCGCCGCGTGTGTAATTGGCTATGTAAGGATTAATATCTACATGAGCTGGAGATTCTTCTATGGGTTCATGCGCAGCCAGTTTGTCTCTTATATGAGCCGCACCTTTATCATCAATTTCTTGTGTTATTCCTAACTCTCTTTTCATCGCAGCGCTATGTATCCATTCCGCATAATTTCCAGCAACTCCATCATTACCTCTGAGTCCGCCTAGCACCTGCAGCTCTGCATTCGCAGCATGCTGTGTCGCTTCAAGTCCAGCAAGCTGCTTTTCCAATGCAGCTAAATCGCTGCCGGGTTGTTTTATTTTTTCTTCGATGCTAGCAAGCTCATTCTTAATATTCGTATTTTGAATATCAAACTGATTAGCTCTTGCTTCAAGCTTAGCAACTTCAGCATCGAGCGCACTCGCTTTTTGAGCATTGTCTTTATCCTTAAATAGCTCTGCAAGTTCCGCCTGATGACTCATCGCAACTGAAGGATCCGTTTTTGACTCTAACAACTTTCCAAGACTCGTGCTTTCTGCATTTTGCAAAGCAACAGACTCTTCTTTTTTCAATTGTTCCTGAGAATGTTTTTCCCAATCAGCATACAGCGTATTTGCTCTCGTCTGTAAATTCTTATCATTGGCTCCAACGGCCTGCAATGCAGACAGGACATTCTTATCGAGTTTAATTCCGATAAATATGCCTTCTTTTCTCGCATTTTCCGCAGCAATAATCGCAAACTCTACTTCCTTAGCAATCCTTTTAGCATAGTGAAGATCATCAACACGCTCACATGAAAGTTCAATAGCAGCCGTTGGATTAGTGAAATGACAAAGCGAAATCATTTTGGCCATCGCGGCGGGCACATTGTCAGATCGATAAGAACTATAGGCATAATTCACTCGAAACTGCAGGTGACCTTTTTCATCCTTTACACTGCTCAGCTTAAATCTTTCTCCTGAATAATCATATTCGATCTCACCGGGTTTCTTTTGCTGCTCTCGCAACCGTTCAATTGCATGATCACGCGCCATGAGAGGATCTATCAGCTCTTCTTTACGCCGTTTTTCGGTTTCATTTGCAAAATCAAAATCATTATGAATAGCAATTGGAATAATGTCTTTCCAATCCCCGACTATCTGTGTTCTATTAAAAGGATTGTAAGACTTGATTGTAGTCGACTCTTGCCATCTGACTAAATTTTTCTTTTCAGATGCTTTGATATATTCTGGCCGGCGCGCATGATTGGATAACTCTTTTAGGCGCGCTTCCTGTTTTCTTGTTAAAACCTCTCCTGGGAAAGCAACGCCTGCAGAATTCTTTCCTCTCTTTGCTTCTGCCGCTGGAGTATGTAAGGGTCTTGCTGTCAATGGATGCGCAAACTTTTGCGCTACATGAGATAAATCACTTCGTTCATCGCCTGCTTTCATTTCACGTAAAATCGCCTTCATCTCATTCGAATCTGGCGCACATACCTGATAACATTCTTTTGTTGCTCGATTAATATAATAAAGTGACTGAGGCTCGCCTTTTGCTTCATCGCCAACAATAACATAAGCACGCTTAGAGTCTGAATTTAATAAGATGCTGTCTATTTTATCTTCTGTGGGTGCTTCATTCAGATGAACAATATCACAATGTCCTTTTTCTTTTCCTTGTTTTTCTAATTTTTCATGAAATACCCGCTGGGATACAATGTCTCTGTCCATCATCAATATTCTATTTGTATGAACCTGCGCCTCTGCCGAATTTTTTAAACGAACTATTTCTTTATCGACCTTCGTTGCAAAAGTATCAACGACATCGTTAATTTTTTTTAATTCGTCTGCCGTGATAAGAGGAGGAGATTGTTCAGACCACGCTTTAGCTTCCTCACGAAATGCTTTGACTTTCTCTTTCATGACCTCTGGCTCAATAGGCTGTCCTCTCATCCAGCCATTTTGAATGCTTCTGATTTCATTTTCTAAGCGTTGGACTCTGTCATGTACGGCAGCTATCTTGACAGTCCTCTCTTGATACTCCGGCTTAGCTTCATAATCCCGATCAATATCCTCTCTTGCGGTTTGCTTAGCTGCGAGTCCCTCGGCATCAGCGCGTTCTATAGCTGCTTGAGCCTTTATCTCTGCCTGCGCTTGTTTTTCCTCTGCATCTTGTCGTGTAGTTCTCAGCTCTGCTGCTATCCGGTCACGTTCAGCCTCAGCAGCTGGACGTTCTACATCAACTATTCTTTTTAATTCCCTCTCTAGACCCTCAACTTGCGTCTTTGATTGTTGAGCCTTTTGTTCTAATTCTCCCCATGTTTGTTTTAGTTCATTGATTTTTGCTTCCCGTTCGGTAGTAAGTCTTTTTACTTCTTCTTCTGATTTTCCATCCGCAACAATTTTTGGATAGTCAGTAATTTCTGTCCCTATTGTTTGAAAAGATTGAAGAGTCGCTCGATGCTCTTCAGAAAGCCTAGTCATCTCTGCCCGCTGTGCGATTAAATTCGTTTCGATAGCGGCAACCTTTTGCTCTTCTGCTGCTAAGTTCGCTTGAGCCGCATCAATTCTTCTCGTTTGTACCGCAATTTCTTGAGTTTTTTCTTGATTAATATCTTTTTTTTCTAATGCCATCCGTTCATCTATTTTCGCATCAGTTTCATTTTTTTTATTATCGCGTTCTTCGAGTAAAGGGTTTAATTCGTCTTGCCATTTTTTTACAATGTCAGCCTCTACCTTTTGCAATGACTCCGCCCATTTCTTAAGCGCACCTTCTTTTGCATCATAACCATACATAATCAAGGGATCTTTCACACCCAAGGCCGCAGGGGGGGTACCTGCTGCTAATGCCGCTGGAACAGCTGCTACGCGTTCAGCTTCTGCTTCTCGGGCTTGCTCTCTCATCATTGCAATGGATTTGTGAAGGGAATCACTTGCCGCTTTAGCCGCAGCTTTCGCAGCTTCAGCTTTGGATTCAGCCTTTTCTTCCTTTTCCTCTTTTTTTTCTTCTTTTTTTTCTTCTTTTACTTCCTTTTTTTCTTCATGAAGCGGAGCTAATGGAGGTGCAGGAGGTACACTTGCTGCTGAAGCAGGTGCTGCAGGTGTGGCAGGAGGTTTTCCTGAGGAAGAGGAAGATGCGGAAGGAGGTGGAGTTTTTCTTTCTGATTTCATAGCAAAACCTCTTTCTTATTAAAAGAATTGATTTATTGAATAATTATACTACACAATTCACTATTTTGCCCGTAATCAAGCTCCCTTTGAACTTGAGCCCCTCATTCTTCCTTGTTCCTCAGCATGATAGAGCTTCTGATCCGCTTCCGTAGGTTCATAGTGCAATACTTCCAAGGGCTTAGCATTTTTAGCCGACATGATCTGAATTTCAACCCAGCAGGCCCGGACCATTTTATTAAACCCTGTTAATTCTACTGTCCACCCCCGTTTATAGGCCTCACGTGCCATCACTCTTGCAGTATGCAATGCGTCTTCCAGCGTCCTTTCATGGGAAAATAAATCAGTCGGCGCGCCTACCAAACAGCTGCCACGATCATAAACTTGAAAATGAGGGCTTGCTCCCTCTAATTGTAATTTTTTAATTTCACCAGGCGGCTCCAGATTATGAACATCCCAAATCGTCAACGTCGCAAAACGTTGTATCAAATAATAGACTTCCACTAACGTCAATGGGCGATCAATTAAACTTTCCATCTCGGGTAAAGGTAAATTCTGACCCAGGGCTTCCCATATTTTAGACTTCAGATCTGTAAAATACTGATGTCCTTCCAACATGCTGATGCGTTCTTTAACGGTCAGAGATACTTTTGTTGTTAACTCACCACCCTCGGCGTTTCTCGCATAAATGACGATTTCATAACCACCTTCAGTGCCGGGGGCGGGTATTCCTCCCAATGTACCGCTTTCCGTGCAAATCAACCCTTGTATCAACGCACTGCCATCAGATAATTCTGCAACGAATTTCAATGTGCCGCCTTCTGCATTGGGCTGCTGAATATATTCGTTTAAATTAATGGGACCGAAGGCTGCGCCTTCATTAACAATTTGGGGTGGAACGGATTTGACTAAAACGGGTGGTTGTTGCTCTGCCATACATCATCCCTTTCATAAATAAGCCAGTATAACGGGCGTGTTGAGTATCCTTTGAGATTACGCGAAATAGATGTTTTTGTGAAGTTTCTAAGAACCTGAACTTCCAGCAATGCCGCCGAATAATCCAAAAACAGAAGTTATTAATAAGAGCACAAATACCAGCATTGCATATCCTTTTTTCAAGCGATAAGGCTCGGGTAAGGCGTGACGGGCCAATAAATAAAGAAATCCCAGCACAATAGGAAGCAATAGAGCATTCATGACCTCAACCCCGATACTGAGATTTACAAGATTCAAGGCACCGGATGCAACGAGAATGCCGCCTACAATTAAGATAATCGTATAACAACCATAGAACCAGGGTGCTTCTTTAGGATGATCCTGAAGAGAACGGCGGAAACCCATCACTTCTCCTAATCCCCAGGCGGCTGTTAAAGAAACCACAATGCTTGCAATAAGCGCAGCCCCTGTCATTCCCAGGGCAAACAATATTTTTCCGACGGTGAAGCCTAAACTGGGAGTTAATGCATCACTGATTTGCTGGACAGTATTTAATGGTGTATTGGGATTTGATTTTCCAATCGTGGCGGCTGTGACAACGAGAACGGATGCCATAATTAATTGGGTAATAACAGCGCCCATGATGGTATCAAATCGAGCGAAACGCAAATGACGCACGGTAAGGCCTTTATCAAGCACCGCTGATTGTTGATAAAAGACCATCCAGGGCATGATAACTGCACCAATATTACCGGCTGCCAAATAAAGATAAGAACGCTCGCGCCAAGGAATATTTTTTAATCCATCCAGCATCTCATGACCGACAGGCTGCGCATCCCAGGCAACCCATAAAAAAACCAATTCAAAAAGGCCGATAAAAATAGCAATGCGTTCGATGGAACGATAAGAGCCCGTCCAGGCAATAGTAATTAAAAAGAGGACGACACCGGTAATCGTTTTCCAGGCTGGAATATGAAATAAGACGCCAACACCGGCCAACCCGCTAAATTCACTTAAGATAGCTCCTACACAGGAAACAATCAGGGTAGAAACAGATAACCAGGCCCATCCTTTGCCATAATAATGCTTAATTAACTCACCATGTCCCATGCCTGTTACAAGGCCTAAACGTACGGTAAGCTCCTGCGCGATGCAAAGAATGGGAATGAGAATAAACTGTAAAATGAGTAACTTATAACCCCAGAGAGCGCCACTTTGGGCAGAAGTGATCAGACTGCCGGCATCCGTATCCGCTAACATCACAACAAGGCCAGGGCCTAAAATACCGAGCCATTGCCAGGGCTTCAATAATGATACATTGTGATTTATCGTTTGCGAAGATGAGGCCATTTTTTTGACC
Source organism: Gammaproteobacteria bacterium (assembly GCA_014132595.1). GTDB lineage: Bacteria > Pseudomonadota > Gammaproteobacteria > DSM-16500 > DSM-16500 > UBA4722. Next base: position 31,979 of record BMAG01000053.1, on the reverse strand, counting down.
ACTCCCTTATAGAAAGAATGAAAAGTATCATACCGTAGATAAGAATTATTATCAATTAGAATGCGCCAAGGCCTTTTCCACCGCTTCTCTTAAATTTAATAAATGCCCATGAAAAAAATGCCCCGCACCCGGCAATCGAATAAGCTCGGGCTTCACTTTTAAGGTATCCATCCAGTCATAAAGTTCCTGCGGTGAAACCACCTCATCGTCTTCGCCTTGAATTATAAGCCAAGGACAGGTGACTGCTGCTAAAGGCGGTGATACAAATCGAGAGGCTTGCGGTGCTACTGTAATAAGACGTGAGACGGGATATTGCGTTGCAACGGTTGCTGCGACAAAACCGCCAAAAGAAAATCCAGAAAGCCATAAAGGCTCATCCGGAAAAAGTGTACGCAGCCAGTCTGCCAATGCAATGGTGTCTGCTGCTTCGCCTTTTCCTTCATCATGAATGCCTTCACTTTTGCCGACACCACGGAAATTAAAACGAACGGTTCGTAAACCGAGATTATGGAAAGCACGGGCTAAAGTACTAACCACTTTATTATGCATCGTTCCGCCATAAAGAGGATGCGGATGACAAATAATCACAGATCCATGCGCTGGAGTTTTTTCAGGAACGGCGGTTAATACTTCAATGTTGCCCGCAGCGCCTGGAAATAAAAATGTGGTTTCTTCAGAAGGAAAAGATAACATTCGTAAACCCTATCAATAAAATACAATTCAAGGAAAATTTTGCTAGGGTGAGGGAAAACCTGCGACTTACCCTCTCCCTATGCTATGCATTGTTTTTTTATCTATGAATTATTATATCAATACTTCGCTGCATTCAGTACTTTTCGTAAAAACTGGCCTGTATAAGAACTCTTATGTTTAGCAACTTCTTCCGGTGTTCCGACTGCAACAATCTGCCCGCCTTTATCACCACCCTCAGGTCCTAAATCAATAATCCAGTCTGCGGTTTTAATCACATCCAGATTATGTTCAATAATCACAATCGTATTACCCGCATCACGTAAACGATGCAGTACTTTCAGCAATTGTTCGATGTCATAAAAATGCAACCCGGTTGTCGGTTCATCTAAAATATATAAAGTATTTCCCGTATCTCGACGGGATAATTCACGCGCCAATTTAATACGCTGTGCCTCACCCCCGGACAATGTCGTCGCACTTTGACCTAAACAAACATACGATAATCCGACATCGATTAACGTTTGTAATTTACGTGCCACAATCGGAATGGCATCAAAGAAAACGCGCGCATCTTCAATCGTCATTTCCAGCACTTGCTGAATATTTTTCCCTTTATACAGAATTTCAAGTGTTTCTCTGTTATAACGTTTACCTTGGCAAACATCACAGGTGACATACACATCTGCCAGAAAATGCATTTCCACTTTGATCACGCCATCGCCCTGACAAGCTTCGCAGCGGCCGCCTTTCACATTAAAACTAAATCGGCCGGGTGTAAATCCACGTGAACGTGCTTCCTGTGTTCCTGCAAATAATTCACGAATGGGTGTAAATAATCCGGTGTAGGTCGCAGGATTTGATCGAGGAGTACGGCCAATCGGGCTTTGGTCAATCTCAACGATTTTATCCAGTTGATCTATGCCTTCTATGTCGGAATGCGGCGCAGGTTCATGTTGTGATGCGCCATTGACTTCCCGCGCGACTAAAGGAGCTAACGTATCATTAATCAATGTAGATTTACCGGAGCCAGACACACCAGTAATACAAGTCATTAACTGTAACGGAATGGTGACACTGATATTTTTTAAATTATTCCCGCTTGCACCCATCAGTGAAATCACTTGTTTGGGATTCATGGGCAGACGTTTTTTTGGTATTGCAATGTGGCGCTTACCTGAAAGATATTGACCCGTTAAAGAGTCAGGGTGCTTTAAAATATCAGCGGGTTTACCTTCTGCAACGATAGCACCGCCATGCACACCTGCACCCGGGCCTATATCAATCACATGATCTGCGCTCAATATCGCATCTTCATCATGCTCCACGACAATTACTGTATTGCCTAAATCGCGCAAATGATTCAACGTTGATAATAAACGCGCATTATCACGCTGATGCAATCCAATGGAGGGCTCATCCAAAATATACATAACGCCCACTAATCCTGCTCCAATCTGGCTCGCCAAACGAATGCGCTGGGCCTCACCCCCCGACAAGGTATCAGCACTGCGATCCAAACTTAAATAATCCAAACCCACATTCACTAAAAAACTTAACCGGCTGATCAATTCTTTTAAAATTTTCACCGCAATTTCTGCGCGATAACCGGAAAGTTTTAAATTCTCAAAAAAACTTTTACATTGGCTAATCGATAAGGCTGTAATTTCCGGCAATGATTTATCCGCTACAAAAACATAACGCGCACCGAGAGACAAACGCGCACCGTGACAAGTTTCACATTTTTTATTCGCTAAATATTTACTGAGCTCTTCCCGCACCATTTCTGATTCTGTATCACGATAACGGCGCTCCATGTTAGGAATAATGCCTTCAAAAGGATCTTTCTTACTAAAGCTTCGGCCATCTTCATTTCGATAGGTGAAATGTACAATTGTATTGCCGCTGCCATATAAAATCACATTCTGGATTTTTTTGGGCAGCTTGGAAAAAGGCGTATTGACATCAAATTTAAAATGTTTCGCAAGACAAGAGAGCATTTGGAAATAATATGGGTTTCTTTTATCCCAACCGCGAACGGCACCATCCGCTAAACTAAAATTGGGATGCGTTACAATCAAATCCACATCAAAATCTTGTTTGATCCCCAAACCATCACATTCAGGGCATGCGCCAGTGGGGCTATTAAATGAAAATAATCGGGGTGTTAATTCTGCTAAACTATATCCGCAATCAGCGCATGAAAATTTTTCTGAGAAAACTTGTAAAGGACGATCGGGTTCATCCATTAAGCCAACGGCTGCCAAACCATCTGCTAAACGTAGGGCCGTTTCAAAAGATTCGGCAAGACGTAAACGAATATCGGCTCGTACTTTAAGACGATCAACAACGACTTCAATCGTATGTTTACGACGGATATCTAATTTAGGGGCTTGATCCAGTTCTATTAAATTTCCATCAATTCGTGCACGTACAAACCCTTGCGCGCGTAATGTTTGAAGTAACTCGGCATGCTCGCCTTTGCGATCGCGAACAATGGGTGCCAATATCATGATTTTGGTATCTTCTGGCATCGCCAAAACAATATCAACCATTTGACTGATTGTCTGAGCTTCCAGCACTTGATTATGTTCAGGACAGCGCGGTTGGCCCACTTTAGCATAAAGCAAACGCAGATAATCATAAATTTCTGTGATGGTACCCACAGTTGAGCGTGGGTTATGAGAAGTGGATTTTTGTTCAATGGAAATAGCGGGTGATAATCCTTCTATGTGATCCACATCAGGTTTTTCCATCAAGGATAAAAATTGACGCGCATAAGAAGACAAGGATTCTACATAACGACGCTGACCTTCTGCATATAGCGTATCAAAGGCCAAAGAAGATTTGCCAGAACCCGAAAGACCTGTAATAACAGTGAGTTGGTCTCGCGGTATATTCAAGTTAATGTTCTTTAAATTATGGGTGCGCGCACCGCGGATCTGGATTTCTTTCATAATAAGTTTGTCGTTTTAAATGGCTATTCATTATAATGGGCGCCTATTATAACTAAAGAACACGCAAATGACTTCTTTTAAAATGAACCCCACCGAGCGCAGTGCTGTTTTTTTCTTGTCCACTATCATGTCGCTGCGTATGTTTGGCTTGTTTATGGTATTGCCTTTATTGACCCTGTATGCCGGTCACTTAACCGGTGCCACCCCTTTTTTAATGGGCTTGGCTTTGGGGGTTTATGGTTTGACGCAGGCTATATTACAAATTCCTTTTGGGGCCCTCTCGGATCATTTTGGACGAAAAAGAATCATTTTTCTGGGGTTATGTTTATTTGCATTGGGAAGTGTCGTATCAGCGATGTCGCATAGCATAGCGGGTTTGTTAGTCGGACGTGCCTTGCAAGGTGCGGGGGCTGTTGGCAGCACGATAATTGCACTTATTGCGGATTTGACGCACCCTTCCCAACGCACCAAAGCGATGGCAATCATGGGAATCACCATTGGAGTTTCTTTTTCCTTGGCCATGATACTGGGGCCTGTCGCGGCCAGCTGGATTCAGGTCAGTGGTGTTTTTTGGTTAGCTTTTTTATTCAGCCTGATAGCGATGGTTTTGTTATATACCGTGGTTCCCAATCCAGAAACGATGACTCACGGAAATGAAACTGAACCTAAAATGCGGCAATTTTTCGCGCTGTTTAAACATCCCGCGTTGATGCATTTAAATATAGGCATTTTTTTACTGCATTTTATTTTCACCGCAAGCTTTGTGGTGATCCCCATCAGTTTGCAAACACTTGCAGGTCTTCCTGGGCATCAACAATGGACTTTATATTTGCCTACGTTCATGATTGCTTTTTTAATTGCCATTACGGGTATCCGAATTGCCGAAAAAAAACACATCATCAAAACCTTTTTTATCGGTGGGATTTTAGCTCTCGTCCTTGCTGAATTTTTATTAGGATTTTTTGCGCATTTTATCTTGATTTCAGCGCTCAGTTTATTATTATTCTTCTCTGCGTTTTCTTTACTCGAAGCATTCCTCCCTTCTTTAGTCTCACGCACTGCACCGGCTCACCTCAAAGGGACAGCACTGGGTATTTATTCGTGTTCACAATTTTTAGGCATTTTTGCAGGCGGAGCACTGGGCGGAGCGCTTTATGGGGCATTTGGTCTGACTCATGTCTACTTATGTTGCACAATTCTATCCATTCTCTGGCTGGGTATTGCGTTTACCATGAAAAACCCTCAGTATTCTACTACTCTCAACGGATAACTCATTTTTTAAAATTTTTTAGGAGGCCATATGGCAAAAGGCAGTGTTAATAAAGTAATCCTCATCGGCAATTTAGGCCGCGATCCTGAAGTCCGCTACACGCCCAATGGACTCGCTGTTGCAAATATTACTATCGCCACCACCGAACAATGGAAAGATAAGCAAAGCAATGAAAATCAGGAACGCACAGAATGGCATCGTGTTGTATTCTATAGCCGTTTAGCGGAAATTGCGGGCGAGTATTTACGCAAAGGCAGCAAAATTTTTATTGAAGGACGTTTACAAACCCGTAAATGGCAAGACAAAAATACAAATCAGGATCGTTACACTACTGAAATCATTGCAGACTCTTTGCAAATGCTGGATAGCAAAGGCGGCGGCGCGGGCAATACTCAAGGCGAACCCGCACATATGTCAGAAAAATCTTCTGCGGATATGGGACAGCCTTTAGCAGCGGACAATTTTGATGATGATATTCCGTTTTGATTCCCACTATAAAATTACTTTGTTAATTATTTATAATAAGCCCTTGATAACAGGGCTTATTTATTTTTACTTAGAATCATACAACCGTTCTTATTATTTTTATAAAGTCACTGCATCAGCCGACTGAATTGCTGGCATATTTACATCATATGCACGGTGTCTTAAAAAGTGATCCATTAAAACCAATGCAGACATTGCATCCACAATAGGAACTGCACGAGGGAGAACACAAGGGTCATGTCTGCCGGCGGCTTCAAGTTCTACAGTTTCATTATTTTGATTGATAGTTTCTTGTTTTTTACTAATCGTTGATACCGGTTTAAAAGCGACTCTAAAATAGATATCTTCGCCTGTGGAAATACCGCCCAGAATTCCTCCGGCATGATTTGTTTTCATTTTTACTTTTTCATTTTCAAATATGAAAGGATCATTATGTTTGCTCCCTTGCATTTCAATACAATTAAATCCAGAGCCGATTTCAAAACCTTTGACGGCATTAATGCTTAACATGGCTTTACCGAGATCTGCTGATAATTTATCAAAAACAGGCTCGCCCAAACCTGCAGGCACATTGCGGATGACACCTTTTATGATGCCACCGATCGAATCACCCTCTTTTTTAACTTGTTCTATCAAAGCAATCATTTTATCGGAAGCAGCTGGATCTGGACAACGAATGATGCTCGATTCAATCGCATCGATTGATACTCTTTTATAATCCATGTCAGATTTCACTGCACCCACTTGCTCTACATAACTTAAAATTTCAATATTAAGGTATTTTTTTAAATATTTTTTTGCAATTGCGCCAGCTGCAACTCTGCCCAGTGTTTCACGAGCAGAAGCACGACCGCTGCCGCGAAAATCACGTCTCCCATATTTCATTTGATAAGTATAATCTGCATGTGAGGGACGATATGTATTTTTTAATGCTTCATAATCTTCAGGACGTATATCCGCATTATAAGAAAGCAATAAAATAGGTGTGCCTGTGGTTTTACCTTCAAAAATACCTGAAAGAATATGTATCTCATCTTGTTCGCGGCGAGGGGATGTAATACTACTTTGTCCTGGTTTTCGTCTATCTAATTCCTGCTGGATTTCATGGACTGAAATCTCAACCCCTGCAGGGCATCCGTCAATAATAACGCCGACTGCGCCGCCATGAGATTCTCCGCAGGTTGTGATTTTAAATAAAGAACCCATACTATTGCCTGCCATCTTGCATCCCCCCCACCTCTTTCAAAGCTTTTATGATAATTTCATCAGAAACAGGATGCGCTATGATATCATTTTCATGGTAAACCTTACCTATTCTTTGTAAAAGCACGAAACGTACCTGATTATTTCTTATTTTTTTATCGACTTTTGTAGCCTGAATAATTGCATCACAATCCATCGTTTTTAATGGATTGAGGGAGATCTTCAATTTATAAAACAAGGACTCAATTGCATTATAATCTTCTACTGAAAGAAATCCGGATAAGTGAGATATTTTAGCTTCAACTAATATACCGATGGCAACCGCATATCCATGCAAAATAGAATAATGGGTAACTTGCTCTAAGGCATGTCCGATAGTATGCCCAAAATTTAAAATCATTCTTAGATTGCTTTCTGTTTCATCGTGACTTACGACATTTACTTTGATTTGTATGGCACGCTCAATGATATTTTTTAAAACCGTTGTTTCTTTTTGTAGCACACGATTAAGTTCTTTATCAACATACTTAAAGTATTCTGCGTCGTTCGTACAAAACATTTTGATGGCTTCCACTAAGCCGTTAATCAAATGAATTTCAGGCAATGATTTTAAACAATCTATATTAACCACTACGCATACGGGCTGCCAAAAAGCGCCAATTAAATTTTTGCCTTGAGGAACATTGATCCCTGTTTTCCCGCCGACACTACTATCGACCATCGCTAACAAGGTTGTTGGTATTTGAATATATGAAATTCCTCTCATATAGGTTGCCGCAATATAACCTGCTAGATCACCCACAACGCCGCCGCCCAAAGTTAATAGAAGCGTTTGCCTATCGCAACCCGCTTCTAGCATTTTTTCTTCGATTGCAAGTTTGGTTTGTGCATTTTTAGATTGTTCACCCGGAATAAAGGAGAATAAAAGCGGCTTTGCTTCTTTGAGGACTTCTAATAAATATTTACCGTAAATTTTATGGACTGTCTCATCTGTAATAATGACAATGCGTTTCTTTTGCCAATCATCGGGCAACCATTTTTCGGGCGTTGCAAGCAAGTTCATTCCGATTTGTATCGGGCATACTATGGCATTCCTCGCAGGAATTTTCATTACAATCTGAGTTTCAATCATTGATTCAGTTTTTTTGTTAACAACGATATCGCTCATGCCAACTCCGAAAGAGGATTGAGCGAAGAATGGAGTTCAGCGCGTACCAACTCAATGATTTCATTTGTCACAATGGATCTATCGAGCCATAATTCAATTTGTTTTAATCCTTGACCGATGAACATCTCAAGTCCCGAAATACACATTGCACCTTTTTGTTTAGCCATTTTTATTAATAATGTTTCCATGGGATTATATACCATATCAAAAATGACCTGATCCTTTCTAAAATCATAAGAAGGTAGCGGCGAAAGATGCACCAATGGAAACATGCCTAAGGGAGTTGTATTTATAATAACGTCTATCGGTAACTGATTTATTGAATCCGCATCAACAAGGATGCCGCCGAACATTTCGAGTAAAGGAAGCACATGCTTCGGTGTCCGATTTAGCCATAATAGATTTGCGTTTTGTTGATTGAGAACGTATGCCGCAGCACGTGAAGCGCCGCCTGCTCCCAGGATTAAAACATTTTTATTTGCAAGTGAGATATGACGAAAAGCATAGGCAATACCATCAACATCTGTATTATAACCCGTTAATTTACCTTTATGATTGATAACCGTATTTGCTGCTTCTAATTTCTTAACTTCAGGACTCTTCTCATCGAGGTATGACACAATGGATTCTTTATAAGGCATGGTAACTGCGGCAAGATCCACTGATAACGTTTTTAGAGCATCGACAGTCGAGGATAAATGTTCCGTCACATGAGCCAGCATCAGGGCATTACAATCTAAATGATTGTAGACTGCATTATGCAATAGAGGGCTTTTAGAATGATCCAATGGATTTCCAATGACCAGATTCAGGCGGGTTTTGTTATTAATCAAGGATAGACTCCATAGAAGAAGCAATATTCAAATGCTCTTTGAGTTTTTCAATAAGCTCAAAAACAACATTATCAAGGGTACCTATATTGATGACCGAAAAACTTTTTATCTTTTTGTAAATTTTATCTCTATCATCCCACATTTGATTAAAAGATTCCAACATCTCCTGTTCTGAATTAAAAAAAGCAGGCAACCCAGTAGTACGTATTCGTTCAAGAACAACATCTTTGGGTGCCGTGACGTGTACCACAATGCCAGATGATATATGTTTTTTATTACAAGACTGAAGCGGTGCTCCGCCACCAAGCGATATCACGGATGGCTTAAAGGTGATAACTTCAGATAATGCATTGCCTTCTAAATTCCGAAAAAAATCTTCACCTCTTTTTTGCATGATTTGCCGACAAGTCTTTTTTTCGTTAAATTGTTTCTCATATATCCATTCGGTTCGTTGATCCAAATCAAAAAAAGGAATATCTAGTTTGCTTGCAAGACTCTTTCCGATCGTGGATTTACCCGTATGTTTAAACCCAACTAACAGAATAGGACTACGCAGTAATTCCATCTCTAACCTCCATTTTCGCACCGATTGAAGTCATCGTGGACACGAAAGAAGGAAAGGTTTTATCAATCGATTCACTATCATCAATGAGGGTACTTCCCTCTGCAATCATGCCGGCAATGCTTAATGCCATCACAGTACGATGATCTCCATAACCTTTTACGCTAGCACCTTGAAGTTGACTTTGAAAAATGATTAATCCATCTGATTCTTCAATTAAGCTTGCACCCATGCGTGAGAGACCATTCGCCATTGAACGGATGCGATCGGTTTCCTTAATTCTTGCATGCGCAACGTTTCTAATTTCAGTTTTTCCAAAAGCCGCAGTTCCTATCACCGCAAGAACAGGCAGCAGATCGGGAATATCATGTGCATCTATTTTTATTCCCGTTAATTTTTTCCCGCCCCGAATAAGTAAATACTCTGGTTTTACAAGAATATCTGCGCCCATTTCTTGCAAAATTGCAATCAATTTTTTATCGCCCTGAACATCCTCCATATTTAATCCTGATATTTTAACTTCCCCAGGAATTAATACGCAGGCCGCAATAAGGTAAGAAGCAGATGAAAAATCACCAGGTATTATAGTATGAATCTCTTGGTAGCACTGACCACCCTTTATTTTAAAAATATCCATTTCAGCATTTGAAATATGATGAAACAGAATATTTTGTTCTTTAAGCCAATTTAATGTCATCTCGACATAAGGACGTTCCTGTAAATTTTTAACCGTTATTTCACTATCTCCTGATGCACAAGGTAAAGCAAGAAGAAGTGCTGATAAGTATTGCGAAATAAAACCTTCAACGTTTGTCACGCCGCCCGCCAATTCACCTGAGATACGAATCGGTAAAGTATTTTCATTTTTTAAATACTGAATAGTAAGACCCAAATTTCTCAATGCATCTACCAGTGGCTTGATGGGACGTTGCCGCATTTGTTCACCGCAATTTAAGATGATAGGTTCACTTGAGTATCGTCTTAAGCCCAGAATTGGCATGATAAAAAGTGTTGCAAGACCTGAATTTCCAGAGTAAATCTCCGAACAGGGCGCATCGAATGGTAAACCTTTGCTTGTTACTGTTATAAGATCTTTTGATTCACCGATCGTAACGCCCAATGATTGACAAACATGGATTGCATCTTGGGTATCATCCGAATGCAGGATATTTTTTAGTGTGGACTCACCCCGACACATGGATGCCAACATAAGACCTCTAATGCTTTGTGATTTCGATCCTGGAGGTGTCAGATGCCCATTCAGGCGAACTGTTTGATTTACAAATAAATTCATAATATTTTCTTTTTTATTGAAACCCTGTCGTTGAGTACTATATTATTCATAAAAGGACTTTCAAGCAATATTACGCAGACAGGTATTGATTCATTAGAAGGAGACAGATGCATGATGCATGCCATGCTGCTAGAACAACAAAAACAAGAATTAACCTACACTCAATTGAAAAAACCTGTACCAAACGCTAACGAAATTTTAATTAAAATAAAAGCTTGCGGGATTTGCCGTACTGATTTACACGTCCTTGATGGGGAATTAAAAAATCCCAAATTACCGTTGATACCGGGTCATCAAATTGTGGGCGTGATTGAGCAAAAAGGAGAAAATGTCGATAAATTTTCGATAGGAGAACGAGTGGGTGTTTCATGGTTAGGGAAAACCTGCGGATCCTGTTCATTTTGTCTTTCTGATCGCGAAAATTTATGTGACCAACCCACTTTTACCGGTTACCAAATAGATGGCGGATTTTCGCAATATTGTGTAGCAGATTCTCGATTTTGCTTTTCCATTCCATCAAACTATTCCGATGAGGACGCCGCTCCTTTATTATGTGCGGGATTAGTCGGCTATCGAGCGCTCTCAAAAACAGGAAATGCTAAACACTTGGGTATCTACGGATTCGGCTCTGCCGCCCATATTGTGATTCAAATCGCTCGGCATCAAAATCGAAAAATATCTGTATTTACAAAACCAGGAGATGTCGCAGCTCAAGAATTTGCCTATACCTTAGGCGCAACCTTTGCGGGAGGCACTGACTCTGCACCCAAAGATTTACTGGATGGAGCGATCATTTTTGCACCGGCAGGAGAGTTGGTACCACTGGCACTCCAACATACCGCGAAAGGAGGCATCATTGTCTGCGGCGGTATTCATATGAGCAATATTCCAAGTTTTCCTTATGAAATGCTTTGGGGCGAACGTACAATCTGCTCCATAGCAAACCTCACTCGAAAAGATGGCGAAGAATTTCTGGCATTGGCTCCTCAAATACCTATTAAAACTGAGGTTCATACCTATCCATTAAAAGAGGCCAACAGCGCACTGGATGATCTTCGTTATGGACGCTTCACAGGATCTGCTGTGGTATGCCCATGACTTTATCTTTTACACAAAATCCAATAAAGGGAATTTGAGATGCCTGCTATATTATTATCATTTACGATTTCATTTTTAATAGGTTTACTCATCGGAATTGAGCGTGAACACAGTCATGAAGAAGGCGTTCAAGCGATTGGAGTACGTACATTCATTTTATTCGCTTTACTTGGAACACTGGCTTCGATATTAAATCAACTACCTCTCACTTTAATTATTAGCATGTTTGTATTTAGCATGATTATATTTGGGTACCTTCGCTCATCCGATAAATCACGGAAGAAAATTGATATTGGTATTACAACAGAAATTTCTGCGGCCATTGTTTTTTGCTTAGGTTACATGGTTCCCGCATCCCGTTTTGTTGCAATTATCGTAAGCGCACTTGTTTTACTCGTTTTAATTGAACGTCAACGCCTGCATGCCCTGGCAAGAAAAAAATTCAAGCCCCATGAAATAGAAACCGCCATTATATTTGTGATTTTTGCACTCGGCATTTTACCTATTTTACCTAATCACACAATTGACCCCTGGGACTTATTTAACCCCTACAATTTCGCGATCTTAATTGTAACAATTGCTGCTATCCAGTTTACAGGGTATATCACCATTCGTTTGTTTGGAGAACGTTTTGGCATGGCTCTCACTGGATTTTTAGGCGGATTGATCTCAAGCACAGCCGTATTTGCTAATTTGTCACAAACTTTACGCATTCACCCTCATTTCAAATTTTCTGTTATTGCATCAGCCATGCTTGCAACCATGGCCATGCTTATAGAAATTATGGCTATCATCTTCGTTGCTTCATCCACTTTATTTTTTTTCATGTTCAAGCCCCTGATTGTTATGATCGTGACTGCTTTTATTCTCACTGCATTATTACTTAGTTGCCAAAAGAAAAACGAAAAAGCCCTAATAAATATTAAAAGTCCATTAAATTTATCCTCTATATTGAAGACTTCTATTTTTATTGCACTTACATTAGTACTCGTCGTTATTGCAAAACGCTATGTGGGAACAGAAGGTATTTTTATTGTTTCATTTTTAGGCGGGCTTTTAGAAATACATGGTATCTCTCTCGCGACTGCTTTACTGTATCTTGATCATCATTTAACAAGCACCACGGCAATCTCAGCATTATCAACCGCTATTTTAGCCAGCTTTATATCAAAATTTGTATTATTATGGAGCCTGACACCTGCTAGATTTGCTCTTGAAACTTCACTATGCCTGCTCATTATATTATTCAGCGGATGTATGACTTATTGGCTTGTTTTTTAATGTCTATAATGGATTTTCAGGATCCCATTCTGCATTTTTATCTAAGGGTTCTAAAGCTGTTGTTTTATCAAAATGAATGATTGCATCAAATTGATTTGTTAATTGCGTAAAAAAATAATGGCTATGACGTTCCGTATCAGGACGATAAATCACACCAATCGCGCGCTGCAAACGAGGAATTTTAAAATAATGTTCAAGCTCTTTATTTTTTCTTAAGTCTAAAAGAAAATTTTTATGTTTTAATAAATGAAATAATTCTTCATAACTTCCTTTCATACCAGGATTAACTCGCTTATGTTTAGCAGGACAATCCCAATCATCAGCAGCCGCGACTGTTCCCTCATAGGTCGAAAACCCTAGTAAAAAAGTATTTATATCTCCATGATGCTCTCGCACTAGCTGACCTAAATTCACCTCACCCTTTGAGCCCATTTCAGTCGCTGCCGCATCGCCCACATGAGAATTATGCGCCCACACAACAATTTTAGCAGGCTTTAAAAATTTTCTTTCTAAATGATCCGAAAGAGTATTTAATGTTTTTAACATATGAGTATCACGCACATTCCAGGAAGATACTCTGCCTTCATACATAGAACGATAATATTTTTCTGCATCCTCAACTAGCCGCGCGTTTTGAATTGCAAAAAAATATTCATCTTCCGAAAGGCCGTCCTGATGCACATATTCAAAAGCACGATGTTGTAATTCAATCACTTCATCAAAGGCTTCTTTAATACAGGGTTTTTTGAGTCCTTCACTGGTTAAATATCCATAGGTTTGCGGATCAGTTCCCAAATGGTCAAAACAACTATAGCGTTCTCGCGCACGATTTGCAGCCTCAGGATCAATTTTTATTAAATAATTAATAACGGCTTGCATCGATGTATTTAAGCTATATAAATCTAATCCATAAAAGCCGAGTTTCTTTGCAGAGGATGGTAGACTCTCATTATATTCTCGAAACCACTTAAAAAAAGGAATTAAAGTTTTATTTCGCCACATCCATGTTGGAAATCTAACAAAGCCATCAAACGCTTGCTTCCAATTTTCTTTATTACCAAGACCTTGCAAATAACGATGAACTTGATAGGCATCAGGCCAATCACCTTCGATGGCAACTGCCATAAACCCTTTTTTCATCATTAATTGTTGCGTGATTTCAGCGCGCGCCTGATAAAATTCATGAGTTCCATGGGAGGCTTCGCCAATTAAAACAAAACAAGCATCTCCAATTTTATCTAATAGAGAGGAATATTTGTTATCTGTCTCAAAAAGCGGTTCCACACTTTCATTAAGTAAGGCAATTATTTTTTCATTCACTTCCGAATGCATGATATCCTCCCTGAATATCTTATTACTTTGGATGTAAATATTTTGTAAACCACATTTTTGCAAGCTTCGAAACCTGATCGAGGGCTCCCGGTTCTTCAAAAAGATGGGTTGCGCCTGGTACTATTTCAAGCTTTTTAATACAGTGCAAATTAGACATCGCCTTTTTATTGAGTTCAATCACGACCTCATCATTGCCTCCAACAATTAATAAAGTCGGCGACTTGACCTGCGCCAACGAGTCGCCTGCTAAATCAGGTCGTCCGCCTCTGGAAACCACCGCTTTTATTTTATCTGGCATTTGTGCCGCAGCCATCAATGCCGCACCCCCTCCTGTACTTGCTCCAAAATAACCTATCTCGAGAGGACTTGTCACAAACTGCTCTATGCACCAATCAGTTACATCTATTAAACGAGACGCTAAAAATTCAATATCAAATCGCAGCTCTCTCGTTTGGTCATCAACAATCTCTTCTTCCGCCGTTAATAAATCAAAAAGTAAAGTTGCAATTTTTGCTTCATTTAATGCAGTTGCCACCTGCTTATTACGAAGACTAAATCGGCTGCTGCCGCTGCCATGCACAAATAAAACTAAACCTTTTGCGTCTGTGGGTATATGCAAAATACCATCAAGGTGTACTTCATTACTGGGGATAATTACAGGATGTTCTATCGCTAATGCAAAGTTCATTAAAAGTATCCTCTCAAATCTCTTTTCATTAATATTTAAAATGACAAACACATTGCTTACATAACTCCGCTTAATATACCATAATGAATCGCAAATTGATTTGATCTATTTCACAAGGAGTTGCTATGAAACTATACTATGCCACTGGCACCTGCTCTCTTGCTGTCCGTATTATTATAAACGAAATCGGATTACACTCTGAATATGAAAACGTCAATCTAAAAACAAAAAAAACCTCGACAGGGCAAGATTACTTACA
Source organism: Gammaproteobacteria bacterium (assembly GCA_014132595.1). GTDB lineage: Bacteria > Pseudomonadota > Gammaproteobacteria > DSM-16500 > DSM-16500 > UBA4722. The sequence continues at coordinate 16,858 of BMAG01000053.1, read as the reverse complement.
AATTAATCCCAAAGGTTCAGTTCCCGTCATAGTAACCGATAACAATGAAATTCTGACAGAAAACTCCGTCATTCAACAATATTTGGCAGATAAACATCATGCTACACAATTATTGCCCGCTTTAGGCGATTTCAAACGGTACCGTGTGTTAGAGTGGTTAAATTACATTTCCACCGAATTACACAAAGGCTGCGGTCCTTTATTCCACCCTGGGGTACCACAAGAATTAAAAAATGACATTTTTAAACCTGCATTAAAAAATAAGCTAAGCTATGTCGACAAAAATCTGCGGCATAAATTTTTACTTGACGATGATTTCACCTTACCTGATGCTTATTTATTTGTGATATTGACGTGGCTGCCGCTTTTTAAAATAGATATCCATGAATGGCCCCATTTATCACGTTATTTTTCAGATCTTCTCCAAAAGCCCACGATCAAAAAAGCATTACACGAAGAAGGACTCAACTATGAAACTGACAAGCAGCGCGTTTAAACATGAAGAATCCATACCCACTCAATATACTTGCGATGGAGCCAATATCAGTCCGCCATTAACGATTAGCGATATTCCATCCAATACAAAAAGCCTTGTGCTCATTATGGATGATCCTGATGTTCCTAAATATATTCGCGAAGATCAAATGTGGGATCATTGGATTGTTTTTAATATTCCTCCCAATACGACACAAATTGAAGAAGGGAAAGAACCTTCTGGTCAGCATGGATTAGGAACAGGCAAAACATTGAGCTATTATGGGCCTTGCCCTCCTGATGGCGAGCACCGTTATTTTTTCAAATTATTTGCACTTGACTCACAATTAACGCTTGCTGATAAATCAACGAAAAAACAAGTTGAGGAAGCGATGGAAGGACATGTGCTTGCTAAAGCTGAATTAATGGGTGTTTATTCCAGATAACGACGCACAGTCACATCACCATAGCAAAAACGCTGTAATGTTTGCGCTTGGTCTAATACTAATAATTCGCCCTGTTCGTTAATACCTTGGGCTGTGCCAACGATTGTTTTTTCAGTTGTAGACACGGCCACTTCTTTGTTAACAAAAAAATCAAGAAGCCGCCATTCATCTATAAAGGCAGCCAATCCTTTTGCCTGATAAATTAACAATCCTTTGAATAGTTCCTCGAGGATTAATCCCGTCAAATAATTCCGATCTAAAATGGATTGATCTGTTATTTCCGCAAGATCAATATATTCAGCGGACACAGGCTTCAAAAACTTCACATTTAAACCCAATCCTATGATGATATTCTCGCCCCGCCTTTCCAATAAAATGCCTGCCAATTTTCGGTTAGCATACAAAACATCATTAGGCCATTTCAGCTGGATACCAGTAAGCACACCGAATTTTTTGATAGCGCGCGTAAGCATCACCCCTACGGCAATACTCAATCCAGAAACATCAACAAGTTCATTTGAAAAACGCCACAATAACGAGCACATCACACTCGAGCCGGGCTCTGAAAACCAGCTTCTGCCTCGTCTTCCTCGTCCTTGTGTCTGCTGTTCTGCCAAACATACCCATCCCGAAGGACCCATTTTCGCCCGATCTAAAAGATATTGATTCGTTGAATCAATCGTTTCAAAAATTTCTAATTTTGTTAACAAGGATTGATTGACAGGAACAATCGCATTGAGAATTTTTTCCGCATTCAGCGGCTCAAAAAATAGTTTCATATTGTCAAAAATCTTACAATTTAATAATTTTGTTGTTTTTTCGTATTAAAATTCAGTATAACCTATTGCTTAATTTACTAAAAGCCGATTTAATATGGGGCTATGATGGACTAGACCTTAAGGGAGATGACGATGAATTCCGCATTACTTATGATTGAGATGCAAAATGATTATTTTCCTAATGGCAGAATGCCGTTAGAAAAAAGCACGGAAGCCTGCGCTAAAGCACAAGAAGTCTTACAAGTATACCGCGCAAAACAATTACCCGTAATACACGTTCAACATATTTCCACACGCCCTGATGCAATTCATTTTTTACCTTGTACAAAAGGTGTGGAGTTTCATAACAATGTACAACCCGTCAAAAACGAAACAGTCATCAAAAAACATTATCCAAACAGCTTTAAAGACACTTCATTGCTAACCTATTTAATCAAGCATCAAATCAATCACTTAGTTATCACCGGCATGATGACACACATGAGCATTGATGCAACCGTTAGAGCTGCTTATGATTTAGGTATCAGCTGCACTTTACTAAGCGATGCATGCGCTACGATGAATTTGGAATTTAATAGCATTCTCATTCCTGCACAAACTGTACACCATGCTTTTTTGGCTGCATTGCAATCCATGTATGCCACCGTACAAAGCACTAAAGATTACATTCAATTAATGGGAACGAAAACTTCCATTAATGCGTAAAATATATAAAAGGGGGAAGTCACTCCCCCTTTTTTAATGCACGAATTCTCCAACTTTTGAGTTTTATCTTCCACGGCTTGTTATTTACTACAAAAGCCTCTTACAATGAACATAACCATTCTAATTTCATTGAGCATAAATACTTATGACCTGGCAAACCCACTATCTTGCACCTGACCCCAATCAATGGAAGGGCCGTACTGATACGCCTCCAGGTTCTTGTTTTTTTCAAACAATTCAACTCTTAAATTTGCTAGACGCTCTTCCAGCCCACGCGACACAACCGACGTTTGGCTTAATCGGCTTCAAATGCGATGAAGGTATTCGTCGTAATCATGGCCGACCCGGTGCAACTGAAGGTCCTGCCGCATTGCGGCAAGCATTAGCCAGATTGCCGCTGCAAAAAGAAACGGGCGTTTGTTTTGATGTAGGAAATATTATCTGTACGGATGGTGATTTAGAAGCATCACAATATGCCCTGGGTGAAGTCGTCGCGATCCTTCTTCAAAAAGGCATTAACCCCATCGTACTAGGCGGCGGACATGAACTTGCTTGGGGGCATTATCAAGGCATTGCAAAAACATTTACCAAACAATCCTTGGGTATTATCAATTTTGATGCACATTTCGATATGCGTCCCACACTCGAAGATAATCTTGGCACATCCAACTCGCCTTTTCTACAAATCGCTACAGCCCATCTAGCACAAAATAAACGACTTGATTATAACTGCATCGGCATACAACATGCCGGTAATATTCGACAAACTTTCGAGACCGCCAAACGCCATAATGCAAAAATTATTTGGGCTGATGAATTGCATCAAGGACAATTAGAGAAAGTGGTTGATTTTATTGATCGTATTATTGATCAAAATGAAATTATTTATCTTAGTCTTTGTTTGGACGTTTTTAGTTCTGCCTTTGCACCTGGCGTCAGCGCAACTCAAGCTTTAGGTTTATATCCTTGGCATGTCATCCCATTAATAAGACAAATTGCAGCTTCAGGTAAAGTTGTTTGTTATGATATCGCTGAGTTATCACCACGTTATGATTTTGATCATCACACAGCTAAATTAGCCGCTAATTTAGTTTATGAATTTATTCATCATCATAATGAGCAACCTCGTCCCTGGTAATTTTGTTTCACTTATAAAAATAAAAAAACGATATGCAAAAAAATTTAAAATTAACGCCTGAGAAATTTCAGCAACTTCTCTTAACATGGTTTGATCATGCAGGACGCAAAGATTTACCTTGGCAGCAAGATAAAACGCCTTATCGAGTCTGGATTTCTGAAATCATGTTACAACAAACTCAAGTGAGCACCGTGATTGCTTACTTCAATCGTTTTCTAGAACATTTCCCTACCGTAGAAAAACTCAGTGAAGCCCATGAAGATGCCGTTTTACATTTATGGACAGGATTAGGATATTACAATCGTGCTCGTAACTTACATAAAGCTGCAAAAATTATTACAGAAAAATATAACGGTAAATTTCCAGATCAATTAAGTGAATTAGAAAAATTACCTGGCATCGGCCGTTCAACCGCAGGTGCTATTTTATCCATTGCATTCAATAAATCCGCTACCATTTTAGATGGCAACGTTAAGCGCGTTTTAACGCGATTAAAAGGCATTACCGAGTGGCCAGGAACCGCCAGCATTCTCGATCAACTATGGGATATTGCCGAGCAATACACGCCAAAAGTGCGCACAGCAGATTATAGTCAAGCCATCATGGATTTAGGTGCGACACTTTGCGTTCGAGGAAAGCCGCGCTGCACATCTTGTCCTTACCAACCCTATTGCATCGCCCATGCACAAGGTATAGAAAAAACATTACCCGCCACAAAGCCTCGCAAAATATTACCCACACGCCAAGTTACCTTGCTCATCTTACGCAAGCAATCTCATCTGGTTTTACTCGAAAAACGCGCACCCGCTGGTATATGGGCCAGCCTATGGAGCCTGCCCGAAATTCCTGGAACCCCATCAACCGATGAAATTCGTAAAATTTGCAAACAACGGTTTCAATTAACAACAGAGCAACTCACTTTCAGCGAATCTTTTCGGCATACTTTTAGCCATTTCCATTTAGAAATCAGACCGGTAATCGTCTTTGTAAAAACCATAAGCAGCAAAATCATGGAAGATGCCCAACAAATTTGGTATAACCTGACACAATCTCAAACAGTGGGTCTGCCCGCCCCTGTCAAATTATTATTAAACAATTTAGAGAAATCGCTATGACCCGCATGATTGATTGCGTCAAACTGAAAAAACAAGCAGCAGGCTTAGAATATCAACCCTATCCCGGAGAACTTGGCAAAAGAATCTATGCCGAAATCTCTCAGGAAGCCTGGCAGCAATGGCTTTCTCATCAAACCATGCTGATCAATGAATACCGTCTAAACATGCTAGATCCCAAGGCGCGTGAGTTCTTAGCGCGCGAAATGGAGTTGTTTCTTTTCGAATCAGGCGGTCAAAAACCAGCGGGTTACATTCCCCCAGAATAAATGCTTGACTCCAAGGCGATGAATCTATTTAATATCGCCTTTCTAGATATATCTTCAAGGCTAGATAGCTCAGTTGGTAGAGCAAGGGACTGAAAATCCCTGTGTCGGTGGTTCGATTCCACCTCTGGCCACCATATTCAAAGTCATGTTGCCAAAACCATCAAAGATAAGTCGATTCCTCGTAATTCTCAGCTGAAAAATCCATAGACCATATCAAAAAAATAGAACAATTTTTTTGGCGTTTCAAAAAAAACACTGAAAAAAATAAGGGCTAAAGAAGCAACACCTCCTTTAGCCCTGCGCACATCGAGGATAAAATTAATACCCCATTCTTCCACGAACTTGTTGATATCTCGTTGCAACATCTCTTTCTCTGACAGCTTGAGCTTGTTCTCGAGACTGCTGCAGAGTTTTTGAGAAAGAACTATAGGGATTCGCAGAAGCTTTAGCTTTGCCAGAAAGGGTTGCATTTGCATTTTGTTCAGCTTGCGCTGTCATTTGCAGAAGCGCTGTTTGACGATTTTTAATAAACCACAAAAAGTCTTCTGCGGTTTCAGCATATAGCTTACCCACCAGCGGCTCTTTTGAGTTTATGCCCAATCCTTTCGTAGAAGTTTCTGTAATTTTTAATACAAATGTTTTTCTACGAGCGCGCTCTATCGCATAATATAAACCATTTTCGATACAGAGTTCTCGTCGCATATCTTGAACGGTTGGCATTTTCCCAGCGACTATAACATAACCTCCACTGATTTCTCGACGAAGCGCTTTTTGAAACCATCGATTCAGCGGTGATCTACTTCCACTATCGGATGGTGCATTGGCATACTCTAGAATACTATCCGCAAGTGCTTCGAGCGCTGCGTTCTCATTAGGTACACTCCCTCTGCGAATATGACCATATTCTTTTACATGTTCCGGATTCGCCCATTGATGATAGCCTTCCTCAAATTCATCCGATTTGAAAAGTTCGATCATAGACTTTTTAAACGATTTTCTTAACTCAGTCGTAAACGCTGCTTCTTTTTCTTCAGGCTCTATCGCTTGCACCCGAAGAAATTTGTTGACGGCTTCTGCCAATTTATCTAACTGATTTTCATCCGTATAGCGAAACGTTGACATCATTTTTTCTTCAGATTTAAACGGATTGATTCCTGCATCGCGTAAGGCAAGACGAACAAAACTAGCTCTCTGATGGTCTTTCTGCTTGTCTTCTGGAGCACCACCCGCCTGTTCTTTAGCAATCAAAGCAGCCTTCAACTCTTCCGCCGTTCTAATAGGAGGCATACCTATTTTCTTCAAAGATACGTTCAAGCGGTTAACTTGTTCTACATCATCAAAGTTAAACTGCGCCACCATTTCATCGTCCGATACAAAAGGATCTATACCTATTTTAGATAAGGATTGATAAAAATTGTCCAAATATCCCAAGGCTGTCAGTGGTTCTTTAATTGCATTAGGATCAACTTTGGGAATTTCCAAAGGATTTTCTAAAGGCGTTCTAGCGCAGTTTGAAACAAGCAATGCGTAGAATTTTTTAATCGCTTCAACGTCTGCTTTTATGACTTCTTCTTTAATAATTTCGTTGCCATTCTCATCCTTTTTAAAGGCCTCGGGATATTTAAAGAGTTTTTTGGGATCTGTAAAGGCCTTTGGCCCCTCTTGCAATTGTCCTCCGCGAAAGGCGACTGCTATTTCTTTTTTTACATCTTCAATTAAAGAAGGTCGATGATCGCTCACACTATCGCTTGTAGCTAAATATTCTTCTGTACCTTCACGCGGAAGAGGATAATGAGCAAGTAGTTCACTATTACGTTTATCTCCCTCTCGACGCACAGTACCTTTCTCCGCTCGAAATTTAGAAGCCGCATCAGATTTATATTTATCCTGTTGGTTAGTGGAAGACCCAGGGCCTAATAGCTGACGATTTATTCTAGGACCGCGTTCTTTAATTTTTACATTGGAATAATTAAGCAATTCAAGCGTGACGCCGTTTAACCCATCCAACACTTCGCGGATGCTTTCGTTCATCACCATATGTCCATCTTTTATTTCAGGTGTTTTTCCGCTCAGAGAAATTTTAATAAGGTTATCATTGCTATCACCGCCGGAGTAAAAGTGACCATGTTTTTTATCTACCGCTATCATCACCTTTTGAATAAGTTTGATTTCTTTTTGTCTTGTTTCTTGTTTTTCTTTTTCGCCGCCAGAAGTCAAATGATACCCAATGACAGGCGCATCGTCCGTCACTCCAATACCGCTCATCACATGGTCGACACTCATTTTTATGGTTGTTAACCCAAACTCTTTCAGTAAATCATCTAGGTTAAGTCCATATTCTGATAAATCTATCTTTTTTACGGGAACATTGCTCAGTGTTAAAATATTTGGAGCCGTTTGCTTTCCTTTTACGACCTGCCCAATCCCTTCACTGTGTTCTACAGCAAAAACGGAGCCCGGTGTAAAATCAGGAAGACTCTCGAGGTAAGCCGCAACATCGGCATCTTTTATTAAGGTACTTTGTTCTTCTTCTGTTCCAAAATCAGTTCTTGCAAACAGGTCTTCTTTTTTAGATATACGCGCTCTTTGTGCCGCATAATTGTAAAATTTCTTTTCCCCTCTCTCTTGTATCAGGCGTAAGGTTTCTTCTTCTGTTAATTTTTTTTCAAGTTTTGGTAGTGGTTGATGTTTCTCTTCGGGTTTTTTTGTAGCAGTTAATATAGTTCTTGTATCAGACATATTTCCCTCCCTTGTATTTTATATTTTGACAATTTAAATAAACAGAACGCAAAATGCGCGCTCGTCTTGTTATTTATAAGATTGTCGATGAAATGATATCAATTTTGATTTTTTTAGGTGAGACAACACAACCTCCTCGTTGTTATTATTATCACAAACATAAAATGTCTGTTTCTGTATATATTTCACAGAGTTGAGACTATATAGCGAATGTTTTTTTAAAACAAGAAATTTGTTTGTAACAATATCAACGCATCATCACACTCTTTTTTTTGCTTTTTCCCAATAACCCATTAGCTCATCAAAAGATCTCCCCTCCAAAGAGTTTAATCCCTGCGCTTTAGCAATCTGTTTTACTGCCTCAAGGCGTCTTTCAAATTTAGCCAATGTTTTTTCCAGTGTCGCTTGTGGTGATAATTTACAAAAAACACATAAAGAAAATACAGCATGCAATAGATCGCCGATCTCTTCTTGTAATTTAGTTTTATCAGGATCACTTGCTGGATCGTTTAAATGAACGGTAATTTCGTCACATTCACTGTGAATTTGCGCCATGATCTGATTTACCTTTTCCCATTTAAATCCAAAATCTTCGGCTTCTTTTTCTAATCTGGTAATTTTTTCTAATAATGACATGGCATACCTCACACTTTTTGTATAAAACTATAACTGATAGACGAATATAGAACCCCCTAAAATATCTTTCAACCCAAATCCTTTAGGTTTATTCTAATTATAATAATATGACATATTACATTAAGAATATTTAAAAACTAATCGATTGTCATTTATATGCGTTATTATTTTTCAAAAGGATGTGATCATGAAAACACCGGTTCTTATTGTCGGCGCAGGGCCAACAGGGTTAATTCTCGCACTTTGGTTAACGCGTCTTGGCGTTGCTGTTCGCATTATTGATAAAAATGCAGATGCTGGCAAAGAATCCCGCGCGATAGGAATACAGGCACATACCTTAGAACAGTATCAACAAATAGGATTAGCAGAAGAAATTATAAAAAATGGCATTAAAGCTGACATGTTGACTATCCGAAAAAATGGAGACAAAACTTTTTCGCTCCCATTAATCGATATGGGAAAAGGCTTAAGCCCTTTTCCATTTTTTTTATTTTTACCTCAGGATGAACATGAAAAAATCCTGATTGAACATTTACGTCACGCAGGTGTAAATATAGAGCGGAATACAGAGCTTCAAACATTCACGCAGAAAAAAAAGCATGTTGAAGTTACTCTAAAGTCTGAGCGCGGTCTTGAAACAATCGATTTCGCTTATCTTTGCGGCTGCGATGGCGCACGCAGCACCATACGTAACAGGCTTAATATTAAATTTCCTGGCGGAACTTACTCTCAGATTTTTTATGTTGCAGATGTGATGGCAAGACGAGGTGATTACACAAATCATAATCTACAAATATGCGTCAGTCAGAAAGATTTCTGCCTAGTGCTTCCCGTGCGCAGCACCGGATCTTTACGATTGATTGGCATAGTGCCAGAGGAAAGAGAAAACAAAGATGCTATTACATTTGAAGATGTGCTGCCTTCTCTTTCAAACAACACCGACATAAAAGTAGAATCCCTCAACTGGTTCTCTACTTATCATGTACATCATCGTGTCGCGAATCATTTTAGATTAAATCATGTTTTTTTAATGGGCGATGCGGCTCACATACATAGCCCTGCTGGCGCTCAAGGGATGAATACCGGTATTGGTGATGCCATCAATTTAGCTTGGAAAATCGCAGCTGTTTTAAAAGATAATGCTTCAACAAGTTTACTAGATACTTATGAAATTGAGCGCAAGACTTTTGCCAATCAGCTTGTCGAAACAACAGACAAACTCTTTCAGATCATGACTGACAAAGGACTTCTTGGAAAATGCTGGCGCGGCTTTATTTTCCCTTATCTTTTGCCATTACTTTTTCGTTTACCCTCGATCAGACGATTTTTTTTCAAGCTCACCTCTCAAATTAAAATCAACTATCGACAGAGTGCATTAAGCAAAGGTCATGCCAACACTTTGTACGGCGGCGATCGATTACCTTGGGTCAAATATGAGACAACCGATAATTTTTCATCTTTGAAATCGATGAATTGGCAAATCCATATTTATGGTGAAGCCAGTGAAACATTTGCCATAGACATAAAAAATTTAAACCTAGAGCTTCATATATTTCCATGGAACAAACAAGCAGAAAATGCTGGATTAGAAAAGGATGCTATCTATTTAATTAGACCTGACGGTTATATTTCGTATATCGATAACCATCAGGATATCCAAAAATTAGAAACTTTTTACAATGCATTGAACTTAAAAATGGAGTGACGCTTAAAAGTCACGTTTATTTTCGTCGTCCGACGACGACTAAAACAATTCCAACCGCAAGAGATAAACCGCCCAATAACGGCGGGAAATGAACCGTTTCTTGTTTAGAGGTCGTGACATTCAGATCACCTAACTGAGCCACTTTTTCCTGCTTTGTATAAGTAAACCCTTGATAGACAAATGTCAAAATACCTAGCAAGATAAGAATCAAACCGATTGTCGTTGTAATAGATTTCATATAACAGCTCCTTATTTACGATTTTTTGAAACAAGATGCATAACCAGCGAAAACACAAAAAGCACCAAAAAAATAAAAAATAAAATTTTTGCGATGCCTGCAGCTTGCGCTGCAACACTAGTAAATCCTAAAAGACCCGAAATAATAGCAACAACAAGAAAAACCAAGACCCAATGCAGCATAGAATATTTACTCCCTTAATACCTATCCCCCTATCATATATCATTCAAAGCCTTTTCGAAAAAGGTAATGCGCTATTGGACAACTTGTACCCACTATGCTATTGTGAGCTCTCATTTTAGGCATTCACTGATAATGAGGTTAAAATGTCGAAATTTTACAAAAAGTTAGGAATCGCTTTATTCTGTATATCTGCCGCAACAGCTTGTTCTGCTAACAAAATCTCGTTTTTTGTAGGATACCCTCAACCGATCGTACAAGAAACCTATGCGCCCATGGTCGTACGACAAGTGTATATGCCGCGGGAATATAAACGTTGCTACATAGAACGTTCTGTTTATGTGAATGGTGTGATTTACCCTGGTCAGCGCATTTGCGAACATCGTCTTGCACCCACTGAAACCGTATGGGCTCCTGATGGCGGCATAGACACTTATCGTGTACATCGTCATCATATTACTTACAAGCATTACGAATAACATCATTGCGGGGAATAATACGCTTATTACCCCGCAACTTTAAATCTTTAGCTCACTCGCCATGCTCTCTTCCATCCATCGGAATCTCAGCATGCGTCTCACGAATGAAATAAACTAAAATAACTGCAATCACAATGCTTGCGGGTATCACACTCAATGCTGTCTGATAGTTCAACATGGAATAATGACGCGTTCCATTGATCATATCGCCTGTCCAACCCATATCTAACAATTTACCAATGACAGGCTGGAACAAGTTTCCACCGAGCATGACCAACATATTCGTTAAAGCAATTGCAGTACCTGCAATTCGATAATGAGTTACTTCACGGCAGATGGCGAACACTAAAACTTGTCCGCTCGATAAAAAGCCAAATAAAAATAACAAGAATGACATGGAGCCATATGAAATATGTGGGAAATACAAAATCACACAAATCACCAACAGTGAAGAAAGGGAAGCAATCACAAGCGGCAAACAACGTCTGCCAATGAAGTCAGAAAATAAACCCCAGCAAGGTCCGCCAATGGCCCAACCTAAGAAAACCATCGCATTGGCATCGGCAGCATGAATGCGTGATAAACCGCGCGCTTGTTCTAAATAAGGAATTCCCCATAACTCTGCGAAAGCAGAAAGAGAAAGATATAAAACAAAACCCACAATCCCGTTAAACCAAATTTGCGGATTTCTTAACGCACCCCATAGCCCTTTTAATAAGTCATGAAAATAAATACGTTCTGCGTGATAATGAGAATGCGTAGGAGATGGATTCACATCACGAACGATAGACCAAATTAAAATGGTAAGCACAACACCGACACCGGCTGATGCGTAGGTTGTTGTTTTCCAGCCCAGGACATCCACCAGGTTTCGCAGCAAGATATCGCCGGCCATCGCACCGATCATACCTAAGCTTGTGATAATCCCTGAAATTAAAGCAAAACGATTAGGCGGCAGCCAAATCGTTGCTAACTTTAAAGCGCCCACAAACGCAAAAGCAGCACCGAAACCAACTAAAAATCGCCCCAATTCTGCCATCGCAAAATTATGGCCGCCCGCAAATAAATAAGTACCGATCACAGAAAAAAGGCAAGCTAAGGCTAACAAACGACGAGGGCCATAACGATCCATTAAAAGCCCTACAATAATTTGCATGGGAACATACGCGTGATAATAAAAAGCAGAAAGATTCCCGACTTCCGCTCCCGTTAATTGATAGGCTTTCATCAATTCAGGAATCATCACACTCGGAGAAATACGTAAAAAATATTCGTAACAGTAGTAAAGTGCGCCCAAGGAACAAATGATCCAAGGAGTTAAGACATATATTTTTGCACGGTTATTTATCATGTCAGGATCCTAATTATAGTTGTTTAGAAACTCCCAAGCACCAGCATCTATCTCCCTTCTTACTTATGAATTCCGCTCACCTCTAATCATGGCTAATCGCAGAACACTTTACATTTGCAGCGCCTGAAACAATCGCAGCTTTTGCAACAGCCTCTGCGACATGAGACTTTAATCGTTTATCAAGCAACATCGGCAAAATATATTCTGGGCCAAATTCAAGCTGCTTGTGTTTATAGGCAATCAACATTTCTTGAGGTACGGGTTCTCGCGCCAAATCTTTAAGCGCATGCACGGCTGCTAATTTCATTGTTTCATTAATACAGGAAGCCCGCACATCCAAAGCGCCGCGAAATATATACGGGAAACACAATGCATTATTCACTTGATTCGGAAAATCACTGCGGCCTGTTGCAATGATAATATCACTGCGTATTTCACGCGCGAGATTTGGCATGATCTCAGGCACAGGATTAGATAAAGCAAAAACAACCGGTTTTTTTGCCATGCTTTTTAACATATCCGGCGTTAAAACATCGGGGCCCGATAATCCAATAAAGACATCAGCATTCACCAAAGCATCCATCAAAGAACGCTTTGTCGTGCTTACTGCAAATGCTTTTTTATATTCATTTAAATCTCTACGTTCCTGGTGAATAACACCCACGCGATCTACCATCAAAACATTTTCAGGCTGTGCGCCTAATTCCATCAACAGTTTTGCCGTGGCAACACCCGCAGCGCCAGCACCTGCAAATACAATTCGTGCTTCACGGATATCTTTGTTCTGCAAATCTAATGCATTTAATAACCCTGCAGCGACAACGATTGCTGTGCCATGTTGATCATCATGAAACACAGGAATTTTTAATTGTTTACGCAAAGCTTCTTCAATGATAAAACATTCAGGCGCTTTAATATCTTCTAAATTAATTCCGCCAAAAGTAGGAGCAATACGAATAACGGTATCCACAAAGCCCTGGATATCTTCACAATCTATTTCGATATCAAAGACATCAATATCCGCAAGTAATTTAAATAAGACACCTTTACCTTCCATAACAGGTTTGCTGGCCAAGGCTCCCAAATTTCCTAATCCTAATATTGCTGTTCCATTGGTAATAACACCAATTAAATTACCTTTGCTCGTATAGCGATACGCTGCAGCGTGATCTTTTGCAATTTCTTTCACGGGCTCTGCAACACCAGGCGTGTAGCATAATGCTAAGTCTTCTTGCGTATCCGTTGCCTTAATTGGAACAACACTTATTTTTCCTGCGACAGGGAAACTGTGATAATCGAGTGCTGCTTTGACTGGATCTTTTCTCATGACCCTAATACCTTTTTAAAATTTAGCTAAAAAAAAAGCGTCAGTTATTAAATGACGCTTTATATCTAAACTAATTCTACTTGCAATCGAGACAATTCCATTTTAACAATATCCCTGGCTTCAGACTGATTACTTCTGTTTATCTTGTTCTACAGCAGAGCCTTTCTTAGCAACATTTTTACGTGCATATTTTTGCTGGAAGCGATCCACACGGCCGGCGGTATCCACGATCTTCTGCTTACCTGTATAAAAAGGATGGCACATCGAGCATACTTCAATCAATAAGACATCTTTGCTTGTGGTGGAGCGTGTCTCAAAAGTATTGCCACAGCTGCAAGTCACTTTAACGTCTTTGTATTGTGGATGGATATCTTGTTTCATATTCTTTATTAACCTCTTAATCTCAATCGTGTCTTGTCTGTGTGCTTTAAAGCTTAGTATTAAAGCATACTTATTTCAAATTAGGTTGGCAATCATAGCCGAGAGCGGGGGATGAATCAAGCCAAAAACTCAGCAACAACGGGGGTATGATCCGATGGGCGCTCTGAAGATCGGGGGGTTATATCGATATAACTACGATGACAATGAGCACTTAGGGTAGGGCTGGCTAATATATGATCAATTCGAAGCCCTCGATTACGTTTAAATGAGTTCATTCGATAATCCCACCAGCTAAAACTCTTTTCAGGTTGAGGATGAAGCCTAAAACAATCGATTAATCCAAGCTCATATACCCTCGAAAGCGCGGCACGTTCTTTATCACTGAACAGCACCCGCCCCTCCCATTCTTTGGGATCATGCACATCTTGATCTTCTGGAGCTATATTAAAATCCCCCAAAACGACGAGCTTAGGATGCGCTTTTAATTCTTCCGCCAAAAAAAGTTGTAATTTGTCTAACCAGCCTAATTTATAAAGATATTTTTCCGAAACAACGCTTTCGCCATTGGGAACATACAGATTAATAACCCGAAGATCGCCGATGGTCACTGCCAATACCCGCCGCTGCGGATCATCCAGCCCCGGGATATCAGTGACAATATCACAAGCTGCTAAACGGCTAATAATAGCAACACCATTATAAGTGCGCTGCCCGCTATAAACGACCTCATACCCCGCTGCACGAATAGCCTCTCCTGGAAAATCCACATCTAGCACCTTGGTTTCCTGCAGTGCCAAAACATCGGGCTTCATCGTCTCCAACCAATACAAGACTTGCGGCAATCGCACTTTCAAAGAATTCACATTCCAAGTAGCTATTTTTAGTGACATTGTTTAACTCTATATAAATTGTTGGAAAGCATTCTAACGCATTGCATACCTAAAACACAGCTACTAGGGGTTCCTTCCTCCGCAGGGGCAAGGTCAGGAAGGCGGAGGATAAAAAATACTTCTCATCTTGTCGTCCGAAGATAGCACCGACAATTGGCTTAACCGCCTCATTTAGTGTAAGATGGGGCGCTTTTTTAAAACAACACAGCAAAATAGGTAGGGAATCGTGTCAGAACAATTACGAAATATCGCAATCATCGCTCATGTCGACCATGGAAAAACCACCCTGGTAGATAAACTGTTACAACAAACAGCGAGCCTTTCTAAAAAAACAACCAACACAGAGCGTGTAATGGATAGTAATGACCTCGAACGTGAACGAGGCATTACCATTTTAGCGAAAAATACCGCACTCGTCTGGCATGATAATAACACCAACCAAGAATATCGAATCAATATTGTTGACACCCCTGGCCATGCTGACTTTGGCGGTGAAGTCGAACGTATTCTATCGATGGTCGATTCCGTATTATTGCTCGTTGACGCCGTTGACGGCCCCATGCCGCAAACTCGCTTCGTCACACAAAAAGCATTTGCCCAAGGTTTAAATCCGATTGTCGTGATTAATAAAATTGACCGTCCAGGCGCACGTCCTGATTGGGTCATCGATCAAGTTTTCGATTTATTCGATAATTTGGGCGCAACTGACAAGCAATTAGATTTCCCGATTATTTATACTTCTGCATTATTAGGTTATGCCGTCATGGATCCTAATGATAAATCAGACAACATGAATTTATTATTTGAAACCATTGTAAAGAATGTGCCGCCCCCACCGGTTGATTTAGACGGTCCTTTCCAAATGCAAATCAGCACATTGGATTATTCAAGCTATGTAGGCATGATTGGTGTTGGACGCATTCGCCGCGGTCAAGTTAAAACAAACATGGCGGTGAGCATTATTGATCGTGAAAATAAAGTCCGCCAAGGCCGCATTTTGCAAGTGCTAGAGTACTTAGGTCTAGAACGTACTGAAGTTCCGATGGCATCCGCTGGAAACATTGTCGCAATCACCGGTATTGAGGAGCTAAAAATTTCTGATACGTTATGTGATCCTACTTGCGTTGAAGCACTTCCTGCACTTTCCGTGGATGAGCCCACTGTCAGCATGACATTCCAAGTTAACACATCTCCTTTTGCAGGACGTGAAGGGAAGTTTGTTACCAGCCGAAAAATTCGCGAACGTTTGGACAAAGAACTTTTACATAACGTCGCATTACGGGTTGAAGATACTGCAGATCCTGATAAATTTAAAGTTTCAGGCCGCGGCGAACTACATCTTTCTATTTTAATTGAAAACATGCGCCGAGAAGGTTATGAACTTGCGGTCTCTCGTCCTGAAGTTATTACTAAAGTAGTTGACGGTGAAACACAAGAACCTTTCGAAGCATTAACCATCGATGTGGAAACAACCCACCAAGGTTCTGTCATGGAACAACTCGGTTCACGCAAAGGTGAATTGAAACATATGATGCAAGATGACAAAGGCCGCGTACGTTTAGATTTTATCGTACCCTCACGCGCCCTCATCGGTTTTCATACGGATTTTTTAACGATGACATCCGGCACCGGGATCATGCATCATGTATTTAGTCATTACGGACCTGCTGTCAAAGGCGAAATCCCCCATCGACAAAATGGTGTTCTTATTTCAAATCAAGCAGGTACTGCTCTTGCTTATGCGTTATGGAATCTGCAAGAAAGAGGCCGCATGCTGATTTCTCCTCAAACAGAAGTGTATGAAGGAATGGTCATTGGTATTCACTCCCGTGATAATGATCTGGTGGTCAATGCAACCAAAGCAAAACAGCTGACCAACATCCGCGCCGCGGGTTCTGATGAAAATATTTTATTAATTCCACCGATTTTAATGTCGCTTGAGCAGGCATTGGAGTTTATTGAGGATGATGAATTAGTAGAAATCACACCGCAGTCTATTCGGGTGCGGA